>NZ_JASDCT010000009.1:0-110074 GCF_030407735.1 Planococcus sp. APC 3900 | reverse complement strand
TGCGGGTGTAGTTTAGTGGTAAAACCTCAGCCTTCCAAGCTGATGATGAGGGTTCGATTCCCTTCACCCGCTCCATTTTATATACATATGGGCCTATAGCTCAGCTGGTTAGAGCGCACGCCTGATAAGCGTGAGGTCGATGGTTCGAGTCCATTTAGGCCCACCATTCCGAAGTAGCTCAGTGGTAGAGCACCGCACTGTTAATGCGATGGTCGTAGGTTCGAGTCCTACCTTCGGAGCCATACTGGGGAAGTACTCAAGTGGCTGAAGAGGCGCCCCTGCTAAGGGTGTAGGTCGGGCAACCGGCGCGAGGGTTCAAATCCCTCCTTCTCCGCCAGTATATGGCCCCTTGGTCAAGCGGTTAAGACACCGCCCTTTCACGGCGGTAACACGGGTTCGAATCCCGTAGGGGTCATCATAAAAAGTGTCATGCATTCAGTTGCATGACACTTTTTTTCTTTTGTCCAGAAATGTAGCTGTGGACCGTCATCCCAAGCATGACGAGTACGATGCCGCACCAGGATAATGCAGAAGGCCATGCAATTGACAAGAAAAGGATTTCCCCTATTAAGGCAAATACAACTTCCATAGATTGGGTAGCTTCCACTGCGGCCAACTTTTGCATATTCCCTCTGACCAGATCCGTTGCTTTAAAAAACAGTACGGTGGCAATGACTCCTGAACTGATTGCCACGACCAGTGTTTGGATGCTTTGCGATCCCGTCGGTCCACCAACTGTAAACAGGCCATAGAGTGACAGCAAAAACCAAAAAGGAAGGCTCGCTAATGCCATTCCCAGTACTCTTTGATAAGCGTCCAGTCTGCCATCGCACACTTCCATCATCTTTCTATTTCCTAATGGATAGGCAAAAGCAGCGAGTATAACTGGAAGAAAACCGAACCATATTGAAGCTGAGGAAACAGAAGCTATGTGTTCCAATTGCATCAGGCTGACACCGGCCACGATGATAAGTGATACCAGCAATCCCTTAATGGGGATTTGGCCTCTGACTTGAAGGGGCCCTTTATTTGTATGTAGAGTAATTAGAAAAAGTGGAGCCAGCAGCGTACCTGCTATTATGGTGATTTGCCATGTACCGGCTATTAGCCATCCCGGCGAATAGGCAGCGGCAAAACACAGTGGGGCATAGAACAACCCAAATCCGACAAAACTCCAGAGCGCCCATGCTCTTTTATTTTTGTTCATTTCCAGCAGCAATTGTTTCAAATTGCCTCGCATAAGAACAATAACCAACAAAAAAGGAACCATAAAAATAAAGCGGAGAGAAGCACTCCAAATCCAGCTGCCTCCGCCGGCTTCCATGATAGCGTTCAATACAAACGTAAAGGCGAAGAAAAATGCGGCGCAAATGCCGATAATGACAGGTTTCAGCTTCTTCCCCTCCAAACTAGAATCTCCTGAATTATCTATCTACTATATCGTATGGCTATCGATTTTTCAAAGTGTAATTTAAACACAAAAAGGGATCTCCGAAGAAATCCCTTTTGAGCCTTCTATTATAGTAGGTAGTCAATCAATAAACCGATGCCCAGCAAAAATGCGAAAAATGTATTTGTTTTACCTGTATCCTTCATAGCCGGCATTACTTGTAACGGTTCCGTATAGCGTTTAAAGATCTGCACAACTTTAACCGGTTTGAGGACGCTCAGAAAAACCAGTAAAGCCCAGGGTGTCAATGTCCCTGAAATAACTAGGATGACAATCCATGCATAAGCAATAATAAAGAAAAACATCAGAATATTGACTGCTGCCGGTCTTCTAACTAAAATCGCCAGCGTCTTGCGGCCGCTTTCTTCATCTCCCACAATGTCACGGATATTATTGGACATCATGATAGCTGCCACCAACAAAGTACTCGGAACAGCAAGCAAAGATGCTTCCAGAGTCACGGTGCCTGTTTGAATATAGAAGGCGATGATGACGATCAAGTAGCCCATGACGACTCCGGAAAAGAGTTCTCCGAAAGGGGTATAGGCAATCGGATAAGGTCCGCCTGTATAAAGGTAGCCGATCATCATTGCCACTCCGCCTACGACTAATAGCCACCAAGTAGTCTGTGAACAAATATAGATTCCGATTGCACCGGCTATCACGTAAAGCAACAACGCCAACATCAGAACGGTTTTGGGTTTGACGCCGTTCCGTACGATTGCGCCGCCGATGCCGACAGATTTCTCGTTATCTAAGCCACGGGCGAAATCGTAATACTCATTGAACATATTCGTAGCTGCCTGAATCAATAAACTTGCGATCAGCATAGCTAAAAATAAAGTCCAGTTGATCGTAGAATAATGCAAAGCAATCATCGTTCCCAGAAAAACGGGAGCGAAGGAAGCGGTTAAGGTATGGGGACGGGTTAACTGCCACCAGACGCGCCATCCGCTGTCTGCCTGTAGTGAATGTGTCATGTATATCTCTCCTTTAATTCTTTCCACTCTTCATTGTACTTCAAAATAGAGGCAAATACAGCATATGATGTGCTGATTTTAGCAGAAAAGAGTATGATAGAGGATAGAGATTAAAAAGTAGAATACTGAATGAAATAAACTAAACTATTGTTTAAAACGGAGGTAATCAGGTGAATTCAGAATCGTATTCATCGACCCAGCAATTTGCGGAAAGCCGTTACGAAGGCTACCGCTTTTATACGGAAACAATCGAAGTAACCCGCATGTCCGCGTTAGCTTTTTTTGAAGCGGGCAGAGACGGCCATGCAGGAAAGCGCATGTATTGGCAAAATCGTGAAAAGACCTTTACGCTTGTTGGACTCGGGCATGCCCACGTTTTGACATCAGATGCGGCACAAGGCCGGTTTCAGAATATCAAAGTTGATTGGAAGAGCTTATGCCGGCAAATCGTCAATGAAGAGCATGCTGTACAGCCAGTGCTGTTTGGAGGATTTTCATTTGATCCGTTAAACGATAAGGAAAGTGAATGGACAAATTTCCCGCAAGCTTATTTCGCTGTGCCGACTTTCCAGCTTATTTTAAAAGGCGAGCAGGCTTACGTCAGCATTCATCTGATCACTGAACAACAAGAGAGCTTTGCCGAATTTGAGGCATTGCGCAAAGAGCGCGACAAGTTGATTCATGCAGCTCAAGTATCCGAAGTGGACAAATACGATAAGCCACAGGCAATTGGCCATCTGGAATTGAGAAAAGAGGAATACCTGCATTCCATTCAACAAGTCACCGACACCATCAAAGCTGAAGAGGTGGAGAAAGTCGTTATCGCACGTGCGTTGAAGCTGGAGTTCGATGAAAAACTTTCGCCGACGGCTGCCTTGTACCAGGTATCCAACGAACAACCCGAAAGTTTCCTCTTCGGGCTTGAAGCAGAAGAGCAGTTTTTCTTTGGGGCCACACCGGAACGGCTAGTGAAAGTGGAAGACAAAAAAGCACTTTCCACTTGTTTGGCGGGCTCTACGCCTCGCGGGAAAACTGTCGAGAAAGATACGGAACTGGGAAATGCTTTGCTGGCAGATCCCAAAAACCGTGGAGAACACCAATACGTGGTCAATATGATTTCTGAGGTTTTTGAAGCTTATTGCAGTCAGGCAAGTGTCCCTAAACTGCCGAAATTGATGAAGATCAGGGATATCCAGCACTTATATACACCGGTGGAAGGTAATTTAAATCCAGGTGCTACTTTGTTTGATTTGGTGGAAGCCCTCCACCCGACGCCAGCACTTGGTGGAGAGCCTAAACTGGAAGCTATGGAGATGATCCGGGAGTATGAGGCATTGAACCGCGGCTATTATGCAGCGCCCGTCGGCTGGATTGACGCTAAAGGAGACGGTGAATTCGCTGTTGCCATCCGTTCGGCTTTATTGGATGGAAAAGAGGCTTATTTATATGCGGGAGGCGGAATTGTAGCCGATTCTACACCGCAATCAGAGTATGACGAGACATGGGTTAAATTCAGACCGATGCTTCGGGCATTGGGAGGTCAATTGAGTGACGAGTCGTGAAGCATTAACAGAGTACGTATCCGCATTTACCCATTCGCTGGTCGAGCAGGGAGTGACGGACGCGGTTATCAGTCCGGGATCCCGTTCAACGCCGCTTGCCTATGCCTGTATGAAGCAGGAAGGGATGACAGTCTATCGGCAGATTGATGAACGTTCAGCAGCTTATTTTGCACTGGGCATGGCGAAGGCTTCCGGCAAACCGGTGATGTTGTTATGTACATCCGGAACGGCGGCAGCAAATTATTTTCCTGCAATCGTCGAAGCCTATTATGCACGGGTTCCATTGATTGTCGTAACGGCAGATCGTCCGCATGAACTGCGGGAAGTAGGGGCTCCTCAAGCAATCAATCAAATTAATTTATTTGGCTCACATGTGAAATGGGCGACGGATCTGCCATTGCCGGAAACGGAAAATCAATTGGCGTTCCTATCCCGCCATCTGCATCGTTCTGTCCGAAATGCCAGCAGCGAACCAAAAGGCCCGGTACATATCAATGTGCCTTTCCGCGAACCATTGCGTATTGATTTCGAACAGGCGTATGAAAGCCTTGGTGAAATTGCTCATTTTGGCGGTGAGATGTCATTGAGTGCTGATAGCCAGGCATTTCTGCAGGACCTTGTGAAAAAAGAAAAAGGCTTGCTGATTGTCGGCGAAATGACTGCACCGATGCCGGAGGAATTCTGGGGCTTTATTCAAAATCTCGGTTGGCCGGTATTGGCGGATCCGCTGTCGAATCTGCGGGGCAATGTGCCTGCGGAAGCAAGACACTTTATTATCGATTCTTACGACGCTTTATTGAAAAGTGAAGCATTTAAAGAAGACGTGGTGCCTGAAGTGGTCATCCGCGTCGGACCGCAGCCGGTTTCAAAGCCATTGACTTTGTTCTTAGCTGCAGCAAAACCGGAAAAGTACATTGTCTTTGACGAAAGCCCCATGTTGCGGGATGCCCAATCCGTGGTGACGCACCATATCCAGGCATCGGCGAATAGTTTATGGAAAATGCCTATGGACACTGGAAATGCCAACTCTTACCGTGAAAAATGGACAGCAGCATCCGCCCTTTACTGGGAAGTTGTCGAGCGCCACTGCCAGGAAGAATTGGACGAAGGTGTCTTGGCCAAAGTATTTTTTGACAGATTGGAAGCTTGCGATCTGATTGTCGGCAGCAGCATGCCAATCCGTGACGTTGATACCTTTTTTAAAGCGACAGAGCGGGATGTCATGGTGTATGCAAACCGGGGAGCGAACGGCATTGATGGCGTAGTGTCAACAGCGTTTGGGGTTCAGGCTGCGAAACAGCGGCCGGCTTATCTGTTTATCGGTGATTTGTCATTTTTACATGATATGAATGGGCTGATTGCGTCCAAAATGCAGGAAACGGATCTGACCATTGTCATCATGAATAACGATGGCGGCGGTATCTTCTCCTATTTGCCTCAGTCTCAGGAAGAACATCATTTTGAGGATTTATTTGGAACGCCGACAGGACTGACTTTTAGTGATGCAGCGAAAATGTACGATGCACAGTATGCAGCGGTGGAAACGGCTGAACAATTGGCGGAAGCATTGGACCAGCCGAAAAATAAAGCCGTAAAAATCATTGAAGTGTTTACAGACCGACAGCACAATGTTGTGACGCACCGCAAATTATGGAGCCGCTTTAATGAGGAGCTGGCAACGCAATGAAACTGGATGTTAATGGAGTAAGTTACCATGTGGAGATAATCAATGCCGACCAACAGGAAACGATTGTCTTTTTGCATGGCTTTACCGGCAGCATAAAAAGCTGGCAGCCGGTCATTGAAGGATGGAACGATGTGAAAATCGTTCTGATCGACTTGATTGGCCACGGCGAAACGGATTGTCCGGAAGAGATCGAGCATTATCGAATGCAACGGCAGGTGGAAGACCTGGATGCGTTGTTCGCCCAGTTGGGTTTGGAGGGATTGACGCTTATCGGCTATTCGATGGGCGGACGCACCGCACTTGCTTATGCCTGCAATTTTCCGGAACGCCTTAAAGGATTGGTATTGGAAAGTGCGTCTCCGGGGCTTCGGACTGATGAAGAACAGCAAGAACGGCAAACTCGTGATGAAGGACTGGCGCAGCGGATTGCTGCCGGTGGAATAACGAATTTTGTTGACCGTTGGGAAAACATTCCGTTGTTCAACAGCCAGAAATCCCTCTCTGAGCCGGTGAAACAAGCTATCCGGGAAGAAAGGTTGGCACAGAATCCCATTGGCCTTGCAAACAGTTTGAAAGGGATGGGCACAGGTGCGCAGGAATCTTACTGGGAGTTGCTGAAGAACTTAGAAACACCGGTTTTATTGGTGACAGGGCAATTGGATGGGAAGTTTAGAGCAATCGCCGAAGAGATGGCTGAGCTGCTGCCGGATGCTGTTCATAAAACTATTGAAGGCGGGCATGCAATACATGTGGAAAAACCTGCTGAATTTGCTACAATAGTAAGGGAGTATTCAAGTTTGAACTATCAAGGAGGAAAATCATGACACGCGAGTGGATTACAGAACGTACATATGAAGATATCAAGTATGAAATTTTTAATGGTATTGCTAAAATTACCATCAACCGTCCGGAAGTGCGCAATGCATTCCGTCCAAAAACGGTTCACGAATTGATCGATGCATTTTCACGTGCACGTGATAATTCAGATGTCGGCGTCATCATTTTGACAGGAGAAGGCGAAAAAGCTTTCTGTTCAGGCGGAGACCAATCCGTACGCGGACATGGCGGCTATGTAGGGGAAGATGAAATTCCGCGTTTGAACGTCTTGGACCTTCAGCGTTTGATCCGTGTTATTCCAAAACCGGTCATCGCAATGGTTGCAGGATATGCAATCGGCGGCGGACATGTCCTTCACGTAGTATGTGACTTGACGATCGCAGCTGATAACGCACGTTTCGGCCAAACTGGCCCGCGCGTTGGTTCATTTGATGCCGGCTATGGTTCGGGTTACTTGGCACGCATCATCGGACACAAGAAAGCACGTGAAATCTGGTACCTATGCCGTCAATACGATGCGCAGGAAGCATTGGATATGGGCTTAGTCAACACAGTGGTTCCTCTGGACCAGCTGGAAGACGAGACCGTTCAATGGTGCCAGGAAATGCTTGAAATGAGCCCAACTGCTCTTCGTTTCGTTAAAGCGGCAATGAATGCAGATACAGATGGCCTTGCCGGATTGCAGCAGATGGCTGGAGACGCGACATTGTTGTACTACACAACGGATGAAGCAAAAGAAGGCCGCGATGCGTTCAAAGAAAAACGCAAACCGGACTTTGGCCAATTCCCACGTTTTCCTTGATCACCGAATAATTGAAAGCTGTCCTCTCAGGGGACAGCTTTTTTTGAAGAAAGGATTTTTTAAAATGACGTATCCGAACTGGTTGAGCCAGCGGAGTTATTTGAGTGGAGACCGTATGGCCTTGTCATTCGAGGAGCGGCAATGGACATTTTCAGAAATCAATGATCTGGCGCTTGTTTATGCCGGCAAATTGTCAGCACTTGGCGTTAAAGCCGATTCGCGTGTAGCGATCCTTGCCAAGTCCAATCCTGATTTTGTTTTTGTCATGTACGGCTGCCTTCATTTAGGCTGTGAGATGGTCATGTTGAATGAGCGTTTGGCGAAAGCTGAACTGGCCTATCAAATTGAAGATGCCCAGGTAAATTATGTATTGGTGGTTGATGTCCTGAAGGAGAAAATAGACGCAGCCAATGTGATTTTGTTCAGCCAATTGGATGAAACGGAACCGGCAGCATTCGAACCGCAAAAACAATGGCAACAGGACCGCACCATTTCGATCATGTATACCTCGGGTACTACTGGGAACCCGAAAGGAGTCCGTCAGACAGCCGAGAATCATTTCTCCAGTGCAGTTTCATCAGCGCTTAATATAGGAATTGCCCCTGAAGATGTCTGGCTTTGTTCAGTCCCGCTGTTCCACATCAGCGGTTTTTCGATTCTCATGAGATCGCTAATCTACGGTATGGGAGTGCGGTTGTATGAAAAATTCGATGCCCAGCGCAGTGCAGAGGAAATCTGCAACGGCACGGTGACGTACATGTCCATGGTCGGGGTGATGCTGGAGCGTATTCTGGCAAATGTGGAAGAAGCCGCAATGCCGGCTTCTCCCCGTTTCAAAGCGATTCTTGCAGGAGGAGGACCGATTCCGGTCGCCTACATCAATCGCGCAGAAAAATGTGGAATTCCGGTGCTGCAGACATACGGCATGACGGAAACATCTTCTCAGACTACCACTTTGCAATCAGCGGATGCCGAACGAAAAATCGGCTCTTCCGGCAAACCGCTGTTTTTATATCAAGTGAAAATTGATGGCACAGAGGAACCGGGAGAAAAAGGCGAAATCCTTATTCACGGTCCTCAAGTCACGCCTGGATACATCGGCAAATTTGCTGAACGGAAAGTTCAGGAAGACGGCTGGCTCCATACCGGGGACATCGGTTATTTAGATAATGAAGGGTTTTTATTTGTGGTGGATCGCCGTTCAGACCTGATTGTTTCAGGTGGGGAAAATGTCTATCCCGCTGAAATTGAAAAAGTGTTGCTGGCCCATCCCGCTGTCCGTGAAGCCGGTGTATGCGGTGGGCCGAGTGATAAATGGGGAGAAGTTCCCGTAGCGTTCGTGGTGTTGAACAAAGAAGCGACGGCGGATGAGCTGTTGGTGTATTGCCGCGAGCAGATCGCTTCTTATAAAGTGCCAAAGCAGCTGCTGTTTGTTGAGGAGCTGCCCCGCAATGCCTCCAACAAGCTTTTGAGAAGAGAGTTGAGAACATGGCTGTAACTATCCGGGACATCCAGTTGGAGACGGTGCGGAAACCGCTGCGGAAACCGTTTAAAACGGTGCTGCAGCAAGTGGAAGAGCGTGAAGTGATCATTGTTTCGGTGACCGGTGATAAAGGGCATGTCGGCTACGGGGAATGCGTGGCTTTCGAAACGCCCTGGTATACAGAAGAGACGATTACCGGCTGCCGTTTTGTATTGGTGCATTCGTTGCTGCCGCTTCTTGACGGTAAAACCATCAGCCATCCAAACGAAGTTTGGGAGTTGTTCCAAACTGTCAAAGGCAACCGGATGGCCAAAGCGGCGGTTGAAATGGCGGTATGGGATTTGTTCGCCAAAGTGGACCAACAACCATTGTGGAAGTTTGTTGGAGGTTCCCGGCAAGCGATTCCAGCAGGCGTGGTTGTAGCTGCGGACCCTTCAAAAATAGCAGAGCAGGTGGCACAGGCTGTGAACTCCGGTTACCGGCGAATAAAAATAAAGATACACCCTGAAACAGATCGTACTTTATTGAAAACGATTGTTGCCGCCTACCCGGAAATCCTGTTTTTTGCAGATGCCAATGGCAGTTTCCAGACACACAGTGTTGAACGATTGAAAACATTCGACGATATCGGCTTTACGCTGATTGAACAGCCTTTTGGCGAACGGCAATGGGAGTTGCATGCACAGGCGAAAAAAGAGCTGGACACGAAGATCTGTTTGGATGAAAGTATTGCCTCTGTGGAAGATATGCAGGAAATGATTGACCGGAAAGCCGGCGACATTATCGTCTTGAAAATGAGCCGGCTTGGGGGATGGACAGAAACATTAAAAGTGATCGAACTGTGCCGGACCCATTCCATCGGTACCTGGGTCGGGGGAATGATTGAATTCGGCGTTTCCAAAGCCCATAATCTGGCTTTGGCATCGTTGCCGGGAATCATCTACCCTGGTGATTTTTCAGCTTCCGGACATTTCTGGGAGAAAGATATCATCGAGCCTGAAATCATAGTAGAAAATGGCGAAATCGTTTTGAGCGATCAACCGGGAATCGGTTATACAGTGGTCTGAATCAATTATGGTTCAGACCTTTTTTATCAGGTGGAATTTTTGTTTGCAGTTGGGAAATAATATGAGACAATGAATAAAAATTAACAGTAATGAATAATTAGCGGTTGTGATCATTCTTTTAAAGATCTGAGGGAAGAAGCCAGGGAGGTGCATCCATGTTTTTGAATCGAATCAGTTTATTGAAAGAAGAAATCGACGATTATGGACAGTATCCTTTTACTGTTCCTTCGATCGGCACTATGGATCAACTGGATTTGAGCAATCCAATTACTTTTTTTGTAGGGGAGAATGGCTCGGGCAAGTCTACATTGCTCGAGGCCATAGCGGATAAATGTGGTTTTAATACAGCTGGAGGAGGCCGCAATAATACCTATGAAGTCCATGCCGCTGAATCGGCATTGGGCGACTATATCCGGCTTTCCTGGATGCCGAAAGTCACGAATGGGTTCTTTATGCGTGCGGAATCGTTTTACAACTTTGCCACACATCTTGAAGAAATCGACGGGGATGGTTTCCAATCGTATGGAGGCCGTTCCTTGCACGAACAATCACACGGTGAATCATTCCTGTCTTTGTTCTTGAACCGTTTTAACGGCCGTGCCCTGTATTTGCTGGACGAGCCCGAGGCAGCATTATCGCCGCAGCGGCAATTGACGTTTCTGCGAATATTGAAGGATTTGATTGATGAGGAAAATTGCCAGTTCATCATCGCGACCCATTCGCCTATTCTTCTTGGCTATCCGGATGCCAAAATCTTGAGCTTTGATGGCGGCTCCATTGAAGAAATCGATTATGAAATGACAGACCATTACCGAATCACTAAATATTTTCTGGACCATCGGGAAAAGTTTTTGAAAGAGATTTTGGAGGATTGACAAGCCGTTGTACAATGGAAGAAAATGAGAATCATTAGTATAAACAAAAGGTGGGGTGAATGTGACAAATTCGGAGAGAGCAGCCATAAAAAATCTTGCTGTCGGCATGCCGGAAAAGATGGTCTATGGAGACGGCAAAACTATGGAAACGGCTATACGAAAAAAACAGGTGGAAAAAGTATATTTAACCAAAGATGGTTTCGAGGGAGATGGCGTGGCGGACCTGAAGCACCATGGGGGACCGGATCGCGCTGTCTGCATTTATCCTTATGAACATTATGATTACTGGAATGGCCATTTCGGCACACAATTGCCCCACGCTGCTTTTGGAGAAAACCTGACAGTAACGAATATGCTGGAGCAGGCTGTCTGCATTGGCGATATTTTTCAGGTGGGAGAAGCCATTATTCAAGTGACGCAGGGTAGAGTTCCTTGCCATACAATCGACAAGCGGCTCGATATGAAGCCGCTGCTGAAAGACATGGTTAAGACAGGCTATACAGGATATTTATGCCGAGTCCTGGAAGAAGGGACAATCAGAGCCGATTCAACCATCCGTTTAGTATCGAAAGATCCTCAACAAGTATCAGTTCTCTATGCCAATGAAATCAATTTCCATCGCCCGAAAGATGTTGATGGCATCGTCAAAGTGCTTGAAGCGGAAGAACTTGCAGATGAATGGCGGCAATTTCTGACAAAGCGGTTGATTAAGCTGACTTCTGGAAAGTAGCATACCTTTTCTTTCCCATCAAAAAGCACGGCAGCGAAATTTCAGCTGCCGTGCTTTTTAATGGATTGGTGTACCTTTTTTATTTCAGAATTGTTTCCAGTACCTGCAGATTTTTTTCCATTAAGGTGAAGTAAGTTTCTTCGTTGTCGATATCCTCCTGTGTCAATACACCGAGATTATGCATTTGAATCGCTTCTGCACCTACTTCGTTTTGAATGACTTCCGTCAAATTGGAAGAAACATTTTGTTCGAAGACAATGTACTGAACGTCTTTTTCTTTCGCCAAATCGACGATTTTGGTCAACTCTTTTTGCGATGGTTCATCCTGGCTGTTCAATCCTGCAATCGCAACTTGTTCAAAGCCATAAGGTTCAGAAAGGTAGCTGAAAGCCGCGTGAGAGACGAAGAAAGTATCTTTGCTGACACGTTCAGACAAAGCTTCGAAGGATCGATCCAAAGTCTCTAACTCCGCAACCAGTTCCGTATAATTGCTTTCGTAAACTTCTGCATTTTCCGGATCAGCCTGTGTCAACGAAACCTTGATGGATTCCGCCAGTTTCTCGCTAAGCATCGGAGACATCCAGACATGTGGGTCAGTAGAACCGTGATCATGGCCATCGTGGCTTTCCGCTTCTTCGGCATGTGCTTCATCATGCTCTTCTTCGTGTTCCTCTTCTTTATGGCCAAGAGCTGCTTCCAGGTCTTCATCTGAAATCTGATCGGCTGTGGCAATGAATTCGACGTTTTCATTCTGTAAAGTTTGTTTGGCGCTGTCGATAAATCCTTCCAGCCCCAGACCGATTGAAAACATCAAATCAGCATCTGCCAACTTGATCATCTCTTGCTGTGTAGGTTCAAAAGTATGTTCATTTGAACCTGCCGGATAGATTGATCGGACATCGACCAAATCTCCAGCAATGCGCTCAGTGAAATAAGTCAGGGGATAAACTGTTGTGTACACCTGCAGTTTTTCCGGATCTCCATCCACGCTTTGTGCTTCTTCACTTGTCTTTCCACAAGCTGCCAATAACAAAATCAAGGGTACCAATAATAGAATCTTTTTCATATTCAACCTCCAAAATGTAACGATTACGTTTTAATGACTATTTGAATATTACAGGAAGCTCTTTAAAAACACAAGAAAAACCACCAATTATTTTTTTGGTGGCCATTCTTCCGGGACAAAATCAATCCCGCCTTTATGGAAAGGGTGACAGCTCAAAATGCGTTTGGCTGCCAAATACCCGCCTTTCAATGCGCCATGCTTCTCAACCGCTTCGATTCCATAATGGGAACAGGTCGGATAGAAACGGCAGCTTGGCGGAGACAAAGGCGAGATGAACCGCTGGTAGAAGCGGAAAATCTTCAGTAAAACCGTCTTCATGATTGTTCAGCTCTTTTCGGGTGAGTTCTCCATATGTTTATTGTAGGGGCATTAGAGGTATAAATAAAGTATAAGTACTTATCAAACTAATTGGAGTGTGATTGGAAATGTCAAACGAATTAAACCACGAATTAAACGTACAGGTGGCTACATGGTCTGTAGCTTATACAAAATTACATAATTTTCATTGGTACGTGAAAGGGCCTTCGTTCTTTACTCTGCATGTGAAATTTGAAGAATTGTATAACGAAGCAACCCTTCATATGGATGAAATCGCTGAGCGCTTGTTGGCATTGGGCGGAAAACCGGTCGCTACAATGAGAGAGCAGCTTGAGCTGTCTGTTATTGAAGAAGCAAACAAAAAAGAAACAGCCGAAGAAATGGTTGATACCGTTGTCAGTGACTACGACAAAATCATGAAATCTTTGAAAAAAGGCATGGAATTGGCGGCTGAAGACGGCGACGACATGACAGAAGATATGCTGAATGCTATTCACCAGAACCTCGAAAAACATTCTTGGATGTTATCAGCATTCCTGGGTGAAAAGAAGTAAAATAGAACTATACAAGCGTACACTGAATTCTAGTGTACGCTTTTCCTATGGCATCGGGGTGAAAAAATGCAGTATACAGATTTAAACGGTTATTTATGTCAATTATCATTCGAAGAAAACAGCTTCTCAATTGAGAGCAGGCATGTGTTGGTGATCAGCCGTTACAAAGGGCAATGGCTATTGACACGGCATAATGAGCGCGGACTGGAATTTCCCGGAGGCAAAGTAGAAGCGGGTGAAAGTTTACAGGAGGCGGCGATGAGGGAAGTTTATGAAGAAACGGGCGCTCATCTGAAGGACCTAGAATGGTTTGCAGAATACGTGGTTTTTTCGGAAATTCCTTTTTGCAAAACGGTCTTTACAGGGGAAATCGAAAAAATTGATCGGATCCCGCTTCTTGAAACGCAAGGAATCGTGTTATCAGGAAATTTGGAGTTGGACGACAGCTACAGTTTTTTGATGAAAGACGAAGGAATGAAGACAATAATAGAGAAGGTGAAGCAGCTTGGAAAATGGAATGATTGATAAAAAGAAACCTTATCCATCACCGAATCCTCATGTCCGTTTGACGGAAATTATTTATTGGTCGGAAGGATTAAGGGTAAAAGGCATGCTGGCAGAGCCTAAGGAGCCCGGAAACTATAGCGGCATTTTGTATTTAAGGGGTGGCATCCAGTCGATCGGAATGGTGCGCCCTGCTCGGATCGCCCAATTTGCGGCACAGGGCTTTGTCGTGTTTGCGCCTTATTACAGAGGCAACCGGGGTGGTGAAGGCCGTGATGAATTTGCGGGGGCAGACCGGTGGGATGCGGTCCATGCAGTCGATGTCCTGAAGCACTACAGCAACGAAAACGTGCATCTGCTGGCGTTTTCAAGAGGCGGCATCATGGCTTTATGGACGGCAATCCTTCGCCCGGATATTGCATCTGTCGTTACGTGGGCGGGTGTAACAGATACAGTACTGACATATAAAGAGCGGCCGGACATGCGGCGCATGATGAAACGGCTCTATGGCGGGACGCCCAACACAGCATTGGCTGAATACGAAGAACGCAATCCCTTGTTGCGGATCGAGGAAAGTGCAGCCCCTTTTTTGATCATTCATGGCCTGAAGGATGAAAACGTCTATCCGGCTCAAGCTTTTCTGTTGGAAGAAGCATTAAAGCTGAATGGGCAGACGCACGAAACCTGGTATTTTCCGGATTACACACATTTTTTTCCGCCGGCAGCAAATCGCCAAACAGTACAAGCAGTCTGTAAGTGGATGGGTGAACAAGAAAAAAAATGATTTAACTGAATCCAAACAAAAAAACCGTTCGGATTTCTCCGAACGGTTTTTTAACATATGCTTATTTTTGAAGTGGTCCGCCGAGTGTAGTAATTTCCGGTGCGACAGTACCGAACTTTTGGAAGTTCTCTTGGAATTTCTGTGCCAATTCCGTTGCTTTCTGGTCATAAGCTTCTTTGTCTGCCCATGCATTGCGTGGGTTCAATACTTCTGTCGGCACTCCTGGTACTTCTACAGGAATCTCGAGGCCGAAGATCGCTTCTTTTTCGGTCGGTACGTTGTTCAACTCGCCTTTGATGGCAGCGCGAACCATTGTACGCGTGTAAGAAAGCTTCATGCGGCTGCCGACTCCGTAGACGCCGCCAGTCCAACCTGTGTTGACAAGGAAGACTTGAACGCCGTGCTCATCGATTTTATTGCCGAGCATTTCTGCATAGACCGTTGCGTGCAACGGCAGGAATGGTGAACCGAAGCAAGTAGAGAATGTTGCTTCAGGAGATGTAATGCCGCGTTCTGTACCAGCCAATTTTGATGTATAGCCGCTTAGGAAATGGTACATCGCCTGTTCTTTCGTCAACTTGCTGATTGGAGGCAAGACGCCGAATGCATCTGCTGTCAAGAAGACGATCGTTTTCGGATGTCCAGCAATTGAAGGGTCTACAATATTATCGATTGCCTGCATTGGGTAAGCAGCACGTGTATTTTCAGTCAATGAACCATCGTTGTAGTCAGGGATGCGTGTATCCGGATCCACTACCACGTTTTCAAGGACAGAACCAAAACGGATGGCGTCGTAGATTTGTGGTTCGTTTTCGCGTGACAAGTTGATGGTTTTGGCATAGCAGCCGCCTTCGATATTGAAGACGCCATTATCGGACCAGCCATGCTCGTCATCACCGACCAATTTACGGTCTCCATCAGCTGACAAAGTCGTTTTGCCTGTACCGGACAAGCCGAAGAACAAAGTCACATCGCCGTCTTGGCCAACGTTCGCTGAACAGTGCATAGGAAGAATGCCTTTTTCAGGCAATAAGTAGTTCATGATTGAGAAGATGGACTTCTTCATTTCGCCGGCGTATTCAGTACCCCCGATCAAAATGATGCGTTGTTCCATCGATACAATGATGAATGTTTCAGAAGCGGTCCCATCAACTGCAGGGTCTGCCATGAATGTAGGAGCATAGACTACAGTGAATTCAGCTTCATGCGTTTTCAATTCTTCAGCCGTCGGACGGATGAACAATTGGTGGGCAAACAGGTTATGCCACGCGTACTCATTGATAGTTTGGATCGGTACACGGGATTCGTGGTCAGCTCCGGCGAATCCTTTGAATACGTATAGCGCATCTTTTTCTTTTAGGTGTTTAAGCACTTTAGCGTACAGGTTTTCGAACACTTCGCTGGAAATCGGACGGTTCACATTGCCCCAGTCGACTTTGTTTTTAGAACTTTCTTCTTCGACCATGTATTTGTCTTTCGGCGAGCGGCCTGTGTATTTCCCAGTCTCCGCTTTAACAGCGCCTTCCCGTGTCAAAACCGCTTCTCCGCGAGATGTTGCTGCTTCCACTAATTGTGGCACTGATAATTGAACATGTACATTTGGGCCAGTCAAAAGATCCTTCAAATCGTTTGCAAAGTTCACTGAAGTCATATATATGTACCTTCCTTTTCTGTTATTCCCATGGCGATGGGGAGGATGTATATTCGTTCATTAGTATAACACATTAGGTTCATTAGTCTATACTAATTCGCTGCAGAATTGAAAAAATATTGAAATAAGGTTCTATATTAGGGGATTGGGAAGGACGGAGGCTGTTGCTCCTTGGAAAATTCGAAGGTCATATTGTTTTAAAGATGGGGCTAACTCCCATCATAACAGGAGCTGTATGAAATCACATAATCCCAATTAGAAATTATTGCAGTTTCCTGGCCGATAGGAAAAGAACTTCACGAATGTTCACTGCGTAGGATGAGAGCATCCAGCAATAAAATTTGAGCATTTTATTCGCCGAAATCGTTGACATCCCCAAACTATTTCCGTATGATGAAAAATTGAACGGATACTCTTATTCCGAGCTGGTGGAGGGGACAGGCCCTATGAAACCCGGCAACCTGCTGCAACTGCAGTGATGGTGCCAAACCTGAAACAAGGCTTACAGGCCTTGGATGATAAGAGTGAAAGGTGCTTATGATGATTCTCCTTTCCTCATGACGAATGAGTGAAGGGATTTTTTTATGGAATGCCCTTAATCCTCGTGTGAAAGGCCACAGACGGCTTGAAGTTCAATCCGGAAATTCCGGAACGGACTTGACATGGGAAACGAGTACCGTATCAATTTCGAGAGCAATCTCGCAGGATATAAGGAGGAACATTTTTTGAAAAACCGTCGATTATTTACTTCAGAATCAGTAACAGAAGGGCATCCGGACAAAATCTGTGACCAAATCTCAGATGCTATTTTGGATGCAATCTTAACCGAGGATCCAAACGCACGTGTTGCGTGTGAAACGACTGTAACGACAGGACTTGTTTTAGTAGCAGGGGAGATCACTACTTCCACTTATGTGGACATTCCAAAAGTCGTTAGACAAACGGTAAGAGAAATTGGATACACACGCGCTAAATATGGTTTCGATTCAGAAACAAGTGCAGTTCTTACAGCGATCGATGAGCAATCGCCGGATATTGCTGCCGGAGTCAATGTGGCACTTGAATCACGTGAAGGCCAAATGACAGATAAAGAAATGGACGATATCGGAGCAGGCGACCAAGGGTTGATGTTCGGATATGCCAACAACGAAACTGAAGAATTAATGCCATTGCCGATTTCATTGGCACATAAATTGGCGCGCCGCTTGGCTGAAGTACGCAAGGAAGAAATTCTTCCATATTTGCGCCCGGATGGCAAAACGCAGGTGACAGTTGAATATGATGAAAACAATAAACCGCTACGCGTGGACACAATTGTTATCTCTACTCAGCACCACCCGGAAGTAACGCTTGAACAGATTCAACGCAATATTAAAGAATACGTCATCAAAGAAGTCGTTCCGGCAAAATGGATCGATGAAGACACCAAATACTTTATCAATCCAACTGGGCGTTTCGTAATTGGCGGACCTCAAGGAGATGCGGGCTTGACTGGCCGCAAAATCATCGTAGATACCTACGGTGGCTATGCTCGCCATGGCGGCGGTGCTTTCTCCGGTAAAGACGCGACAAAAGTTGACCGTTCAGCAGCTTACGCAGCCCGTTATGTAGCTAAAAACATCGTTGCTGCAGGCCTTGCAGACAAATGCGAAGTGCAGTTGGCGTATGCAATCGGAGTAGCACATCCTGTGTCTATCGCTTTCGATACATTCGGCACGGGCAAAGTAGATGAAGACAAATTGGATGATTTGGTACGTGCAAACTTTGATTTGCGTCCTGCCGGCATCATCAAAATGTTGGATCTGCGCCGCCCGATCTACAAGCAGACTGCAGCTTACGGACACTTTGGCCGTACGGATGTTGATCTTCCTTGGGAACGTACTGACAAAGCAGCAATTCTTAAAGAAAAAGCTGGCGTAGAAGCTGGTATTTAAACATGCGTTAGAAAAGGATGACCGGGCAGCGATGCCTGGTCATCCTTTTTTTGTTAGTCTTTTTGAAGAGATTTGTAATAAGCCCCTTTTTCCGCATATTCGCGAACGATGCGTTCCATGTCGATTTTGTCATCTTCGCGCAGTTCACGGACCACTTTTGCGGGACGGCCGAGCGCAAGCATGCCGGGTGGAATGACTTTTCCGGGAGGAACCAAGCTGCCCGCTCCGACAAATGCACCTTCTCCGATTTCCGCTCCGTCGAGAATGACGGACCCCATGCCTACCAGCGCCCCTTTGCGGATGATGCAGCTATGCAAAGTCACTTGATGGCCAATGGTCACTTCATCTTCCAAAAGCAAGGTTTTGCCAGGGCTTTGATGAAGCATGCAAAGATCCTGGATATTGACTTTATTGCCGATAATGGTTGGTGAGACATCGCCGCGGATAACCGTGTTGAACCAAACCGATGAATGGGCGCCAATCGTCACATCACCCGAGATGGTCGTATAGTCAGCGATGAAAACCGATGGATCGATTTGGGGGAATTTGTCTTTATATGGATAAATCATGGCAAAGCTCCTTTAAAAAAGATAAGATATTCTATAATCGTAACAAATCAAATCAAAACGTCAAATAGGAAATACAGCAGTAAGAATTATTGGTGGAGAAAGGAAGTCGGAATATGTGGAAATGGCAGGCGGAAGGCACAGCAAAAGCGGTAGTGGTATTGATCCATAGCGCGTATGAGCAGCATCTGCGTTATGCATGGCAAATTGAGAAATGGCGATCGGCTGGATTTCATGTCTATACGGGAGATTTGCCGGGCCATGGCAGGAATGCTGGTGCCGATCACGTACACCGTGAATCGTTTGATGACTACGAGCAGGCAGTAAGTGAAATGCTGAAACTGTCATCGGAAAATGATTTGCCGGTATTTGTCATAGCGCATGGACTGGGCGCAACCATAGCGATGAATGTGCTGGCAAACCGAAAGTTCAATGTGGCCGGTGCCATTTTCACCTCTCCATGGCTTCAATTGAAGAAATTGCCTCCGAAAGCACCTCATGCATTTCCGGGAGTTTCTCAGTTGACGGGCCGGAGGAAAATGGAACATGGCATTGAACTCCGCCATTTGACCAGAGACCAATTTTCCTTAGATCAGGAAACTGAAAACAAACTGTACCATTCAGTCATCACCTCTGGATGGTATAAGGAGTTGCAGAGCTATATGAAAGAAACCGCAGCTGCTGTCGACTTGTATCCTCGGATTCCGACGTATCTGCATACAGCAGAGCGGGATATGATTACTGAAATAGACGCATCCCGGCAATGGCTGCTGAAGCAGCAGCTTACCGAGTTTAGTTATAAGGAATGGAAATTCTGCTATCACGACATTTTTCAGGAACCGGAAAAAGAAGAAGTTTTTCAAGCGGCGCAAGCATTTATCTATACAGTGCTGCGGTCGGTCGGTTACTTGGTTGAAGAGTGAACGAGAATAAATGGCGCAGAGGAGAGATTACAATGGCATTAAGCTATAGCATACTGGACCAATCCCCGATTTCAGAAGGCAGTTCACCGCAGGAAGCCTTGAAACAGACGGCGGTTCTTGCACAAAAAGCTGAGCAATGGGGGTATACCCGCTTTTGGGTATCTGAGCATCACGATGCGACGACCCTGGCCGGCTCTTCGCCAGAAGTGCTGATCGCCCATCTCGGAGCGGTGACCAACACTATTCGGTTGGGATCGGGTGGTGTCATGCTGCCGCATTATGCCCCTTTTAAAATTGCTGAAAACTTTAAGCTGCTGGAAGCGTTGTATCCAGACAGAATCGATGCCGGAGTCGGCCGTGCACCTGGAGGCATGCCGCGTGCTTCCTATGCATTGAACGAAGGCAAAAAACGGGACACCAGCCAATTCCCTAAACAAATCGATGAGCTGCGCATGTACTTGATGGATTCGATTCCCGAAGAACATCCGTATTACGGAATGAAAGCGACACCGGTGACGAAGCATAGCCCGCCGATCTGGATATTGGGGTCAAGTGAAAACTCGGCACAGCTGGCAGCGGAAAAAGGATTGCCTTATATGTTCGCTCATTTCATCAATGGCGAAGGCGGACAGGAGTTTGCCAAAGAATACCGGAAACAGTTTAAGTCTCATAAAGAAAGCGAACCCCGGGTAGGCTTCGCGATATTCGTCGTCTGTCAGGAAACGGCCGAACAGGCGGAGTGGGTGGCTTCATCGATGGATCTGTCCTTGTGCATGGGTGCGCAGGGAATGCCTTCAAAAGGCACACCGCCTCCTGAAAATGCTAGGGCATATCCCTATTCCAAATTTGAAAAGTTATTGGTCGCTGAAAACCGCCGCCGAATGGTCGTCGGTACACCGGAGCAGGTAGTGGACAAACTGGAAATTATGTCATCCGAATATGGAGCGGATGAAGTGATGCTGGTTTCATCGGCTTACGACTTTAATGACAAACTTAAAACTTTCCGATTGATTGCGGAAGAAATGCAGAAACGCCGATAGGAGAAATCTTATCGGCGTATTTTTATGGCAGATTTTTGTTTCCAAAAATTTAGAATAAAAAAGGGGAATTCAGTAAAAATGGATTGAATATTCAAATTATTTTATTTCATTGTATACATTTAATTTTTAAAAATATATGTTCAAAGCAGATATCGAAAGATAAAAATACCATCTGTCATCATCTATGTAACTGCAGTTAAAGTAGATGTTAGGATTTGTAACCTTATTTGGGAAAGAGGTGTGAAATGAAAAAAGCAGCCGCCGTTTTTTCGCAATATTTGCGATTGCTGCAGCCTTTGCTTATTTGACCGGCCATGATGAAAAGCACCTAGAGATTTACGTGTCAATTGATGGAGATGATCAGCAAAGCGGAACAGTGGAACAGCCATTGAAAACATTAAAACAAGCAGCTTTATTGGCAAAAGCAGGGACTACTGTCTATGTGCGTGAAGGAACATATGAAGAAAAATTGACGATCAAACACAGCGGCAGCAGATCTATGCCGATTGTATTCAAGCCTTACCAAAATGAACAAGTCATCCTGAGTGGAAAGGGTTTTAAGAGTGTGGAAGACGACACCGCCATGATTACAATTGACAATAAAAATCATGTGGCGATCAGTGGATTCACTGTACAGGATCTATCGACAGATTCAGCAGACGCGACTGTGATGGGGATTCTGGTCACAGGGTCGAGCAGCCACATCCGATTGGATCATAATCATGTGCGGCGAATTGAAACCCATTCAGATCAAGGGAATGCTCATGGCATAGCGGTATATGGCGTCAATGCAATAAAAGACATTAAGTTGCTCAATAATAAAGTGGAGGATCTTAAGCTTGGAACCAGTGAAGCGCTCGTCCTCAATGGAAATATTGAGGGGTTTGAAATCAGCGGAAACGTGGTGCGCAGATGCAATAATATCGGCATCGATTTGATTGGACACGAAGGCATCTCATCGAATAAAAAAATGGATTATGCGCGAAACGGCGTTGTTTTCCAAAACGAAGTATACGCCATCTCAGCATACGGCAATCCTGCTTATGGAAATGAATACAGTGCGGCAGGGATTTATGTGGATGGGGGAAGAGATATTAACATTGAAGAGAACCTGGTTTATAAAAATGATATTGGAATTGAAGCAACGTCAGAACAACAAGGACAGGCTGCCGAACACATCAAGATTCATAAAAATACGGTCTATGGAAATGCGTATACCGGTATATCCATTGGTGGGTATGACGAGGAGCGTGGAGGGACCCGCAATTCCCATATTGCGAAAAACATATTGTACAGGAATGATGCCAAGGGAATAGGCGGGGGACAATTGATGATTCAGCATGATGCACAAGGCAACAAGATTGAAAAAAAACATCTTAACTGCTGGTGCTAATCGTATTTTCATCGCTAATTATTTTAAAACAGGGAAAAATAATAAACTCATTCAAAATGTGTTTCATAAAGAAAATGGAGAAAAGGGGATTTGGATTTGGGAAGATGAAGAATTCACTTCTTTTACAGCCTTTGAATCAGTTTCAGGAACTGACAAAGCAACAAGGTATACAGATCCCAAATATGTGAATTCCAGTAGTTTTGATTTCAGATTCGCTGAAGATTCTCCGATAAAGGGGATTTTTGAATGACTGTGGAATATTCATCTGGGAAAGTTTGAGGAAAGAAGTTCCTCGATCAAGAGTGAAATAGGATTTCCGGCTCGAGTATGGCTTGTTTATTGATTAAGCAAGTTGCAGCTTCAAGACGCTAAAAGGTAGAAAAGCTGCAGAAGGGTACGATTGCTCCATGCCTATCTGCAGCCTATGAACTTCCTTTGCAAAAAGTGGATTTTATTATTGGCCAATTCGGACAATCGGCTTGATCGTGATTCCTTTTTTTGAGTCTTCGAATGCATCGTTAATCTGGTCAAAATCATACACTTTAATCAGTTTATCGAACGGAAACAGACCTTGTTTGTAATAATCGACCAATTGGGGAATGAACACTTGCGGAATAGAGTCGCCTTCAATTACGCCCATTACCGTTTTGCCTTCCGCCATGATGTCATTATGGACATCAAAGGTGATTTCAGGTGTTACGCCGACAATGGCGCATGAACCGAGTGGACGGAGGGCATGGATGGCTTGTTTGACTACAGGCGGTACCCCTGTCGTTTCAACGGCATAATGGGTTCCTCCGTTGGTGATTTTTTTGATTTCCTGTACGACGTCGACATTTTTTCCGTTTAAGGTATGTGTCGCACCAAGTTCTTTGGCCAGTTCCAGGCGGTTGTCGTGGATATCAACCGCAATGATGTTAAGGCAACCTGCAATTTTTGCAGCCATGACAGCACTCAATCCAACTGCGCCACTGCCATAAATGGCGATGGAAGAACCGAATTCGGGATTGAACCGGTTCAATACTGTACCAGCGCCAGTCTGAATGCCACAGCCAAGTGGACCGAGGAGCGCCAAATCGACTCCTGGATCGACTTTGATGACATTGCGTTCATGAGCAACCGCAAAAGTTCCAAAAGACGATTGGCCGAAAAACGTCGACACGGCGTGGTCGTGGTGATGGATTCGGTTTGTGCCGTCCTGCATTTTGCCGCCAAAGTTCAATTCGTTGAAGTTCAGGCAAACCGTCGGGTGTCCAGTCAGGCAATTTTCACAGTGGCCACAATAAGCGAAAGACAGCACCACGTGGTCGCCAGCCTTAATCGTTGTCACTGCAGCCCCCACTTTTTCAACAACTCCCGAGCCTTCATGCCCAAGAACAGCAGGAAATGGGGATAATCCTAAATCCCGTGCCACGGCATCTGTGTGGCAAACTCCCGATGCTACAATTTTGACCAATACCTCATTCATCTTCGGTTCGCCCAATTCCACTTCTTCAAATTTAAAATCTTCTCCTAAACCATGTGTTACAGCTGCTTGGATTTTCATTCAAATCCTCCTCCTTTAAATTGATGTCCTTATCCTACTACCCGTTCAGTTTTTATTTAGACATGGTAATCAAAGTGAATGAGGACTTCCAGCAGCCAGAAAAACTAGAATTTATCATTGCCAATAATTAAGTGTGTAGCTTCAATTTGCCTTATTGGAAATAGCGATCCTGATGTGCTTAACTCGAATTAAGCATTAAACACATGAAAGGAGGAAGTAAGATGGACAGCAATTCAATTGCTCCTGCTGGTTTCATGAAAGCTGCTGTATTGCATGCGTTCGGAAATGAAAACCAGTTGGCGACTGAGTTTATCCCGGTACCGGATGTTGGCAAGGATGAGATAGTGATGAAAGTGGAATTTGCAGGAATCGGGCAATGGGATCTTTTTGAAAGGCAAGGCGGTTATGCGGAGATGCTGAAGATGGAAGTGGAGTTTCCTTATGTGCTGGGCTCTGAAGGTTCCGGAACCATTATTTCAAAAGGCGAAAATGTAAATGAATTTGAAATAGGGGATAAGGTGATGGCCGCAGGTTTTCTGAATCCGAAAGGCGGCTTCTATGCAGAGTATGCAACAGTCGACCGGAAATATGTAACGCTTGTTCCAACGTCTCTAAATGCGCAAGAAGCGGGCGGGATTTTAGGAGTGGGGATAACGGCATTGCGCGGGTTGGATGATGTGCTTCAGCTGCAAAAAGGTGATTCCGTCGTCATTTTAGGTGCCAGTGGAGGAGTTGGCCATATAGCGGTCCAACTCGCCAAAAAAATTGGTGCCCGGGTTTTTGCCATTGCCTCAGGAGCAGATGGAGTCGGGATGGTCCACAACCTGGGTGTAAAGAATGTCGCCGATGGCTATGCAGAGAACTTATTGGCTGCGGCAAAAGCAGCAGAACCCGAAGGATTTGATGCCGCTTTATTGACTGCGGGAGGAGAAGCGGCGAAATCGGTCATGCAATCCATGAAAAAAAATGGGCGGATAGCGTATCCAAACGGAGTTTTTCCATTGCCGGAAAGTAAAGATTTTAAGACAATTGCCTATAATGGAGACCCAGATGCGGATATAATCAGCAGGTTTGTTCATTATGTGAAGAATGGAAACGTAAAAGCGCATGTGGACAAAGTTTTTACTTTAGAACAAGCTTCTGCTGCTCACGTGGCTTTACAGCAACATTATTTAGGGAAACTGGTATTGGAAATAGAGTGAAACAGATTCTTAAAATGCTTTCCAGGCAAAGGAGAAAGCTTGTACATGCAGCATAAAAAAGCGAAGAAACGTAGTTTTAGTTTCTTCGCTTTTCAATTTCCTGTCTATTCAATTAAGTTGCCGGAGACCAATTTCAAGAAACCAATTTCAAGCCTACTGCCGCCCCTAAAACCATCGCAATAAAGAAAATTCGCTTCCAATCTGCGGATTCATTGTAAAATAGCATGCCGAGAATGGCTCCGCCTGAAGCGCCGATTCCTGTCCAAATGGCATATGCAGTTCCCATGGCCAGGGTTTCCATTGCATAAGACAAAAATACAAAGCTCGCCCCAAAACCGGCAATCAACAATACTAGAGACTGCCAATTGCGGTCCTGGTGCAATTTATTTATCATCGCAACCCCCATCATTTCGAATATCCCCGCCAAAACCAATGCTGTCCATGCCATTACGCTTCTCCTCCTTCAGAAACAGGGTCTGGCGTGACCAGTTTCAGCCCGATGACGCCTGCCAGCAAAACTCCGACCAGTAATAGTTTTGGAGCATTGAACGGTTCATTGAAAAAAATGATTTCGGAAAGCATCGTCCCCGCTGTTCCTAAACCGACGAAGACTGCATAGACGGTCCCCACCGGTAACTTTCTTCCTGCCATGATCATGACAGTAAAACTGATGACAATCGCGATGACCGTGACTGCCCAATCCCAAAAACCGTCTGCGTGTTTTAATCCGATAACCCATACCACTTCAAAAACTGCCGCTAATACAACTTTTAACCAATTCGAATTCATTCTATCTTCCTCCTTCGTTGAATTATGGGAATAAAAAAAGCCTGAGAGAACTGTAAATACAGTTTCTCCCAGGCTTTTGTCCTTCCGTGACACAGCAGAGCTGTGAGTTTTCTCTCGGACCAGACCAGCTTGTTTGCTGCGGAACCCTAGAAAACATTTCAATTATACAATTAACCCGTATTGTACACGCTTCAACGCAATCCTTCAATTAATGGGTGCTTATAATTAATCAATTTGCCTTTCACTCATCTTATCCGCTATTTTTTGTGCATTCGGATCTTTTTCTTCCTGCAGGCGGCTAATGATGTTTTGGTAATCGGTTTTGTTTCGGTTCTGGCTCATTTTATAGGCGGCTTGAACTTCTCTCAACGGAATCTTGAAACCAACTATGCCTTTCAATTCTCTCTCCAATAGCTCACGGGAGAGGGTATCCCAAAGAACTGGATTGGCACGGTGGCTTTCGTACTTTTCCATTAAACGAGTCAGATCCTGTTTCAATTCTTCTTCGGTTAAGATTTGCGCAGTTCCATAAATGTGGACAGCCTGATAATTCCAGGTCGAGACATTTTCCTGTTCATACCAGGAAGACGATATGTAAGCGTGCGGTCCTTGAAACATGACCAATACATCTTCATCTGTTTCGAATGTCCGCCACTGGGGATTGCCATAAGCCATATGTCCGGTAATACAGTATCCTTCCTCTTCTTTTATTAACTGTAAAGGCAGATGTGTCGCAATGGGCTTGCCTTTTTTCGTGGTGACAAGTGTTCCGAAAGAATTTTGGTGAACAAACTCCCGAATTTCCTCAAACTCACTGACTTTAAAATACTTTGGAATATACATCATGTTCCGCCTTTCTGACAAGTGTTAGTGGAGTGTTTTAACCATGATCAAATCGACTTGTTCGTCATCGCCCATATAGAAAGAATGGGATCCTGTTTGCACAAATCCTTTTTTTCGATAAAACGCAATGGCGTTTGCATTTTCTTCCCAAACACCGAGCCAGATCCTTTTTTTGTCTTGTTCAGCTGCCATTTCGAAGGCTTTGTTCAACAGCTGTTTCCCCAACCCATGTCTTTGAAAGGCTTTCTTTATATAAATCCGCTCGACTTCCAATGAGTCAGACCCCATCGGTTCTGTCTGTGCAGCATCCGTATTGAGTTTCAGGTATCCTGCCACTTGTTGGTCAACATACATTAAGTAGAAGTGGGAAAAAGGGGTGGTTAATTCTTTTTCCAGTTTGTCCAAGTCATAAGCTTTGTCTAAATAAGCCTGGAGGTGTTCAGGTGAATTCTGGTCCTTGAATGTTTCAGTGAATGTAATAATGCTGATAGCTTGAAGTTCGTGTATCTCGTTAAGTGTACACGCTGTTAACATTGTAGCCATATATGGATCATCACTCCTTTAAGTGGTCAATAGTTTCGCTTCTTGCCTTTTTTAACAGATTCCCAATCCTTTTCGACATTTTTCCGGATGCGCTGCAGAAGACCAAAAGCAGTTTCTGCTTCTTCTTCAGAGAAACCGGACAATGCAACTTGATCGGAATGATCGTTCTCCTTTCTGATGAAAGGGTAGACGGCTCGCGCTTTATCTGTTGGAAAGAGATTTTTATTTTTTTTGTTAGCTGGATTGTCTTTTTTTTCGATAAATCCATTTTTTTCAAGTTTTTGGAGTGCGCGGGCTGCAGTTGATTTATCGACTTTAATCATCTCCAATAATTGTGCTTGAATGATTCCTGGATGTTCGCAAATGCGTATGACATACAAATACTGTCCTTTGGTCAAATCGAACTCTTTAAATTCAATATTGCTTATGGAGTCCAAGGCTCTGGCGATCATGCCAATTTCACGTAGAATCTCTTTCATAAAAAATCTCCTCATTTGAATAGCAGTTTAGCAAGTGTTTGAAATTGAATATAACAGTTCATAGTTGCATTTGCAACAAAAAGATAGCTTTTGTCTTTCCTGATAGAAAGTGACGGCAGACAAATTGCTAAAAATTATTGTACAAATTATTGATTTTATAAAAAATTTGTTTAATTCGTGCTTTACTTTGTATAGAATAGGATTAGCTTGAACAGTTTGCAGTAATATAGGAGGTTGCGTACTACACAAGATGGATCGTAAGGATGGATTATGTTGCAGTTTTAATGGAAATTAACAGGGGGAATAATGTATGAAAGTGTTCAAAATGTGGAATCAGATAAGCTTAGTGAAACAAATATTAATTGGGTTGATTTTTGGGGTGGTTTTAGCTGTTTTGATTCCTGACGTAGCCAAATCCTTAACTATTTTTGGCACGCTATTTGTAGGCGCATTAAAAGCAGTTGCTCCTATACTGGTCTTGTTTCTTGTCATGGCGTCAATCGCTCAGCATAGAAGTGGCCAACAGACAAATATGAAATCTATCATCTTCCTTTACCTGTTAGGTACGTTTTTTGCAGGATTGATAGCTGTGATCGCCAGTTTCATTTTTCCTGTAAGTATTGCACTTACTCAGGGAGCAGAAGATTTAGCGGCTCCGGGGAATGCAATTGAAGTAATTAAAACTTTATTGTTGAATGTCGTCGATAATCCAGTCAGTGCCCTATACAATGCAAACTACATCGGCATTTTAGCTTGGGCGATTGTTCTTGGAGTCGCATTGAGAACAGCACCAGATTCTACGAAATTACTTATTACCAATTTTTCTGATGCAATTATCAAGATGGTTGGCTGGATAATCAAGTTAGCGCCACTCGGCATCATGGGCTTAGTGATTGAGTCGATTACGACAAATGGACTTGAGTCATTGCTGAGCTATGGAAAGCTCCTTGGACTGTTAATCGGCTGTATGCTGTTTGTGGCTCTTGTAGTTAATCCGCTAATCGTATTTATAAACATACGCCAGAACCCATATCCACTTGTATTTAAATGTTTACGAGAAAGTGGTATTACGGCATTCTTTACACGTAGTTCTGCAGCGAATATTCCAGTAAATATGACTTTATGTGAAAAGCTGGGGTTGGATAAAGACACTTATTCTGTTTCAATTCCTCTAGGAGCAACGGTTAATATGGCCGGTGCAGCTGTTACAATTTCTGTATTGACACTTGCTGCAGTCCATACGCTCGGCATACAAGTCGATATTCCAACTGCGATTATTCTTAGCGTCTTAGCAGCTGTATGTGCATGTGGTGCTTCTGGTGTGGCTGGCGGTTCCCTATTGCTTATTCCTTTGGCTTGCGGCTTGTTTGGAATCCCTGCAGATGTAGCGATGCAAGTAGTTGGCGTTGGGTTTGTCATTGGTGTATTGCAGGATTCTTTTGAAACATCGCTTAACTCTTCAACGGATGTTCTTTTTACAGCAACAGCTGAATACAAGAAGCGTCTAAAAGAAGGAGAGAAAGTAAACTTCAAAGAAGCTTTTGCTATCAAAAAACCTTCTGAAGATCTAGTGAAAAACTGAGTTAATTGATTTTTCGAATCAAGTGAGCGTAAGTTGTCGCATAAAATTTAATTGAACCAATAAGATGGAATAAGCCGATTTATAAAACAGTAAGCTGTATGATCCCGTTTTTCGGAATCATGCAGCTTACTATTTTGTTCCAGAGGCAGATCTAAGAAACTTTATCACCAAGGTTTGAAAACAGGGAAAAGATGGTATTAATGTAATGTGTGTTAATTTGTTAAAAAAATGATATTTGTAATAAAAAAATTCATACATAATGGGTAAGTTAAGCCGGAGAACAGATGTAGGAACTCCTTTAGCCCTTGAATTATTTTGCGCTGATCAGTTTGTGGAACAGTATCAATAACAACCTATGGAGGAAGGTTTGTTTCATGATCAGACAAAGCCATGACGGCCCTGTCTTTTTGGCGGGTAATTTTTTGATGGCATTTATCCTTTTGAGCGGCTGTGTTGAAGCTGACGAACAGACTTCGCCTTTTCCTTCTGCGGAAGAAAAAAAGGAGCTGGAGAAGGGAAGGAATGAGCAGGAAATTACTCAAGCAATAGGGGCGGTAGAAGAAGATGCTGTCAGTGGGATGGAGATTGGATTGCAAACTACAGAAGTTTCAGATGCTGAAGTTTTTCAATATTTTTTGGGTCGTTTACAGGAAGAGCAATGGGAAATGGTCCTTCTGGAAGTGAAAGAAGCTGCTGAAATTCGTGTACCGTCGGATGATTTTAAAGAACCGCATATGACTCATGCAGTTTTGGAAAAACAAAATTATTCACACGACTATGCGTGGTTGGAAATCAACGATGTGAACGAGAAATTCAATACAATCTGGCAAAAGCATTGGGGAAAAATCCTTGCAGGATCTGAGGATTTTGAGGAAGGAGTTTTATCTGAACACCTGAGCAGCATCCAACGGAAGTATGAAACCTTATTGAATCAAATCAGCTATATGGAATTTAAGAATTCCACGGAATATGCTCAGCATTTGCATGACTATAAATTATACCTTGAAGGAGCAATACTTTATCGGATGGAAGCAGCCTCCGCATTCCTGGAAGCATTGGAGACGAAACAATCGTGGGTTGCATTGGTGAATGAGTCGGTGGAAGCCGCAATAGAATCTGAGGCCTATGCCAGATTGGCGGCCTCTGAATTGACGAGTTATGAAAATGGTTTTTAAACAGGTTTAGATGAGAATTCGACGTTAAACTAGAAGATGCCGAAAAGAACAAATGTCCTTTTCGGCATCTTCTAATTTTTATGTTTCTTTTTCTCGACCGCCAATAGGAAAGGAGGAGAATGCTTTTGATTGATGAATTCATATTTCAACACATCGAAAGACTTTTGCGGCAAAGTTGAAACGAATTCCATCACGGCATCGCGTTCGTCGCTGCCGCCTTCGTGTCCGCTGTATACAACAACCAACAATAAACCATTTGCCTTCAGCAAATCCAAACATTGCTGGAGGGCAGTCAATGTGCTTTGGGCTTTCGTGATGATGCTATGGTCGCCTTTCGGCAAATACCCTAAGTTAAAAACAGCTGCGGATACCGATTCTTTAACATACTCTTGGATTTTTGCATGGCTGTCATGAACAAGCTCTACATGCTGGTAGCCGCGAACTTTCTCGCTTGTCGCTTTGATTGCTTCTTGTTGGATATCAAACGCGAAGACTTTACCGGAAGGTCCGGTCAACTCGGCAAGAAAAAGGGTATCATGCCCATTGCCTGCCGTGCCGTCTATGACACAGTCTCCGGGAGAGACAGCTTCTTCAAGCAAGGATTTTGTAAAAGGCAACACACGTTCCAACGTCATAACGCCACACTTCCCTCGGCCAATTTCCCTTGCCAGCTTCCGCGCCGTTCTAATTCTCCATCAATGCCATTCAGCACTTCCCATTTGTTTGCACTCCACATCGGTCCGATCATCAAGTCAATGGGGCCGTCCCCGGTGATGCGCTGAACGACCATCTCAGGCGGCAGCACTTCCAGCTGATCAGCGACCAAATTGATGTATTCCTGTTTTTCCAAGAACTCGACCATGCCTTTTTCGTATTGCTTTACCATCGGTGTCCCTTTCAATAAATGAAGCAAGTGAATTTTGATGCCTTGTACATCAAGCTTGGCAACTTCACGGGCAGTCTCCATCATCATATCGCGGTCTTCCAGTGGCAAGCCATTGATGATATGGGTGCAAACGCGAATGCCTCGTTTGCGCAGTTTCGTAACACCTTCAACATAAGCCTCGAAATCATGTGCACGGTTGACCAATAAGGCTGTCCTTTCGTGTACGGTCTGAAGCCCGAGTTCCACCCACAAGTAGGTACGGCCATTCAACTCAGCCAAATAATCGACCACATCGTCCGGCAGGCAATCGGGGCGTGTTGCGATGCTTAAGCCGATGACATTCTCCTGTTCCAGTGCTGCTTCAAATTTTTCTTTGATGACAGGCAAAGGAGCATGTGTATTGGTATAGGCCTGAAAATAAGCCATGTATTTAGCGTCTTTCCATTTGCGGTGCATTTTTGCTTTGATTTTGTCGAACTGCACAGGGATGGGATCTACACGGTCACCCGCGAAATCACCGGATCCTGCCACACTGCAGAATGTGCAGCCGCCGTGGGCCACTGTGCCGTCACGGTTCGGACAATCAAAGCCTGCATCCAAGGCGATTTTCATAACTTTAAAGCCAAAATGGTCGCGCAGGTGGCGGTTCCATGTATAGTAGCGTTTTCCATCAGATGAAAAAGGAAATTCTGTGTTCACTCTAAACAACTCCTCTACCTGATATTGTAGCATGTCTTGGAAATGGCAAACAATCACCAGCAAAGGAGGTTGGCTAATTTTGTTCATATTGCGTTTCCAGCAATAGTTTGTTTAAATTAGAATGAAAGCGTTTTAATTAATAATATTCAGTTTATTGGCAAAGGGGGCACGATGGGATGAAACCGATTTACAGTTCTGCGAAAGAAGCCATTGAACAGATTCAGGACGGAGCCACAATTATGGTAGGCGGATTTGGCTTAGTGGGAATACCTGAACAGCTCATACTGGCTCTTGTTGATAAAGGGGTAACTGATCTGACCGTCATTTCCAATAATTGCGGAGTGGATGAGTGGGGTCTTGGATTATTATTGAAAAACAAGCAGATCAAAAAAATGATCGGTTCGTATGTAGGGGAAAACAAAGAATTCGAGCGGCAAGTACTGTCTGGTGAAATTGAAGTGGAGTTAACGCCGCAAGGAACGCTTGCTGAGAAAATGAGGGCAGGCGGAGCAGGCATTCCCGCATTCTTTACACCGGCTGGCGTCGGGACAACGGTTGCGGACGGCAAGGAAATCCGCGAGTTTGGCGGTAAGGAATATGTGCTCGAACATGCTTTGAGGGCTGACTTTTCATTGGTTCGGGCTCACCGTGCCGATAAAATGGGGAACCTGGTGTACAACAAGACAGCACAGAACTTTAACCCGCTCGCTGCAGCCGCTGGGAAAATAACCATCGCGGAAGTCGAAGAAATCGTGGAAATCGGAGAAATTGATCCGAACCATGTGCAAACCCCGAGCATCTATGTCCAAGGTTTGCTGCAGGCGGACCAGGAAAAACGCATTGAGCGCTTAACAACACGCACTGTTTAGGGAAGGGTGGGGAAAAACGTGGATAAACAAGCAGTCAGAGAACGAATTGCAAAACGGGCCGAAAAAGAAATTAAAGACGGTGATTACGTCAACCTGGGAATCGGTATGCCCACGTTGGTGGCCAATTTCATTTCCGAAAACAAAAGCGTGGTGCTTCAGTCTGAAAACGGACTTCTGGGGATCGGACCTTATCCGACCGAAGATCAGGTCGACCCTGATTTGATCAACGCCGGAAAAGAAACAGTGACCACAATACCTGGATCCGCATTCTTTACAAGTGCGGAATCCTTTGCGATGATCCGTGGCGGACATATTGATGTGGCGATTCTCGGCGGCATGGAAGTAGCTGAGAACGGCGACTTAGCCAACTGGATGATTCCCGGCAAAATGATCAAAGGCATGGGCGGTGCAATGGATCTTGTCCATGGTGCCAAAAAAGTCATCGTCATCATGGACCACGTGTCAAAAGATGGCTCTGCCAAAATCAAAAAGCAATGCGATTTGCCGTTGACCGGCAAAGCCGTGGTCGACAAAATCATTACAGAACGTGCAGTTATCGAAGTGACGGACGCTGGACTGGTCCTGTCTGAGGTATTTGAGGGCTTTTCGGTCCAGGATATCATCGACTCTACAGATGCACCGCTGAACACCGATAACGTTAAAGTCTCATAGGCTATTGCCAAAAAACGGCCGTTCGTCTAAAATGAAGACAATAGCCAATGACAGCGAAGAGGACCAGTACATTGTGTGTTTTCCACAGAGAGCCGGCGGGTGGTGCAAGCCGGTGAAATGCGCAATCGAACTCACCTTGGAGTCAGTGTATGTGAAACCAAGTAAGATACACCGTTTTCCGCGTTAAGGAGTCAAGTTGAGCGAGCGTTCGCTAATTTGGGTGGTACCGCGGGAAAACTCCCGTCCCTTATTTATGAGGGACGGGAGTTTTTATTTTTGAGGAGGAACAGGAAAATGACATTCAAGCATAAGATAGTAGAAAAGAAATGGCAGAAATATTGGCAAGACAACAAAACATTCAAGATGGTGGATGACCCATCGAAACCGAAATTTTACGCATTGGATATGTTCCCATATCCATCAGGTGCTGGACTTCATGTTGGCCATCCAGAGGGGTACACGGCGACGGATATTTTGAGCCGCGTCAAACGCATGCAGGGCTATAACGTTCTTCATCCTATGGGATGGGATGCATTCGGTCTTCCAGCAGAACAGTATGCACTCGATACTGGCAACGATCCGGCCGAATTCACAGCGAAAAACATCGCAACTTTCAAGCGCCAGATTCAGGAACTTGGATTTTCCTATGATTGGGACCGTGAAATCAATACGACGGATCCTTCCTACTATAAATGGACACAATGGATTTTCATCCAATTGTATAATAAAGGCCTTGCTTATGTAGACGAAGTGGCAGTTAACTGGTGCCCGGCACTTGGCACGGTTTTGGCCAACGAAGAAGTTATCGACGGCAAATCAGAGCGTGGCGGCCATCCCGTCGAACGCCGTCCGATGCGCCAATGGGTGTTGCGCATTACGGAATATGCAGATCGTTTGCTTGAAGATCTGAATGATTTGGACTGGCCTGAAAGCCTGAAAGATATGCAGCGCAACTGGATCGGCAAATCTGAAGGGGCGGAACTGGAATTCCAGGTGGCAGACACCGAACATTCTTTCCGTGCTTTCACAACACGCCCGGATACGATTTTCGGCGCGACTTATGCGGTACTGGCTCCTGAACATAAATTGGTGGCAGCCATTACAACTGCCGGCCAACAACAGGCTGTCGAAAAATACATCGATGACGTCAAGACGAAAAGTGACTTGGAGCGCACCGATTTGGCTAAAGATAAATCAGGCGTCTTCACGGGTGCTTATGCAACCAATCCGGTCAGCGGCGAAAAAATGCCGATCTGGATTGCCGATTATGTATTGGCGACTTATGGGACAGGCGCTATTATGGCGGTACCTGCTCATGATGAGCGCGATTATGAATTTGCTAAGCAATTCGATTTGCCGATTGTGGAAGTCGTTTCAGGCGGTAACATCGATGAAGAAGCGTATGCCGGCGACGGTGAATTGATCAATTCTGATTTCTTGAATGGCCTTAATAAAAAAGAAGCAATTGAAAAAGCCATCAACTGGTTGGTCGAAAAACAAGTCGGTGAAAAGAAAATCACTTACCGTCTGCGTGATTGGCTATTCAGCAGACAGCGTTATTGGGGCGAGCCGATTCCGATTATCCACTGGGAAGATGGCACAATGACACCGGTTGAAGAAAAAGACTTGCCATTGATGCTTCCGGTAACAACAGATATCAAGCCGAGCGGCACTGGCGAATCACCTCTTGCCAATATCGATGAATGGGTCAATATCGTTCATCCTGAAACTGGCATGAAAGGGCGCCGTGAAACAAATACGATGCCACAATGGGCGGGCAGCTGCTGGTATTACTTGCGCTTTATCGATCCGACCAATGATGAAATGCTGGCAGATCCGGAACTTCTGAAACGCTGGTTGCCGGTTGATGTTTATATCGGTGGAGCTGAACACGCTGTGCTTCATTTATTGTATGCCCGTTTCTGGCATAAAGTACTTTATGACATCGGTGTGGTCTCGACGAAAGAGCCATTCCAGAAGCTGTTCAACCAAGGGATGATTCTTGGGGAAGGCAATGAGAAAATGTCGAAATCAAAAGGCAATGTCGTCAATCCGGATCAGATTATCGAAAGCCATGGTGCAGATACATTGCGCATGTACGAAATGTTCATGGGTCCACTAGAAGCTTCGATTGCCTGGTCAACGAACGGTTTGGATGGTTCCCGCAGGTTCCTGGACCGCGTATGGCGCCTGTTGATGGACGAAGAGCAATTGAGTGCTAAAGTCACCGATGCGAACGACGGCAAGCTGGACAAGGTTTATCACCAGACCGTCAAAAAAGTGACAGACGACTTTGAAGGCCTGCGTTTCAACACAGCGATTTCACAAATGATGGTCTTCGTCAATGAAGGCTATAAAGTGGATTCCATTCCAAAAGAGTACGTGGAAGGCTTTGTCAAACTGTTGTCGCCGATTGCACCTCACGTAGCAGAAGAACTGTGGGAGAAATTGGGGCACGAGGGTTCTGTGGCTTACGAAAATTGGCCGCACTACGACGAGTCGAAAATGGTCGATGATGAAGTTGAAGTCGTGGTACAAGTCAACGGCAAAGTAAAAACCAAGTTGACAATTGCCAAAGACAGCACAAAAGAAGAACTGGAGACGGCAGCACTGGCGGACGAACATGTCCAAAAAGCAGCCGAAGGCAAACAAGTACGAAAAGTTATCGTCATTCCAGGGAAATTGGTTAACATCGTAGTAGGGTAATGAAGAAAAGCGGAGTCTTCCGGTAGCCCCGAAAGACTTAAGGCGGACTGGCGAAGCGGCGCTTTTTGCCGCACAGCCAGGCAGACTTAAGATCCGAGGGGCTGGGAGACGGAGTCTGGACAGAAGAAAAGCGGAGTCTTCCGGGTACTTGAAAAGATAGAAGTTCTCGGATAGGCACAGTGCAATAGCAAAAAAGAGAGGCAGGCCGGAAAATTCCGGTCTGCCTCTCTATTGTTTAGATAGAAAAGTATCGTTTTGGTCCTTATCTTTGCAGCAAAACTATGGAATCGTTCACTTTTTCTTATTCTTATCAAAAGCGCGCCCGATCAGCAAAGCGCCGAAAATAATAAGCAATGGCAGAAAATAGACTAACAGCAACGTGTATTCGGTAAAGCTGTCCATTAATTTCAAGCCCCGCTTTCTACCTGGCTTTCCTGCACAAAACGCGCTGCACTTTGGCCGGCGACATTGCCCGTCACGAGTGCAGAGGTAATGTTGTAACCGCCGGTATAGCCGTGGATATCCAAAATTTCACCGCAGAAATACAAGCCTGGTTTCTTTTTGGACGCCATCGTTTTCGGTTCGATTTCCTTGATGGATACGCCGCCTCCGGTAACAAAGGCTTTCTCAATCGGCTGAGTGCCATTTACAAACATGCTGAAAGCAGTCAATTGCTGAGCGAATGCACGCACTTTTTCGCTGGCAAGTTCCGCGCCGGTCAATTGGGGGTCGATATCTGCACGCGCAAGAAGGAACAGCAGCCAACGTTCCTGTGCTAGACTTTTCCAAACGTTTTTAACCGATTTTTTGGGATCTTCTTTCATCATCTTAAAGAGCAGCTGAAATGCGGACTCTGCATTTTCATCGGGCATAGAATTGATGCGCATTTCCACAGGCTGGCCACCGTTTTTCTTCATTTCCTTGACGACATACTGGCTGCAGCGCAAAACGGCAGGTCCGCTCAATCCGAAATGGGTAAACAGCATATCCATCTGATGGGTCACGAGGACTTTGCCTTTTTTGTTCAAGACGGTTACGGCAGCATCACGCAGTGCGAGGCCTTGAAGTTCCTTGCTGACAATAAACGGTTCTTTCGACAGCAAAGGAACCTCGGTCGGATAAAGGTCGGTGACGGTATGCCCGGCTTTTTCGGCCCATGGGTACCCGTCTCCAGTAGAACCGGTTTGCGGCACGGCTTTGCCGCCGACCGCCACGACGATGGCTTTGGCCGTATACTCTTCGCCGGTATGAAGGCGGACGCCGGTTACTTTTTCGTCAGTCATCAATAATTTCTTGACTGGCGAATCGAGGAGCACGGTGACATTCAGCCGGTCCATTTCCTTGAACATGGCATCTGCCACGTCCTGTGCCCGGTTGGAGACCGGGAACATCCGGCCGTGGTCTTCTTCTTTTAAAGCGACGCCAAGTCCTTCAAAGAAGGAGATGATGTCTTCGTTATTGAAGACGGAAAACGGACTGTGGAGAAAGCGTCCATTTCCTGGAATATGTTTCACAATTTCGTCAAGAGGCAAGCGGTTGGTCACGTTGCAGCGGCCGCCGCCCGAAATAATTAATTTTTTTCCTAACTTTTTTCCTTTTTCGATCAACAAAACCTTTTGGTTTCTAGAAGCTGCGGCAATTGAAGCCATTAAACCGGAGGGACCCCCACCGATGATTATAACGTCATACATAAAATAAGAACTCGCTTTCGTTTTTCTCTCAGTATACACGATGATGCGAAACTCGTTGAGTAATTTCTTTTATAGGTGTAAACTATCGTGTAGATTGCTTTTATCATGAACAAGTCAGGAAGTGCAAAATGTCATCATTAATTAAAGGTACAGCCATCTTAACTTTGGGTTTATTTTTGTCGAAAATCCTGGGCGTTATTTATATCATCCCGTTTTACAGCATGGTGGGAGAAGACAATATCGGTCTTTATCAATACGCATACATACCGTATAACCTGATGCTGGCGCTGGCCATTTCAGGCGCCCCGATCGCTTTCTCGAAATTCACAGCCAAATACAATTCCCTTGGAGATTACGAGACAGGGAGGAGATTATTGAAGTCCGGGTTGCTGACGATGATGGTCACTGGCTTTATTTCTTTCCTCTTGCTTTATTTGTTTGCGGAACCGCTTGCCCGCATTACAATTTCTGAAGACGAACTGATTTATTCAGTTGGGGATGTCACCGAAGCGATTCGCTGGGTCAGCTTTGCATTGATCGTTGTTCCATTTATGAGTCTTTGGAGAGGGTTTTTCCAGGGCTATAACTACATGATGCCAACCGCAGTATCCCAGTTGGTTGAACAGATTGTCCGCATTATTTTCTTGCTGGGCGGCGCTTTTGCCGTTATCTATATTTTCGATGGCACTCCAAAAACAGCGATTCAATTTGCTGTATTATCTGCAGCTGTCGGAGCACTTGGCGGAATTGTCACGTTGGGTTATTTCTGGAAAAAGAAAAAACCGGAATACAACCGTCTGCTGGCCAATTCAGTTGAGTCTTACGATGTTAAACTGCGTGATATGTACAAGGAAATTGTAATTTATGCGATTCCGGTCATTTTCCTTGGCATCGCCAATCCTTTGTTTCAATTTGTCGATCTAATGACATTTAACCGGGCCATGAGTTCGGGAGGCAATGTCTCTGAAATCGATTTGCTTGGAATTTTGAACTTGACGGCGCATAAGCTCGTTATGATTCCAGTCATGCTGGCCACAGGGTTTTCCATGGCCTTGATTCCGTTGATCACCAAGCATTTCACCCGCAATGAGCATCTTCAGGTATCACGGACTTTGGATCAGTCCATACAGGTCTTGCTGTTCCTGACATTGCCTGCCGTAATCGGGATGACGATGTTGTCAGACGAACTGTATCATGTCTTTTATGAAGTCAGCGATGTTGGTTCGGAAATTTTGGCGCATTACTTGCCGGTAGCGATTCTGTTTTCAGCTTTCCCGGTAACGGCGTCAATTCTGCAAGGAATCAACAAACAAAAATGGATCATCATCAACTTGTCTACCGGTTTGCTGCTGAAAGCAATCCTGAATACACCGCTGATCGAGCGTTTTGAAACGGACGGCGCGATTGCAGCAACCATCATCGGTTATCTAGTTGCTATCGGCATGAATATGCTGGTCATCGTCAAAACCATGAACTATCGTTCGCAGATGGTGGGAAGACGTGTCATCCTGATCGTTATTTTGAACTTGATCATGGCCGGAGCGGTTTATCTGGCAATGTCAGGGCTGGATCTATTCTTGGGAATGGACAATAAATTCTTATCTATGATACGGATCGTCCTAATTGGTGGAGTCGGGGCAGTCGTATACGGCTATCTTGGCCTGAAGACCGGTTTGGCACAAAAACTGTTGGGCTCGAAAATAACGAAAATTTCCCGGAAGCTCGGTTTTTAGGAGTGACACTATGCGTATAGATAAATTTCTTTCAAACATGGGCTTCGGCTCAAGAAAAGAAGTCAAAGTCCTGCTTAAAACAAAAGCAGTGGAAGTAAACGGCGAAATTGTCCGCGATCCGAAAGTTCATGTGGATGAACATGCCGACCAAGTGCTGGTTGGCGGAGAAGCAGTCGCCTATACGGAATTCATCTATTTGTTGATGAACAAGCCGCAGGATGTGATATCGGCGACAGAAGACAAGTACGACCAAACGGTCATTGATTTACTGGATGAAGAAGAGCAGCATTTCGAACCGTTTCCGGTCGGGCGGCTGGACAAGGACACCGAAGGATTTCTGTTGTTGACCAATGACGGCAAATTGGCGCATGAACTGCTGTCGCCTAAAAAGCATGTGGATAAAACCTATTATGCATTGATTGAAGGGTTGGTTACGGAAGCGGATAAAGAAGCATTCAAGAAAGGTGTAGCGTTGGATGATGGGTATGTGACAAAGCCTGCCAGCCTGAACATCCTTGAAAGCGGACCTCTTTCTAAAATTGAATTGACCATTACTGAAGGCAAGTTTCATCAGGTCAAGCGGATGTTCGAAAGTGTCGGTAAACGGGTAGTTTACTTGAAGCGTCTGTCGATGGGACCGTTAACTTTGGACCCGGAGCTCGGGCTCGGTGAATACCGCCATTTGACGGAAGAGGAAGTAAACAGTTTAAAACAAAGAAAATGACCGCATAGCTGCGGTCATTTTCTTTGTTTAGGAAATCTTTTCAGGACGTCATCTTCACTTTCCGTTGCGTCGTTGTCCATTTGCCTCGAGTTGGGCTTGTCACCAAGTCGTTAAAGGCTAACACATTCAAATCTCTTTGAATGGTGCGAGGAGTGATGCCGAATTCGTCGACAAGATCTTGCGTCGTTACAGTCCCGTTTTCGAGAATGTACTTATACATATCTTTAATTCGAATGAGCATGCGGTCGGTCGTAGGTTTCATAATGATAGAACCACTCCTTCATCTTTTTTCCCATTGGCAAAGACTAGCGGACGATATCCTGAGGTTTATACAGCAGGTTTAAGATAGATGCCAAAGACAGCCCCTTTTCCTAAAAAGATGTGTCAATCTAACTAATCTGACAATTTGATTATAGCGGAAAAACATTTCGAATTCTAGGATTTTCCTTTATTTTTACACAAATATAACATTGGAAAGACAGAATTTTTTGTGCAAATTCCATACAAATTCTTTAATTAAGTGAAAAAAGGTGTACAATAGCCATAACAAAAAGGAGTGTGAAACATGGATTGGCTGCTAGAAGCTAAAAAAAGAAAAGATACCACGCTGAGTGAATTGCAGGAGCTCGTGGCGATTCCCAGTGTACTAAGTGACGAAACAACGCCAACAGCTCCTTTTGGAAAAGATGTTAAGCAGGCTTTGGACTGGTTTTTGGAAAAAGGTAGACAACATGGCTATTCAGTAAAAAATGTGGCCGACATGGCAGGGCATCTTGAAATTGGCCAAGGAGAAGAATTGCTTGGGATTTTAGGGCATGTGGATGTGGTTCCGGCAGGCGAAGGATGGACCAAAGATCCGTTCGGCGGAGAAATCCATGATGGTCGGCTTTATGGCCGGGGAGCCATCGATGACAAAGGGCCGACAATCGCCGCTTGGACTGCGTTGAATATGCTGAAAGATGCCGGCGTGGAATTCAATAAGCGCATTCGCTTGATCATCGGAACGGATGAAGAGAGTGGATTCCGGTGTGTCGAACGTTATTTCGAAACAGAGGAAATGCCAGCTATGGCTTTTGCCCCCGATGCGGATTTTCCGATCATCAATGCGGAAAAAGGTATTGCCAGCTTGGTCTTCTCCACATTTTCGATGCACGAAGACGCGATTCTGGAATCGTTCATTGCCGGACATCGGACAAATATGGTGCCGGACAAGGCAACCGCTATTTTAAACGGGCAATTGGCTGAATGGCAAGAGGAGTTTAGGGCGTTTTGTGCCAAGCATCAAGTGACAGGTGTGGTGGAACAGCATAACGGCTCAACCGAATTGACCGTGAAAGGCAAATCAGCGCATGCCATGGAGCCGGAGGATGGCATCAATGCCGGAATCCTGCTTGCTTTGTTTTTAAAGGATCGGTTGGAAGGCGATGGCCAGAAATTCGTGGCTTTTGTTGCGGACACATTTTATCAGGATTCACGAGGGCGCAAGCTGGGTCTTGATTTTTCGGATGAGCAATCCGGTGACACAACATTCAATGCGGGCATCATCCGTTTTGAAAAATCGAAAACGGCGACGATCAATGTCAGCATGCGGTACTCTGTCAGTTATCCGTTTGCAGAAAAGATGGCTGCCTACCAATTAGAAGATTTTGTACTGGAAGTGGTGTCCAATTCTCCACCTCATTATGTGGAAGAAAATGATCCACTCATCAAGACGCTGCAAAATGCGTATGAAAAGCAGACCGGCGAAACCGCCGAATTAATTGCCATTGGCGGAGGCACTTATGCACGTGTGCTGGATAAAGGTGTAGCTTTTGGCATGCTGTTTCCGGGAGAACCGGACCTTGCCCATCAAGCGGATGAATTTGTCGATATCGACAATTTAATAAAAGCGACTGCGATTTATGCAGAAGCAATTTATCAATTAGCATGTAAAAAATGAGGGAAGAGGGAATGGATATGGATTTGATTTTGCATAATGGAGAGTTTATTCGCGAAGAAGATTTGGTGATTTCAAAGGAAGACCGCGGCTATCAATTTGGAGACGGAATTTATGAAGTGATCCGTGTATATGACGGAAACCTGTTTACAGCGAAAGAACATATTGATCGTTTTTATGAAAGCGCCGATAAGATCAAAATCGTCATTCCTTACACAAAAGATGTATTTCATAAAATGATGTACGATTTTGTTGAAATGAACAATATTGACAATGGCCAGGTATATGTCCAGATCACGCGCGGAGCTGCAGAACGTCAGCACCAGTTCCCGACGGGTGCTACACCGGTCATAACTGGCAATACAAAGACCGTTGAACGTCCGGTAGCGAGTCTGGAATCAGGAGTAACCGCTAAATTCATCGAGGATATCCGTTGGTTGCGGTGTGACATTAAGAGCCTAAACTTGCTGGGCAATGTGTTGGCAAAACAAGAAGCCTACGAAGAAGGATTTTTTGAGGCCATTCTGCACCGCGGTGAAACGGTGACGGAAGGCTGTTCATCAAATATGTATGGATTTAAAAATGGGACTCTTTATACACATCCTGCCAATAACCTCATATTGAACGGTATTACAAGAAGAGTAATTCTCGAGTTGTGCAAAGAGCTGGAAATTCCTGTAGAGGAAACGGCATTTACAAAAACGCAAGCACTCAAAATGGATGAATTCTTCATGTCATCGACGACCACTGAAGTGATGCCGATCGTCAAGATTGGTGATCAGCAGATCGGCGATGGAACGCCGGGAGAATTGACGCGTAAGCTTCAGAAAGCATTTGAAGCACGTATTCAAGTGGGAATCAAATTATAATAATAGCATTTTAAAAGAAAAGTGATTGGCTCTAGCCGATCACTATTTTTTTGTGTCTGTTTGCATGGTAAACTGAAGCCAGGTGATGACAATGAAACCACATTATTTTATTGGAATTAAAATTCCGCAAAATATCGCAGAAACATTGGGCAAAGAACGCGACAGCTGGCAGCTGCAAACCCATAAAAGACTGACGCCTCCAGAAGATATGCATATGACGCTTCTGTTTATAGGCGAAGACAAAGAAGATAAAATCAAGCAGGTTGCAGAGCAGTTAGCCGGAATACAAGGATCGCCGTTTCGGTTAATGATTGAGGGCATCCAGACTTTCGGCAATCCCGAAACACCCAGGGTAATTTATGCCGCACTGAAAAAAAGTGCTGAACTGGAAAAGCTGCAGCGTGCTATTGCAGAATTGTTGGAGCCATTGCAGCTCGGAACCGATCAGAAAAGATTTGTGCCGCACATTACGTTGGCGAATAAGTGGGCTGGCGGGGAACCGGTGGATCTTCATTTGTCAGTCAGCCTGTTGGAATTTGAGGTGGCGGAGTTCTCGCTATTCCGAATAGCGCCAAAAGAAAAAACACGGTACCAGAAAATCGCTAACTACCCTCTCGGGATTTAGTTCCTAATATGTCTAAAGGCGAGTGTATATGAAAACAGTATTTATCATCAATCCCCTCGCGGGAAATGGCAGAGCACTGAAAAAATGGCACCGATTTGAAAAGACCATCCGGTTTCCTTATGAGCATATTGTTACGCAATTTCCCGGGCATGCAGTTGAACTAGCAGCCGGCTACCGGCACCAGCAAAATGTCTTATTGATTGGTTTTGGCGGAGACGGCACGCTCAGAGAAATTATAGTTGGAGCTGCCGGTGCAAAAGGAATCATTGTCGGCTCTGTAGCGGCTGGTTCTGGCAACGACTTTGCCAGAGCATATGGAAGTTTTAAGGATGCACAGGCCATCGAGCGATTTCTTGAACGGCCTTTTTTTCGGCGGGAAGATCTTGGTGAGTTTACAGATAGGGCCGAATCCCAGTTCGTCAGCAGTACTGGAATCGGTTTTGATGCGCAAATCACCATCGCTGTGAACCTTTCAGCCATTAAGCAAAAGCTCAATCAGCTTGGCCTTGGAAAGCTGGTTTATTTTTTGTACGTCATCAGGACTTTTTTGACGTTTGAGAAATTTACTTTATTAGTGGAGACGGATGGAGATTTAACAGTCTACGAAGATGTCTGGCTGGCGACGGTCAGCAATCAGCCGTACTTTGGCGGAGGCATGAAAATATCACCGTCCTCAAAAACAGATGACGGATTGCTTGAGCTGACGGTCGTCCATCACATTTCGCGTTTGAAACTCCTGCTGGTTTTTGGTACGGTATTCAGCGGAGCACATACACGTTTCAAAGAGGTCAGCCAAATGAGCAGCCGGGAATTCCGGCTCTCGACGGATAAACCGGTTTGCCGCCATGTGGATGGTGACGATGCCGGTATAAGTTCTCCAAACGAAATGGTCGTTTATGCAGTCAGCCACAAAAAATGGAACTCAATAAATATTGGAAAAGAAAGAGGATGAAACATGAGATCACGTTTTAAACCATGGGCAGCCGATTTGATCGACACCCATCCAGAAATCGTTATTCCCGATCCAGAGCAGAAAAAAGGAAAATGGCAGGAAGTTTTCGGTAATGAAAATCCGCTTCATATCGAAGCTGGAACTGGAAAAGGACGCTTCATCATCGGAATGGCTATAGCTAATCCGCAGATTAATTATATCGGCATCGAGTTGTTCGATAGTGTCATCGTCACGGCTCTTGAGACTATTTTGGAAAATGAGGAAGAAATTCCTAATCTGCGTTTATTGAAAGTGAATGCAAAAGACATCGCTGATTATTTTGAAAAAGGTGAAGTGGATAGACTGTACTTGAACTTTTCTGATCCATGGCCGAAAAAACGGCATGCCAAACGCCGTCTGACCCATGAATCTTTTTTGAAGCTTTACGAAGCAGTGCTTCCTGAACAAGGAGAAATCCATTTTAAAACCGATAACCGGAAACTTTTCGAATATTCGCTTACGAGCATTTCTGAATATGGTATGTTATTAAAAGAGGTCTCATTGGATCTTCATGACAATGAACCCGAGTGGAACATCATGACGGAGTACGAAGAAAAATTCTCGAAAAAAGGCCAGCCGATTTACCGGATGGAAGCACAGTTTTCAATTAGCTGATCACGACAAGGGGGAAAAGGGAATGCAGAAATTTCAATTTCACAACATGGCTTTAACTTGGCTTGATGGGGGAACGACGTATTTGGATGGCGGCACGATGTTTGGGGTAGTGCCGAAAGTGATTTGGTCAAAGCGGTATCCGGTCAATGAAAAAAACCAGATTGAATTGCCGACACATCCAATCTTAGTCCAATACGAAGGCCACAATATCTTGATCGACAGCGGCCTCGGTGCCGGCAAATTGACTGAACGCCAACTGCGTAATTTAGGGGTTTCCCAAGAGTCGCGTGTGGAAGAGGACTTGGCGGAGCTTGGGCTGACGCCTGAAGATATCGATACAATCCTCATGACTCATCTTCATGGTGACCATGCAGCGGGGTTGACGAAATGGCAGGGAGAAGAGCTGGTTTCGGCATTCCCGAATGCAACCATCCATGTTTCAGCAACAGAATGGAATGAAATGCAGCATCCGAATATCCGCTCGCGCAACACCTACTGGAAAGAAAACTGGGAGCCGATAACCGGTCAAGTGGAGACTTTCGAAGGTGAGAAAACTTTGTTTGATGCCATTACGCTGATCCATACAGGAGGCCATTCGGATGGCCACAGCGTCATCAAGATGCAAAGCGGGGATGAAACGATCCTCCATATGGCGGACATCATGCCGACTCATGCGCATCAAAACCCGCTATGGGTACTGGCGTTTGATGATTATCCGATGGATTCGATTTACGCGAAAGAAAAGCTGATGAAAGAAGCGTTGGAAAATGGCTATTACTTCAGTTTTTACCACGATGCCTATTACCGCATCCTGAAATGGAGCGTGGACGGCAAAGAAATCGTCGAATCGCTTGAGCGAAAAGAAAAAGTGATATGAAAAAGGAGCCGATTAGGCTCCTTTTTTATTATACTTGTTTGACTTCAATTACTGCGCCTGTGTAGGCATCCGCCAAAAACTCGAATTGCTGAAGTTCGTCTTCTTTATGGCGCGTGATGCCGCCTTTATAGACTTCCGTCGTAAGTGCATGCTGTTTATAAGGCTCGGTTTTCATGAAGATCCATGAACCGTCGATCGGGCCTTCTTCTTTAAACGCAGACTTGACTTCTTTCAAGACGTTGTCCGCCGGATAAAGTTTTTGTGTGCGATCAACCACTTCTTTTACTAAATATGCTGCTGCTACACCTGTAGCAAATCCAATCAATAAATCACGATTTTTCACTAAAAATCCCTCCTCTGCTTACTGAATAAATTGTACCATAAATATTTTGAAGGGCGAAATGATAGCTTAAAAGTCATTAATCTTTCGAAAAACGAATTATATAGCTGGAAATCGTCTGAAAAAAGCTCTAAACTTAATGAAGGTAAGTTATTAGGAGGAATTTTGATATGAATGCTGAAACTCGTGAAATGTTTAAAACCTTAACGGAACTGCCGGGCGCCCCGGGCAATGAACATGCTGTCCGGAAGTTTATGCGCCAGGAACTGGAAAAATTTTCAGATCGATTGCTCCAAGATAATCTAGGGAGTATTTTTGGTGTCAAAGATGGCCAAGAAGATGGACCACGGATCATGGTGGCTGGACATATGGACGAAGTAGGATTCATGGTGACGCAAATTACAGAAAACGGCATGATTCGCTTCCAGCCTTTAGGTGGTTGGTGGAACCAGGTAATGCTGGCTACCCGTGTAGACATAGTAGCTGGAAATCGGGTGATTCCTGGAGTTATCGGTTCGATTCCTCCGCATTTATTGAGTGATGAATTGCGCAGCAAACCAATGGAAATCAAGAACATGTTAATCGACATCGGCGCAGATGACAAAGACGATGCGTTGGCTCTCGGCGTACGTCCAGGCCAGCAGATCGTCCCGTTCAGCCCCTTCACGCCAATGGCCAATGACAAAAAGATTATGGCAAAAGCCTGGGATAACCGCTATGGTTGCGGATTGGCCATCGAATTACTGAAAGAACTGAAGGACGAAAAACTGCCGAACCAATTATTCTCCGGAGCGACAGTGATGGAAGAAGTCGGTTTGCGGGGAGCGCAGACAGCGGCAGCGATGATCAAGCCGGATTTGTTCTTCGCATTGGACGCCAGCCCGGCGAATGATGCGACAGGCGATAAAAATGAATTTGGCCAGCTTGGCAAAGGGACGTTGTTGCGCATTTTAGACAAGAGCATGGTAACGCATCGCGGCATGCGTGAATTTATCTTGGATACTGCCGAAACGCATAACATCCCATATCAGTATTTTGTTTCACAAGGTGGAACGGATGCAGGTCGTGTGCACACAGCCAACGAAGGGATTCCAAGTTCTGTGATTGGGATCTGCTCACGCTATATCCATACCTCGTCGTCTATCATCCACACGGACGACTATGCTGCGGCGAAAGAACTCTTGACGAAACTTGTCAAAGCGACAGATCGTTCGACGCTTGAAACCATTAAACAAAACGTCTAAAAAAGTGCCTGCGGGCTCTTTTTTTTGGAAAGGAATAGTGAAGATGAAGAAAATTCGTGCAGTTATCGCCTCAAAAAACCCGGCGAAAATAAATGCGGTCTCAAGCATCCTGGCAAATCTTGAGTGGACTGTTGACTTGTCAGCAGTTGAAGCCGCTTCTGGAGTTTCGGAACAGCCTTTTTCCCAAGAGGAAACGCGTCAGGGTGCAAAGAATCGTGCCGCAAACGCATTGGGAGATTTCGATTTCGCCATTGGACTTGAAGGCGGCGTCTATGAAATGGAAGGCATTCTGTATTTATGCAATTGGGGTGCTTTAACCACAAAGGATGGCCGGATGTACACAGCAGCCGGTGCCCAGATTCCTTTGCCGAAAGCGATTGCAGACAAATTGTATTCAGGTGCGGAGCTGGGACCGGTCATGGATGACTATGCCAATGAAATTGGAATCCGCCATCATAAAGGCGCTATCGGAATTTTGACTGACGGTGCAGTCAATCGAGGAGAAATGTTTAGCCATGTGGTCAAGTTGCTGATTGGGCAATACCAGCTGGACAGCGATTAAGTTGCATGTGTCTGTAAACACCTTTAAAATAAGTAGCAGTAACGTAAGGGGGAATGGACGTGCCTCGAAATGGATTGGTTCTTGTCTTGCTGTTGTCCGTCATACTGGCTGGGTGCATGGCGACACCGGAAGAACAGATTACCCAAGGAATAGCCAATGCGCGCGAAGCGTTTCAGGGAGAGCCAGAAAAAGCCAATGAAAAGGTGGGCAAAATGGATTTGTACCTGCCTAAAGGCTACGACATAGAAGAACCGTCGGATGACTATAACAGCATGATTACAAAAGGCAATGATTCATTTATTTTATTCATCAACCCGAATGAAAAAGGCGCAAGCACTTTTTTCTACGACTTGCAAAAAGCAGATCCCGAACAGATCTGGATAGCAGATGAGACATTTCGGCAACACGGCCGTTTCGGCTTTGTAACCGTTAAAGAAATAGCCGAAGATCAGCTGGAGCTGGTGGTCAGTTCCGGCGGTGCAAAAATGACGACTATGACGGGCAAAGACGACGTCCCTCAGAAAATGGAGTGGATGATGGAAACTGTTCGTTCAATCAATACCGATGAATAGGAGAATACGCAAATGAGAAACTTACAATCGACCGAAGAATTTCATGACCTGACGAAAGGGACGCCAGCTGTTTTTATGTTCACAGCAGGCTGGTGCCCGGATTGCCGCGTGATCGATCCCATTATGCCGGATATCGAAAAGACGTTTCCGGATTATACCTTTATTTCAGTAGACCGCGATCAATTTATCGATCTGTGCATCGAACAGGATATCTTTGGCATCCCGAGCTTCCTTGCTTATTCAAATGGCCGGGAAACAGGGCGTTTCGTCAGCAAAGACCGTAAAACACAAGCAGAAATCGAAGGGTTTATTTCGAATTTGCCAAAATGATAAAAAGACGGTTCGCCTTGACTGGGCTGAACCGTTTATTTATGAAAGAGAGGTCAAAACAACGATGAAATCAACTGAACTTTTTAATATACTTAGAGAACGGATGCCAAGCCGCCAATTGGAATGGCGCTTTGACCGTGAAAAGGACATTACGCATATCAACCACAAAGAACTTGGAAAAGGCATGAACATCTCTATGCCACAGGTGATCAATCGTTTTGAAGCAAAAGGGGATGCAGCGATCCAGGAAATCGTTTATACCATCACCGAAACTTTTGATGCTATGGAAAGGGAAGCCAAAGGAGAAATTAAATCGACTGAGCATATTTTTCCGGTAATCCGTTCTACTTCGTTTCCAACTGAATCCAATGAAGGCCATAAGTTCATTACAGCAGAACATACAGCAGAAACACGTATTTATTTCGCTTTGGATGCTGGCACTACCTATCGCTTAATTGACGAAAATGTGTTAAATTCATTAAGTCTGACAGAAGAGCAGATAAAGGAAATCGCGAAGTTTCAGGTGAGAAAGTTGAAGACCGCTGTCAAAGAAGATCATGTAGCGGGAAATGTCTTTTATTTCCTGAATGAAAATGATGGTTACGATGCTTCCCGCATTTTAAACGAATCTTTCCTGAAAGAAATGAAGGCAAAAACAACGGGAGATATGACGGTGTCCGTACCTCATCAAGATGTATTGATCATTGGAGATATCCGAAATGAAACGGGATACGACGTGCTCGCACAGATGGCCATGCATTTCTTTACCAATGGCAAAGTGCCGATCACTTCCTTGTCGTTCATTTATGAAAATGAAGAATTAGAGCCGATTTTCATCATGGCCAAAAATAAACCGAATGAGGAGAACGATAAAAAATGAATGCATTCTACAATAAACAGGGAATTGGCGATGTTTTGCTGGTTCAACTGCAAACAGAAACCCCAGAAAAAATTCTTCCTGAACAAAATGGCGATGTCACATTGATCAAAGACGAAGCCGGTGAAATTGCCGGATTCAATTTGTTCAATGCTTCAAGCTATGCAGAACTTCCGGAAGGAAAGCAAGTGGAAGTGACTGAAGCACTTGTTACTTCTTTACAGAATGCTCTTTCGAAAAACGAAATCGATTTCACACTGGAAGTGGATTTCTCACCAAAATTTGTTGTCGGTTTTGTGGAATCAAAAGAAAAGCATCCAAATGCCGATAAATTGAATGTCTGCCAGGTTTCTGTCGGCGGCGAGCAATTGCAGATCGTCTGTGGTGCACCGAACGTTGAACAGGGCCAAAAAGTGGTTGTGGCAAAAGTAGGAGCTGTCATGCCTTCAGGTATGGTCATCCGTGATGCGGAACTTCGGGGAGTGGCATCGTCCGGAATGATCTGTTCAGCAAAAGAATTGGCTTTGCCGGATGCACCTCAGGAAAAAGGCATTCTTGTGCTGCCTGAAGATGCAGAAGTCGGTTCAGCTTTCCAAGTAAAGGCGTGACGCGAAATGAGCTGGATTAAAAACGTATGGAACCGCATGTTCACAGATGCAGATGATGTTGAGGAAACGGAAGAAGAGGTTCTCTATGAACCGGCCCCGACTGCCAAAAAAGAAAAAGCGCCTTTTCGTTTCCCGCTTATTCCAGATGAAGAAAAAGACGATTTTATCCGTGATGTAAAACGGACAGAAATCCGCCCGAAAATGCCTATTTTCGATGAGCGTGAAAGAGAGATTTTGCGAAAAGAATCGGTCGTTCCAACAGAAAAGCCAATTATGGGACCAAAAGAGGCCCCGGTACGCCCTGCACCAAAACGCAAAGCGACCGAACTGCCTGTTAATACTGCGCGCCGTTTCGAACCTAGCCGTTCAGTTTCATCGGTTTACGGCTATAATACGTCACGCCCTGCACCCACACAAAAGATGACAGAAGAAAGAGAAAATAAATATAACCGTGAATTGCATGATGAAGCGATTCAGGCAAGAGCAAGAGCTGGTTGGCATAAGCCAAGACCTGTAGTTGAGCATGAGATTGCACCGATTTTCGAGAACGAGCCGGAGCAGACAACAGCTCGTGAAACAGCAGAACATCCAGAACCTGTGGTGCACGAAACTTCTCAAGCTCCTTCAAACGTAGAGACGGAGGCCGAAACCACTGAAACCTTAATACATAACGACCCGTTAACAACTGAATCAGCCGATGCAGTTGAAGCAGAGCAGGAGCTGGAAACACAGCCCAAGCCAGAAACGGAATTGCAGCCTGAACATGTAACGGGACCAGAAGCTGAGCAAGTACCGGAAACAGTGGCAGAACAAGTACCGGAACCTGCAATAGAACCAGCAGCGACTACAGAACATGTAGCAGAAGCAATGGCAGAGCCGGAAACAGATCAGGTACCGGAACCGAAATCCGTGCCAGCGCCTAAGCGTGAAAAAACAGTGCCTTTTAATGTTTTGATGCTTAAATCGGACAAAGACCTGCTAAAAAATAAAACAAAATTGTCATCTCCTGCTGCACCTGTAGAGGAAACAACAGGGGGATCTGCCGTATCACCGGAAAAAAAAACGGCAGATTTAGCTGAACAGCCTTCCCATGCATTGAACTCCGTATCTGAAGCCGAGTCAAAAGCCTATGAATTTCCTTTACCCGAATATTTACTGGCACCTGAAAACGACCGGAAAGACGAAGAGTGGATGGAAGAGCAAGGCGAGCGCTTGATCGAAGCGTTATCGCATTTTCAGATCAAAGCTGAAATATTAAGTACTGTCCAAGGGCCGGCTGTCACGCAATTTGAGCTGAAGGTGGCCAAAGGAGTGAAAGTCAGCAAAATCCGTAATTTAGCGGATGATTTAAAACTGGCGCTGGCTGCACGGGATATCCGAATCCAGGCTCCGATTCCAGGCAAGAGTTCGATCGGCATCGAAATACCGAACCGGACAAGCCGTGCAGTGCGCATTTCCGAAATAATCGGCAGTGCGGTATTCGAAGAATCGGATTCGCCACTGGAAGCTGCACTAGGATTGGATTTAACAGGGAAGCCGGTGACATTGGATCTGCGCAAAATGCCGCATGGTTTGATTGCCGGAGCAACAGGATCTGGTAAATCCGTCTGCATTAATTCACTATTGGTCAGTTTGCTGTATAAATCATCGCCAAGAGACTTGAAACTGTTGCTGATTGATCCGAAAATGGTTGAGCTGGCACCGTATAACCACATCCCGCATCTTGTCAGCCCGGTCATTACGGATGTCAAAGCGGCTACGGCCTCACTTAAATGGGCCGTTGAAGAAATGGAACGCCGTTATCAACTCTTCGCACACAGCGGAGTACGCGACATCAGCCGCTACAATAAAATGGTAAAAGAAAAAGGAGATTATGCACAACATCTTCCTTATATTCTCATCGTTATTGATGAGTTGGCTGATCTAATGATGATGTCTCCTTCGGATGTTGAAGATTCGATTTGCCGGATCGCACAGAAAGCAAGAGCCTGTGGCATTCATTTGGTGATCGCAACGCAACGGCCGTCTGTCGATGTCATTACGGGCCTGATTAAATCCAATATCCCGACACGCATTGCATTTTCGGTTTCTTCACAAGTCGACAGCAGAACTATCCTTGATTCCCAAGGGGCAGAACGCCTTCTCGGAAGAGGGGACATGTTGTATCTAGGAAATGGAATGTCCGCTCCAAGCCGCCTGCAGGGCACATTTGTTACGGATGATGAGATTGAGAAAGTCATTGAACATGTCCGGCTGCAAGGCAAACCTGAATACTTCTTCAAAGAAGAGGAACTGATCAAGCGGAGTGAGTCTCCTGCTGAACAGGATGATTTATTTGAAGAAGCATGCCGTTTTATCATGCTACAGGGCAGTGCTTCTACTTCACTTCTTCAACGAAAGTTCCATATCGGTTATAACCGTGCAGCAAGATTAATGGATTTGATAGAACAACACGGCTTTATTTCCGAACAGAACGGCAGCAAAGCCCGATCGGTTCTGATCACTGAATCTGATATCGAAGAAGTTTTTCATTCATAAAATAGCCGGATTGGCGAAGCAGGCAGGCAATAGCCAATAGGCTGTCTCCTGCTTTGTCAATTGGTGTAATAGTAAGAATACTGGCTCATTTCGTGAGATAGCAAATTTGTGGTATAATACTATATTGTGTTTATGATGCTATCATGGAAAGTCGGACTTCGCTTATTGCGCAGAGGAAGCTGACAGGTCGCAGTAGGAAGATTTAAAGGCATGTGATCAAAAAAATGATGCAATTCCTATCAATTAAATACTCACTAATCATCATCAGCTATAGACGATGCAATGCATTTCTATAGACTAATTTTCAACTTCCACAGGAGGTTCATTTATGACAGTTTTACATTTTACCGGTATCAAAGGTTCCGGTATGAGTCCGCTTGCACAAATCATGCATGATATGGGCGAAAAAGTTCAAGGCTCTGATATCGAACAGCATTTCTTCACGGAAGACCGCCTTCGTGAAAGAGGCATCACCATTTTGCCGTTTGATGCAAGCAATATAGAAAAAAACATGACAATCATTGCAGGCAATGCCTTTGGGGATGACCATCCTGAACTGGTTAAAGCGCGGGAATTAGGGGCGACCATCATTCGCTATCACCAGTTTTTAGGCGACTTGATGAAGCAATACGTTTCAGTGGCCATTACAGGAGCCCATGGAAAAACTTCGACGACAGGTTTAATGGCTCATGTTTTAGCTGGTTACAAACCTGTATCTTATTTAATTGGTGACGGAACAGGGGTTGGCCAAGAAAACTCTCATTTCTTCGTGGCGGAAGCTTGCGAATATCGTCGGCATTTTCTTGCTTACCACCCTGATTACGCAATCATGACGAATATCGATTATGATCACCCGGATTACTTCACTGGCGTAGATGACGTCTTCAAGGCTTTTGAAGAGATGGCTCAGCAAGTGAAGAAATGCATTATTGCATGTGGGGACGATGAATACTTACAGCGTATTCAAGCACCGGTTCCAGTGGTCTATTACGGATTTGGTGAAGAAAATGATTTCCAGGCTAGAAATGTGGAAAAAACCACTGCCGGAACAACTTTTGATGTAGTCATCCGCAATGAATTTTATCATACGTTCACAATACCAATGTTCGGGGACCATGCTATTTTGAATGCATTGGCAGTTATTTCGCTTTGCCATTATGAAAATATTCCAGCTGATATCATTCAGCAGCAATTTGAAGATTTTGAAGGCGTTAAGCGGCGTTTTACACAAACGGCAATCGGTGATCGGATTTTAATAGATGATTACGCTCATCATCCAACAGAAATTCGTGCGACCTTGCAATCAGCTCGCCAAAAATATCCGGAGCGTGAGCTTATCGCGATATTCCAGCCGCATACATTCACACGGACTCAGACTTTCCTGCAGGAATTTGCGGATTGTCTGCTTGAAGCAGATCATGTATATCTATGTGATATTTTCGGTTCTGCCCGGGAAAAAGCGGGCACATTGAAGATTCAGGATTTGGCTGAAAAGATTGAAGGCAGCCGCCTGCTGCAACTGGATGAAGTTGCGTCGTTAACAGAGCATAGCAATGCTGTCTATTTGTTTATGGGCGCTGGAGATGTCACCAAATTCCAGGAAGCTTTTGAAAATGTATTGAATACAGGAGAAACGGTTTAACTTTCGGGTTAAACTGTTTTTTTATGCAGGAATACAAGTGTTTTTGTCGAATAATAATAGAGTCCGTGTTTAACCCAAACTTATCAAGGGTAGAAAAGGGATATAACATAAATTCGTTAAAAGGAGGAAACAGGATGGATTGGCAAATCTTGCTTTACATTGCCGCGATCGTCGCCGCTGTTGGATTCTTAATTCTATGCGTAGCGTTGGCAATGACATTAAATTCGCTGAAAAACACTTTAAAAGAAGTTTCAGGCACCGTAGCTGGTCTTGAAAATCAATTGCAGGGGGTAACGTTGGAAACAACCAATCTGCTGCATAAGACAAATGAACTAGCTGAAGACATTCAAGTAAAATCAGAAAAATTGAATGGTGTAGTTGATGCAGTTAAAGGCGTCGGCAACTCTGTTACTGATTTGAACTCTACTGTCCGCCACATCACGTCACGCGTTGGTGTGCAAGTAGAACAGAACGAAGACAAGATCGCACAAGTTGTCCAATGGGGCAATGTCTTTATGGGCATCCGCGACAAATGGAATGAGCGTAAAATTTATGAAGCTCGTGCAAACTCTACTTATGAACCAGTACCAGGCCAAAAAAAATTACCGCATAACGAACAATACTAAAACTGCTTTTACCACTAATACTAATTGGAGGGAATATCAATGAGCAAAAACAAAGATAATTTTACCCAATCTAACAACTATAACGATTCACAGTATAACAAGGATTACTACACTCAAGGCGGTCAATACAACCAGAACAGCGGCCGCAACTATCAGCAAAGTGATTATGTGCCGCAGTCGTACGGCGCTTCTAACCGTTATGACGACTTATATGATTATGAAGAATCAGGCGGAGGCTCGAGTTTCCTAGTCGGTATTTTAGTCGGCGGAATCGTCGGAGCTGCAGCTGCTCTATTCCTAGCTCCAAAATCGGGCAAAGAATTCCAGGCTGATTTAAAAAATCAAGCCACTACATTGAAAGAAAAAGCAGCTCAGCAATCGGATTCTAACGATGATTCTGCTGGTTTTGCTCAACAATTAAAAGAACAATCAACTAAAGTTGTTGATAAAGTGAAAAACATGAAAGGCGGAACGTCACCAATGGACGATGGCACAGCTTCATCTGAAGGCGAAGAGTCCATCAACATCCATTCGACTGTCCAAAACAGTGCAAGCCAGTCAGCGGACAAAAAAGGATCCGATGCGTTCACTTCTACTGCTAACGCTTTAAAAGAAGCAGTTGAAGAAGTGAAAGAAGAAAAAAAATCGGGTTCAAGTTCGTCGTCAGTAGCCGGCAACACTGGCAGCAGCACAAACAGCAATACTGCGAATTCAAGCACAGGTCCAAATACGACCAGCAGCAACAACAACAGCAATAAATCTTCAAATACCAGCAACACGAATAAATCAACAAACTCTAACAGCAACAACAATAGCAACAACAGCAACAACAAATCATCCAATAATTCATCAAGCAACAACTACAATAAAAAGAATTAATCTGGGAGCGGTTTAGATGGAAAACTTAGTGCATGTAAACAGTCTGGACAGTTTAAAGCAAGCCGTAGGGAATAACCAGCATTACTGGCTTTTTAAACATAGCAGTACATGCCCGGTATCTGCTAAAGCGTGGAATGAGTATAACGAATATTGCTCATTACACCCGCACCAAGTCTTTTTGTATCTAGTGGTGCAAGAAGACCGGGAATTCTCTCAAGCGATTGAAGAGATAACGGGAGTTAAGCATGAGTCGCCACAATTGTTCCATTTTACGAGTCAAAAAGTTGATTGGCACGCTTCCCACAACAATATTAAAAGAGAATCTATGCAAGAATTTATTGCTTAGAAATTAGCCGAAGCCTTGGTGCTTCGGCTTTTTCATGTTCGAAATACTTTAGCGCGTTGAATCGCTAAAATAAATTTCGTGACTTTACCGAATAGTTTGCTTATAATAGTCCTATCATGTTAATATGAGTCACCTGATAAAGGTTATTCGCGAAAGGGGAAGTTATAGAATGAGTAATTTAGATTTAGAACAGCTAAGAGAAAAAGTGGATGCAGTCAACCTGCAAATTCTGTCTCTAATCAACGAGAGAGCTTCCGTAATTCAAGACATCGGAAAATTGAAAGAAAAACAAGGAGTTGACCGCTACGATCCGTTGCGGGAACGCCACATGTTGAACTTGTTGAAAGATAATAATGACGGTCCATTAGAACAGAAGACCGTTGATCATATTTTTAAGGAAATCTTCAAATCTGCCTTAAACATGCAAGAAGAAGATACACGCAAAGCATTGCTCGTTTCACGCAAAAAGAAAGCTGAAGATACTGTTATTACAATCAACGGCGAACAAGTCGGTGCTGGAGAGCCTTCTTTCATCTTTGGCCCATGTGCAGTTGAATCTCAGGATCAAGTATCGAAAGTTGCTGAAGCCATCGGAGCTAAAGGATTGAAGATGATCCGCGGTGGAGCTTACAAGCCGCGTACATCGCCTTACGATTTCCAGGGTCTTGGTTTAGAAGGATTGAAGATGCTGAAAAATGCAGCCGATCAGTATAACTTGGCTGTTGTATCTGAAATCGTCACACCTTCCCATTTAGAAGCTGCTCTTGACTACGTAGACGTAGTTCAAGTCGGCGCCCGCAATATGCAGAACTTCGAATTGCTGAAAGCTGTCGGGTCGATCAACAAACCGGTTCTACTGAAACGCGGAATGTCAGCGACTATCGAAGAATTCATCAATGCGGCTGAATACATCATCGCTTCAGGAAATGAAAACATCATTTTATGCGAACGCGGTATCCGCACATATGAAAAAGCGACACGCAACACCTTGGATATTTCAGCAGTGCCAATCTTGAAACAAGAAACGCACCTTCCGGTATTTGTTGACGTAACGCATTCAACCGGCCGCCGTGACTTGTTGTTGCCAGCAGCTAAAGCTGCAATCGCAATTGGAGCAGATGGCGTTATGGCTGAAGTTCATCCGGATCCGGCAGTAGCCTTATCAGATGCTCAACAACAAATGGATTTGGGTCAATTCGATGAGTACTACGATGCGTTGATGAAGTTCATGAAACAATATGAAATGAAAGTGTGACACTGAAAAGTCGGATAAACTCCGGCTTTTCTTTTTTTAGTTGATATTGTTGAAGAATTTGTCGTATGATTAGAGAAAGACTGGAAAAGGAGGGCGCACAATGACCGTTACGATATACGATGTGGCACGTGAGGCAAACGTTTCCATGGCTACTGTGTCACGTGTAGTAAATGCCAATCAAAACGTAAAACCTGCCACAAGAAAGAAAGTATTGAAAGTAATAGAAGAATTGGGCTATCGTCCAAATGCTGTTGCTCGTGGACTTGCAAGCAAAAAAACAACGACGGTCGGCGTCATCATACCCGATATTTCCAATAGCATGTATGCTGAATTAGCCCGTGGAATTGAAGATATCGCTACGATGTACCGTTACAACATCATTTTATCCAATTCAGATCAGAACGAAAATAAGGAACTTCAGTTATTGGAAACCATGCTGGGTAAACAAGTGGATGGCATCGTCTTTATGAGCGATGTAATCTCATCTGAACTTCTTTATGAAATGCAACGTTCTCCAACGCCAATCGTTTTGGCAGGTTCGATAGATGAATCGGCAGCAATTGCTTCGGTTAATATCGATTATTATGGTGCTGCCTATGAAGTGGTTAAGAAATTTATCGACAATGGCCATAAAAAAATTGCTTTTGTATCGGGGCCGTTCACTTCAAGAATCAATAAAGCCTATAAATTGAAAGCTTATCGAGAAGCATTGACAGACGCAGGCATTGAGTTTGATGAGAACTTGGTTGTGGAATGCAACAACACTTATGATGAAGGCATCGAAGCAGCAAAAACGTTGGCTGCTTTTGAGCCTACTGCTTATTTTGTCAGCAATGACGAAATGTCGATCGGTGTTCTCCACGGATTGGGAGAGCTAGGGAAAAAAATACCGGAAGATGCAGAAGTTATCAGCTATGAAAATTCAAAGCTGGCGCGCATGGCTCGTCCGACACTGACATCTGTCGCTTTCCCGCTCTATGATATTGGAGCAGTTTCAATGCGTTTGCTGACGAAGTACATGAACGATGAGGAAATTGAAGAAAAGCAGGTCATTCTTCCATACCGCATCGAAGAAAGACAATCGACGAAGCAAGAATAGCCGCTATAGATGCAATAAGAGTGATCAAGTAGAATTTAGAAAAGCCTGTCCGGATTGCAAATCCAGACAGGCTTTCTTATCGCATCAACAAAAAAGAGTCGACGGAATTTCTCCGGCGGCTCTTTTTTTTGCTATGCTTACCCTTATTTATTGCGGATCATATACAGTGCTTTATTCAACATTTGCTGATTCTTGTCAGTGATTTCGGCTTTCCGTGGAATGGCTTTATACATATTCGGAGGATCTTCCCAAGTGTCGATCAATTTCACAGGGGATTCCGGCTGCCATTTCTCCATCCAAGAAACCGGCAACTTGCCTGTTGGAATGGAAAAATTGTTCATTTCCATCCAAATTAACGACCAAGCTCTCGGAACTACGCGCCAAATATCATATCCACCGCCGCCAACAGCTATCCAGCGGCCATCACAGTACTCATGAGCGAGTTCATGAGCAATCTTGGGTATTTCCTTGTAAATATTCATAGTACCGTATAAATGCGTCAGAGGGTCCAAATAATGGGCGTCTGCTCCATTCTGTGTCAAAATGACATCTGGCTTAAAGAATTCAATGATTTCTTTCATGGACGTACGGTAAATTTCGAGAAAAGATTCATCTTCGGTGAATGCATCGATCGGAAAATTGAAAGAAGTTCCATATCCTTGGCCACTGCCGCGTTCATTGATGTTTCCGGTTCCTGGAAAGAGGTAGCGGCCTGTTTCATGGATGGAAACCGTACAAACATCGGGATCGTCATAAAAACTCCATTGAACGCCATCGCCGTGATGGGCATCGGTATCAATATACATGACGCGCGCATTGTACTTGCTTTTCAAGTAGTTGATGGCAACTGAGCTGTCGTTATAGATGCAAAACCCGGAAGCTTTGCCTCTGAAGCCATGGTGAAGCCCGCCGCCTAAGTTCAACGCATGCTGTGCTTTTCCTTCCATTACGTAATCGACAGCTGTCAAAGTTCCCCCAACAAGGCGGGCACTTGCTTCATGCATATTTTCGAATATTGGTGTATCTTCCGTGCCAATGCCATAACCTTCACCGGCTTCTGGAGTGATTTCTCCACGGCTTGCTTTCTTGACGATGTCGATATACCGTTCATCGTGGGCAAGCAATAGTTCTTCGTCAGTTGCGATGCGGGCTGGAACAACCAGTTCGTCTGGAAGTGCATTCATTTTTTTTAATAAATCAATCGTCAAAACGAGTCTTTTCTGGTTGAATGGATGTGTTTCAGAAAATTTATACCCCAATTGATCTTCTGAAAAGATGAATACAGCATGTTTCATTCGTTCACTTGCGGCATGTTTGGCCATAGGACATCGAATCCTTCTTTTTTCAGGTCGTTGATGATGGCGAGTGGATTCATCGTCTGAACGCGGAAAACAAGAATTTTGTTGCTGTTGTTTTCTCTGTCGGGGTAAACGAGTACACTCAGTACATTAACGTTCTGCTCATGGAAAACTTTAGACACCTCATACAGGATTCCGGAACGGTTTTCCACACGGACCTCAATTTGAGAGCCCGGCTGATGGGCACCTGTGAGCTCGATGAAGGTATACAAAAGATCCGTCTCTGTCAGAAAACCGACCAGCTCATCGTTACTGACAACAGGGATACAGCCGATTTTCTGTTCATAGAAAATCATTGCCACTTCTTCGACAAAATCGAGTGGGTGGGCAGTGACGGGATTGGGCGTCATGATTTCTGCCACTTTCTTTTTATAGGGTTCACCTTTAGGAGCTACGGTGAATCTGGATGGGACAGCATCTTTAAGATCCCGATCGGTTACGATCCCGACCACTTTTCCGTCATCGACAATCGGTGCATGCCGAATGCGTTTTTCCTTAAATAAGTCCATGACGTCCTGGACCGTTTGATCAGAACTCAATGTAAAAACATCGGTTTTCATAATTTCTTCCACTAGCATATGAACACCCCTTCAGTAATAAATCAGTACATATAACGATTCATAAACCGCAGCTGATCGAATTTTTGGATCGATTCATTGTCGACACGGCTGCCGATTTTTGCCATCAAGCAATTGGCCGGATGTGAGCTGATTTCAGGATCATCCGTGGCATAATATTCCAACCCGCCGGCTTGCATCATTTTCTCCATGATTTTGCGGTATTCCCAGACATTTAAGCCGGTTCCTTTCAAATCCCAATGCCAGTAATACTCAGTGGTAATGACAATGAAATCTTCAAAAGCGTCATCCATCATCGAGATTTTCAATAATGATTTTCCGACGCCGCTGCCCCGGTATTTGGGGATGACTTCAATTGCACCGAGCTCGATCAGGTTGTCCATTTTTCCTTCGGACCATCGTTCCAAAGGATCAGGATAAAGGAATGTGACATAACCGACAATGGTATTGTTTTCGCGGGCAATAAGAATTCGGCCTTCCGGCAAGTCAGCAATTTCTACAATGGCCTTATGCTGTTGGGCAGGTGGCCTGAAAGCGACCAGGTCTTCATGAAACTCGAGTTCATTTAATTCTTTTCCAGGAAGAGGGCCTTCGATGGTCAAAAGACCATGTTTGGTTTCCAGCTCCGTGGAGTTATACGTTTTTTTATGTTCCATCTTTTCACCGCCTGTAGGATACAATTAGCTACATTATACATGAACTGATGGAAGATATGGAAAAAAGCTGGCGAAATAAGCTATATTTTCTAAAAAGTTAAAATAATTAGCATTCAATTGTGACAATGTTGTAGAATATAAGGTAATCAATCTGAAAGGGTGATCAGGATGAAAGTGGAAGCGTTACCAGCAAGAGCAGGGGTGCATCAATTACATAACTATGAAGAGATAGCTGAGAATTTCGATTGGACTGAAGTCGATAAGGAATTCAGTTGGTATGAAAGCGGAAAAGTAAATATGGCTCATGAAGCGATTGATCGCCATGCCGATTCCGACCGAAAAAACAAAGTGGCTCTGTACTACAAGGATCAGAATAGAAATGAGTCGTATACATTCTATCAGATGAAGCGCATGACAAACCGTGCGGCCAATTTATTGAAGGAAAATTCAACATTGGAAAAAGGGGATCGGATCTTTATTTTCATGCCACGTTCTCCAGAATTGTATTTTCTGATGTTTGGCGCGTTGAAAATGGGTCTGATTGTCGGACCGTTATTTGAAGCATTTATGGAAGGTGCGATTTATGACCGGTTGGATGACAGTGATGCCAAATCGATCATTACGACACCGGAGCTGTTGAGCCGTGTACCGTATGACCGTTTGCCGAAATTGGAGACGGTTTTCCTGGTGGGAGAAGACGTCGCTGAACACGAGGGGCACATCGATGTACTGAAGCACTTGCCAACCAGTTCCGATAAATTTGAAATTGAGTGGCTGGACAAAGAAGATGGTTTGGTTCTTCATTATACATCGGGTTCCACAGGCAAGCCGAAAGGTGTTTTGCATGCCCAGTATGCAATGGTGCAGCAATACCAGACCGGCAAATGGGTCTTGGATTTCACTGAAACCGATATCTATTGGTGTACAGCGGATCCAGGCTGGGTGACAGGAACGGCATATGGGGTGTTTTCACCTTGGCTCAACGGTGTTACGACAGTCATTTTAGGGGGACGTTTCTCGCCGGATGGCTGGTACAAAGCGATTGAGGATTTTGGCGTAACCATCTGGTATAGCGCGCCGACTGCCTTCCGTATGCTGATGGGAGCGGGGGACGCTTTAGTGAAAGAGTATGATTTATCGACACTGCGCCATGTATTATCGGTGGGCGAACCATTAAACCCTGAAGTAGTGAGATGGGGAGCTCAAGTATTCGATAAACGTATCCACGATACATGGTGGATGACGGAAACGGGTGCGCAGACCATCTGTAACTATCCATCTATGGCTATCAAGCCGGGGTCGATGGGCAAACCGGTGCCAGGCCTCAAAGTTGCGATTGTAGATGACCAGGGGAATGAACTGCCGCCGAATCAAATGGGCAACCTGGCCATTGAAAAAGGCTGGCCGGCTATGATGCGCCAAATTTGGAACAACCCAGCGAAATACGAATCCTATTTCCTGAAAGACAAATGGTATGTTTCAGGAGATTCGGCTTATATGGACGAAGAAGGCTATTTCTGGTTCCAGGGACGAGTGGATGATGTCATCATGACTTCAGGTGAACGCGTCGGCCCGTTTGAAGTGGAAAGCAAACTGTTGGAACATCCAGCAATTGCCGAAGCCGGTGTAATCGGCAAACCAGATCCGGTACGTGGTGAAATTATCAAGGCGTTTGTCGCTCTGGTTGACGGTTATGAACCATCGGAAGAATTAATAGAGGATATCCGCCAATTCGTCAAAAAAGGCTTGGCTGCGCATGCAGCGCCACGTGAAATCGAGTTTAAGGATAAACTTCCAAAAACGCGAAGCGGTAAGATTATGCGCCGTGTCTTGAAAGCTTGGGAGCTGGATTTGCCGACAGGCGATTTATCTACAATGGAAGATTAATGCACAGAAAAAGAAGCCGTTCACGTGAACGGCTTCTTTTTTAAGAAATAAAACCCCGATTCGCTACTCAGGCGAATCGGGGTTTATTTTTGTTAAGCCGCGTCGTCTTCAGCAGGCTCTTCGGGTTCTTCCGGTTCGTCTGGAGCAGGCTCTTCTTCAACAGGCTCTTCAGGTTCTTCTTCCGGAGGAGCTTCTTCCTCTTCTTCAGCAGGAGGAGTTTCAACTTCCTCTTCAGCAGGTGCTTCTTCTTCCGCTTCCGGTTCTTTTTCTTCCGGCGGCGGTGTTGGTTTCGGTTCTGGCTTCGGTTCAGGTTTCGGCTTCGGCTTCGGTGCCGCTATGCTGACACTGCTTGAAGCTGCCGATTGCTTGCCTGTAATATCTACGGCCACTACTGTATAACTTCCGGCTCCTGAAGCAGAATAGGAATTTCCTTTCGCTTCAGAAATTGAGGCCACACGGGAACCGCCTTTGTAGACACGATATCCTACCACGTCATTGGAAGGAGAATCGGTCCAAGTGATCGTATTGCCGTTGATGGCAGCTTTGACACCTGAAGGAGCTGCGCCATCAGCTTTGAATGCAGCACCTGAAACAACAGAAGAAAACTTCGAGTTGCCAGGGAACAGCTTGCTGGCGTCTCCGCCGAACGGAGCCATTATGCGATCAATGTATTTTTGTGACACCCCGATGCCTCCGCCAGAAACAAATTCCCTTGGTGTGCTTGGCAGGGCTGCATAGCGTTTTCCACTAATGGAAGTAAATGAACCACTGGTCAAGCTATCATCTTTTTCAGTTGGAACCATTGCTTGGGCATTGAATAGATCAGAACGGACAAGTCCTGCTTCTTGGCAGGCGCCGCCCGGAGCAAGACCAGAGATTCCACAGAAGGACTTCGTCACGACGCCTTCAGGTTGCTTGAACTTCTCAGCTGTGCCAACCAGTTCGGGCTTCACATCATAACTGGCATTCATCAAACGCGCCCATAATTGATTGACGCGCAGAGAAGCCGGCAAATCACGGTTTTCAAACTGTGACAAAGTGAATTTTTCGGAATCATACCCAAGCCACACACCCATCGTTACATTCGGGTTATAGCCAACTAACCAGACGTCTTTTGTGCTATCGGTTGTGCCTGTTTTACCCGCAAAATCGGCATTGAATTTCAATAAATCATTTGCCCGTTTCGCTGTTCCGCGATCGGTCTTGAAGACATCACGTAACATATCCGTCAACACATAAGCAGTTGGAGGCGTGAATACTTCTTTTGGCTCCACTTTATGTTCATAGATAACATTGCCTTCAGCGTCTTCGATTTTGTCGATCATCGTTGTTTGTATATATTGGCCGTTGTTTCCGATCATGGCATAACCATTGCTGATCTCTTCAACAGATGCTTCAATTCCTCCACCTAAGGAAGAAGAAAGATTATCATTTTCTGCTTTTTCAACACGCGTAAATCCAGCGTTCATCATGTACTGGATAGGCATTTGCTGTTGGATTTTAGCAAAAAGACGGATGGTTGGCAAGTTTTGGGATTGTGCCAATGCATCACGTGCCGGCATGATTCCCTGTTCACTTGTAGCAATAAAGTTAGCGGGTCTCCACATGTTACTGCCGTCCATATGTTCGAATTTTACATCAACCAATGGAGAGCCGGCGCCAATCTGCCCCAATTCGATAGCAGGACCGTAAACTAATAATGGCTTTACAGTAGAGCCCATAGAGCGATAAGCAGAAGTGGCATGATTCAGGTTTTCGACATCATGGTCACGCCCCCCAACAAAGCTAAGGATGCGTCCAGTGGCATTTTCAATCATGATGCTGCCGACTTGAACAGGGAATTGTTTGTCAACAACTTCTCCTGCATCGTTCGTCCCTTTACCTCCGACGGTTGTGCCGTATGATGGATAGGACTTTTGAGCTTCTTCCTGTGCCAGATAAAGATCTTTGTCGATGGTCGAATGAATCCGGTAGCCGTTTGAACGGACTGCCCGGTCTGCAAGAATTGCATACTCTTCGTAAAGCTTATCGTTTTCTGTAAGTGTGGCAGGATCAATGCCGTCTTTTTCAGCTAAAACATCCATAAGAATGCGGGAAGCCCGTTTTTCAATTTCCACTGTAACGAAGGGGAACTCGGAATAAGATCGCGATTCGTTCTGGCGGAAATCGGATACGATATCGTAAGCGATGGCTTCATCGTATTCCTGCTGGGTAATGTATTCAGTCTCTTTCATTCTGTAAAGCACCGTTTTCATCCGGTCAAGACCAGGCTGCAATCCAGCTTCATCTTTTAATTTTCCACCTTCAAAGTAAGGTGTATAGCTATATGGAGCTTTTGGAATGCCGGCAATGAATGCCGCTTGTGGAAGGTTCAGATCACTCGCCGGCACATTGAATATCCCTTTTGCTGCCGTTTCAATACCGGCAATATGGGCACCAGAAGAAATTCGGCCATAAGGAATGATATTCAAGTAGGCTTCCATAATCTCGTTTTTCGTCATGAATTTTTCCAGGCGCATAGCCAAAAGGATTTCTTTCGCTTTTCGCTCATAGGAAACTTCATTGGTCAAAATCTGATTTTTGATCAACTGCTGTGTCAGCGTTGAACCGCCTGTCTGGCTGTCTGAATTTGATACATCCTGGAACAGGCCTCGGAGAATCGCTTTTGGCACGATTCCTTCATGCTCGAGAAAGTATTCATCTTCAGTAGCGAGAACGGCATCTTTGGCGTAGGTTGACACTTTATCCAATGTCGTAACTTCACGCTCCAAATCTGTCTGCAGCTTTCCAAGGTATACATCATTGTCGAAATACAGTTCTGATGTTTCTTCAAAACTGTAGATTTCGCCACGCATTTCATCCGGGGTCCGCAGTTTCTCTTCATCCACCAGCGAAGCAAAATAGCCGGCTCCAACAGACGCTGCGAAGACTCCGCCTGTAACCAGGACAATCGCCAGAATCAATGCCAGGTTCCATATGACTCCTGACGTAATGCTCAGTCGCTTAAACCATTTGGTTGAAGCCCATCTATCGGTTGTTTCCTCGGCTTTTTTCGTCCAATATTTTATTTTATCACGCACATTATCGCCCTCCTAAAATCCATTATATTATATCATATTCTCATAATTGCACCTAAACTTATTGACAATGCCATATAATAAAGTAAACTACTAGTATATTTGATATTTTAAACGTTGAAGGGTCCGAAGTAGAGCATGTGATTTTGTCTAGAGAGCCGGTGGATGGTGCGAACCGGTCAAAACATATGATTCGAATTACAGGCCTGGAGTTTACGGAAGTGCCCCGTTCGGCACATGATGAGAGGGAGAATCTTTTCTCCAAGCTGGGTGGTACCGCGCAATTGCGTCCCTGCATGAATCGATCATGTAGGGGCTTTTTTATGTGGTTTTTACGGTTCTCATCGCTCTAATTTTAAGGAGGAATTGCAATAATGGCTAACGAATTGATTCAAGACTTACAATGGCGTGGTTTGCTGTACCAGCAGACCGATGAAGAAGGTATGGAAAAATTATTGGATGAACAGAAAATTTCCTTGTACTGTGGAGTCGATCCGACAGCAGACAGCATGCATATCGGGCACATTGTTCCCTTATTGACGCTGCGCCGTTTTCAAATGCATGGCCATCAGCCGATCTTATTGGTTGGCGGAGCGACAGGAATGATTGGAGACCCTTCAGGGCGGAATGAAGAGCGTCAGCTGCAGACAACTGAACAGATCGACCGCAACGTCGAAGGCATTAAAGTACAGATGGAACAGATTTTTGATTTCCAATCCGAGAACGGGGCGAAAATGGTCAATAACCGGGACTGGGTCGGCAAGATGAGTGTCATCGAATTCCTGCGTGATTACGGAAAGTTGATTTCGGTCAATTACATGCTCGCTAAAGATTCTGTCGCATCCCGCTTGGAAACGGGCATTTCCTTTACGGAGTTCTCTTACACGTTGATACAGGCAATCGACTTTAACCATTTATACAACGAACACAATTGCCGCATCCAAATCGGTGGATCCGACCAGTGGGGGAACATTACTTCCGGCCTTGAAATGATCCGCAAAACACATGACGAAGAAGCAAAAGCATTTGGCATCACCATTCCGCTGGTAACAAAAGCAGATGGCACCAAATTCGGTAAATCAGCCGGCGGCGCTGTCTGGTTAGATCCGAAAAAGACGACGCCTTATGAGTTTTACCAGTTCTGGATCAACGCAGCAGATGCGGATGTCATCAAATACTTGAAGATTTTCACGTTCATCAGCCGTGAAGAAATTGAGGCGTTGGAAGTTGCAGTGGAAACTGAAGCGCATCTGCGTAAAGCACAAAAAACTTTGGCGGAAGAAATGACTAAACTGATTCACGGCGAAGAAGCGCTTGCTGATGCACAGCGCATCACGAAAGCTCTGTTCAGCGGAGACTTAAAGGCCTTATCAGCAGAAGAAATGAAAGCTGCCTTTAAAGACGTACCCTCAGTGGAAATGCCGAAAGAAAGCAAATCTATTGTCGACTTGATCGTGGAAGCTGGCATTTCGTCATCGAAAAGACAGGCACGTGAAGATGTCACGAATGGCGCGATTTCGGTAAATGGTGAAAAAGTTGTCGATCTGGATTACGTAGTTGATGAAAAAGACCGACTGGAAGATGCATTCGCCATCATCCGCCGGGGCAAAAAGAAATACCATATGGTCCAGTTCCAATAAACAATAACAATAAAAGGGCAGCCGGAGAAATTTCGGCTGCTCTTTTGCCGTTTAAAAGGAAAATGGAGGATGAACGTTTAAACAGAAATGCAGCGGGTAAGATGAGGAATGAACGGCGATTGACTTTACTAAAACTTCTGGGAGGCGTTAGAAATGTCAAGAGTAGTTGGATCATACGAAACAGAAAACGAAGCCATTAGGGCAATTGAAGATTTGCAACGCCAAGGGTATCGCAGTGAAGATATCTCCGTATTGAGTAAAGATAAAAAGGAAACGGAAACTATCACAGAAGAGACAGGGACGCATGCTGGAGAAGGGGCGGCTGCCGGGGCGGTAACGGGTGGCGCTCTTGGTGGCCTTGGCGATTCCAGGGATTGGTCCGATCGTAGCAGCCGGTCCGATAGCGGCAGGCTTAACCGGTGCAGCAGCAGGTGCCGGTGTAGGGGGCCTTGCAGGTGCCCTGATCGGACTTGGAATCCCGGACGAAGAAGCAGAAATGTACGAAACGCATTTTAATGAAGGAAAAATTTTGGTGCTGGTCGAAGAAAACGACAGTACGATTCCGGACCGCAATGACCGTGACACTTTTATCGGTGAACGGGATCCGCTGATCGGGAATGAAAAGACGACAACCATAAGAGGCGATCAAAGCGAGTTGGACAATGACCCGCTGCGCGGCAACCGCCGTGGCCAAGCTGGATTGTAAAGATGATTCTAAATTGGAAAAAGCCGTCCTGTTGGATGGCTTTTTTTGTTTGCCGAGTGATGGGAAAAACGTTGCACCTGGCATCTAGACCTGTTTTTCTTTAATGAAGCGGGGGAGTTCCATGTCGGAAAACTCTTCGGGATGAATCAGTTTCCCCAGGCGGATAGCTCCTTCAATCAATCGAGGAGAAGGGCGGCAATATAGTTCTTCTTCCATAACGTAAATGTGGTCGATGGCTTTCATTTCATTCCATCCCGGGCGTTTTTTGACGAGTTCCGGTTTGACTTTGGCAGTCAGGATGCCGACCCAAGCAAGCAATATATAATCAGGCTGACGGTTGAATACATCATTCCAATCGGTTTGGACATTGGCTGAATCGATATCATCGAAAACGTTGCGGGCGCCTGTTAGGCGGCTGATCTCGTTCAGCCAGTTGATGTTCCCTGGCGTGAAAACGGGTTTTGGCCACCATTCCCAATAGAGGGATGGCCGAGCTGTCGCTTTTTCGCCGCGTTTTTTGATGTCTTCGATAACCGATAAGTATTCAGAGTGGACAGTGGTGGCATCGATTCCACAGGCATCGGCCACTTTTAACAGGTCCTGCCCGATTTCTTCCAGCGTTTGAGGATCCAGTACGAGATGCGGTATCTTTCGCCGGACCAGTTCGTCAACATTCTTTTCCATTCCGGGCACGCTCAGCGAAGCCAGAACCAAGTCGGGCTTTAAGGCTTCGAGTTCATCCATACGGATTGATAAATCTGGCCCAAGCCGAGGCAATGCCGTAATTTCTTTTGGCCAATCTGAATAATCATCAATGCCGACCAATAAATGTTCCGCATTTAAAAATGCCAATAATTCTGTATTGCTCGGGCAAATTGAAATAATTCGCATCCAGCTCCACCTCCATTTTTTATTAGTTTACCATGTTATCGAAATTTTTTTGTTCTGAATTGTTGAAATGGGCAAAACCAAGTATGATGGTTAAGAGATACAACTGATGGATTCTGGCCAATTAACTTGATTGTCGACTTACAGTCAGGTGAAGAAGGATTCAATTTCCGCTTATTTGGGTAAGCATAGGAAGGTAAACAATTGAAGGACCGTCTGATTGGGATTTATTGAATTGAAATTATAAGCGAGAGTGGGGTGAGGCTATTGTTCGGATTTGCAGGATATCCAATCATGCAGCCGTCGCAATAGCTGGTAAATGTTGAAAGACCAAGACTTGTTTGAGTACTTAAGCGCACGAACCTGGAAAATGACAGAAGACTGGTATGACTCCTTGGATAAAAATAAAGCAGGAGTGTACGGGACAAATGATCCGGATAAAGTGACCTTGCTGAAAGAGCAGAACCACGAATTTCATCTTCGTTTTTGTGCCATGTTCCAGCAGGGGGAACGTGATTTTATGTCAGATTTTCAGGATTGGATCGAAACAATCGCCAAAGATGAAGCTCATCTTGATACGCCGATTGTGGAAGTCATCGGAGAGTTTTTCCGTACTCAGCAACAATACCTGGAAGAAATCGGTGCTTATGCCTTAGCCCATAAAGAAGAAATCAGCCACGAAACACTGATGGATTGGACCACGGCCGTCGTTCAAACCATCAGTAAAGTGATTGTGGAATTTACGGATAAAAATTCGAAAGCTGCTGAAAAGCGGATGAACTCCCAGCAGCAGATGATTGTAGAAATGAGTGCCCCCGTCATTCTGCTGGCTAAAAAGACAGGCATGCTGCCATTGATTGGTGAAATCACTCCTCATCGTGCAGAAATCATGTTTGAAAAAGCACTGGCGCAAAGTTCCAAGCACAACTTGGAAAAACTGTTCATCGATTTGTCCGGCGTGCCGCTCATCGATACGATGGTTGCCCAGCAGGTTTTCCAATTGATCAAAGGCCTTGAAATCATCGGCGTCCAAGTCGCATTGTCGGGTATTAGTCCGGTCATCGCACAAACTGCTGTACAATTAGGCATTAAATTTATCGACATTGAAGTTTATAACACGCTCGCACAAGCTTTGAAACAAAATAGAGTTCATTTAGTTTAATAAAGTACGAAATCCCTGTGTCCTGTAGAGGTCTCGGGGATTTTTTTATGCGGTCTGGCTGATTGTTTGCAGAAACGGGATGTTTGTTTGCGGAATGGGAGGGGTTATTTGCGGAATTACCTTGGTTATTTGCAGAATAAACAAATTGTTTGCAGACAATCGGAGTTTGTTTGCAGAATCCTAAAATTTTAAACGACGGCGTTTAAAAGGTCTCATCAGCATAAAGAAAAACCCCCAAATCCTTGAATTAACAAGGAATTGAGGGTTTTCATCACTCTGATAAGGAAAAAGTTTTCCTTAACGTGAGTAGTACTCAACGATCAATTGTTCGTTGATTTCAGCAGACAATTCGCTGCGCTCTGGAAGGCGCACGAATGTTCCTGTTTTGCTATCAGTATCGATAGTTACGTATTCAGGAACGAAGTTGCTTACTTCGATTGCTTCGTTTACTACATCAAGGTTGCTTGATTTTTCGCGGAAAGCAATTGTTTGTCCTGGTTTCACGCTGAATGACGGAATGTCAACGCGTTTGCCATCAACAAGGATGTGGCCGTGGTTTACAAGCTGGCGAGCTTGGCGACGAGTGCGCGCAAGACCCAAACGGTAAACTACGTTGTCAAGGCGAGCTTCAAGAAGGATCATGAAGTTTTCACCGTGCTTACCAGGCATTTTGCCGGCTTTGTTGAACAAAGTTTTGAACTGACGTTCGTTAACTCCGTACATGAAGCGTAGTTTTTGTTTTTCTTGTAGTTGCAAACCGTATTCAGAAACTTTTCTGCGTTGGTTAGCACCGTGTTGACCTGGTGCGTAAGGGCGTTTTTCTAATTCTTTACCTGTGCCTGTAAGAGAAATTCCCAAACGGCGTGACAGTTTCCATGATGGACCTGTATAACGAGACATATAAGTCTCCTCCTCTGTTTTTGGTTTTTAGAGTAAAATAAAAACCAGATGCATTCATGCTGCAAGCCATTTTATATTCTTGTACCTTCGCTCAGCAGCCAAAGAGTTACACGATACACCTGCAATGAGGAATAAAATGGACGAACACGCACATACAACTGCTGCGATTATTTTACACAAAGCATAGTATAACCGATTTTCGCTCTTTAAGTCAACAGAGAGCTCTAGAACATTTAAAAGCAACAGCTTCCTTTTTTTGATTGTTCAAGGTAGAATGAAATTAAGTATGAATGTAAGCGCTTTCTATTTTAGTTAAGGGGTGGGTATTTATGAGAAATAAAGAGATGAACATGGAGACGGCTGTGATCCACAAAGGATACAACAGCTCCGAACATCACGACAGTCTGGTGACACCGCTTTATCAGACCTCGACATATTCTTTTGCCAATGCGCAAGAAGGGGAAGACCGATTTGCCGGAAACAGTGAAGGCAATATATATTCGCGTCTCGGCAATCCGACGGTCCGGGTATTGGAAGAGCGGATGGCGGAAATTGAAGGGGGCCAAGGGGCGTTGGCTTTTGGTTCTGGAATGGCCGCAGTAAGCGCCACATTGATCTATTTGACAAAAGCGGGCGATCACGTGCTTTGCTCGAGAGGGATTTATGGCTGCACGTTCGGATTGCTTGAGATTATGGAAGAGAAATATGGCATTACGCATGATTTGGTGTCAATGACGACGGAACAGGAAGTGGAGCAAGCGATTAAGCCGGAAACAGTCTGCATCTATGTGGAGACACCGATCAATCCAACGATGGAACTGGTCAACTTGCAAGCCGTAATGGCAGTGGCGAAAAAGCATAATCTCCGTGTGGTTGTAGACAACACATTCAGTTCGCCTTATTTACAGAATCCACTGCGGATGGGAGCTGATTTTGTTTTGCATAGTGCCACCAAATACTTGAACGGCCATGGGGATGTGGTTGGCGGCGTTTTGGTGGGGCGTGATGCAGATGAAATGCAGCATGTCCGGATGACCGTGCAGAAGGATATTGGCGGCATCATGTCGCCTTTTGACGCCTGGCTGCTGCTTCGCGGGCTGAAAACGCTTCACGTACGGATGGACCGTCACGTCGCAAATGCTCAGAAAGTGCTGGAATTTTTAAAGCAGCAGGAACTGGTGAAAAAGATTTACTATCCATTTGACGTTCAGCATCCACAGTACGAAATTGCCAAGCAGCAGATGAGGCAGGGCGGCGGATTGATTTCTTTTGAAATTGAAGGCGGCAAAAAACAGGCACAACAATTTCTGGATTCGCTGTCCCTCATCAAAATTGCTGTCAGCTTGGGTGATGCCGAGACACTGATCCAGCATCCGGCTACCATGACCCATGCCGTTGTACCCCAGGAAAACAGAGAAGCGATGGGCATCAGTGACTCCTTGCTGCGGCTGTCAGTGGGGCTTGAGCATACGGATGATTTGGTCGCTGACCTCAACCATGCGTTCGAACAGGTGAAACCAAAACTTCAGGAAATCTAAAAAAGACCCTGGACTCGACCATCGAGTCCAGGGTCTTCCTATTACAGATGCTTAGCTAAAACTTCAACGAAAAGCTCCAAACCTTTCTGGTCGTCTTCTGTAAAACGGCTCAGCTCAGGGCTGTCGATATCCAGGACACCGATCACCTGATCTTCTTTCATCAGTGGAATGACAATTTCAGAACGGGACGCTGCATCACAGGCGATGTGGCCAGGAAATGCTTGGACATCTTCGACCAACATGGTTTTTTTGTCAGCTACGGCAGTTCCGCAGACGCCTTTCCCAACTGGAATCCGTACGCAGGCCGGTAGACCTTGAAACGGGCCAAGGACAAGCTCGCCGTCTTCCATCAAATAAAATCCTACCCAGTTGATGCGTTCAAGAAATTGGTTCAGCAAAGCAGAGGCATTGCTCAGGTTGGCGATGCTGTTGCTTTCGCCTTCCAATAAAGCATCCAATTGCTTTGATAACATTGTATATTGTTCTATACTACTGCCGCTGTAATCGGTTTGCGTAAACATAAATGATAACCCCATTTCATTTTGTTAAGTAATGGTTCAACTTAAGTAAGTATAGATTTTATCATAATGCTTATGCAAGCCATTGACATTGTGGGCATCTGATCCAAAAACCAGGGGGATGCCGAGGTACTTGGCATATCCGATAAAAGAGAGTGGTGGATAGGGTTCCAAACAGTCTAGTTTCGAGAATCCTGCACCATTCACATCAAGCTCCAGACCGGCTTTCTTCATTAATTGGAGAATATAGTGAATCTGTGCGCTATCATCGACTTTTTCGCCATGCGCCAATTGGAATTTATGGATCAGTGTCGGATGGCCGATGCGCTTAGGTTTGAATTGGCCGAGGTCAGCGTGTATGGATGCTTCCACTGTGTCATAATAAAGCTTATAAGCAGCTTCCACTGAACCGCTTGCAGCTGCCAATTCAGTAAAGACGTCTTTGCTGTAATCGGCGCAGAAATAACGGTTATCTGCTTTGAGAAAATGGACCGAAAGAATGGCATCGTCGAGAGCTGGTCCGATGTCATCCAAGAAAGAGCGGGTTTCTTTTTCGTATCCTGAGATAAAGTCCACTTCCAAACCTACGCGAATGCGGATATCGTTTTTATAGACATTTTTAAAATGGGTGATTTCGTGGAGATAAGGTGTGAGCTGCTCCATGCTCATGCCGCTGTCCTGATCAGGAGTGGGGTCTGTAAAGTTACCCGGGAGCGGTGCATGTTCGGTGAAGGAAATATCTGTAAACCCGGACTTTATTGCTTTTTCAATATAAAGTTCTGTTGCGTCTTTAGTCCCGTGAGGACAAAATTTCGTATGAATGTGACCATCTCGTCTCATAAAAGCAGCCTCTTTTCTATGTATTAAAAAATATAATCGCTTTTCTTCTAATTTGGCAAACAAAAGAGTAGAATACATGTTAAAATAAAAGAATCATGAATACATTTACGTATAACTGGTAATGTGATTTTGGAACAGGGGGCTATATGACTTATGATGGAGTATATCATCATTGCGGTCATCATTCTATTAGCGATAATAATCATCGGCTTTATGTTTCGTAAAAAACATTTGGCTGAAATTGAGCGCTTAGAACAATTAAAACTGCAAATACAAAATAAACCGATACTTGAAGAACTGACTAAAGTGAAACAGCTGAACATGAATGGCCAGACAGAAGAAATGTTCGAACGCTGGCGCAATGTGTGGACTGAAATCATGGATGTCCACATTCCTAAAATCGATGCTTCTCTCTATGACGCTGAGGAAGCCATTAACCGTTTCCGTTTCGGTAAAGCGACGAAGATCGAACAGGAAACTGAAGTCAAAATTGATAATGTAGATAAAGATATGAACGGTATCCTGGTGGAACTGGCAGAATTAATCGGCAGCGATGAAAAGAATCGCAACGAAATTGATCTGATCCAGGAAAAATACCGCCGCGCCCGTAAGAATCTATTGGCTCATCAGCATTCTTATGGTGCTGCAGCTGCGCCACTAGAGAAAAAGTTGGAGTCATTCATTCCGATGTTTGATGAATACGAAAAATTGACGACTGAAGGCAATTACTTAAAAGCCCGCGAAATTGTCATCAGTTTATCAACTGAAGGCGAAGAAGCGTTTTTATTGGCAGATGACATTCCATCATTGTTGGCTGATGTCCACAATAAGATCCCTTCTTATATAGCTGAATTGCGTCAAGGCAAGAGCGAAATGGAAGAGCAGTCGTATTATCTTGGCCACTTGGAGCTCACGCTTCAACTCGATGAGATAGAAGAAGAATTGGCAGTGTTAGAAGAAAACATCGCCCAGCTGGAAATTGCCCAAACAAAAATCGCAGTAGAAAAAATAAAAGACCGCATCGACTCGTTCTATGAATTGTTGGAAAAAGAAGTTGAAGCAAAGCATTATGTCGATGAATTCCAAATAGATACAGAACGCCATTTGGAAGTTGTGGCACGCGATACACAGGAAATGGAAGAGGAAAGCCGCTACGTGCAGCATAGCTACAAGATTAGTGAAAGCGAAGCTGCCATTCCAAAAGCATGCAAAGAAAAAATGGAGCAATTGGCGCAACGCTACGACTTATTGCGTACGCGCTTAGAAGAAGACCAATCCGCTTATTCAAGTTTGCAGGAAGAACTGATGCATATACGTGAAGATCTGTCGATTGTCGATTCGACACAAAACGATTTCATGACAGCATTGAAGAACTTGCGTGTTGAAGAAACCAATGCCAACGCTAAAGTGGAGCAGCTGAAACGCAAATTGCAGGAAACGGATCGCATCTTGCATAAAGCCAATATCCCTGGAATTCCGGAAGATATGGATGTGCGCCTCGAAGAAGCTGAAGAACATCTTTTTGTTGCGATGCAAACTTTGCGTGAAGTGCCATTGAACATGAAGCTTGTGGACAATTATTTGGAGCAGGCAGAAAAAAGTATTGATGACGTTCATGATAAAGCCGTTGAGATGGTAGAAAATGTGTTGTTGATTGAACGCATTATTCAATACGGCAACCGTTACCGGAAGTCGAATCAGCAATTAGATGCTAAACTTGGAGAAGCCGAAGAGTCATTCCGCCAGCTTCGTTATTCGAAAGCATTGGAAGAAGCGGCTACTGCGGTTGAAAACTTTGAACCGGGTTCAATGAAACGGATTGAAGTACTGGTCAAAGAAGACGCTTGGAACATCTAAAAAACAAAAGGCAAAACCACCAGCGGATTTGAGCTGGTGGTTTTCTTTTTCGGAGGTTACAGAATGAATTACCTGGACAATAGCGCAACAACTAAGCCGAAACAAGAAGTGCTTGAAGCATTCATAAAAGTAAATGAGCAATTTTATGCCAATCCGGCTTCTTTGCATGCACTTGGCAATCAAGCTGAAGATTTGCTGGAAACGGCCCGTAAGCAATTGAAGGACCTATTGCACATGGATAAAGTCATCTTCACTTCTGGCGGAACAGAATCGAATAATTTGGCTTTGATGGGCACAGCAAAAAGTTACCAGCACCGGGGCAGGCATATTGTCACCGCCCAAACTGAGCATCCTTCGGTCTTGAACAGCCTGGCAGCATTGGAACAACAAGGTTTTGAAGTGACGCGTCTGTCTGTAAACTACGCGGGGGAAATTGATATCGATGAGTTGAAGAATTCTTTGCGAAGCGATACGATTCTAGTATCACTCATGCATGTCAATAATGAAATCGGCACCATCCACCCTATTGCAGAAATCGCGGGTATGCTGAAAGAACGCCGAATTATCTTTCATGTCGATGCTGTCCAAAGCATTGGCAAGCTGACATTGGACCCGACAGCGATGCCGGATTTATTTACCCTATCAGGCCATAAAATTCATGGTTTGAAAGGCAGCGGATTATTGGCCTATACAGGTGTTGAACTGCAGGCTATTCAATACGGCGGCGGACAGGAAGCTGGAATTCGGAGCGGCACTGTTTCTGTCCCGAATGCAGTTGCGCTTTCGAAAGCAGTAAGGCTGGCACAGCCGAACCCGCAGCATCACCAATGGAATCAAGATCTGCGCCAATTTTTCTCGGAATTTAAAGGCGTGAAAATCGTTAGTCCTAAAGGCGCGGCTCCACATATCCTGGCGGTGGCCGTCAAAGGAATAAAAGGTGAAATACTGGTATCTGGATTGCAAAAAGAGTCGGTAATCGTCTCTACTTCCAGTGCTTGTTCTTCTAAAAGCAAGGACACCAGCCACGTGAGTCAGGCAATCGGTCTGCCGCGCGAGTTTAAAGACGGTGTCATGCGGATCAGTTTCGGAGCATTTACTGAAGAACAGGACATCATTTCCCTAAAAAGAGCATTTCAGCGGGTATACCGCATGATTAAAGGAGTTTAACCTTATATGAAAACCAATCAAATTCTCGTCCGTTATGGCGAGCTGTCAACCAAAGGCAAAAACCGGAGTTCATTTATTGGAAGGCTGCGCGACAACGTCAGACAGACTTTCTCTGATTTGGAAAAGATCCGCATCAAAGCGGAACGTGACCGGATGTTCATTACCTCAGACGATGAAGAGGAATTGGCACAGGTGATTGAACGTTTGCCGCAAGTATTCGGCATCCAATCGTTCAGCCCTGTGACCGCATGTGAATTGGACTTGGAAGCGATGAAGCGGACAGCGGAAGCTGTGGTCGCAAAAATCCAGGATACCGACAAGAGCTTCAAAGTATCCGTAAAGCGGCCGTTCAAGGAGTTTCTGCATGAAAAACCGGAAATTATGAAAGAGCTGAGCTCACACGTGCTGAGAGCTTTTCCGGATTTAAAAGTCCAAATGAAGGATCCGGAAATCGATCTGAAAGTGGAAGTACGTGAAGAAGCGGTTTATATGATGGCGGAAGTCATTCAAGGGGCCGGCGGTTTGCCAGTCGGAGCGGGAGGCAAAGCCCTGTTGATGCTGTCAGGTGGTTTGGACAGTCCGGTTGCGGGTTATCATATGCTGAAGCGTGGCGTCCGGTTGGAGCTGATTCATTTCTTCAGCCCGCCATTCACCAACGACCGTGCCAAGGAAAAGGTATTTGATCTTGCCGAAAAACTGTCGCAATTCGGCTCTTCCGTCAATCTGCACATCATTCCATTCACCAAGCTTCAGCAGGAAGTGCACAAGCAGGTTCCTGATAATATTACGATGACTTCTACACGACGCATGATGATGCGTGTCGCTGATTTGGTTTTGAATGAAACCAATTGCCGTGCCATCATCACCGGTGAAAGCTTGGGTCAAGTGGCCAGCCAGACGCTGGAAAGCCTGCAGGCCATCAATGCCGTAACGAATACCCCAGTCCTGCGTCCGTTGATTGCTGCGGATAAATTGGAGATTATCGAGACGGCCCAGAAAATCGGGACCTATGATATTTCCATCCGGCCGTTTGAAGATTGCTGCACCATTTTTACCCCAGCAAATCCAAAAACCAAACCAAAGCTTGAAAAAGTGGAGTACTACGAAAACTTCGTTTCATTTGATGAATTGATCCAGGAAGCTGTAGCGGAGCGGGAAATCATCAAGTTTCCGCGCGTAAAAGTAAATCAATTTGAAGATTTGTTATAAAGATTGAGCTGCCTATATGGGTGGCTCTTTTTTTATTGTCAACAATCTTATTGTTTTACATAGAGTTGAGGAGGACGCATGGGGTTTTGTGATTGGATAGGATGAATTGACGGTTCTGCATGAGCGATTCGGAGGTCTACCGGAGTATGTGATGCTGCTGCCTTAACTAGTTGCTTCTCTATGTGAAGTTTCTGCATGCCTACATGAATTATGCAGAAATTGAAGATGCACACTGCGCTCGGTGGGCGAAAGGTCCGACACTGTGTATAAGCTTTGCTTCGGTAAAGTGCAGCACTCTTTCTATAGCTGTTCGTGGTGCGGACAGCTTCCATTCATTGGCTGGAACTTTTGTGAAACAGCTCGAATTCAGGTAAGGGGGGAGGAAGTGCATGTAAAGGACCAACTAGTTCAGGAAGAAAGAGGGCATATGCCTGTAGCCGCTCTGAAATCGTTGAAAGAAACTCAATTTGTTCTTGTAGATGCATTTAACCTGTCACCCATTAAAACTCCAATATCTACAAATAAAGTTCAAGGCGAAAAAGTAATCCGTTTCATCTCATAGTCCCACTATATGAAATTATATGAATACTTAAAAACTTCCTGTATAATGATAGGAGTATAATAATCACATTATCTGCAAGGGGGAATCACTGTGAAACGAGAAGAATTAGTAGCACCGGAATCGTATAACCTGGTCGAGGAAATCGAGCGATACGCCAAAGGGGAAGGGAAATTGGCGATTCTCTGGGAAAATGGCCAAGGCGAGAAACAGCAAGTTACATATGATGAATTAATGCAACGCGCCAACCGTGCAGCAAATAGTTTTGAAAAAGCGGGACTGGTGAAAGGCGATGTGGTCCTGGTGATGGTGCCGCGTTTGATTGAAGCCTATGTTGCGTATATTGGTGCTTTGAAAGCCGGATTGGCGGTCATTCCAAGCTCGGAAATGCTTAGAGCCAAAGACATTGCCTACCGTTTGAACCACAGTGATGCCAAAGCAGTCATTGCTTATGAGCCGTTCATGGACCAATTTGAAGGCGTCAAGGAAATGGATAATGTCGTCAAGTTTGTCATCGGCCAATCTGATCAGTCTTGGATATCCTTATTGGATGAAATGGAAACCGCTTCTGCCGAATACATAGCAGCACCGACAAAGAAAGACGATATGGCATTTTTGTCATATACATCAGGAACCACCGGCAATCCAAAAGGCGCAGTCCACAGCCATGGCTGGGCATATGCCCATCTTCGGACATCCGCTGAACACTGGCTGGGAGCGAAGGAAGGCGATGTCGTATGGGCTACAGCGAGTCCGGGCTGGCAAAAATGGATTTGGAGCCCGTTCCTGGCAACGCTCGGCAGTGGAGCAACAGGTTTTGTCTACAATGGCAAATTCGATCCGGCTGTCTATTTAGAGCTTTTGGAGAAGCGCAAAATTAACGTGCTGTGCTGCACACCGACAGAATACCGGTTGATGGCGAAACAAAAAGATTTAGCGAAATATGATTTATCTGTTTTGCACAGTGCCGTGTCAGCTGGAGAACCGCTCAATGCAGAAGTAATCAATGTCTTTAAAAATCACTTCAACCTGGAAGTGCGGGACGGCTATGGACAGACTGAAAATACATTGCTGGTCGGTGTGATGAAAGGCATGGAATCCCGTACCGGCTCAATGGGGAAACCAACGCCCGGCAACCGAGTGGAAATCATTGATGATTTCGGCCAGCCATGCGCTACCGGAGAAGTAGGGGACATCGCGGTCCATGTGGACACACCTGCTTTGTTCAAGGAATACTTTAAAGATCCGGAGCGCACCAGCATGCAATTCCGCGGGGAGTATTATGTCACAGGAGACAAAGCGTCAAGAGACGATGATGGTTATTTCTGGTTTGAAGGAAGGGGAGACGACATCATCATTTCGTCCGGTTACACAATTGGGCCGTTCGAAGTGGAAGATGCGCTGGTCAAGCATCCGGCTGTACAGGAATGTGCGGTCATCGGTGCACCGGATGAAATAAGGGGCACGATCGTTAAAGCATTTGTGGTATTGGTAGCGGATTACGAAGCTTCCGACGACTTAGTGAAGGAACTGCAAGACTATGTCAAAGAATTGACGGCACCGTATAAATACCCGCGCGCTATTGATTTTCGTCAGGAATTGCCGAAAACGGCATCCGGCAAAATTCGGCGAGTGGAATTGCGCCAGCAGGAAAACCAAAAGAAATAATGATCCACACTTTCTTTGGCTGATTTCAATGACATCAGCGATACCGCTCAAACTGCAGTATCCGAACAATGTAATATCCATTTTCACAAGGCAAATTCCTTATTTCAAGGAGTTTGTCTTTATTTACTTTCTGTGTACGGTCAGCCTATAATGAGACTATTATTTCGAAATATAAAATAAAAAACAGAATGGTGCGCGATGCAGGATGACAGATTCTAAAAAAGGCGTTTTAGTCATTATTTTAACTTACACATTATGGGGATTTATGCCGATATTCTGGAAACAGATCGATCATGTTCCGGCAGATGAAATCCTGGCTGGCCGGATTATTTGGTCGTTCTTGCTGACGCTGGGTTTTATTCTTCTATTGAATGGCGGCCGACAGCTTTGGCTTGATTTGAAAATGTTGTGGGCTTCCAAGAAAAAATTCTTTTTGCTGATGTTGGCCTCTTTTCTGATTTCTGCAAACTGGTTTTTGTATGTCTATGCGGTTTCCGAAGACCGGATTGTCGAGACCAGCCTTGGCTATTACATTAATCCGTTGATTTCCATGCTATTGGGGGCTCTTTTCCTGAAGGAGAAACTCTCGCCTGCTATTAAAATAGCTTTTCTATTGGCTGCAACAGGCGTTTTGATTTTAACATTTTCGTTCGGTTCTTTGCCGTGGCTGGCATTGGGAATGGCCTTCAGCTTTGCTTTTTATGGCCTCATCAAGAAAACGATCCGTTTGGATGCGCTTCGTGGATTAGCGATTGAAACCTTGTTTGTTTTCCCGATTGCCATCGCTTATTATGTCTATTTGATGTCGATAGACCGTGTGTCCTTTTTGCAGATCGGATTGACGACAGACGTTTTGCTGATTGCCAGCGGATTGGTCACGGCACTGCCATTATTGCTTTTTGCTATTGGTGCTCCGTTAATTCCTTTGTACATGATCGGATTCCTGCAGTACATTGCGCCTTCACTGATGCTGTTGATCGGAGTATTCATTTATGGCGAAGCGTTTGATGCGGTAGATTTGATTTCCTTTTCGTTGATTTGGAGTGCATTGATTCTTTTCACATCGTCGAAATTTCTTGAGGCGCGGGGCATCCGGAAAGCTAATCGCAAAATTTCGGCATAAAATTCCTTTTCCAATGAAACATTTGCCAGTGTTTCCCGTATAGTAAGAAGTAGAAACTAAGGAGGGAATTGCTTAAATGAATACGAAACGATGGATCGCTTTAGTAGTAGCTGCAGCCGTATTGGGGATTTCGCTGGTCATCAATTCAGCGTTCGCTTTTCTTCAAAGCGGATTTGGCGAAAGTGTCGATGAATTAATGGCGACTACACAATCAAGCCTCTCGGAAGTTGTCATGGAAGATGGAGATTTCGATAATCGGGTCGCCGTGTTGAATGTAGATGGCGCCATCCAGGATACCGGTGAAGCGGCATCTCTATTTGGTACAACCGGCTACAACCACTCTTCCTTCATGGAACAATTGGAAAATGTGAAAGAGGATTCTACAGTTAAAGCCGTGGTGCTTACAGTAAACTCACCAGGTGGAGGCGTAGTGGAATCTGCAGAGATTTACGATAAAATCACTGAAATCCAGGAAGAAACGCAAAAGCCTTTTTATGTCTCAATGGGAGCCATGGCTGCATCAGGCGGTTATTATATTGCGGCACCAGCTGAAAAGATTTTTGTGAACGAAGAAACTTTGACGGGTTCAATCGGCGTCATTATGCAGAGCGTCAATTATGGTGAATTGGCTGAGCGGTACGGCGTTGACTTTGTGACCATCAAGTCAGGTCCATACAAAGATATTATGAGTGCGACGCGTGATATGACAGAAGATGAGCGTGCTCTTCTTCAAACGATGCTGGATGATTCGTACGAGTCATTTGTGGATGTTATTGAAGAAGGCCGAGGCATGACTGAAGAACAAGTCAAAGCTGTTGCTGATGGGCGAATCATGAATGGCCGTCAAGCAGTTGAAGCAAATCTGGCAGACGATTTCGGATTTGAAGAAGATGTCATCGAACAAGTGAAAGCTGATTTCGAACTGGGCAATGCCCAGGTGTTCCAATATGGAGCTTCACAAGGATGGGAATCGCTCCTGTCGATGAAAATGAGTTCTTTCTTCGGCAATGATATTGAAACTCAAATGATTTCGAAAATGCTTACTGAGTATAGTTCTCCTCGTATGATGTATTTATACGGTGATAAATAAGGAGGGACCATGATGACAGACCACGAAACGAATGAAACAGCAACAGAAGTTCAAGTCGCGCCGCATCGTCCCGAAACGCCGAGCTACGAGGAAGTTCTTTTTTACGAACGGAAACCTGCGGGGTTTTGGGTTCGGTTTTGGGCATATTTGATTGATTTACTGATCATTACAGCCCTTACATCGATTTTGATCAAACCCGCCTTTGCTTTAATGGGTCTTGAAACAACTGAAACCTCGTGGTATGCACCATTTGCCATCATGTCAGCCATCGTCTTCTATGGCTATTTTGTACTGATGACCAAATTCTTCAGACAGACGGTCGGAAAAATGATCATGGGCATCCGTGTGGTATCTTTAAAGTCCAATCACTTGTCATGGACGACATTGCTGTTCCGTGAATGGATTGGCCGCTTCCTTTCAGTGACCATCTGGCCGCTTTACTGGATTGTCGGCTTTACGCCCTTAAAACAAGGAGTTCATGATTTTATCGCAGATACGACAGTGGTCCACGAAGAATCTTTCAGAAAAAACAATGTAGTGAAGAAACGTACAGACGGGTCTGGGTTGCATGAGACCAGCGCGGTTTAGTATGATAGATGGAAGACGAAAGTGAGGCGCTTTAATTGGTACAAATTACATTCAAGAAAAACCCTGTGACTTTACCGAACAAAGAAGTGAAAGTTGGAGAGCAGGCTCCGGAGTTTACAGTCCTGTCAACAGGTTTGGAACCGGTGACGCTTAAGGATACAGCCGGAAAAATCCGATTGGTCAGCGTAGTGCCTTCACTGGATACGGGCGTATGCTCAGATCAGACGAAACGTTTCAGCGAAGAAGCGGCTTCCCTTGGTGACGATGTGGAGGTTCTGACGATTTCTGCTGATTTGCCGTTTGCGCAAAAGCGTTGGACGGAAATCAATAAAGTGGACGCGATTACGACTTTATCCGATCATCGTGACCTGTCATTCGGTGAAGCTTATGGCGTGACGATGCAGGAGCTGCGATTGCTTGCCCGTTCGATTTTTGTCATTGATGGAAACGACAAAATTGCATATGTAGAGTATGTGCCTGAAGGAACGGACCATCCGGATTACGAAAAAGCGTTGAACGCAGTTAAAGAATTAACAAACTAATACTAGAAACCCACTCGGGAGAGTGGGTTTCCTTATTGAGGACGGCGAAAGCATGAATTCTATGATGGAAAAGACATTTAATTTTATTGATAATCACACAACGGCTATCCAGAAAGAGCAGGATAATGCTTATTTGGAAAGTCTGTTGACCACTACTGAAAATTGGCTGGACGGCATCATCAAGCCCGAGGAGGGAGCCAGCAAGGAAGACATCCGTAAAGCACTTCAGCTGGCTGTACTTAAAGGCATGAAAGAGCATATTCAGCCGCATCATCAAATGACTCCGGACGCACTTGGGTTATTGGTCGGCTATCTGGTGGAATTATTCGTTAAAAAAGAACAGGCCGTTATTTTGGATCCGGCTGTCGGCACTGGCAATCTGCTGCTGACTGTAATGAATTACTTGGACGGCCGAATGACAGGAGCGGGTGTAGAGCTGGATGACCTGTTGATTCGACTGGCTTCCAATGCCGGCAACCTGGTTGAACAGCCCATCACTTTCTATTTGCAGGATGCGCTGCAGCCTTTATTGATCGACCCGGTGGACGTAGTGGTTTCAGATCTGCCAGTGGGCTATTATCCCGACGAGGAAACGGCAGCAACTTATGAGTTGAAGGCGGATGAAGGCATGTCCTATGCTCACCACCTCTTTATCGAACAATCATTGAAGCATACGGCTGAAGGTGGGTATTTATTCTTTATCGTGCCGAAAGCTTTGTTTGAGTCAGCACAGGCAAGCCAATTGCATAGTTTCCTGAAAAAACATGCCCATATCCAGGCTGTCATGGAATTGCCGGAAACCCTGTTCAAGAACTCGGCCCACGCTAAAGGGATTTTGGTTTTGCAGAAAAAGCAAGAAGGCGTCAAAGCACCGAAGGAAGTGCTGTTGGCACGCGTTCCGAATATGTCCAAACCGGAATCCATGTCTAAATTCTTCTCACAGGTTGCAGGTTGGTTTAAAGAAAACAAAGAATAGAGAAGCGTGTTTATGCTATACTTAAGCTATAAAACATCCATATGCACTATTTTGATGAAAAGAGGGATGCGCAATGACTGAGTCAAACGAAGCGCCGAAAAAAGTTAGTTTGCAGGAAGCTGTAAAACGCCAATTGGAAGCTAAGAAAAACCAGGAGTCAGGCAAACAGTCTGGCGGCAACGCTTCACTTTCAACTAAGAAAATGAAGAGCCAGCAATCAAAGAAAGTCAGCAATAACCGCCGTAAAATGGGTACGTAATGAACGGCAAATGACAAAAGGCAAGGGAGTCTATCCTTTGCCTTTTTTCTATGGGGAAAATTCTATATTAAATTCTTGATATAGAATGTGTATACTATAGTTAATTGAATATTCGGATACAAGGAGGAAATCGATATGCATGCCAATCTGCAACCTGCCTTTGACTCCAGGACTTTTCAGGCGGACTGTGCCAATTGTTTTGGGCTATGCTGCGTGGCACTGGCCTTTACCGTTTCAGCCGACTTTCCGGTCGACAAGGAAAGGGGCATTGCCTGCAAAAACCTGCAGGATGATTTTCGCTGTGCCATCCATCGGAACTTAAAGCTTTCCGGCTACAGCGGCTGCACAACATTCGATTGTCTTGGAGCTGGACAAAAAGTATCGCAGCAGACATTCGGGGGCATTAGTTGGAAAGACGATCCGAAATCAGCTTCCCAAATGTTTCAAGTACTGCCGATTATGCAGCAGCTCCAGGAAATGCTGCTGTACCTCACCGAGGGAATCGAGCGCTGCACTGATAAGCAGCTACAGGAAACACTGCAAATCAGCAGACGAGAAATCGATAAATTGACACAAGCATCTGCTGAACAGCTATTGGCTGCATATCTGCCGAAAATGCGCCGATCCATTAACGAATTGCTTGTGCAAGTCAGTGAACAGGTCCGTCTTGAATCGGGACGTTTAGGCAAAAAACAGCAGAAGAAAAAAGGCCCGGATTACCAGGGAGCGAACTTGATGGGGGAGAAACTTAAGGGACGCGATATAAGAGGCGCGAATTTTAGAGGTGCCTGCTTGATTGGTGCTGATTTGAGTGATTCCGATTTAAGGAATTCGGATTTTATCGGTGCGGACCTGCGGGATTGCAACTTAAGCGGAGTCGATTTAACAGGCGCTATTTTTCTGACACAAATGCAAGTAAATTCGGCAAAGGGAGATGTAGACACTTGCTTGCCGCCTCTCTTGTCGAAGCCTGCTCATTGGAAAAGTGCCGGGCGATCTCTGTGGTGACGTGATAGCTAAAAAGAGGAGGGATAGGATGCCTGCAGGATTGTGGCTGCGGTTCCAGGCTTTTGCCGCTGATTATTTATTGATTTTTGGCTACTTGCTGTTGGTGATGGTAGTTTCGCTGTTTTTGATTCCCTCTCTTCAGCAATTATTTCAAGCTTCTCCAGGAAAGGCTCAGCTGACCGGTTTCTTATTGGTCACTTTACCGGTTTCGCTTTACTTTGTTGTTACGGATTCGCGTCTGGGCAGGCAATCATTGGGCAAACGCAAAATCCATATTCAAGTGGTTGATGAAAACCGCCAAGCGATTTCCGTTTCCCGTGCGGTCTTGCGGACTGCATTAAAATTTTTGCCTTGGGAATTGTCCCATTTCATGGCATACCGTATGATTTATTTAGGGGATGGAGCAGTTCAGTTAATGGATTATGTTATGGGCGGCTTGGTCTACGCATTGATTTTTTTGTATATTCTCATGGCTATATTCACGAAAAACAAACAGTCACTTTATGATTGGATTGCAAAAACCCATGTAGTGAAATCAAATTTTTCCTAAAAAGTATTGACTTGAGGAAGAGAACTGGTAGAATCTATTTCAATATACTTTTAAAAAATTAACTATTGATAAATAAAGCGATCGATGATTTAGTAGGCAATTTGTGTGCAGCAGCAAGAGACTGGATGGCAGGTGTGAATTCAGGCAGCAAATTGGATGAAATACACCATCAGTTGGGATCGTTTCGAAAAGAAGTGGATGTTTTGAACTGTCAAAGCATCAAATTGGGTGGTAACGCGGAGAAAACCTTCGTCCCTTTATGGGGATGAGTGGTTTTCTCTTTTTTTTATAGGAAAAAGGAGTGTTCAATATGTACCAGATCAAACCGGTGATTACACCGAAATTTGCAGAAGCATTTGCACTGATAGTTATTATTTTTCTGTTGATCAGCGTCAGCATCATCAGCTTTGAATCGGTTCCGCATATTCCGATTCTGTTGTCGATTCTATTGCTGTTCGGCTATGGCTTGTTGAAGAAAGTATCGTACCGGACGCTGGAAAGAGGCTTGGTGGAAGGGGCCGGAGCTGGAATGAGTGCCGTATTCCTGTTTTTCTTTATCGGCATACTTATCAGCAGCTGGATGATCAGCGGAACCATTCCGACACTGATTTTCACGGGATTCACGTTGATTTCCATGACGTTCTTCTACGCCATTGTCTTTATTGTGACTTCATTGATCGGTTTGTCCATCGGCAGTTCCTTGACGACCGTTGCGACAATCGGGGTTGCTTTTATCGGTATGGCGACAGCGATGGATTTGTCATTGGCGATTACGGCAGGGGCGATTGTGTCAGGTGCCTTTTTTGGAGATAAAATGTCACCGCTATCTGATACGACGAACCTGGCTTCCACAATTGTTGGAGTGGACCTGTTTGAACATATTCGCAATATGGGCTGGACAACTATTCCGGCATTTGGCATTACATTAATTTTGTTTGCGTTGCTTTCTCCTGAAACAGCTGGCGCAAGTGTGCAAGACGTAACGCTCTTTAAAGAAGGGCTTAAAACCACCGGGATGATTCACTGGTATACGATTATCCCATTGGCTGTACTGATCATTTCGACACTCATGAAAATACCCGCATTAATGACGCTGGCTTTGAGCTCGATATCCGCTATCTTCATTTCTTTTCTCCATCAGAGTTCGACGGCATCCGAGATTTTTTCAGTACTGTTCAGTGGGTACGTATCCACGACAGGGATTGAAGAAATTGATGCATTGCTGTCCCGCGGCGGAATGGAAAGTATGATGTTCACTGTGGCATTGGTGCTGCTCGCACTCAGCATGGGTGGCTTGTTGTTTACATTGGGCATTGTCCAATGTTTGCTGGCAACTATAGAGAGCTTGCTGAAAAAGGTTTCATCTGTCATTGCTGCTTCTGCTTTAACGGCAATCGGCATCAATGTGCTGATCGGCGAACAATACTTGTCGATATTGTTAACTGGGCAAGCATTTAAAGAACCTTATGACAAAGTAGGGCTGGCGGGGAAAAACCTTAGCCGAGTGATGGAAGATGCAGGGACCGTGGTCAATCCACTCGTTCCCTGGAGCGTCTGCGGAATCTTTATTACAGGGGTCATCGGTGTTTCGACGCTTGATTATCTTCCTTTCGCCTTCTTTTGTCTCTTGTCTCCATTACTGACTGTACTGTTCGGTTTTACAGGAAAAACCTTGACTTACAAGCAAGATAAATAAAATAGAAAAGCAGGAACAGGTGATGCTTAGGCTCATCTGTTTTTATTTCAGTAGAGGGAATTTCGAAAGGGAGTCGAATAGTACTCGTAACAGACTATTTTGCCGCCATGCCTCGGAAAAACAGTCGAAGGAGTGGATAAAATGTATCAATCAATTTTATTAGCCGTAGACGGTTCGGAGAATTCCATGCGGGCTGGCAAACAAGCCGCACAACTGGCATCTCTGATAAAAGGTGTGGAAGTGACGGTGTTATATGTTTCGGATTTCAACGAAGACAGCAACGAAGAAGTGCATGATGGCGGTTCGATTGAGTTTGAACTGTCGCGTAAGAAAAAAATCCAGCCTGTCAGAGAATCATTGGAGCATGAAAATATCTATTATAAAACGGAAATCATGCATGGCCGGCCGGCGCCAGTCATCATCGAGCTGGCTAATGACGGCAATTTTGATTTGGTGGTCATCGGCAGCAGAGGGTTGAATCCGATTTCTGAAATGGTTTTAGGGAGCGTCAGCCATAAAGTCTTAAATCATGTGCATTGTCCAGTTCTCGTCGTGAAATAAGGCAGACCGGTCAGCATTCGATTCTGGTATACTGGAGAAAATGATCGGTCTGCCAGTTGCTTGAGATACTGCAAGACCAGCTGGAGGAAAAATCAATGGAAAATTTACCGAATTGTCCCGAATGCAACTCTGAGTATACGTATGAAGATGGCCGCTTGCTGGTATGTCCGGAATGCGCTCACGAGTGGAGCCTTGTAGCTGAGGCTGAAAACGCGGAAGCAGAACAGCTTGTTAAAGATGCCAATGGCACGCTTCTGAAAGATGGAGACGCGGTTACTGTCATCAAAGATTTGAAAGTCAAAGGCAGTTCTTCTACTTTGAAGATTGGCACTAAAGTAAAGAGTATCCGTTTGGTAGAAGGCGACCATAACATCGATTGCAAAATTGATGGTTTTGGCGCAATGAAGCTGAAATCGGAATTCGTCAAAAAAGTGTAACGTGAAAAGACCCCGTGCAAACTTAGCGAAAAGTTTGCACGGGGTCTTTCGATTATAAAGAAACTAACAGCTATTCTACTCGGCCAACTGTCATACGCCGCGTTTATTGCCCCAAACCAACGTGTGCAATTGAGGCAATACCTTCACGTCGTTCATAACGGAAGAGCGTACATGGTAATCGATCAATTGCTCGTACCGCTGCAGCAAATCGGCGACCAGCTGCGTGTCATCCGTTGTCGCTGTGTCTTCATTGCCGGTCTGAAGAAAGAACGGAACAGCTGGATAACGCTGATGAAGATTTTCTGCATAGGCAAAATCATCCTGGTCGAATACAACGACTTTCAAACTGACATTGGCGTTTTGCAGTTTGTCGATAAAGAAATCCAATTTGGCAAAATCCGTCGACATGCCTGAGCTGGGTGGTTTAGGCGATAAGGTGATGTCATCGATTGCTGCCAGCCAGTCTTGCCAAATGGAGGCCTGTGTCTCAACAGCAACTTTCCAGCCCTGCTGGTGGCAAAGATCGACCAATTCAGCTATGCCTTTGTGAAGTGCAGGATTGCCTCCGGAAATGGTGACGTGTGAAAATGCCTTGCCGCCTATGTGGATCAATTCTTCAATAATATCTTCAGGCTGCTTGGAAGTGCTGGTGCCTGTGCCGTCCCAAGTGAATTTTGAATCGCACCAAGAGCAGGAATAGTCGCATCCAGCGGTGCGCACGAACATGGTTTTTTGCCCCATGACCATGCCTTCTCCCTGTATAGTCGGACCAAAGATTTCCATGACGGGAATTCTCATGACAGGTCTTCCTTGCGCGGCCGGTAGACCACATAGCTTGTCGGCGTTTCGCGGACAATGACCTGCAGGCAGTCGGGCCGGTTGCTTTTCGTTTTCAGCACATGCTGAATGGACTGCCAAACCTGCTGGGCAAGCAATTCAGTAGTGGGAAATTTAGTTGCAAATTCAGCATGATCATTCAAGACACTGTGGTCGTATTTTTTATGAATCAATTCTTTCAGCAATTTAAAGTCAATCAGGAAGCCGGTGGCGTCAAGCTCATTGCCGGCAATGGTAATGTTCAGGTGGTAAGTATGGCCGTGCATCATCCGGCATTTCCCGGCATCTTCGCTGGGAATAAAATGTGCTGCAGAGAAATGCAGGTCTTTATTGAGTTCGAATTGAAAGTTATGCGTAGCTGTCGGATAAAATTGCTGCATCATATGATTGTACCTGCTGATTTTTTCGCCTGATAGCGGGCAAGCCCATCATTGCGCAATTGACAGGCCGGGCAATGGCCACAACCGGTGCTCGGGATGCCGTTATAGCAGGTCAGCGTTTTCTTCTGGACAAACTCAAATGCATCAAGTGTGTCAGAGAGCTCCCATACTTCGGCTTTATCGAGCCACATCAGCGGGGTATGGATAATGAATTGCTTGTCCATGGCCAAATTCAATGTGACATTCAACGAGCGGATAAAAGTATCCCGGCAATCGGGATAACCGCTGAAATCCGTTTGGCTGACGCCGGTGATCAAATGCCGTGAACCGATGGCATCTGCATAAACCGCTGCAAAAGACAGAAATAAGTGGTTTCTGCCTGGTACAAAAGTGGAAGGCAGTTGTCCTTCTTCATCACTTACGGCGATATCATCACGCGTCAATGCATTCGCGGATAATTGGTTGATCAACGTCATATCCAATACTTTGAACGAGACGCCGAGTTCTTCGGCGATTTTTCGTGCGCATTCAATTTCAGCTGAATGGCGCTGGCCATAATCGAATGTGACCGTGGCCACTTCCTTAAAATTCTTGATGGCCCAAAACAGGCAAGTGGTGCTGTCCTGGCCGCCGCTGAAAACAACGACTGCTTTTTCATTTTTCATCTGTAACACTCCTTAGTTTTTTAGAGAGGGAGTTTGCGAACCTCTTTGAACGAACAGTTTTAATGATAACATATTGTGCACTAGAGGAAACAATTGACAGAAAGCTTGTGATGTCATCAGACAAATGCGTTACCCGCAAGCCGGTCAATGATGAAATCTGTAATTATTCAATACGCAATGCGTCTAATCTGCAATGGGAGGTGTAGAGATGAAACGAATCGCTTTACTGGTGTTGATAGCAGCAACAGCAGTTGCCTGCAACCGGGAATCGTTTGAAGAAGGAGATATCATCGAAGATGCTCAAGGCGAAATCACGAACGGGGAGCGCCTGTATGAGTTTTATGAACACACGGAAAATGGAGAAGAAGATGCCGTAAGAGTGATCAGCTACACGACAGAAGGTGATCCCATCTATCATGATCTGCATTTTGATGGCAACAAAATTGAGTCCGTAGAAGATAATAGAGAAGATCAGTTCAGTTCTGAAGAAGTTGTCATCAGACAATGCGAATCAATCCTGATTCTGACTTCCGAAACTGAAGCGATATATGTTCTGCGGGAATGTGACCCTGAATCCGGATGGGATACCATTCTGCACGAAACCTGGTAAGACGCTTTACCACCAAATATCACCAAGTTTTTTATGAGTAATTTTTCTGTATAAGGGTATATTTGATAATAACGGAAGGAGAGATGTGAGATGAAAGCAATCGTCATTGACAGTTACGGCGGCAAAGAACAATTAAAGGAACAGCAAGTGGATAAACCGGCAATTACGGACAATCAGGTTCTGGTGGAGATCCATGCTACTTCCATCAACCCGATTGACTGGAAATTGCGTGAAGGATATTTGAAAGAGATGCTGCCTTGGGAGTTTCCAATTATTTTAGGTTGGGATGCAGCAGGCACCATTGCTGAAGTTGGCAAAGACGTAAAGCACTTTAAAGTGGGCGACCGTGTTTTCGCAAGACCTGCAACTACGCGTCAAGGAACCTATGCAGAATATGTGCCTGTGGATGAAGACTTGCTTGCGCATATGCCGGAAAGTATGACATTCGAAGAGGGGGCCGCAATTCCGTTGACGGGATTGACAGCTTACCAATGTCTTGTGGACTTTGCAGAAGTGAAAAAAGGCGACAAAGTGCTGATCCATGCGGGAGCCGGCGGTGTCGGCAGTATGGCCATTCAAATTGCCAACAGCATCGGTGCTTATGTGGCGACAACGGCCAGCGATAAAAACGATGAATTGGTTAAATCTTTGGGAGCCAATCGGGTCATCAACTACCGTGAAGAAGATTTCAGCGAGCTGCTGGAAGATTTCGACGCAGTATTGGATACGATGGGCGGCGAAGTTCTCGATAAAAGCTTTAAGGTCCTGAAAAAAGGTGGGAAATTGATCTCCATTGCTGGACAGCCTTCTGCTGAAAAAGCGGAGCAACACGAAGTGAAGGCCAGTGACTTTTGGCTGGAACCGAGTGGAGAGCAATTAAAAAAGTTAGCAAACCTTTATGTATCTGGCGAATTGAAGCCTACAATCGGTGAAGTATTTGCATTTACTGAACGAGGTTTGCAAGATGCACATGAGTTAAGTGAATCTCATCATGCCAGAGGAAAAATAATCATCAAAATAAAAGCTTAATAAAACGAAAGAGCCTCTCACAAAATTATGTGAGAGGCTTTTTTCGTCTGTTATTTTAGAAGTTTTCAGGTTTACCTGATTTGTCTTCTGAATAATATTCATCGGGAGCATCGTTTTGGGCTTCTTCTGTACGGACGACCAAAACATCGCATTTTGCAGAACGGACAATGTGTTCAGATACGCTTCCGATTAAGAAACGTTCAACTGCATTTAATCCGGTAGCACCACAGACGATTAGGTCTGCTTCCACTTTTTGAGCCAACTCTCTTGAAATCATTGTTTTTGGAGAACCATAATCAACAACAATATTCACTTTTTGAACCCCGCCTGCTAAAGCTTCTTTCTTATAATCTTCCAGCAGGTCTTCGGCGAATTTTTGGGCGCGGTCGGCGATGGAGCGGTCATATGCTTCAATTGCTGCAAATGAGCGGGTGTCGATTACGTTCACCAAATTTAATGTGGCATTGTTCCGCTCAGCTATGCCGACCGATTTTTTGAATGCCCATTCCGCTTCTTTTGACCCGTCTACTGCTACAAGAATCTGACTATACTTTAATGTCATCCTACATTCCTCCTTTGTCTCTACTTATACTATTCGCTATAACTGCAAGAGTTCCTTCTAAATTGAAGTTAATTTTACTGAATATTTGTCAAATTAAAGACGGTGATGAGTCCTTCTGGTAACAGCATCAGAAAGGAGGGCAGCTGATATGACAGCGGAAACAAGTGAAGTCTGATAGAATAAAGTAGATATCAGAATAAACAATCTATTGTACCGGATTAAACTACTTAAAATGATGGAGGGTTTCGAAATGCGAATTGGTGTACCGAAAGAAGTAAAGAACAATGAAAACAGAATAGCCATGACACCGGCCGGCGTAGTCAATCTTGAAGTTCATGGGCATGATGTATTTATTCAGTCGGGCGCTGGTCTGGGTTCCGGTTTTACCGATGAAGATTACAGTGCAGCTGGTGCGAAAATTGTTGAAACAGCGGACGAAGCCTGGGCACAGGAAATGGTCATGAAAGTAAAAGAACCCGTCCAGGAAGAGTACCGTTATTTCCGGGAAGGACTGATTCTGTTCACCTATCTGCATCTAGCGCCTGAAAAAGAGTTGACTCAGGCATTGCTGGAAGCTAAAGTGACAGGCATTGCGTACGAAACGGTGCAGTTGCCCAACAATTCCTTGCCGTTGCTGACACCAATGAGTGAAGTGGCAGGCCGGATGTCCACGCAGATCGGAGCTCAGTTCCTCGAGAAGATACACGGCGGTGCAGGGATTCTGCTAGGCGGTATTCCCGGCGTCGGCCGAGGGAATGTTGCCATAATCGGTGCAGGTGTAGCGGGAACCAACGCTGCAAAAGTAGCCGTTGGAATGGGGGCGAATGTGACGATCCTGGATTTGAATCCCGATCGCTTGCGTCAATTGGATGACCAGTTCGGTCAGGATGTACAGACCTTGATGTCCAATCCGCTGAATATTGCAGAATCCGTGAAAAAGGCGGATTTGGTTATTGGAGCTGTTTTGATTCCGGGGGCGAAAGCACCTAAATTGGTGACAGAAGACATGATCAAATCCATGAATCCGGGTTCCGTGGTGGTTGATATCGCGATTGACCAAGGCGGAATTTTTGAAACCAGTGATCGCATCACGACCCACGATGAACCGACCTATGTGAAACATGGAGTCGTTCATTATGCAGTCGCGAATATGCCCGGTGCTGTTCCCAGAACTTCAACAATTGGTTTGACGAACGTTACAGTACCCTACGCCGTGCAGATCGCGAATAAAGGATTTGCAAAAGCAATCTCCGAAAACGAAGCTTTGAAAAAAGGAGTAAATACATTGGGGGGCCATGTCACCTACCAGGCAGTGGCTGCTGATCAGGGACTGGAATATAAGTCAGTCGACGAGATATTAGGAAAATAAAAAAATGGCATCGGAGAAAATCCGATGCCATTTTTATAATTAATTTGTAATGATCTGAAGTTCTTTCGGGAATTTCGTCAACACTTCATAGCCGTCTTCTGTAACCGCCACATCGTCTTCGATGCGAACGCCGACTGTGCCGGGAACGTAAATGCCAGGCTCCAAAGTAAAGACCATCCCTTTTTCCATCTTCATCGGATTCGCACCGTGGATAGAAGGGAATTCATGCACGGAGATGCCGAGGCCATGTCCCAGGCGGTGCGTGAAATAGTCACCGTATCCTGCATCCGTAATGACCTTACGTGAAATCTGGTCGAGTTCAGCTGCAGTAACACCTGGTTTGACGGCTTCGAGTGCAGCCGTTTCAGCTTTCAAGACAATCTCATATACTTTTTTCTGCTCTTCGCCTGGTTCACCAAGTGCCAATGTGCGGGTGATGTCCGAACAATAGCCTTTATGGACAACGCCAAGGTCGAATAAAACCAAATCACCATTCTGCAGTTTCCGGTCACCGGTTTTGCCGTGAGGCGACGCGGCCTTATCTCCAGCCAATACGGTCGTATCGAAAGACATATGGGTTACGCCGCGTTTTTTCAAAGCCAATTCAATTTCAGTCATCACTTCAACTTCGGTGATGCCTTCTTTAATTGTTTTGGCCGCAACTTCGATGGCATAATCAGCCAATGCTGCCGCTTCACGCAAAATCTGAAGTTCTGCATTGTCTTTGATGACCCGCATAGCATTCAGCTGGTCATCCATTTGGACAATTTGGAGCGAGCCGAATAATGAAAGAATGGCATCGTAACGGTCAACCGTCATATGCGCTTTTTCGATTGCCAATGCCTTCACTTCAACTCCACGCGATTGGACGGTGTTGAACAGGATTTCCATAGAGTTCTGTGTATCTTCGTGCCCGATGATTTCGCCCGTCCATCCTGCGTTTTTTGCGTCGGGCATTTCCATTTTCGGACAGATCAGAAATGGCTCAGCTTCAGCGAAGACCATTACACCCAGCAGGCGTTCATGCGGGTTGCTTTGGAAACCGCTGACGTAAAAGACGTTATAAGGATCGGTGATGAACGCCGCATCGATTGATTGTTCCTTTAAATAATTCTGTAATTGCTTGATTTTGGTCATATGTATTCCTCCTCTACATGTGTAGCATATCAAAAATCAGGGTATAAAACAGCTATGTGAGTTGAATTAACCAGCGCTTCACCATTCAATCAGCCCGAAAACAGGATGAAGACATTTTGTCAGCTTTTATCAGAAAGAACCAGTTCAGCTCTTATATCCATCATTATTTAAAAACTTTTTGGAGGGATTTCATGCACATCTCATATCACGGACATTCCATTGTAAAAATCAAAACGGGTGAGCACACGATTTTAATCGACCCGTTCATCAACGGCAACGAATTGACAGACTTGAAAGTAGGGGATGAAAAACCCACGGCGATTTTATTGACGCATGCACATAACGACCATGTTGGAGATACTGTGGAATTGGCAAAAAGCAATAATGCACAAGTTGTGGCGCCAGTTGAGTTGGCTAATTATTTGGGCAGCCAGGGAGTGAATGCTGCTGGAATGAATCTGGGCGGCGCACATGAATTTGATTTTGGCGTAGTGAAATTCACAAAAGCATTTCATAGTTCTTCCTATACTACTGAAGAAGGTGAAGTGGTATACGGCGGTATGCCAGCCGGAATCCTCTTTAAGGCTGAAGGCAAGACAGTTTACCATGCCGGCGATACCGAAGTTTTCGGTGACATGAAAATTCTTGGGGAACGCAATGAAATTGATGTAGCGTTTGTGCCCATCGGCGATTTTTTCACTATGGGGCCGGAAGATGCAGCGTATGCGGTTGAATTGTTAAAGCCGAAAGTAGTGGTGCCGATCCATTACAATACGTTCCCGCCAATCAAACAAGATCCGGAGCATTTCAAGTCACTGGTAAAAGGTGCAGAAGTGAATATTCTGCAGCCAGGTGGCAGCATCGAATTATAATAAGTTCAAAACCCCGAAGAGCAGAGGCTTTTCGGGTTTTGTTTTTCTTTTTTTGAGCGGTTACTCTTATGGACCGTCTTGCATTGGCTCCCTCCACTTTTCGATTGTCCAGTTACGGCAATCAGCCCTTCTGGTCATAAGCCTGCCCAGCTGTGCGGCTGAAGAGACGCCGCTTCGCCGGTCTGTCTTATGCCGATCAGGGCAAACATGATCGCCTCCACTTTTCTCTTGTCCAGTTGCGACGGGCTGTTCCTCGGTACGTAAGCCCCTCTGGCAGTTCGGCTGAAAAAACGCCGCTCAGCCAGATCGTCTTACGCCTGTCGGACCAGGACGCCCGTCTCCACTTTTCTTGTAATTATGCTACACTATAATGTACAGCTACGTAGAAAGAATGGGTGAAATCATGGCGACTAAACATGAACAGATATTGGATTATATTGAGACTTTAGCGGTAGGGGAAAAAATTTCCGTGCGGCGCATTGCGAAAGATTTGCAGGTCAGTGAAGGTACCGCTTACCGGGCTATCAAAGAAGCGGAGACGAAACGATTGGTGTCGACGATTGAACGTGTCGGAACCATTCGCATCGAACGCAAGAAAAAAGAGAACATTGAGCGGCTGACCTATGCTGAAATCGTCAATATTGTTGATGGCCAGGTATTGGGCGGCAGAGCCGGATTGCATAAATCCCTCAATAAATTCGTTATTGGGGCTATGCAGCTGGAAGACATGATGCGCTATACCGAAGCCGGCAATCTGCTGATTGTCGGAAATCGTTACAAAGCACATGAATATGCATTGCGAGCCGGAGCGGCAGTACTTGTGACAGGCGGGTTTGAAGCATCTGAAGGGGTGAAAAAACTGGCGGATGAATTTGAACTGCCGGTCATTTCGACAAGCTATGACACCTTTACTGTAGCGACCATGATCAACCGTGCCATTTACGATCAATTGATCAAAAAAGAAATTCTGTTGATTGAAGATATTTTGATTCCGTTGGAAGTGACGGCACATTTGAATGTAAAAGATCCGATCAGCCGTTACCATGATTTGAATGAAGAAACGACCCATGGCGGTTTTCCGGTCGTCGATCATTCCAATAAACTGGTGGGAATCATCACATCAAGAGATGTTATCGGCCATCAGCCGACGGATTTGGTTGAAAAAGCGATGACCAAAGATCCAATCACAGTTTCGATGCAAACCAGTGTGGCCGCTGCTGGGCACCGTATGATTTGGGAAGGCATCGATTTACTGCCGGTCGCAGATGACCACGGCAAATTAAAAGGGGTCATCAGCAGGCAGGATGTCCTGAAAGCGATTCAAACCGCCCAACGCCAGCCGCAGCAAGGCGAAACGATTGATGACATCATCAAAAGCCAGCTGCATCAGCAGACGGGCGATAAATTGATGTTGGAATTCCGGGTAACGCCGCAAATGACCAATGCTTATGGCTCGATTTCCCATGGTGCCTATACGATGATCTTGACGGAAGCGGCAGGAGCGGCGCTGAAAACCAAAAACCGAAAAGACAGTGTGTTGGAAAACATGTCTGTTTATTTCCTGAAGCCGGTCCAATTGGATACCTTGGTATTCGTCAAACCCCAGATTCTCGACATCAGCCGAAAATCGGCCAAAGTAGAAGTGGAAGTTTCCCTGGAAAATGAAATCGTCGGTAAAGCCATTTTGACTTTCCAATTGTTGGACCGTTGAGATAAGTGAATTCCATCCATAAAAAAGGCAGCAGGAACACTCGATGATCGAGTGCATCTGCTGCCTGAACATTCCTAAGGAGAAAAAGGGGCTTACGGGTTCAAGTCCGCTTCTTCCTCCAGGAATGTTTGGTAATGGCGTGCTGCTTTGTAATTGTAATACATAAGCGCTAAGCCAAGGACGATGAAAATAGCTGAGACGATGTAGGTGACCGTGCTCTGGAAAACGAATAGCTGATTAATGCCGAATAAAGTGACAAAACTACCCAAAGCCATGGATGCGCGTGCTGCGTACCATTTTTTGCGTATCGGCAAAACGGAGCGGGTGCGGAATTGCTTGGTTTTGTTATAAAAATAAACGACAAATGATACAATGATTAAAACAACGAATATTAACATAGGGACCTCCTGAATTCCAAAACTCATTTTCATTGTACTGAGAATTGAGCAAAATTGCGAATGGATTTCCTTATAAATGGAGGAACTCGGAAATGAACAGTCAAATCATCGACACAATTAAACAATACAGTACCATTATCATTCACCGCCATGTGCGCCCAGACCCGGATGCCTATGGTTCACAGCTTGGCCTGAAATATATTTTGGAACACAATTATCCGGACAAACGCATCCTGGCTGCCGGCACCCATGATTACACAATGGACTTCCTGGACTTTCCTGATCTGGTAGAAGATCAGGATTTTGAAGGCGCATTGGTGATCGTGACCGATACGGCGAATACGGAGCGTGTGGACGATCAGCGCTACAAGACGGGTGCCAAGCTCATTAAAATCGATCACCACCCGAATGATGATGCTTACGGCGACATTGTTTCCGTTGATACGACCGCAAGTTCCGCTTCTGAATTGATCTACGAGTTATTTACATATGGCCGTGACCACGAGGGCTGGACGATGACGGCAAAAGCAGCCCGTCTGCTGTATGCAGGAATTATTGGAGACACGGGACGTTTCCTGTTCCCAAGTACGACACAAAAAACATTTGCGGTTGCAGGCGAACTTATCAAATACGATTTTGACCGCAACGCATTGCATAACGGCATGTATGAAATGGACCGCAAATTATTGCATTTGCAGGGCTATATGTACCAAAACTTCAAAATGGATAAAAACGGTGCGGCCCATGTTAAAATCACCAAGGATATTCTCAAGGAATTTGACGTAACGGCAACCGACACCTCTTTGCTGGTCGGATCGCTCGGCAATGTAAAAGGCATGAAAGCGTGGGTCATCTTGATTGAAGAAGACACTGAAATCCGTGTACGCCTGCGCTCAAAAGGGCCGATCATCAATACACTAGCGAAGGAATTCGGAGGCGGAGGACATCCGTTGGCATCCGGTGCAACTGCTTATTCATGGCAGGAAGCTGACCAGGTTATCGCACGCCTTGCCGAAATCTGTGCTGCTGCAAACTAAGGAGGGAGTCGGTTGTCAATGGTTTATCCGCATATAAGCACATCGGCTGATTTGCTGAAAAGCACGGTACGCCTTGACGAACTTTTCCCATATCTGAAGGAACAAGGAGCCGCTTCAGCCGCAATCGTCAACACCAAATTATATGGTATTCTTCCTTTTTGGGAAGCATGCCGCCGTGCCGGCATCCATGGGGTGGTCGGCCTTTCGGCGGCTATCGAATACGAAGAGCAATCCTATCCGGTCGTTTTATATGCCCAATCGAATAAAGGCTACGGCAATTTGCTGAAAATCTCCAGTGCCTTGTCGACAAGAGACAAAGAGGCCATCCCTGAGCAATGGCTCAAAGCCTATCGAGAAGGGTTGATTTGTGTTATTCCCAATAAGACAGAATGGTTATTGACCGACCGCAGCCTGGTATTTGAATACGTTAAGCATTTATTCGGCTCAGCAGCTTTTGGAAGCATTGAACGGCCAGGCGGAATAACATCGGAACATGAACCTGCATTTGTCGGCATCTGCGAAAATATGGGCTTACCGATTATCGCTTCACAGGAAAGCCGTTACCTGCACCAACAAGATGCATTTGCCTATGAAGTGGCATCGGCCATTGGCCAGGGCTTGAAGATGGAAGATCCGGAAAGAAAGAAACCTGAGCACACCAATGCCTATGTGCCGAGCCGACAAGAGTTCGAGTCCTGGTTCGCTGACCGTCCGGAATGGTTCCAGCGAACAGCGGATGTCTTGAAAAGCTGCCAGTTGACGATTCCGATGAACCGCCAACTGCTGCCAGTATTCCCATTGCCGAAAGAAACCGACAAAGCGGCTTTTATTGCAGAGTTGTGCAAATCGGGGTTGGCTGAACGGGTCCCCGGCTATTCACGGGACTATCAGGACCGATTGGATTATGAGTTGTCTGTGATTGGAACGATGGGATTTATCGATTATTTCCTCATTGTTTCGGATTTCATGAAATATGCCAAAGACCAGGGCATCATGACAGGCCCTGGGCGTGGATCTTCGGCCAGTTCGCTTGTGGCGTATTCACTGAAAATCACAGATGTGGATCCTCTCGAACACGGTTTGCTGTTTGAACGCTTCTTGAATCCAGAACGCGTAACGCTGCCCGATATCGATATTGATTTTGCGGATCACAGACGGCACGAAGTAGTGGAATATGTAGCGGAAAAATATGGAGCGGTCCGAACCGCCCAAATTATCACCTTCGGCACCTTATCGGCAAAAGCCGTTGCCCGTGATACAGCCCGCGTGTTCGGTTTTGAAGCTGAAGAGCTGGATGCGATTTCGAAAATGATTCCGAATCGTCCAGGCACTACGCTCCGGTTGGCCCTCAAAGAATCGCAGACTTTGGAGAGCTGGATCATGGAGCGGGAAGAGCGCAAAACTTGGTTCAAGACAGCACTGAAATTGGAAGGGCTGCCGCGCCATGCTTCAACCCATGCAGCAGGAGTGATTTTAAGTCCATCGCCGCTGGTTGACCATGTCCCGATTGAAAAAGGGCATGAAGGCATTTATTTGACGCAATGGCCTATGCAGGAACTGGAAGCGATCGGCTTACTGAAAATGGACTTTTTGGGTCTGCGCAATTTAACGATCCTGGAACAAATCCGCAACTTGATTTATTGGGATACGAAAAAACGGATAGACTACCGGAATATTCCGTTGACGGATGCTGAAACGTTCAAGCTGCTGGCTGCTGGCGATACAACCGGTGTCTTCCAATTGGAATCCGAGGGCATGCGCGGGGCGCTCCGTCAAATTAAACCCACGGCATTCGGTGACATCGTCGCAGTAAATGCTTTGTTCCGGCCAGGTCCAATGGAATTCATTCCGTTATATGCAAGACGGAAACACAAGCAGGAAACTGTGAAATATGTCCACCCGATTCTGGAACCCATTTTAAGCGAGACTTATGGCGTCATCGTTTATCAGGAACAGATTATGCACATTGCAGCGAAGATGGCCGGCTTTTCTTTGGGAGAAGCCGACTTGTTGCGGCGTGCAGTCAGCAAAAAGAAACGCGAGATTTTGGATCAAGAACGCGCGCATTTTGCCCTTGGAGCCAAAGCGAAAGGTTTTACAGAAGCGGAAGCATCAGAAGTCTACGATTTGATTGTCCGTTTCGCGGATTACGGTTTTCCGAAAAGCCATGCCGTCGCCTACAGCATCATTTCCTATCAGCTGAGCTATGTGAAGACCCATTATCCGGTTCATTTCTATACCGGGTTGTTGGGCAACAGCGCGGGGAATGCGGATAAAACGAGACAGTTGCTGCAGGAAATCAAAGATAATAAAATTCCATTGCTGCCGCCTTCTGTTCAGCAAAGCCGCCATTCCTTTTCTGTAGAAGACGGCAAGATCCGGATTGGGTTGAATGCGGTAAAAGGAGTTCCGGGAACAACGATCAAAGCGTTGCTGAACGCAAGAGAAGATGGGCCGTTCAGCAGCCTGTTCAATATTGCCGAACGGATTTCAGCCTTGCATTTCAACAGGAAATCGTTTGAACCCTTGATCAAAGCAGGAGCTTTGGATGACTTTGGGTATGACCGCAGTGTTTTGCTGGCATCGCTGGATAGCGCCATCAAACATGCTGAACTGGTTAAGCCGAATGAAGACCCCGGCCTATTTGATGATATGGGGTCGAGCTTCATGAAACCGAAATACACCAAAGCAACGGAACTCCCGGAAAGTCTGAAACTCGATTACGAAAAAGAAGTGCTGGGCTTTTATTTGTCTAAGCATCCGGTTGAACGGGAAAAAGAAGAAAGGCAGAAATCCTATAATGAACTGAAATCACTTCATACAAAACGGGACCGTGAATCGGTTAGGGTACTTGGAATGGTGGAAGATATTAAACGGATCCGGACAAAAAAAGGAGATGCTATGGCATTTGTGACCTTAGTGGATGAAACTGGTCCAGCTTCTGTCACATTGTTTCCAGTAGAATATGCCAAATACAACCTTCTTCTTGAGTCCCATGCCATCCTCGAAATTCAGGGGCAAGTCGAAAACCGCAACCATAAAACAGCGATTATCTGCAAGAATATAGAAACCTGACTGCTTTTCTAAAAGAAAAGCAGTTTTTTCTTTACGTAGCCATATTTTTTTTGTAAGGTATAGAATATGAGTGGTCAGACCACTTTCAAAAAAATGGGAACTGAGGAACTGTCATGAATCAAACTAAACGGTATTTGGATATAGTCAGGGACATTCGTGATATGATCCGGCAGGAAAAAATCAAGCCGGGTGACCGCATTCCATCTGAAAGGGAATTGGCCGAAACCATGCAAGTAGGTCGCTCAACGCTGCGGGAAGCATTGCGCAGTTTGGAATTGCTTGGGTTGATCGAAACGCGCAGAGGTGAAGGTACATTTCTGTCTGACCATCGCAACCATACATTGGTTGAGGTGTTGTCGACGTTCGTCCTGCAGGACAATCAGTCGCATAAAGATGTCTGGGAAACGCGCTTGCTCCATGAAGTGGCCGCGATCCAGTCTATTTGCCAAAATGAAGCAGCCAGCCAAATGAAGGTCTGGGACAGTTTTCGGCTGCACCTTACAAACGACAGCTTTCAGCGAGAAGACTTTGTCCGTGAACTGATGGTGCTGTCGGGCAATCGATTGTCATTGAAAATCTGGTTTCTATTGAAGCAATACAGCGGAAATCCATATGATGGAACTGTCACTTCTGATGAAATTGAACACATGAACCATATACTTACTGCAATTGAGCAGCAAGATGCAGAGACGGCCGTTCGGGAGTTTCGGGCCTGGAATGAATGGCTACAAAAGGAGAGAATACGCAATGGCAATGATTCGTGATATTTTTAAACGCAATAAAGACAGCAAAGAGGCGACCATACCTACGAAATCTGCAAAGGATGTCCCAGAAGGCTTGATGACTAAATGTCCTTCCTGTAAAGAAATTACATTGACGAAGGATTTAGATAAAAATAATAAGGTTTGTCCAAAATGCGACCATCATTTTAAGATGACTGCTTATGAACGTGTCAATAGTTTGCTGGATGCCGGAAGCTTCGAATCGATGGACGATCATTTAAAATCGGAAAACCCACTCGGCTTTCCTGGCTATACAGAAAAAGTCCAGGCAGACAGTGAAAAAACCGGTTTGAATGAAGCGGTCTTGACTGGTACCGGCCAGCTGTTTGGCCATCCGATTGTAGTAGCGATTATGGATTCCCATTTCCGGATGGGTTCTATGGGGTCGGTTGTTGGAGAGAAGATTACGCGTGCCATTGAAGCAGCTACTGAGCGCAAATTGCCTTTTATCATTTTTACAGCGAGCGGTGGAGCACGTATGCAAGAAGGCGTTCTGTCGTTGATGCAGATGGCAAAAACCAGTGTGGCTTTGAAACGCCACAGCAACGAAGGCCTGCTTTTTGTCTCAGTTCTGACGCATCCGACAACAGGCGGCGTTTCCGCAAGTTTTGCATCAGTGGGGGATATCAATATCGCTGAACCAAAAGCATTGATCGGTTTTGCAGGACGCCGGGTTATTGAACAGACCGTGCGCGAGAAATTGCCGGAAGACTTTCAGACTGCTGAATTTTTACTGGCCCACGGACAACTGGATGCAGTCGTTCACCGGGCGTCAATGAAAGATACGCTGGCGACGATTGTGCGTCTCCACACGAAAGGAGCCGTGACCAATGGCTAAGAAAAACGGAAAAAAAACAATGCCTTTTGAAGAACCGCTTATTCAGCTGAGAACAAAAATCTCAGAGCTGAAGGAGTATACAGCGAATGCCGAAGTTGATTTGAGTTCGGAAATCAAGTCTCTGGAAGACAGGTTCTCCAAGCTTGAAGAAGAGATATACGAAAACATGAAACCTTGGGACCGTGTCCAAGTGGCTCGCCATCCGGAACGGCCGACTACTCTCGACTATATCCCATTGATTTTTAATGACTTTATCGAATTGCATGGCGATCGCCTTTACGGGGACGATGAAGCGATCGTCAGTGGAATCGCTTCTTTTCACGGCCAGCCGGTTACGATTATCGGCCATCAGCGCGGCAAAGATACGAAAGAGAATGTCAGACGGAATTTCGGCATGCCGCATCCTGAAGGCTACCGGAAAGCTTTGCGCTTGATGAAGCAGGCGGAGAAATTCAAGCGTCCGATCATTTGCCTGATAGACACGAAAGGGGCGTATCCGGGTAAAGCAGCTGAAGAACGTGGGCAAAGCGAAGCGATTGCGCGGAACCTTGTGGAAATGGCCGGGCTGGAAGTTCCTGTCCTATCTATTGTCATCGGTGAAGGAGGTAGCGGGGGCGCATTGGCACTTGGCGTCGGCAACCAGATTTTGATGCTGGAAAACTCAACTTTCTCGGTTATCTCGCCTGAAGGCGCGGCATCGATTTTATGGAAAGATTCGGCTCTTGCGCAAACAGCAGCTGAAGCCATGAAAATCACTGCACCCGACTTGTTGGAAATGAAGATAATTGAACACATGATTCCGGAAGTGCGCGGTGGTGCACATCATGATCCACAGCGGCAGGCGGCAATCATTTCTGAGGCGATCCGCCGTTCCCTTGAGGAATTGAATGGCATGACCTCTGAAGAACTGATTGACCAGCGTTACCGGAAGTTCAAATCAATCGGTGTTTTCAGTGAATGATGGAGAACCGCCTCGGCGGTTCTTTTTGTTTTCGGAAAATTGAGGCACCTGAATTAAATAAGCTTTGGATTTTGCAAACAAAATCTTAACAAGTTTGAAGGCTATTCAGGACTGACAGCAACGCCTTGGCGTGGTAAGGTAAACAGAGTAAATGGACTGCAGGAGGGGTATATCAATGAAGAAAATTGGAGTGTTGACCAGCGGAGGAGATTCGCCGGGCATGAATGCAGCTGTTCGGGCAGTTGTCCGTAAAGGGATTTTCCATGGCATTGAAGTAGCTGGGGTTTATTCCGGGTATCAGGGCCTGATCGAAGGCACCATCAAAAAGCTGGAAGCAGGAGATGTGGGAGACATTATCCAGCGTGGCGGAACTAAATTATATTCCGCACGCTGCGAGGAGTTTCGCACCGAAGAAGGCCAATTAAAAGCGATTGAAAACATGCGCAAAGAAGGTCTTGAAGGGCTAGTAGTCATTGGGGGCGACGGTTCTTATCGTGGAGCGATGGCATTGACAAAAAGAGGATTTCCATGCGTAGGCGTTCCGGGAACCATCGACAATGACATTCCGGGAACCGACTACACCATTGGATTTGATACGGCATTGAATACTGTTATCGAAGCGATTGATAAAATCCGTGATACCGCGACAAGCCACGAACGGACGTTCATCGTCGAAGTGATGGGCCGCGATGCCGGTGATTTGGCTTTGTGGGCAGGTCTGGCCGGCGGTGCAGAAACCATCCTCATTCCGGAAGACAGCTATGATATCGATGACATGGTCGATCGTCTCCAAAAAGGCCGCAACCGAGGCAAGCGCCACAGCATCATCATTGTGGCGGAAGGAGTCATGGGCGGCAATGAACTGGCTGAGCTCATTAAAGAGAAGGCGGATATAGAAACACGCGTGTCGGTACTCGGCCATATTCAACGCGGTGGATCACCGACTGCCCGAGATCGTGTCCTTGGCAGTTTGTTTGGCGCACGGGCAGTGGAAGTTTTGCTTACCGGTGCTGGAGGACGAGCTATTGGCATGAAAAATCATCAGGTGGTAGACTATGATATGACAGAAGCATTCACTGCAGAGCATAATGCGGATATGAGTTTGTATACTTTATCTAAAGAATTGGCAATTTAATACGGTAAATGGAGTGAGTTTATTGAGAAAAACGAAAATCGTCTGCACAATCGGACCAGCAAGTGAATCACCTGAACTGCTTGAACGTTTAATTGAAGCGGGAATGAACGTCGCCCGTTTGAACTTTTCACACGGCAACCATGAAGAGCATGCACTGCGCATCAAACGGATCCGTGAAGCGGCAGATAAAGCGGGTAAAATTGTCGGCATCCTATTGGACACAAAAGGGCCGGAAATCCGTACGCATCAAATGGAGAACGATTCAATCGAATTGGTAACGGGCCAAAAAATTGAAATCTCCATGACGGAAGTAGTGGGGACTCCTGAAAGATTCTCTATTACGTATGATCAATTGATTGAAGATGTAGATGCTGGATCTATCATTTTGCTTGATGACGGACTGATTGAACTGCGCGTGGAAAGCCTGGATAAAGCAAATGGAATTATCCACACGATAGTTGAAAATGCCGGAACTTTGAAAACCAAAAAAGGCGTCAATGTTCCAGGAGTTTCAGTTCAGTTGCCGGGAATCACTGAAAAAGATGCCCAGGATATTTTATTCGGTATTGAACAAAAAGTTGACTTCGTAGCTGCTTCTTTTGTCAGAAATGCTGCCGCTGTCTTAGACATCAGAGGGCTTCTTGAGAAAAACGGCGGAGCCCATATCCAAATCATCCCGAAAATCGAAAACCAGGAAGGCGTCGACAACATTGATGAAATCATCATGGTATCTGACGGTCTGATGGTGGCGCGCGGAGATCTTGGTGTAGAAATTCCGGCAGAAGAAGTGCCATTGGTTCAGAAGTCATTGATCGATAAATGCAACAGCGCTGGAAAACCGGTTATTACAGCTACACAGATGCTCGATTCCATGCAACGCAATCCACGTCCGACACGTGCAGAAGCAAGTGATGTGGCCAATGCAATTTTTGATGGCACAGACGCTATTATGTTGTCAGGTGAAACGGCAGCGGGGCTGTATCCGATCGAATCTGTTGAAACAATGCACCGCATCGCAGAAACAACGGAAGCGGCACTGAATTATAAACAAATCGTCTCAACCAGAAGAAAAGAAAAAGAGTCGAATATGACTGAAGCGATTGGACAGGCAGTTGCCTACACTGCACTGAACTTGAAAGTTCAGGCGATCATTGCACCGACGGAAAGCGGAACAACTGCTAAAATGATTTCCAAATACCGTCCGGGAGCGCCAATCATTGCTGTCACGTCTTCCGATATACCTGCTCGTAAGTTAACATTGGTTTGGGGCGTTCAGCCAATCGTCGGGTCGTCTGTTGAATCGACGGATGAATTGCTGGAAAAAGCTGTGGATGAAAGTTTGAAACACGGCTATGTCAAACACGGTGATCTTGTCGTCATTACGGCGGGCGTTCCAGTCGGGCAAGCCGGAACGACCAACTTGATGAAAGTGCATGTAATCGGCGATATCCTTGCAAAAGGACAGGGAATCGGCAAAACAGTCGCTTTCGGTGAAACTGTTGTGGTCAAAAACGCAGAAGAAGCGCTGGCAGTCGATGTAGAAGGCAAAATCATTGTTACGATCGGCAGCGACCGCGACATGATGCCGGCTATTAATAAGTGTGCTGGCCTCATTACAGAAGAAGGCGGATTGACGAGCCATGCCGCAGTTGTCGGTTTGAGCCTTGGCATTCCGGTAATCGTTGGTGTCAAAGAAGCAACTTCATTGATTAAGAACAACTATGATATTACAATGGATGCGGAAACCGGCATAGTTTATCATGGCCACGCGAGTGTCCTTTAAGTAATAGAGAATCAGTTAGCAGGGAGTTTTGCTCTCCGTTAAAGCATCAAAGGAAAGTAAAGAAGAAGGAGGCCGGTCAACATGATGAAATGGATTTTCTTGGCCTTGATCATAGTACCGACTTTGGAATTGGCTTTGCTGATTTGGGCTGGAGGCAAGCTCGGATTCTTTGCAACAATGGCAATCATTGTGGCGACCGGCTTGCTTGGCGCTTTTCTTGCCAAAAAGCAAGGTCTAAAAGCATTAAAGGATATCCAGGATGGCATGAATAGTTTTCAAGCTCCTGGGGATCAATTATTGAATGCGGCATTCATTCTGGTGGGCGGTATTTTGTTGCTGACACCAGGCTTCATTTCTGATGCAGTCGGGTTTACGATGCTTTTTAGTCCTACTCAGAAAATGTATAAGCCATTCATTTACCGAATAATCCACAAAAAAATGAAAAATACCCGGGTTATCGTTGGATAATACCGGGTATTTCCATGGATTTTGAAAGGAAATTTAAATTCTATAAGCGTTTCCATTCACAAATTCTACAAAGTTGATTATAATGGCTAAGTAAGGGAATAAAAACAGAAGTTCATAAACGCAGATGAGACATCATTCTGCATTTTTTTTTGGAATGATGAATCAAACTGAAGAAGGAGCGATTTAAATGACATCGTCAAAAGGTTTAGAA
>NZ_JASDCT010000008.1:0-182516 GCF_030407735.1 Planococcus sp. APC 3900 | reverse complement strand
AAAAATTTTGCGGACCCTTTTTTTATCGTCATTTAACAGTTAAAGTGACTGAGCCGAGCTCGCCGTAGCTGGCTTCGTAAAGCCCTCTCTCCAGCGTCTTCGGCAAAATGAAAGTGCCTGATGAAATGGCCATTCCTTTTTTTACTGTCAACCCGTGGCCATCCAATTCCTTGACCAGCCATTGCAGTGCATTTACGGGATGACCCAGGACTTCAGCAGAAGTGTCTCCCGCAATTTCCTTTCCATTTAAGCTTAGTTTGCCAGGCAGCCGCTCAAGCTGGCTGTAGCTGATGCTATCCAGTGGCTGGCCGACGATGATTTTCCCTGCAACTGCACTGTCTGCGACTACTTGCCCAAGGCTGATTTTTGGGAACCAGTCATCGTATCGGGAATCGGGGACTTCGATGCCAGGTGCCACTTGGGTTTTCTCCAGAAGCGCCTGAACATCGTCCGTTGCCGATAAGTCTTCCTTCGCAATAAAAATCAATTCGATCTCAATTAAAGGAGAAGACATCGAATCCAATTCAATGATGCCATCCGATAAAGCGGAAGTAGTCAGCGCACCATACAAAGGAGTTTCCGATTGGAATAGGTCCTGTGTTTCTTTGCTGGTCAGGCTGATTTTATAGCCTCTTAATTCCTCTTGCCCATTCCGGGTTTTAGTATCCGTAACCGCATGCTGGATTGCATAAGCCTGGTTCTTTTCCAAAGAGGCTGGAATTTGCTCTTTCGGAATTGTTTGCCTGTTGATGTAGGCTTCATATAAAACGGTTGCCATATCAGTTTGCTGTGAATCCAGATTTTTCATAAGAAAGCCCCTCTCAGATGGTATACCTCTTATCATATCATTCTGACAGTTTATTTTGAATGTTTCGTGTTGCTGATTTTTATTGGGCTTCTGCTCTTGGACAGCTTCCGCTTTTCTTTATTGTCCAGACTCCAGCGCCCAGCTCTTCGGGATGTAAGCCACTCTGGCTGTGCGGCTGTAAACACGCCGCTTTGCCAGACCGTCTTACCCCTGTCAGAGCTGCACGGCCGTTTCCGCTTTTCTCTATTGTCCAGACTCCAGCGCCCAGTCCCTCGAGTCGCTTCAGCTTTACCAAGACTGGCAAAGAACGCCATTCCCGGTAAAGCTTCCAGCGCTTGTCAGGACTACACGGCCGCTTCCGCTTTTCTTTTTACAATACATAAAAATAAACAGCCAAGAAGTGGCAAAGGCTTCCCAAAAGAATGAAGAGGTGGAAGATCTCATGAAATCCAAGGTGCTTGGAAGACAGAAAATTAGGTTTTATTCCATATATGATACCGCCTACTGTGTAGGAAACACCGCCAGCGACAAGCAGCAGCAGACCTGTCAGCGACAAGCTGTCAGCCAATGGCACTACTGCGAAAATGATGATCCAGCCCATGGCGATATAGATTGCGGTCGACAGCCATCTTGGCGAATGGAACCAGACCATTTTAAAGAGAATGCCGCTTATTCCCAATACGGCGACAAGGGAGAATAAGGTCCAGCCGAGCGTTCCGCCTAAAGCGATCAGACAAAATGGGACATAAGAGCCTGCAATCAACGCGAAGATCATGGAATGATCAAGTTTTCGCAAAAAAGCGATGATGTGCGGATCTGAAATGGCTGAATGATAAATGGTGGAAGCCGTATACAATAAAATCAAACTGATGCCGAAAATAGCGACAGCTGTTACATGCAAAGCGGGTGCATTGGCATAAGCGGTTTTGATGACCATCGCTAAAAGTGCAGCGAGGGATAAAACAGCTCCAGCTAAATGGGACAATGCATTAAAAGGTTCTCGGATATAAGCAGTCATGTAAAGCAACTCCTCGTTTTATGTAGTTATTGAAACTATGTATAACGATACTCGCATTGATAAACGGAGTCAAGTTTGGAGAAAATTTGATAATGGGGTAAAATAACTAGTATGAAACACCGCAAGGGAGCGTGGAAGTACATGGGAAAAGCTGATGAAATCATCAAATCGATGGCTTTCCATAATCAGGTTCTGCCGGAAGACATTCCGAAGATCGATCTGTATATCGATCAGGTCATTCAATTATTCGAAACCAGTTTTGCCGAGTCGAAACGGTATCCAGATGAAAAAATCCTGACGAAGACCATGATTAATAATTATGCCAAAGGGAAGTTGTTCTATCCGGTCCAAAACAAAAAATACAGCCGCAACCACATTATGCTGATCAGTTTGATTTATCAGATGAAAAGCGCATTATCGATCAATGACGTCAAGCAGGTGCTGCATGGCATCAATGAAAAGGCGGCACAAAAAGAGTTGGATCTGGAGCAGTTTTACAGCAGTTACTTAAATCTTCAGCAAGGCAATGCAGAGATTTTCGAAGCAGGCTTAAAGCGCCAATCGGAAGAAGCTGCTGAACAGGTGGCGGGTGCTGATGAATCGGAGGAACTGGAGCGCGTCCTGCTCATCGCATCATTGGTTCATACCAGCAATCTTTACAGGAGAGCAGCGGAGAAACTGGTGGATGAGATGGCGAAAGGAGCGGACACGAATGGTTAAAGTTCTCATTGATGCAGATGGCTGTCCGGTGGTCACCCAAACCATCGATTTGGCTAGAGGCTACCGGCTTCCAGTCATCTTGATTTGCGACACTTCCCATGAAATGCACAGAGAAGGGGCAGAAACCATCACGGTATCAAAAGGCGCGGATGCAGTCGACTTTGTGCTGGTCAACCGGGTCAAAAAAGGCGATATTGTCGTCACCCAGGATTACGGCCTTGCCGCTATGGTGCTTGCAAAAAGAGGCATTCCAATCGATCAGAATGGCCGCGTCTATTCAGATGAAAACATCGAGCAACTGCTCCATGGCCGACATGTCGCCAAAAAAATCCGGCAAGGCGGCGGCCGGATGAAAGGGCCGAAAAAACGGCGTCCCGAAGACAATGAAAAATTCGCAGCGGCTTTAACGGTCCTGTTGAAACAAAGTAAGGAAAATGAAAAAGGACCCGGCAGTTGAATGCCGGGTCTTTCTTTGTCTATTTTGTCTATTTTGGGTTAAATGGTCCAGCGGTCATTAATGATCGCCACCAATACCCAGTCACCGTTGCTGTTCTTCTCGAATACCATGTTCAAGCTCTGCCAGTCCATTTGGTCATATTGATCAGTTCCAGGGAAGTAGTACTCGACAATGGTTGCTTCAGGGTACACTCGGTGAATAAATTCATGTGTAGTTGGCTGGATGGTGCGTCCATAGCGTTCTTTAGTGGTATATTCCGCATCCATCAAGTATTCATCGTAATACTCAGCAGGCGTCAATTTAATCTCAAAACCGCTGCCGTCCTGATAACCCCATAAATAATCATTGGCATCATTCATGAAGTTGGGAAGTTGGGCTTTGGTGAAAGTCACTCCGCCATTGTCGATGCAACCACCACTGTAAGGGCAAAACGTCAATCCCTCTGTAGAGCTGACATAAGCTGCGACATCACCGAAATCCTCCGCTTGCAGTTCAGCCAGAATATCATTGGCTGTCATCAATAATTCCTGTTTTTCAGGAATGAAAGAAGGTTCGATGGCACGGGCGAGAAATGCAGAAAATTGAGCACGTGTTACCGGAGTGTCAGGGCGGAAAGTATTGTCCGGATAGCCGCGTGCGACTCCTTGATAAGCAAGTCTTGATACGGCATCAAAAGCAAAATGGTTTTCCCTCATGTCCCGAAAAGTATTATCCGGCGCTTCAGGGAAATAAAAAGCTCTGTCCAGCATAGTCACAGTCTGGGCTCGGGTGACAGTCCAATTTGGACGGAAATAATTATTCGGAAAACCGACAATGATCTCCTCTTCAACAGCGGAAGCGATGTAACCGGAAAACGGATGGTTTGCGGGAACATCTCTAAACCCCGTTGAACGGGATGTGTCGTCCAGATTCAAGGCACGTCCGATCATGGCGACAGCATGGGCACGGGTAACAGGATCATTCGGTCTGAAGGTTCCATCCGGATAGCCATTGATGATTCCTTCTTCGTACAAATAAGCGATTTCAAAAGCGAACGGGTGAGTGGCAAAGACGTCATCAAACAAAACAATCGCTTTGGCGGGAGATAAAAACGAACTGAACATCAGGATGGCAGCTGCAATTAAAGACAATAAAGTCTTCATATTTATCCCTCCCTATTTGATCTTATTTTACCACGAATAAAAGTATAAAGTAACAATAAAATGTTATAAAAATAAAATAATGAGTATAAAAGAGCTCTAAGAGTAGTTTTCTACCAGAAGGGGAATAAAAGATAAAATACTTGAAACTGATTTGGGAAAGGAGACGAACATGAAAAAAATCCTCATTGTTGTGACGAATGAAGCCAATGTTGGGATCAAGGGGAAAAAAACGGGGCTGTGGCTTCGGGAAATGACTGATTTTTACCATGAAATAAAAGATTATTTTGACGTGGATATCATTAGCACCGCTTCCAACCGCGTGCCGATTGACCCGCTCAGTTTGATGGAAGCGGTCGTCCATAAGCAGACGCGCCACTATTATTTAGACGATGAGCTGATGGGCAAATTGAAGAAACCGCTGACGCCAGAGCAGGTAAAGGCACATGATTATGCGGCTATTTATTTTACCGGCGGCCATGGTACGATGATCGATTTTCCGAATAACCCAAGCTTGCAGAAACTGACTGCCTCGATCTACGAAGCAGGTGGGGTAGTGGCTGCTGTATGCCATGGACCGAGTGCTTTGTTGAACATTCCTTTATCTGATGGCCGTAATTTACTGGCGGGGCATGTCGTGACCGGCTTTTCGGATTTTGAAGAAAAAATCATGGGAATGTATCGCGATATTCCTTTTTCCCTGGAGCAAAACTTGAAAGAACAAGGAACTTTATTTCAAATCTCTCAAGTGCCGTTCACATCCTGTGTGATTGAATCAGGGCGGTTGGTGACGGGGCAAAATCCGGCTTCCGCAAGCCAGGTGGGCGAAAAAGTAAAAGAACTCCTGACAGAAGTGAACCCGGCTTAAAACACAGCCGGGTTCATTTATTTGATTTTTTTTCCGCATAGTCCATGAACTGCAGCGGATAATTGGTCTGAATCAGGCTAAAGCCGCGGTCGATGAACCATCCCCAGCCTTTATCGGGGTCTAATAGCGAAAGAGCATCCGAGCGCCGGGCGTTTTCAGCAAAATCAAGGGCGTTGCCCCATAAATTCGTTTGGTTTTTAAGTTTGCTGACGACAGCTTCGGAAATCACCTCATCCTCCTCTGTATAAAAAATCAATTCGATTGCGATTGGCGAAATCTCATTGAGCAACAGGTCGAGTTGATGAAGATTTTGGTCATTCAGTTTATGCATGTAGCACATGTTTCGTGGTTTCGATTCAAAAAAGTCCTTCAATTGCTCAACCGGTTTGTCGCTTTTCAGCATGAAGTGATCTAAGAGGTCGTGCTTCTCTACCAGTTCATAAAGTTCGTGCCGTAAATCCCAAGCTTTGTCGGCGTTGATCATGGCTTTTCCTTTAATCATTGGCAGAACTTCGAGAAGAGTAGGCACTTTTTCAGTTGAAATTTTCGCATTGGGGCCGCCGTTCAATTCTTTTAACGACAATTCTTTTATTTCTTTTAATGTCAGCTGATCTATTTCTCCGGTACCGTTCGTCGTCCGGTCTACAGTAGCGTCGTGCATGAGAATAATGTGTCCGTCCTTGGTCAATCGCATGTCCAATTCAATCAAATAGACTTTGCGGTCGATGCAATGTTGAATGGAAGGGAGCGAATTCTCTGGCGCGGGATTCCACAGACCACGATGGGCGACGGGAGTCAAGGGGTGCAGTTTTTCCTGTAAAGCTTGATAAAAACTCTTATAGTTGCTTAATCGCCATCCAAGTAGCTGCTGATTAACTGCCATAAGCGTCCTCCTTATCTATTCCTCTTCAGTATACAAGGTTCCGTTCCATAAGTTTATTGCAAAGCTTAATAAGGTAATTTTGGAATACTTAAGGCTGCCGATTGAAATTAGGAAGAAATAAAAAAATTATAAGTACCTAGTTAAAAAATCATATATAGGGTATACAAGAAGAAGTGAGAAAAAAACCACGTATTTTTGGAGGGATTTTGATGAAAAAGTCGACAATGAATACACTGATTGGCAGCGCGCTTGCAGCGGCCTCTGGAATTTTTGTTTATAAAGCATACCAGGAGAAAAATTCAGTGCAGGTAAGAGAAGATATGGATATGCGCAACAGCAATGAAGTGGATCAACGTGAAAGTGTTGAAGCTCTGGAAGATTCTGCTGAACAGGGCTTGTCCCAGTTAGACTCTGCCTACCGTGATGAATGGCAGGCCAATGCATTTCCGCAAACCCATAAAGAAATGCGGGAACTTGAAGAAGATAAATAAGGGCATCACATCAAGCGAAGGCAAAGTTTCTTTTTGCTTTCGCTTTTTTGTGTGCAGAAAATACGATAACCATTGGAAAAGGAGAAGCAAGTATGTGGATTAGAAAACCATTTTTTGAATATACGACAGCGATTTTATTGGTTTCAGTGACCTTGTTTTTTCTTGGCAAGATTGATTATATTTTTGAGCCGCTTCAGATCGTCATCGCTACCATTTTTGCGCCGGTCCTGATCGGGGGCCTGCTTTATTATTTGCTGCGGCCTTTTGTAAAATGGTTGATGCGCTATGTACCTAAAATTGCTGGAATCGGAATCGTTTTTACCGTCATTATTTTAACTTTATCTATTCTGATTTACTTTTTGGGTCCATTGGTTACCAACCAGGTCGAGAGTCTCGCAGACCTGGCGCCGGGAACCGTTGAAGAAGTGACGGAGGAATCAAACAACATCCTGTCCGGTTTTCAGCTGGGCGGAGTTTCAGGTCCGGAGATAAAAGCATGGGCTTTGGATTACTTGGAGAACCTTTCAGAAGGACTGCTGAATAATGTGATGAACATTTTGACGATGTTGATGAATATTGCAATTGTCCTCATTGTTGTCCCGTTTGTGCTGTTCTTTCTATTGAAGGATGATGAAAAATTCATTCCTCATTTAATAAAGTATTTACCGGAAGAACACAAGCTTGAAGGTGAAAAAGTATTGAAGGATGTCGATCAGACATTGTCTGCGTTTATAGTGGGCCAGGCGATTGTCGCTGCTGTAGTGGGAACCTTGATGTACATTGGTTATTTGATTATCGGATTGGATTACGCTTTGAGTCTGTCGATCTTCGCAATGTTCTTGATTATTGTGCCTTTCCTCGGACCGCTCATCGGCATCATTCCTGCTTTATTTGTCGCTTTGATGAGTGGAGATGCGTGGATGGCAATAAAAGTCATCCTTGTGCTGCTCGTTGTCCAGCAGCTTGAAGGCAATCTTGTGACACCGAATATCATGGGCAATCGCCTGAACATCCATCCACTGACGATTATTTTACTGCTGATGATTGCCGGTGCATTGTATGGATTTATCGGTATTCTGATTGCGATTCCCACTTATGCTGTTTTAAAAACCTTGGTTCATAATATCCGTTTATTTAACAGGCTGCGCAAAAAGAGAGCAGTCCAACAGCCAGACGGTTAATTAGTACTGCATAACTTTATTGAATAGTGGTTATTTTCTCTCAAAGGTACTAGAATTGAGAAAATTATGATATATTATTCTTTAGAATGACTGATATGCAAAAACAAGGGGGAACTAAGATGAAGAAATGGAGTCTTTTAGCACTACTATTAGCAATGCTGCTCGTACTTGCTGCCTGCGGATCCGATGAAAGTGAAGAAGGTTCAACAGGCGGGGAAGGCGGCACTGAAGGGGAAACTTATACAGTGGGGATCGATACAACTTATCCGCCATTCGAATTTGAAGTGGATGGCGAATATACAGGAATCGATATTGATTTGATCAATGCGATTGCTGAAAACCAAGGATTCGAAATTAAATTCAGCCCGATGGATTTCGGCGGCATCATCCCTGCTTTGCAGGCTGGCCAATTGGATGTAGCAATTGCTGGTATGAGTATTACCGATGAACGCAAAGAAGTGGTCGACTTTTCTGACCCGTACTTTGATGCCGGTTTATCACTGGTGGTAGCTGAAGGCAACACGGACATTACAGCCTTGGAAGATTTGGAAGGCAAGACAGTAGCGGTTAAGAGTGGAACGACAGGTGCTCAATTTGCCCGTGACAACGAAGCTGAGCATGGTTACACAATTACTCAATTTGAAGACAGCCCTTCCATGTTCCAGGAAGTGTCAAACGGCAATGCTGATGTATTGCTTGAAGATTATCCCGTTATCGCTTATGCCATTGCTGAAAGCGGGCTTGATCTGAAAACAGCAGGTGAGCGCTTAACCGGTGACCAATACGGCATCGCGGTATTAAAAGGGGAAAATGCAGAGCTTCTTGAGAAAATCAATGCAGGTCTCCAGGAATTGCGCGACAGCGGAGAATACGATGAAATTCTAGCGAAGTATATCGCAGCAGAATAAAAATGGATGCAGCGCGCAGAAGCGCGCTGCATTTTTTGATGCAAAGGGGATGTGAGTATGGATACAATTATCAACGCTTTTCCATATTTAATGGAAGGGCTGCAAGTTACGCTCTATATTTTTGCCATTGCTATTGTAATCGGATTCCTGATCGGTTTAGTGGTGGCGCTATTCAGGTTGGCGCCGCTGAAAATACTGAATTGGATTGCGAAAATCTTTGTCGATGCCATTCGGGGCACGCCGTTTATCGTCCAGTTGTTCTTCATCTATTTCGGCCTAAACTCCTTGGACTTTATCTCGCTGGACAATACGACGGCTGGGATCGTAACAGTAGCCATTAACGCAGGTGCTTACTTCTCTGAAATTATCCGTGCGGGTATTCAATCGATTGATAAAGGACAAACAGAAGCGGCGCGTTCACTGGGACTGAATTCAACACAGAACATGCGCTATATCATTTTACCTCAGGCTTTCAGACGAATGCTGCCGACCATCACCAACCAGGCGATTATTTCATTGAAGGATACGTCGCTGTTATCGGTTATTGGAGTGGCGGATTTGACGCAAGAAGGCCGTATCCAGGCCAGTGCCACATTTGATGCTTTTAATGTGTACTTGATCTTAGGGATTATTTACTTTGTGGTCATATATCTGCTCTCCATGCTGGCGAGCTTTGTAGAAAGGAAGTTTGTTTTGCGATGACAATGATCAGAGTGGAAAATTTGAAAAAATCATTCGGCAACCTGGAAGTCATAAAAGACATGAGCACTGTGGTAGAAGAAAAAGAAGTCATCTGTGTAATCGGCCCATCCGGTTCAGGGAAAAGTACATTTCTGCGCTGCTTGAACCGGTTGGAAGAAATTACGGGCGGACATGTCTATATAGAAGGTGTTGACATCACGGATCCTAAAATAGACATCAATAAAATTCGCCAGGACGTCGGAATGGTGTTTCAACAATTCAATTTGTTCCCTCATAAGTCGGTATTGGAAAATGTCATTCTGGCACCGATGAAAGTGAAGAAAAGCGACAGAAAAGCGAGTGAAGCGAAAGCCTATGAGCTGCTTGATAAAGTTGGTTTGCGGGAAAAAGCAAAAGCTTATCCGGGGGAACTGTCAGGCGGCCAAAAACAGCGCGTGGCAATCGCCCGGGCATTGGCGATGGATCCAAAGATCATGCTTTTTGATGAACCGACGTCTGCACTTGACCCGGAAATGGTGGGGGACGTACTCGATGTCATGAAACAGTTGGCGCGTGAAGGCATGACCATGGTCGTTGTGACGCATGAGATGGGATTTGCAGCTGAAATGGGTGACCGTGTATTGTTTATCGATGGCGGATATATCGTGGAAGAAAATGTGCCGAAAGAATTGTTTGGCAACCCGCAGCATGAGCGGACAAAAGCGTTCTTAAGCAAAGTATTGTAGAAAAATGCGCCTGCGGGCGTATTTTTTTCTGCTTTTTTGTTGGAAGAATCTTATTTTGGCGCATCGGCGCGTATTTCTGGAAAATTCCAAACACCAACCGTTCTGGCGATAGATTCAGAACGGTTGGTGTTTTTCAATTTTCTAACAGTTAACTAGTTTATCGTGCTATTTTTTTCGCTTGATCAGGATACAAATCAAAGAAAAAACCGGCCAGGATGAAATCCTGGCCGGTTAAGCTTATTGGCTTATTCTTCGTCAAAGACGTGAACTTTTGTCATTTTGTCGCCATTGCTCATTGCTTTAGCCGTTTCCAATCCTGAAGTCACTTGTCCGAAAACAGTGTGGACTCCGTCAAGGTGTGGCTGTGGTGCGTGAACGATAAAGAATTGGCTTGAGCCAGTGTCTTTACCGGCATGCGCCATTGATAAGCTTCCTGCTTGGTGCTTATGCGGGTTGCCTTCAGTTTCGCATTTGATTGTTTTGCCGCTGCCGCCAGCACCAGTGCCGGTTGGGTCGCCGCCTTGGCTTACGAAGCCAGGAATTACGCGGTGGAATGTTACGTCGTTATAGAAGCCAGAGTTTGCAAGCTCCTCAAAGTTTGCAACTGTGTTAGGTGCTTCGTTCGGGAAAAGTTCGAATTCGATGATTTCGCCGTTTTCCATGTGGATGTGTCCTTTTTTAGCCATTCTAAAACATCTCCTTTATAATTGGTTCATTTTCCAGTATATCGATTTTTGGGTTGGCTGTATAATCATTTGGCACATTATAGAGCTTTTAATGAACCGCCTTCTACGACAAGCGATTGGCCGGTCATGTAAGAGTTGGCTGCCGAAGCTAGAAAAACAATGATTTTCGCAAATTCTTCCGGTTCTCCGTAGCGGCCAGCGGGAATAGACGATTGACTTTTCTTAGAGATTTCTTCTGCAGATACGCCTTGTTTGTCTGCTGCGATCTGATCCAATTCCGCCACCCGGTCTGTTGCAAAGCGGCCAGGTCCAACTGTGTTGACGAGAATGTTGTCACCTGCGACTTCGCGCGCAAGGGTTTTCGCAAAACCGATCATTCCTGCACGAAGTGTGTTGGATAGGATCAAGCCATCAATCACTTCTTTCGTTGAAGAAGAAGAAATGTTGATGATGCGTCCAAACTGCTGTTCCTTCATATAAGGAAGAACGGCGCGGGAGGTGCGGATATAGCTCAATAAATTCTGGTCGAATGCCTTATACCAATCAGCATCTTCCACTGCGTCGAACCCGCCGGCTTTTGGCCCGCCTGTGTTATTGATCAACACATCAATCCGGCCGAATTGATCAGCTGCGAATTGGACCAGTTTCTGGATGTCTTCTTCTTTGGAGATATCGCAAACGTGCGGAAATACTTGCTGGTTTCCAGAAGCCTCTTTAATTTCAGCGGCTGTTTCGTCTAGGGATTGCTGATTGCGGCTTGAGATGATCACTGTCGCGCCTTCTTTTGCAAATTCCAGCGCTGTTGCTTTGCCGAGCCCTTTGCTTGAAGCCATCACGATTACAATTTTTTCTTTGATTCCTAAATCCACTGCACTCATCCTTTCTTATGTATCCATCCTTCAGTTTACGAATAAAATACAGATAATTCAAACTTTTATTTTTTGAATTTCCGTCATAAGTCCAATGGCGTGAATCTGGGGTAAATATGATAGGATATAGTTATTGAGTAGATTAGGAGTGTTATAAATGGAAGAACGCGAAGTTTTTGATATAACGATTATCGGCGGCGGGCCAACTGGCTTGTTTGCTTCCTTTTACGGCGGTATGCGCAAAATGAAAGTAAAAATCTTGGATAGTTTGCCGCAGCTTGGCGGACAGCTTACTGAATTGTACCCGGATAAATTCATTTACGATGTAGGTGGATTTTCAAAAGTGTTGGCAAAAGATTTGGTGGACAATCTAGTCCAGCAAGCAAAATACGGCGATCCGGAAATTTGTCTGGAAGAAACCGTAACAGCCGCAGAACGCCACGGAGATCATTTTGTCATTCAGACGGACAAAGGTCTGCATTACACAAAAGCTATTTTGTTGACTGCGGGAGTTGGGGCATTCCAGCCGCGTAAATTGGCAGTCGAAGGCTGTGAAGCTTTTGAAGGCAAAACGCTTCATTATGGAGTTAAGGACCTGACTGTTTTCAGCGATAAAAAAGTGGTCGTTTTAGGCGGCGGCGATTCAGCTGTCGACTGGTCGATGATGCTTGAAAATGTAGCATCCCATGTAACGTTGAGCCATCGCCGAGACAAAATGACAGCGCATGAGGCAAACATCGATGTCTTGATGGCATCGACAGTGGAAGTGAAAAAACCTTACGGCGTGAAAGAATTGGTTGGAGAAAATGGCCAAATCAGCGAGCTTGTGCTGGTCGATAAAGAAGGCAATGAAGAACGTCTTGACGTAGACCACGTTATTGTCAACTACGGCAACATCACCTCATTAGGTGCCATCAAGGAATGGGGACTCGAGATGGATAAAAACTCGGTCATCGTCAACTCTAAGATGGAAACCAGTATCCCAGGCATCTATGCTGCAGGCGACATTGCCACATACGAAGGCAAAGTCAAACTGATCGCTGTAGGTTTCGGCGAAGCACCGACAGCCATCAACAACGCGAAGTCTTATCTGGATCCAAAATCGAAAGTTCAACCATTACACAGTACAAGCGTTTTTAAATAAAACCCAAAAAGATCCGGCGCATTAAAATGCGCCGGATCTTTTTGTGTTTTTTTAATGTCTTCTATTCTTTTTCGCCAATGGATCTAATGAGGCGGCTTTAAGGAAAGAAACACCCATTAAAATGATAACCACCGAGAAGGGCAGGGCTGCAATGATCAATGAGTTTTGCAGGCCTTGTGTGCCGCCTGTATAAATAACGATGGCTGCTACGGCTGATTGAATAAGGCCCCATGTGATTTTCACCAAATTCGGCGGGTTCAGCATACCGCCCGTTGTCTGCATGCCCAGGACAAATGTCGCTGAATCGGCAGAAGTGATGAAAAAGATGGCAATAACGAATAAGGTGATGATCGACAGCAAAGTGCCAAGCGGATAGTACTGCAAAACACCGAAAGTAGCAGTCTCGAGACTGTAATCGGAAATTTTAGCGATGTTGTTCTGCTCCAGGTTTAATGCAGAAACACCGAACACCGCGAAAAAGATGAAGCATACCAGTGAGGGCACCAGCAGCACCCCAAGCATAAACTCTTTAACTGTGCGTCCCCGGGAAATACGGGCAATGAAGATGCCGACGAATGGTGCCCAAGAAATCCACCATGCCCAGTAAAAGACAGTCCAACCGTCAACCCAAGCACGGCGTTCTTCATTGATTGGCTCCAGATTAAAGCTCATGGAGAAGAAGTTGGACAGATAGCCGCCAATCGCATCTGCAAATGAATTGAAGATGTAGAGCGTCGGTCCGACGATCAATAAGAGCAAAAGAAGAATGAAGGCCAAAATCATGTTTATATTACTTAAATATTTGATGCCGCGCCCGATGCCTGATGAAGCAGAGGCGATAAAGAGAGCCGTTGCAATCGCAAGGATCAGCATTTGAAAGGCAAAATTATTGGGTGTGTCGAAAAGGAAGGAAATCCCTTCATTCATTTGGGCAGATCCGAATCCAAGCGTGGATGCGACGCCGATGACTGTAGCGAAGACAGCCAGCGTATCGATCAATTTCCCCAGTGGCCCAGCCATCAGCTTTTTCCCGAATAAGGGAATAAGAGTAGCGCTGATCAATCCTGGGGCATCGTTATGAAATTTAAAGTACGCCAGAACCAATGCAACGATTCCGTAAACGGCCCAAGCATGCAGACCCCAATGGAAAAAAGAAAATTGCATCGCTTCCTGGATTGCTTGATTGGACCCCAATTCAGAGCGTGGAGCGCTTATAAATGCGTGGGAGATCGGTTCAGCTGTTGTCCAGAAAACCAAGCCCATTCCCATGCCGGCACTGAACAGCATTGCAAACCAGGATGGCAGGGAGAATTCCGGTTTATCATCAGGCTTTCCCAACTTTAAATTGGAAAACCTGGAGAAAATCAAATACACACAGAAAATGAGTATCAGGAAAACGGTCAGAAGATAGTACCAACCGAATGTGCTGGAAATTGCGGCTGTCAATTCCCCTGTTTGTGATTTGAATCCTTCAGGCGAGGACAATCCCCAAACAACCAAGCCCATACATACTGATAATGCAATCCAAAAAACCGATGTTACATTCTTCAAACGAATTCCCCCTATAAACTGTTCTTTAATTAACATTTACATATTCCCTGATTTTCATATGCTAAACTGCTTTTTCGTGCTTGAACCCTGTATGCAGGATACGGCATTGGAATTATTAGTTTTATTACAAAATGTAACAAAGCGCAATTCCCTGTCATGAAATTGTTATGTTCCATCTGCCGTTCTGTCATGTTCCTGCAATGTGGAGGTGTTATGATCGTTCAAGTTAGTGAAAAGGAGGAATTTCAATTTATGAAAAAGCAAATCGTTACACTAACTGCTATCGCAGCTTTAAGTGTGGGAGCAGCAACGTCAGCAAGTGCATCATCTTATACAGTACAATCAGGTGACACTCTGTGGGGAATTTCACAAGACAAGAATGTATCAATAGAAAGCTTAAAAGGGTGGAATAACCTTTCATCTGATTTGATCTTGCCAAGCCAGGAACTAAAAGTCGATGGACAAGCAACATCAGAAAAGAAAGCCGACAGCTCAACATATACAGTTAAATCAGGAGATACTTTGGCGGAAATCGCCAGCGCTCATGGAATTCCATTGGACAGCTTAATGAGCTGGAATGGCATTTCTGGATACATGATCTATCCAGGCGAAAATTTGACAGTTAAAGGCGGCACAGCAGCAGCAGAAAAAGCACCTGCTAAAACTGCAGCAGCGCCAGCTAAAGAAAAAGCACCAGCACCAAAAACAGCAAGCGCTCCTGCACAAAAAGCACCAGCAGCAGCTTCAGCTCAATCCGGTAAAACGATGACTGTTTCTGCGACAGCTTACACAGCTTATTGCGCAGGATGTTCAGGTACGACAGCAACTGGAATTGATTTACGTTCAAATCCAAACCAAAAAGTAATCGCAGTAGATCCTTCAGTAATTCCGCTTGGCTCTAAAGTCTGGGTCGAAGGTTACGGAGAAGCAATCGCTGGAGACACTGGCGGAGCAATCAAAGGCAATAAAATCGATGTATTCATTCCAACACAAGGCGCAGCTTTAGAATTTGGCCGCAAAAATATTACAATTAAAGTTCTTAACTAATATTCGTATTGCTACACAGCCGAGGTGACCAATCCCTTGGCTTTTTTATGTTCAAAATCCTAAAAGAAACGATTCCTGAAATTACCCGGGAATCGTTTCTTTTTTTTGAAGTCCAATGCAACTGCTTCCTTATATTTGAAATAAATTTATTTTAAATTAATGAATAAGAAATTTTTGATAGGGTATAGTATTTAATATTCCGAATATTCTTTAAAAATAAAGGGGGACAGAAAAATGGCGAAAAAAGACAAGAATTTTTCACGGCGTGATTTTTTGAAGACCTCAGGAATCGCGACAGGAGCTTTAATCGGCGGCGGCATTATTGGAGGTCTGATAGGGGCCAACACCAACCAGCAGGACTCAGCATCCACTGCACCCGGAACTCCGCAAGGATCAACAGGATCCCCAGGTGGGGTCAGGGGGCTGACATTCTTCAAAAACAATGCGGAGTTTGAAATATTGAACCAAGCTACTGAACGAATTTTCCCGGAGGACGATTTAGGTCCCGGCGCAATTGGTTTAGGCGTAGCTTACTTTATTGACCAGCAGTTAGCGGGCAGCTATGGTGAAAATTCGAAGGAATACATGCAAGGTCCTTTTTATGAAGGGGAAACAACGCAAGGCTACCAAAGCCGGTTAAAGCGAAATGAAATGTTCCGACAAGGAATCCAGATTATGCAACAGGAAGCTCAAAGCCGTTTTAATGCCAACTTTGTAGACTTGGAAGGTGGGCAGATGGATGAAATTCTGACAGCTTTCCAGGAAGATGATGTACCGATGAGAGGCACAAGCTCGCTTTTCTTTTTCCGTTTATTGAGGCAGGCAACATTGGAAGGTGCTTATGCAGATCCGATATACGGCGGCAATCATAATATGGAAGGTTGGAAGATGAAAGGATTCCCAGGCCACCAAGCAGCTTATATCAATGAAATTGAAAATGAGGATTATGTGGAAATTGAACCTAAATCATTAGGGATGGAGCATTAATTGAAAAGGGGGAACTTGCATGGTAACGACTTTAGACAGCGTGGATGTAGTTACGGTAGGAGTGGGTTGGACAGGGGGAATCATTGCCGCTGAGTGTGCCAAAGAAGGACTCAAAGTAGTAGGGCTGGAACGTGGACGCGAACGGGGGACAGCGGATTTCAGCATTGTTCACGATGAATACCGCTACGCAGTTCGTTATGAATTGATGCAGGATTTATCACGGGAAACCGTCACTTTCCGCAATAATCGGCAGCAGCGTGCATTGCCGATGCGTCAGATGGGTTCTTTTTTATTGGGAGAAGGATTAGGTGGTTCAGGCACTCACTGGAACGGCCAAAATTGGCGTTTTCTTCCCTATGATTTTCAAATCAAAACGATGACCGATGAAAAGTATGGGGCTAATAAACTTCCAGCTGAATACACCCTGCAGGATTGGGGAATCACTTATGATGAATTGGAACCGTATTTTGACCGTTTTGAAAAGACCGCGGGCATTTCTGGCGAGGATAACAATCCGTTTTGGGGCAAACGGTCTAGCCCCTATCCGACACCACCGATGAAAAAAACGCCGATTCTGCAGCGTTTTGAAACAGCCACCACCAACTTGGGGCTGTCGCCTTTCATGATGCCATCAGCCAATCTGTCAGAAGCTTATGAAAATCCCGACGGACAGCAAATCAACGCATGCCAATACTGCGGATTCTGTGAACGTTTCGGTTGCGAGTACGGCGCCAAAACCTCTCCGGAAATTACCGTTGTGCCAGCTGCGAAAGAAACAGGCAACTACGAAATCAAGTTTAATGCCAATGTTGTCGAAATCATGAAGGAAGGCGACCGAGTTACAGGGGTACGCTATTTTGATACAGAGACTTTTGAGGAATTCATTCAACCGGCGAATGTGGTTGTTCTGACAAGTTATATGATGAATAATGCGAAGTTGCTGATGGTGTCTCAAATTGGCGAACAATACGATCCGGAAACAGGCCGGGGGACGCTGGGCAAAAACTATGCCTATCAGATCTTGCCGGGAGCATCTGGATTCTTTGATGAACAGATGAATACCTTTATGGGGGCAGGCGCTCTGGGAATGACTGTAGATGACTTTAATGGGGACTCTTTTGATCATTCTGACCTTGACTTCATACATGGTGCCAGCTTATCTATCACGCAAACCGGTTCCCGTCCGATTCTGCACAATCCAATCCCGCCGGATACGCCTTCTTGGGGTGCAGATTTCAAACGTGCATCGATTGAAAACTATACCAGGTCGTTGAGCGTCGGCGGCCAGGGGGCTTCCATGCCACATAAAGAAAACTATATGGCGCTGGACGGAACTTATAAAGATATCTACGGAGTGCCATTGCTGCAGCTCACCTATAATTTCACGGATCAGGATCGTGCGCTCCACAGCTATTTGACGGAAAGAGCGGGCGAAATCATGCAGGAAATGGGTGCGAAAACAGTAGTCGGCGGCAATCCAATATCAGATTATGACATTGTTCCTTATCAGACTACCCATAATACCGGAGGGACCATCATGGGTGCGGATCCAGGCACCAGTGTCGTCAATAATTTCCTGCAGCATTGGGATGCGGAAAATTTATTTGTCGTAGGAGCCGGGAATTTTGCACACAATGGAGGCTATAACCCCACCGGAACCGTTGGGGCATTGGCTTACCGCTGTGCAGAAGGCGTTATCCGCTATAGTCGTGAAGGTGGATCACTTGTTTAGTAATAGAAAAGAATTTCACTCAGTGGGGAGTTATTATCTTCCGTCGAGTGTTAGTTGAACCAATCGGACTTTTACGGACAGTGGTTTCCTGGTTCAGAGAAGCGGTAACCCTACTGTCCGTTAAAGCGGGATAAAGAGAAACTTCACTCAGTGGAGAGTTATTTTTCTCCGCTGATTGTTAGTTGAACCAATCGGACTTTTACGGACAGTGGTTTTCTGGTTCAGAGAAGCGGTAACCCTACTGTCCGTTAAAGCGGGATAAAGGAGGAAAAACAACATGGGTGGATTAGCATCAATTGGTGTACCAGGACTGATTATTATACTGGTCATTGTGTTAATTATATTTGGGCCTAAAAAGTTGCCTGAAATCGGTGGGGCAGTCGGCAAAACCTTTTCTGAGTTCAAGCGCTCGACCAAAGGGCTGATGGATGATGATGACGAGGAAATTGTGAGAAAAGAAACGGTTGAAGACAAGGAGTTAAAAAAATCTGACAAGCTATGAAGGTGGTTAAATGGATCCGTATGGAGACAGAAACTTAACGAGTCCGTTGCGTAAAAAAAAGGTGCAGCCGGAAAAGCCTGCAGAAAAGAATGAGAAAAAAATGCCGGAGCCTCCCATCAAAAAGCCGGAACCTCCAGTGGAAGAGCCGGAAATGCAAGTGGAAACCTTAGTCGACCATCTGGGAGAACTGAGGAAACAATTGATTAAAAGCGCGATTGTGTTCCTGTTTTTTTTACTGGTCGTTTTCTCCACGTTAAACTTCTGGTTTCCTTACATTGTGAAAGGTTATGATTTGGTCATTTTAGGGCCGCTGGAAGTTATTAAATTCTATACTTCTATTTCTGCAACATTGGCTCTCGGGCTGTCCTTGCCATTTCTGATTCATTTCATTTGGCAATTTGTAAAACCTGGCCTTGAAGAAAAAGAGGCGCGCTTTCTCGGCCTGTATTCTCCGGTCATGCTATTGCTTTTTGTGCTAGGAATTGCATTTGGCTATTTCATCGTCAACCCATTGAGTTTTCAATTTTTGATCGGTATGGGGATGGCCAATTTCGACGTCATGATTTCTGCAAACGAGTATATCCATTTTTTGATTATGACGACCGTTCCTTTAGGGCTGCTTTTTGAAATGCCGATTATTGCCTTGTTTCTATCTTCTATCGGCGTACTGACTTCGGGTTCAATGAAAAATGTCAGAAAATGGTCCTATCTTGTTCTAGCGATTGTTTCAGCATTGATTACACCACCGGATTTTTTAAGTCAGTTGTTGGTCTTGATTCCGATGGCCGGTTTATATGAAGCAAGTATCTTTATCATCAAGAAAACAGAAGACAAAAAAGCTGCAATTGAAGATACGGTTCTCTAAACAAAAAAGGCTGCAGCTATGTAGCCTTTTTTGTTATAATTAAAAGAAAATTCTGATATTTATTGGTAATCCTTTCTTAACTGCTATACACTGAAAGAGCAAGTGAATGTCAGAAAATCCGTAAGTGGAAAGTAGTTATCCATAATGAGGAGGATGAGACATGGCAGTGAAAATTACAGAAATTGAAGACTTAAAAAAAGTGGATGTTTCAAAGCTGGTAGAAGAAAGCGAAGCAGAAGGCTACCGTTTTCTGAGACGGCTTGTGGATCAGTATGAAGATGGCAGCAATACTTTCAATAAAACAGGCGAAGTGTTGTATGGGGTGTGGGACCATCATGACCAATTGGTCGCAATCGGAGGCTTGAACCGTGATCCTTACTCCGATAAAGAAGGGGTTGGCAGGCTTCGGAGGTTCTACATTTCCGCAAATGCCCGCCGACAAGGCATCGGGACAAAGTTACTGCAACAGATTTTAAAAGATGCGCAAGGCCATTTTAGGGAATTGGTTGTCCGCACAGATTCTTCTGCAGCGGATGCCTTCTACCGGGCAAACGGATTTTCAGGAGATCTGGGATTGCCGGAAGCCACCCACGGCATTGTTTTAGAACGGGAACATCGGAAAAAGGCAGAGTAACACCCCAAGTAAACGGCTTGCCTGCGCAAGCCGTTTTGTCTTGTCCTGAATTCTTGTGGAAAACGCCCAGCGCAGCACGATATATGGTAACGTAAATAGAAACGGCAGCCTATCTTTTGGGAGAATGCAAAAGGGCTGCCACAAACGAAAACAGGCTAGGAGAGATTGGATGGAAATGTCGAACTGGAAAGGCGCAGCAGGCGTCTGTGTCAATGAGAAGAACGAAGTCTTGCTGGTATTGCAAGGTGTGCCGGGAGAAGAAAAGAAATGGACGGTGCCGGCGGGAGGAGTGGAAGGGAATGAAACGCTGGAGCAATGCTGTGTGCGTGAATTTTTCGAAGAAACCGGTTTGACTGTTCAGGTTATCGAAAAGCTGAACGTGAGAGCAGGAGAATATGAAGATTCGGCTGTGTCTTTTGAAGTCACTTACTTCAAAGTGGAAGTGACAGGGGGCAAAATCATTTTACAAGAAGGCGACGAATGGATTGCCGATGTAGCTTGGAAACCGATTTCTGAATTGGAAGAGCTGGAATTGGCATACCCCGACGATGCCACGCTGATTGGGTCATTGGCGATTCAGTAAGCGGTTAGGTGTTTATTTGGATTATAAAAAAAGTAAAACGGGTAATTACGGTAATAACAACAATCCAAGGAGGGATTCTGGATGAAGAAAGACCGTGAAAACAAGGAAGGCGAAGAACTGCTTCCGGAAGTCGAACCGCGCCGCAATATGCCACCTGAAAAAGAGATGGATCCCATGCCGGATCGGGACTTGGAGTATGAAGAAAATTCGAATGAAAAGTACAGGGACAACACTCACCAAAAAGAGTAAGCAAGCCAGTCCTGGCTTGCTTTTTATATAGCAGAGCGGTCGAAAGGGGTCATGATAATGCCGCACCATACATTCAAACATGCGGTTTGGCATGAAGAGGAAAGTGCTGAAGAATACAACTTCCGTAAATTCCTTCCGAAAAATGAAAAGATGCAGAATTGGATTGATAAATCAAAAAATCCATCCGTTAATATTCTTCATACCCATACGGTTGAGCGGGGTAAAGAGTCTATATGGGGTTCGTTGATTTACAGGCAAAGTGCGAAATCTGAAGATTCCCGTGAAGTCTTCCATTTTTACTTGTCCCGGGATGTCTTTGTAACCAGCGCAATTGACTTTGAAAAAGATGCGGATTTGGAGAAAGAAGAAATTCTACGCCAAATGGAAGAGGCCAATTCTTCGGTAGAAGTGATGATGATCATTCTCGGTGAAATGGTAGCTTCCATCCTACATAAAATCGACAGTTTTGAAGAGCGTCTCCATGATCTTCTGTGGGCAATCAAAGAAAAGAACAATAAGAAGACTTTGGAAAAGATTGAGAACGTCCGCCATGAAATTCTTTTATGGAAGCATTTGATTATGGGCTTTCAGGAAATTGAAATGGCCATTGAAGAGACATTTGGAAAAAATGTCACAGAAGAAGTGGAATACCAGAGGACTGCCGTTCGTATCGGCCGCTGTGTCATGCTCGTCAATTCATACGAAGACGAAGTCAATAATATGGTCGATATTGAAAATGTAGTGGCCAATTACCGAGGGAATGAAATAATGAAAACCTTAACGGTCCTAACGACTTTGTTTACACCGATTATGGCGTGGGGAGCTCTTTGGGGCATGAATTTCGAAAACATGCCAGAACTGAAATGGCAGTTTGGTTATGTCGGCGCTTTGCTGGTAATTTTGGCGTCCACCTTCTTCCTCTACCTCTATTTAAAGCGAAAAGGATGGATGGGGGACATCTTGCAGTCCATAGGCAAAAATGTTTCTAGAAAAGACTAGAAAAAGCAGGAGCCTCATCTAAGGCTCCTGCTTTTGTTATTTCGCTTTGTCGCTTTCAAGTTCCTGTAGGAGTTCGGTGTAACGGTGGAGGTCCTGGTCTCCGTACTTTTCAACATAATTAGTGATCATTTCTTGTAAATCCTTCCGCTGTCGCTCTACAGTAACCAGCTTTTCCTTCATCGACTGGCGTCTCCACAGTTCCGCATCCTGGACATCCTCCATTTTTTCGAGCATATCGATTTCAGCAAGCAAACGCAAAGCTTCGTTTTTCTTGGCCTCGTATTTTTTCAAGGCCTTCTCTATCTTTCGGGTATCATTATCAAAAGCCAACTTGGAATACATGGACATTTTCTGATTCCCCTTTCTGCTAGAGTGCTGTTATTGTATTGTTTCCCCGATTTCAAGGAATTTATACCTACATTTTAAATGGCTGGCATACAAATAAGAATATTCCGTCAAAATATTGACTGGACTTACAAGCAGTTGTATGATGGAAGAAGTAAAACAAGGAGGTGGGTAAGATGAATCAAACTGGTAAGCGCATGACGGAGTGTCAGGAATATCTATACATTCTTCATGGCGTTACTTTCACTGGGGTAGCTGGACGGGAGAAGTCTGTCCTTTTTCAGCTAACTGAATGGAGTGGAATTTACCAGTAAGAGACATCTGCCTGCAAACGGATTTTAAGCAAAGGCATGCCTCTTGGCGTGCCTTTTTTGCTGTGCATGCGTCTCTTCATCAGAAAGGAAGAGAACGATGATTATTAGCCAATTTCAACAAATACTGTGCCACTTTGCGACACAGAAATTATTCAACCATATAAAAGGAGAAGTGATGGAAGGCCAACGGATTGGCCTTGTCGGCAGAAACGGGGAAGGTAAATCAACATTATTGAATATATTGGCGGGGACTTTGCAGCCGACAGAAGGAAGTGTCACGTGGAAAAAAGGCAGCCGGATTGGGTTGCTGGAGCAATCACCCGACGAACCGGATGAATTGACAGTGGAGCAGCTGATGCTGGCTGTTTTCTCAGAGCTGACCGCGATGCAAGAGCACTTGGCGAAAATGGAGAAGTTGATGGAGGATGCTTCTCCAGAAGAAATGGACCGTTTATTGGCGCGCTATGGCACGTTGCAGGATGAATTTATTCAGCGCGGCGGGTATGAGCTGGACATGAAAATCGATCAAGTCTTGAATGGATTGAAGATCAAACAGCTGAAATATGAACGCTGGGGCCATTTAAGCGGCGGTGAAAAAACCAAAATCGGCTTAGCGAAACTTTTGCTGCAACAACCAGACCTCTTGCTTTTGGATGAGCCGACGAATCATTTAGATTTGGATGCCATTGAATGGTTGGGTGCATTCATCAGCTATTATAAAGGCACGATTGTCCTCGTATCCCATGACCGTTATTTTCTGGATGAAACGGTGACGCATATATGGGAATTGGATCAAGGCGACTTGATTCAATACAGTGGAAATTATTCAGGCTATATCAAAGAGCGGGAAGCCCGGCTGTTAGTTGAGTTTCAGCAGTATCAGGATCAGCAAAAGAAAATTCAAAAGATGAAGGAAACCATCAAGCGTTTGAAAGAATGGGCGAACCGGGCCAATCCGCCGAACGCTGGCATGCACAGACAGGCTAAAAGTATGGAGAAAGCTTTAGCGCGCATTGAAATCCTAGATCTGCCTGTACTGGAGAAAAAACAGATGGCGCTGGACTTCCGTATGGACAAACGAAGCGGAAAAGATGTTGTCTTGTTGGAGGAAGTTTGGAAGGGATTTGGGGAACGGATTTTATTTCATGAAATTTCCATGCATGTGCGTTATGGAGAACGTGCGGCAATTGTTGGGGCTAATGGCAGTGGGAAAACGACCTTGCTTAACATGATTATGGGGAAAGAACCAGTCGATGCCGGGGAGGTCAAGCTGGGCAGCGGTTTGTCTATTGGCTATCTGTCACAGCATACGTTGGAAATGGACAATAACAGAACCATTATCGAAGAATTTCGCGATGCTGTTGCAGTTTCCGAATATGAAGCGCGTCCCCTACTGGCTAAGTTCCTGTTTTTCGGCAATATGGTGTTCCAACCGGTTCGGCAGCTCAGCGGCGGCGAACGGATGCGGCTACGTTTGGCCCAGTTGATGCATCAGCACCACAATCTGCTGATTTTAGATGAACCTACGAATCATTTGGATCTGGAAGCTAAAGAAGTGATGGAAGAAGCCTTAAGTGAATTTCCTGGGACACTCATTGCGGTATCTCATGACCGTTACTTTTTGGATAAAATGTTTCCAGTGACTTATTGGCTGAGAAATAACGCACTTGAGCGCTTTGATGGCAACTATTCAGCTGCCCGTGAAAAAGTCATGGTGCCGACAAAATAATTTTTTGAAGGACGGTCATTCTTTATGTTGCTGTGGCATACTAGGTAAATACGAATTAGTGGAAAACAGAGGATAAGGTGGAACCGCATGCCAGCCATAGGAAAGATTCCGGAAAATATATTTTTGCTGAGTGCCCTGGACGTCATTGGGGAAACGATAATGATTGCGGACAGTTCCTATACCATCAGGTGGATGAATACTGAAGCCTGCCGGTTGATGAGTGAAGTTGCTCCTTTATATGGCATGTCAGACTGTGAAGAAATGATCGGCATGAGTATGGATTCTTTCCATACACATCCACAGCATCAGAAACAGGTGATGCAGGAACTGACATGCACCCACAGAACACGCATAACCATTCGAAATCAGGTGATGGCCGATATTGTCATTACACCGATCATGAATTCCGGAAACCAGCCGGAAGGATATGTAGTCATGCTGATGGATGTTACCATGCAGGCTGAAGAACAGAAGCGCAGTGCACAATTGATCAAGGAACTGTCGATTCCCATCTTGAATATTTGGGATAGCACGATTGCCTTGCCGTTGATCGGAGAATTCGACAGAGCCCGGACGGATCAATTGGTTGCGACGGTTTTAACGGAATGTGCCGACAAAAAAATTGACTATGTCTTGATTGATTTAAGTGGCATCAAGGAATTTGAACACCAGATTCGGTATCAGATCCTAATGATGACGGAGACCTTGAACCTCATTGGAACTAAGTGCATTCTTGTAGGCATCAGCCCGAAGTTGGCCATGTCGATTGTCGAATTGGACCGCAAGACGCCGATATTCAGTTCCGCCCATGAAGGTTTGAAACATATCATTTATTTGCAGACAAAATAAAATAAGAGCTTATCCAATTAAAATGGATAAGCTCTTATTTTGTTGAATTAAGATGAAGTCATGCCGTATGGTTGCAGAGCACTTATACTTTTGTTGTTTCTGCTGGATCTATCCAGACTTGTGACCAATTCTGAATCTCATCCATAACCGGCTTTAAGGAAAATCCTTTTTCGGTCAATGCATATTCTATGCGTACAGGTGTTTCCGGATAAACGGTTCGTGAAACGAGTCCTTGGGCTTCCAGGTTTTTCAATCGTTCAGATAATAGCCGGCCACTGATGCCGATTACTTCTGTTAAATGGCTGAAGCGTTGAGGTCCTGATAGCAATTGATAAATAATTAATCCGGTCCAGCGTTGGCTGAGAAGGGAAATGGCAGTCTCGAAACGAGGGCAAATGACGGATGTATCCATACTTCTCACTCCTTTTCTTTTATAATAGCATAGATACTAGATACTTTAAAGGAATTAAGTTACTTGACATACAATGGTTTTATAAATATAATTGGTTACATAAAGTAACTAAAAGAAAAGAGGAATATAAATGAATTTTCATCAGAAGCCTGTCACTTATGTCGGTGAAGTAGGGTTAAAAGTAATGGATATTGAAAAGATGAAACGTTTCTATAAGGAAGTAATCGGTTTAGATGTTATTTCAGAAGATGGACAGAAAGTCGAGCTGGGAGCGGGCGGAAATATCTTGCTTAAGCTTGAAAAAATGGAAGGCGCAACACCGAAACAAGGCCGTTATGCAGGCCTTTACCATTTTGCGATTTTATTGCCGACAAGAGAAGATTTGGGGAAAATACTGATTCACCTTCATCAGCAGGGGATTCAGTTAGGGTCTTCAGATCACCTCGTCAGTGAAGCGTTGTATTTGTCAGATCCAGAGGGCAATGGCATTGAAATTTACCGTGATCGTGGACCGGAACAATGGAACTGGAGCAACGATGAAGTTTCTATGACAGTAGATCCAATTGATTCTCAAGGTCTGGTAGAAGAAGCTCAAAAAACACCGGAGCCCTGGAAAGGAATGCCGGATGCAACAGTGATGGGCCATATCCATCTGCATGTCTCCAACTTAATCGAAGCCAAAAACTTCTATGTCGAAGGGCTTGGTTTTGAAGTGGTGTCTCGACTGGGAGGACAGGCTTTATTCCTGGCAGATCGGAAATACCATCACCATATCGGCATGAATGTCTGGAATGGCGTGGGCATTCCGGCGTTGCCAGAGAAAGAAGCTGGGTTGCATTACTATACATTGATCATGGAAGAGGAAAAGCGCAGCCAAGTGGTTGATAACCTTCGGACGATGGGAATTGAAGTTGTGGACCACAAGGACTATTGGGAAGTCAAAGACCCATCAGGCAATGCTGTCCGTTTGTGTGTTTAATCATAAAGAAAAATCCGACTCGAGCTTCGAGTCGGATTTTGTCATTCCAGGGACGCTCTTTCGCAACTGTTGTCCATCGCCATAAACGCGGTAGTCGTAAAAGCTGCTTGAGCAGGAATTTCTGCAGTTACTTGATTTCTTTCCGGTACTTCCGGAAAGTCGTTTTGTCTCGTTTCAATATATGCGTACATTCTTTCTTGGCTGATCGCTTTTTCCAAAGGGTTGCCATAGAAAGATAAGAGGATTAATCCAAATGCCCCAACAATTAAAGTGATGCCTAAAAGTGAAAGGAATCCCTTCATAGTAAATCCCGCCTTCTCATGTTTACTTACTATACAGAACGAAGCATTCTGCAGAAAAGTTCCCTATTGCTGTATATTACCGTTTGCGGGATACTGAAGGCAATAGAAAAAGTCAGAGAGATCAAGGACAGGAGGACTATCCATGATTAACTTAGAAACAGAAATCTGCCGCTTACTGAATATCGATTATCCCATTATCCAGGCTGGAATGGCCGGAGGGCCAACGACGGTCGAGCTGGTTGTTGAAGTCAGCAATGCAGGCGGCCTTGGAACGTTGGGGGCTGCCTACATGGCGCCGGACGCATTGCGGCAAGCGATAGATGAAATCCAATCGAAAACCCAAAAGCCGTTTGGGGTCAATATTTTTGCCGCGGCGGTCAACGATGATTTCAGCCGTTTGGCAGAGGTGCAAAAGGCGTTAAGCCCTTTTCGTTCGGAGCTGGAGATCAAGGAAATGCAGTCTTCTTATCAATCGCCGGATTGGAGCGAGGAGCAGTTCGCGATCTGTTTGGAAAAAGGAGTGCCGATCATCAGTACAGCTTTCGGCTGTTTGTCTGCTGTTCAGATGGAAATGGCCAAAGAACAGCAAATTAAAATCATAGTCATGGTTACAACAGTAGAGGAAGCTTTGCAGGCAGAAGTTTCAGGAGCAGATGCTGTCGTAGCACAAGGAAGTGAAGCAGGAGGGCATCGCAGCACTTTTTCACTTGAAAATCATCCAGCAGGCGCGCAAATCGGCACTATGGCATTGGTTCCGCAGATACTAGATGCGATTAAAATTCCAGTCATTGCCGCAGGAGGCATCACCGATGGTCGGGGCCTGGTCGCTTCGTTGGTTCTCGGGGCACATGCAGTGCAAATCGGTACCCGTTTTGTCGGTTCCAAAGAATCTGGAGCACATGTTGCCTACAAGCAGGCTATATTTAATAGCAATGAGGAAAGCACCGTGGTGACCAAAAGTTTTTCCGGACGTCCAGCACGAGGCATTAAAAATCGATTTATTAAAGAATTCGAACAGAGCGAAATTGATCCACTGCCGTTCCCTTCACAAAATACCATCACCAAAGATATTCGGACGGCTGCCGCAAAAGCGCATAATCCTGAATTTATGTCTTTATGGGCAGGGCAATCGACGCGCAGTCTGATTGAAGAAATCGGTGCAGCCGAGATCGTAGAAGCAATTATAGAAGAAGCAAAAGCTATCGTAAGTTAATTTTGTCTTTTAAAAAATGATTTAAGTGAAGCTCGAGTTTCCATTTCCCTCATGATATACTGATAAAAGTGATTTTAAGATGAGGAGATTAGACGAATGGAATGGAAGAATATATACCGTGGTATTCTAATGGGAATCAGTGATTTGATCCCGGGAGTAAGCGGAGGAACGATTGCGTTTATTTTAGGGATTTATGATCGCCTATTGGAATCCATCAGTGGCTTTTTCAGCCGTGAATGGAAAAAGTATCTTGGGTTTTTAGTGCCTCTTGGCACAGGAATCGCCATCACCTTGCTTTTGTTCAGCCGTGTCATTGAATACTTGCTCGAGCAGCATTATGAAGCGACACAGTTTTTCTTCATGGGACTGATCATCGGCGTTATTCCTTATATCATGAAACAAGCGGAAGTCAAAAAGAACTTTACTGCACGCCACTTGGTTATTCTGGTAGTGATTGGAGCAGCATTGGCCGTTACTGCTTTTATTCCGACTGAGGAAAATTTAGCGCCAATTACATCCCTGACCTTGCCGGTTTTCTTTTTGCTGTTTTTCTCCGGCTGGTTGGCCAGTATGGCAATGTTGTTGCCGGGCATCAGCGGTTCGTTTATCCTGTTGCTGTTGGGTGTTTACTCGACAGCCATTAATGCACTATCCTCTTTGAACATCCCGATTGCCATGGCGATCGGAGCAGGCGTCATCGTTGGCTTTATCGTCAGCAGTAAGGCGATCCAGTATTTATTGGAACACTTTACTTACGTTACCTACGCAGCCATTATCGGATTGATCCTAGGTTCTCTGTTTGTGGTATTCCCTGGATTCTCGGCAGATTCAACTACGCTTATCACCAGCCTGATTACATTTGCGCTGGGCTTGGTATTCACTTTGCTTTTTAGTTCACCTAAAAAGACCGCCATTACAGAAGAAGTATAAATGGATGATTTGAAAAAGAGCGGCCATCATTTTGATGGCCGCTCTTTAGTATAGATGAAAATGGAGCGTGGAAGTCGCGCACTTAGGTTAGCTTCAGCAATCGGCTGCCTCTGCTTTCTTGTTGTCCAGCTCAAGCGCCCAGCTCCTCGGGTCATAAGCCAACCCAGCTGTGTGGCAAAGTGCGCCACTTCGCCGGTCTGTCTTATGCCCGTCAGAGCTACACGGACGCTCTCGCTTTTCTTGAACAAAGGCTTTTTGCTTTATGGATGGTGTGTTTGCGATTAAACTGTAGGATAAGAGGTGATGTGTGTGCGGAAGCTGTTTTGGTTGATGATTCTGTTGCTGGCCGTGTTTTTTGCGCGCCCGATTTGGGAAGAACCGGTGGGTGAATATGTCGATTTAAGTTTCTTGGATTCTGTTGATCGGACAATTGAGAACATCACCGAAGATCCGAAAGTTTCTGAAGCTCTTGATGAAGCCGGAAATTTCACTTCGCGTATCGGCGCCCAATTACAGTCTTTGATTGCTTCCAACTCACTTGAATTGCCGGAAGCTGTAGCGAAGCCTGAACTGGTGGAAACGGATTCTTTGATTGCCATTCACAATGTAACGCTCGGCACGGATAAGGAGGAAGCCCAGGGAAAGGTCGGCCTTCCGCTTCGGTTGATGCAAAATGAGTATGGCACTGACTGGCATAGCTATCACCAAAATTATCAAAACTATGTGCTGCTGTCCTATGACCAAGAAGGCAAAGTGAATGGGATGTTCACCAATCAGGATTTAATTTCTTCGACGGAAGGCATTTCGATGGATTCCACAAAAACGGAAGTCCGTTCTTTGCTTGGTGTCCCACTGAAGAGCCTTCAAAAAGGAAATGTTCAATATATACTCGATACACGTGAAGAATACGATGTTTTTAAAACTGATAATACGTATACTACGGTTTTTTATGATATCCACGAAGGCGATACGGTGACAGCGGTGCAGGTGATCCATGAAGATTTGGAGAAGGCACGCTCTGAGATATACGCTGAGCCGAATGAAGAGTTAAGGGAAGGTTATGAATTCCTGCTTTTCGAGTTAACCAACTCGGCACGGATTCAGCGTGATTTGCCCCTGTTGCAATGGGATGAACAAACAAAGGTGACGGCCCGAAAACACAGTGAGGACATGGCAGAGAACCAATACTTCAGTCACACCAACCTGAAGGGGCAGTCGCCGTTTGACCGGATGAATGAAGATGGAATTGCCTTTTATGTAGCGGGTGAGAATCTGGCATATGGCCAATACAGCAGCATCTTTGCTCATGAAGGACTCATGAATTCCATGGGCCATCGTGAAAATATTGTCAAACCGGAGTTCGGGTATTTAGGCATCGGAACTGCCTTCAATTCAGAGAACCAACCTTACTACACGGCAAATTTCTTTAACCGATAGAAAAACAGGCTGCCAATGGAAATTGGCAGCCTGTTTTTTAGCTTACATACGTACAGTTTTCAGTTTTTCTGCTTTTTTAATTCAATACAAGCCACGCTAAGACGACAAGCGGACCGATGATAAAGCAGTAAATGGCAAAATACTTCAATTGCCCTTTAGCCATGATGTTCATAAACCATTTTAATGAAAAATAAGAAGCGACCAGAGATCCAAGGAATGCCATGATGTATGGAACGGCCATAGACCCTAGGTTATCGTCACTGATGATATCTGTGATGCTGAGAACAGCACCTCCCAAGCTAATGGGGATAAACAGCAAGAAAGAGAAGCGCAATGCGGTTTCCTGGTTAATGCCCCGTGCCATCGCCGCCACAATCGTAGCGCCGCTTCGGCTGATGCCGGGGATTAGTGCAATTGCTTGTGCGCCGCCGATGATGATGGCGTCTTTCATTGTCAGGTTGCCATCTTTTCGCTGTCCGCGCATATTGCGGATCCACCAAAGGCCAAGACCGGTTACGATCAATGTCAGACCGACTGTCAAGATGGTCGACAAGTTATCATCGATTGCATCCTGAAACAAGAGGCCGATGACCCCGGCAGGAATGGTTGCGACTACAAGATAGACCACAAACATGAAATCCCGTTTTGTTTCGGCATTTTTTACAGTGAAGTATTTCAAACCGTTGACGACAAGGCGTTTGATGTCATCGCGGTAAATGATCAAAACCGCAATAAGGGATGCGCTGTTGACCAGTAAAGCAAAGGTTGAAACGCTTCCTTCAATTTGAACATCCAAAAAGTATTGGGCAATCAACAGATGCCCGCTGGATGAGATGGGAATCGGTTCAGTTAATCCTTGGAAAAGTCCGAGAAGCAAAAATTTAATTGTGAGCCATAATTGATCCATTAAATAAAATCCTCCATTGCTTGTGTCCTTATTTTATCTATCAGTGCCGCTTTTTTATCCAATAACTTCAAAACAACATAAAAAATATAATACCATATTTTCGTGGTAAACTGGGTATACTATTGAAAAGAAAGGAAGTGACGTGTTTGACGAACAAGCTTTGGTTTCAAGTAGGAGTAGGAATTATCCTAGCTTTAGTCATTATTCGTTTATTTATTGAAGTACAAGGAATTTTCGATCCTTTATTTATTATTGCAGGGACAATATTTGTTCCGTTGCTGTTAGGAGGTGTCTTATTCTACTTGACGAGACCGGTCCTGAATTTCTTAATGAAGAAGAAATTCCCGAAATGGGCAGGGGTTTTGACCGTCCTTCTAGCGATTGTCTTAGTATTCTACTTGTTCTACATCATGATTGGCCCGATTGTCACCGGCCAAATCAATACATTGGTGGACAATGCACCTGAAATAATTGACAGTGTGGAAGAATATGGCCAATACATATTCGATCAGCGTGACCGTCTTCCGGGTTCAATTGAAGAGCAGTTGAATGACATGACTGGCCAAATCGGTGACCGGATCGGGGATGTTGGCGGATGGGTACTTTCCTTCATTGGCAGCTTTATATCCGGTGTGGTTACATTGGTGTTGGTTCCGTTTTTCCTGGTTTACCTTTTGGTTGACCATAAGAAATTCGTTCCATTTGTTTCCGGTTTCTTTTCAGGAGAACGAAAAAAATGGATTCGGAAAACATTGCATGACATCGACGAAACCCTTCAGGCGTATATCCAGGGGCAACTATTCGTCAGTTTCCTTGTGGGGATCATGCTGCTGATCGGTTATTTGATCATTGGCCTGGATTACGCTTTATTATTGGCTTTAATTGGTATGGCGACTAACGTTATCCCGTTCTTGGGGCCCTATATTGCGGTAATTCCTGCCATCATCATTGCACTTGTACAAGACCCGATCATGGCGGTCTACGTCGCTATCATCATGCTGGTTGCACAGCAGATTGAAAGTAATTTCATCACCCCTAACGTCATGGGCAAGTCACTCGACGTCCACCCATTGACAGTCATTACCTTGATCTTGGCAGCAGGAAACATCGCTGGATTATGGGGAATCATTTTGGCGGTACCTGTATATGCTGTTATCAAGACGATTGCCAAGAACATCTATGCGAGACGCAGTGAAATTCGTGACACCGCTACACGCGAAATTGAATAAAAGAGAACCTGTGAATTCTATTCACAGGTTTTTTCTTTGGAAAAAACATCCTGCTTGACCTTGAAAGGTTTACCCCCTAAACTATAAATATTGGTTGAGGGGGTAAACTACTTTGGATGGACGAATAAAAGAAGCGGTGGATCTTTTTCAAGAAGTGATGATGTATGGAACCGAGCGGGTCATCAAATCGGTCGACCATCCTTTATGGAACGAATATTCACCTGAGCAGATTCAAATGCTGAAGTTGATCAGCAAGGAAAAGCGCGTTACTTCAGCGAGGTTAGCCGTACTGCAAGCCGTACATAAAAGTGCGATTTCCAGCCGTATCAAGAAATTGCTGCAAAAAGAAGTGATCCAAGTTGTCCAGACTGAGGACCGTCGGGAAAAAATGCTGGAGCTCACGGATAAAGGGCAGGCAATTTTGATGGAACTGGAGAAAGTGTTGACGGATTACATTGAGAAATTGATATCCGAAAATATCGCGGACGAAGAAATAGATCAATTTCTAACGATTTTCCGGAAGCTGAAAACAATTATGAAAATGGATGGAGTGTAATACATGAAGAGTGTATTGAAATTTAAATGGCCGATTGCAATCGGTTTGATTGTGTTGACGGTCGTCTTATTCCTGCTGGCGCCCAATTTAACGGAGCAGGCGGAACAAGCCGGGTCATTCCAGTTATCGGATGAAGCATCTTCGCAAATTGCTTCAAGAATTTTGACGGATGCGGATGCTGCAGATCAAACCATCTCGCTTGTCATGCCTTTGGAAAGTGAACTAACAGATTCGATGCGGGAAACGCTTGAGCAGATGGTTGCGGACATAGAAGCATTGGGAGATCCTGTAACCAGTGTATTGAATCCCGTAGAAAGCGAAGAATTGGAAGAGCAACTGATTTCGGAGGACCGCCAAACGGTATTGATGCCGGTTACGGTTGACGGTACGGACGAAGAAGTGAATGCCGTGGCTGACACAATCAGGGAAACGATTATTCCTGAAGACATGACAGCCTATCTGACTGGAGAAGCCATCATCAACAACGACGTCAACATCAGTGCTCAGGAAGGCTTGAAGCGTACGGAAATCATAACAGTCGTTTTGATTTTCGGGTTATTGCTGGCAGTGTTCCGCTCAATCGTAACGCCGTTCATTCCACTTGTGGCAGTCGGGATTTCGTATTTATTGAGCCAATCAATCGTAGCGTTTTTCATCGATTGGTTCGGATTCCCAGTGTCAAACTATACACAGATATTCTTGGTGGCGATTCTGTTCGGGATTGGAACAGACTATTGTATCCTGTTGTTGAGCCGTTATAAAGAAGAATTATCGGCTGGACATGGTGTCGAGCAATCGATCATCAATACGTATAAAACTGCAGGGCGAACTTTGCTGATCAGTGGTATAGCCGTGTTTATAGGATTCTTTGCCATCGGCTTTGCTGAATTCCCGATTTTCAAATCAGCAGTGGCTGTAGCGGTCGGTATCTTTGTCTTATTGCTGGTCCTTTACACGATTGTGCCGTTCTTTATGTCTCTTTTGAAGGAAAAATTATTCTGGCCTTCGAAGAAAACAGCGTCCCACAGCGACAGCAAATTGTGGATCAACATGAGCAAGCTGTCGATCAATCGTCCATTGTTGTCGATGCTGGTAGTGGCAGTGATTACTGTGCCGTTGTTGTTTACGTATGACAATGACTTATCTTTTAATACGGTAGATGAAATCGGTTCGGAATACGAATCGGTGAAAGGCCTTCGCGCAATTGAAGAAGGTTTTGGAAAAGGAGATTCTCTGCCGGTTCAAGTAATCGTCAAATCAGATGATGCCTTGACGGATCGGTCGACTGTCCCTTATTTCGAAATGTTAAGTAAAGAAATTGAAAAAATTGATGGCGTTGAAACGGTTCGATCGATTACACGTCCGACAGGCGACGTAATTGATGAACTGTACGTGGATGAACAACTTGGCCTTATGGCAGATGGCTTGGGCGAGGCACGTGATGGACTGGGCGAAGTGCAAGCGGGGCTTACAGAAGTCCAGACCAACCTAAGTGCTATTGCTGATCAAGCAGGCAATGCAGGGGGATTGAATGAAGCCGCTGCAGGGCTTGGCCAGATCAACCAACAAATAGGCCAAGTTTCACAAGGCTTGCAAGTAACTGGCAACATCCCTCAAACGGTTGGTGCATTAACACAAATCAGCGGCGGGTTGTCGGAAATTCAACAAGGCCTGGCTGGAGCAGCTGGCCAAACAGCAGAGCTTAGTGCCGGCTTAACTCAGCTGGCAGAAGGCGTAGGCGCATCGAACGACGGCCTTGCTGAAATACAAAACGGCTTAACAGAAGTTGTTGAAATGATGCAGGAAATGAGCGACAGTGAAGCTGTGCGTGACACCGGTTTATTCATTCCGGAAGGAACGCTGGAAAGCGAGGACTTTGAACAAGTTCTCGATCGTTATTCATTTGCGGACGGCACCGGAATGATGATGGAAGTGATTTTATCAGAGGATCCTTATTCTCATGAAGCGATCGGCATCACTTCTGAAATCAAAGAAACGGTTGAACGCACTGCAGCAGGAACGCCGCTTGAAGAAGCGGAAATTGCCTTCAGTGGAATTTCCAGCATCAACAGTGACTTAGAAGAAGTATCCTCCAATGACTTTACCAATACGGTGGTCATCATGCTGATCAGCTTGTTCGTTGTCCTGGCAATTCTTTTCCGTTCATTGATTATGCCATTGTATATGATCGGATCGCTTTTGCTGACGTATTATACTTCGATTTCCATTGCGGAATTGATCTTTGTAAATGGTCTTGGTTATGATGGCATCAGCTGGGCAGTGCCGTTCTTCGGCTTTGTTATGCTGGTGGCGTTGGGAGTCGATTATTCGATCTTCCTGCTTGACCGGTTCCGCGAAGAATCATTTAACGGAATCACAGTCCGCGATGCGATGCGTACATCGATGGCGAAGATGGGAACTGTCATCATTACGGCAGCGATTATTCTGGCGGGTACATTCGGTGCCATGATGCCATCTGGTGTCTTAAGCCTCGTACAGATTGCGACGATCGTTATAACAGGACTGCTGTTGTACGGACTGATTGTGCTGCCGCTATTGATACCGGCGATTTCAGTATCCTTTGACCGGGGCGTCTGGTGGCCGTTCGGCAAGAAAAAATAATAGGACTATAGTTGATAAGAGCTGCGTTCGCGCAGCTTTTTTCTATGGATGTGGGATTGCGCCGGTCGTGGTATACTAAATGGTAATTGAAAATGCGAAACGGGTGTAACCATATATTTCTGCGAGTTTCAGTATATAGCGAACAGATTTATGTCTTGGATCTTAACTAAGGTTTTTGATGAAATAAATGAAACTACGAAACGAGGTAATGAGATTGTTAACATTTGAGCAAAAACTGGAAATCATTGAATCTTTTCCGGAATTGACGAGAAAAGATGTATCGATGAAACGCGTGAACTTCCATTATGAAGAGAGTTTGTACGACAAGAAAATCGTCGTCTATCATTTGCATCCAACGGGCAATGGTTTTGTCTATGTAGGCAACTTGCCGCAGTATGAAGTGGATAAAAAAGGCTTCGTCAATATCCGTGATTTTTCCGAAAAAGAATTGCGCAGCGTTTTAGCCGATTCGCTGGATTATTTATCTTTAGAACCGGAACCGCCGTATGACAAGACGTGGGTCAGCCGCGATAACGTGAAATTGGATTTGGTCTACGAAGAACCGTTCTGGAATGTCTATACAGGAAAAAACCTCGAAGAAAGCTTCGGAACGTTTGATGATGCTGAAAATTACTTGCTTGATCAGGGCTTTAAAGAAAAGAAATGATGAAATTTCGTCAGCTGCAAGTTTCTGAACCGTTGCCGATGGATCTATTATTGGAAGCGGACCCTTCAGAACAATTGGTGCGTGCTTATTGTGCATCCGGCTGGTGCGTGGTCGCTGAAGAACGGAATGGTCCAACAATAGGCGTCTACGTGTTGCTTTCTTTGTCAGAAACCACAGTGGAAATTAAAAACATAGCGGTTGCGGAAAGCGTTCGAGGCATGGGCTATGGGCGGCAGCTTCTTCAGCATGCTTTGGCAGAATCGGCACGGCGAGGTTTTGAGTTCGTGGAAATTGGTACCGGCAATTCAAGTCTGGGCCAGCTGGCTCTTTATCAGAAATGCGGTTTTCGCCTCCATGCAATCGATCCTGACTTTTTCAGGAGAAATTATCGGGAACCGATTTTTGAAAACGGCATTGAATGCCGTGACATGGTCAGGCTTCGGTATGCCATCAGTAAGTAACGGTTATAGGACGCCAACAAAAAAAGAGGAGCTCTGCTCTTCTTTTTTTGTGGTTAAAAGAGGTAATAAATCCGATTTTTCGGTATGCTAAAGGCAAGGAGTGAGGACATGTTTAAAAAGGTGACCTTGTACACAAACCAGTTAGAAGACATGAAGGGGTTCTATGAATATCAATTAGGTTTTCGGATTGTGGAAGAAGATGAAACCAGTTTTACCCTGTCAATTGGAGAATCTCAATTGGTTTTCCGTGAATCTGAACGAGCGGCTGTCTATCACTTTGCGCTGAATATTCCGGGCAATCAGTTTACGCTCGCCAAATGGTGGGCCAGTGAGCGTGTAACTTTAAATCGCCAGGAAGGGATGGATGAAGTTTTTTATGCCAATTTCGATGCCGATGCGTTTTATTTTCAAGATCCTGCAGGGAATGTCGTGGAGTTTATCGCACGCCGCAGCGTCGACCGTATGGGCAATTTCACTGTCGATTCACTGCTCGATATCAGTGAAGTGAGCATCACCACACCCGATGTCGAGGAAGTCGGTGAAGCAATCGAAAGTATGGATATTCCGGTCCGCGGCAATAAAGGGATCGACCCGAAATCGTTGAACTTTCTTGGCAGTGGACATACGTATATCATCTTAGTGGCACCTAAACGTACGTGGTATTTTTCGAAACAGAAAAGCGAAACACATCCGCTTTCGATAGAGCTATCCGATGGACGCCAGATTGATATTACGGAAGAAGGGCGATTTGGGCAGCAGAAGCCGGTCAACCCGATTATGGATAAGATGGATGAAATCGATTTCTCGGGTGTCGCCTACCTCCAAAAAGGAGAGACTTGGACAGCTGCAAGAGGATTTGCTAATCGTGCAGACGAAAGGCCGAATGCCATAGACACACGCTTTGGCATTGCGTCAGGCAGTAAGCTTTTCACCGCTGTTGCGGTATGCCAATTGGTGGAGGAAGGGAAACTGAATTTCAGTGACCGGTTATCCGAGCTGCTGCCGCAAACGTTTCCGAATTTTAACGTCACGATCCATCAATTATTGACGCATACATCCGGCATACCGGATTATTTTGATGAACAGGTCATGGATGATTTCGAAGATCTATGGAGACGGCAGCCTATGTATTTGATGCAGACGGCTTCCGATTTTATTCCCTTGTTCAAAGAGCAGCCGATGATGTTCCAGCCTGGCGAGCGGTTCCATTACAACAATGCCGGTTTTATCGCACTTGGGCTCATTGTGGAGCAATTAACGGGAAGTGAGTTTACCGACGTGGTGCAGGAACGGATTTTTGGTCCTGCCAACATGCTGAATTCAGGCTATTTCCGTCTGGACCGTCTGCCAGGCCAAACGGCTTTCGGCTATATCGAAGAGGAAGGTGCATGGCGGACTAACCATTACGCTATTCCAATCCGTGGAGGAGCTGACGGAGGCGCTTATGTCACAGCAGGTGATATGGCGAATTTCTGGTATGCGTTAATGGAAGGCCATTTAGTGGGGAAAGATATGGTGAAGGCGATGCTCGAGATCCACGCTTCGGGAGAAGACGGCGATTACGGCTATGGCATGTGGATTCAAAGGAAAACAGAAGGCGTTCTAAAATATCATGTGATGGGCTATGACCCAGGGGCCAGTTTCCATTCGGCATTTTATCCGGCAGACGGCAGCATCCTGACGGTTTTATCGAATAAAAGCGCGGGAGCCTATGATATTGTGGAAACCATACAAGAGTTGAGAATTGAAAAGGAGTGAAAGTATGACCGGAAAGAAATTGGCGTTGGCGATCGTTTTCGGGACGCTGGCAACATGTATTTTGATTTTTGGTGTTTTCCAACTTTATTTTTGGTTGAATTAAGGGGAATGGAAAGCGGTAGTTGCTGTTTTGCGCAACTGCCGTTTTTTAATAGAGAAAGAATGAAGGGAACGGCATTGAAAAAAAGACAAAAAAATAAGCTCTTCCGAAGAAGAGCTCATTGATAAGTTGAAATTAAGCTTTTTGAACGTTAGTAGCTTGAAGACCGCGTTGGCCTTGCTCGATATCAAACGTTACTTCTTGACCTTCGTCAAGTGATTTAAAGCCTTCGCTTTGGATTGCAGAGAAATGTACGAATACATCGTCGCCGCCTTCGCGTTCGATGAAGCCGAATCCTTTTTCTGAGTTAAACCATTTCACTTTACCTTGTTCCATGTGTGTTTCCTCCTCGTATGCGTAAGCATACATTGTATTACTATCCTTGCTCAAATCTTGCAGATGGACATCTGACACTTTGTAAAAAGTTATCCGAACAAAAATAATTCTTCCTTAGAATAACATGGGTATACAGATATTGCAAGTGATTAACGAATATTCTTTTTGATACGGATAAATTCCATGTTGGATTATAATGAAAAAACCAAAAGAAACAGAAGCAGGAGGGGACGGTTTTGGAGAAAATTATGGTGCTTGGGGTATCGGCGGGTGTTGGCAAATCAAGCTTTGCGAGGAAGTTATCGGAAAAAAAGAACATTCCGGTCCATCATTTGGATTCTTACTTTTGGAAGGCGGGATGGATTGAAAGCAGTGAAAAAGAATTTAGTGAAAAACAGCAGCAGTTGGTGAAAGAGGACCGTTGGATCATCGAAGGGAACTACACCGGCACTTATGAAATACGAAGTAAAAAGGCGGACACCCTCATCTATTTAGAATTGCCTTTAGCCGTTTGCCTGTATCGGGTGGTCAAACGCCGAATTGCCAATCAAGGGAAAACGCGCCCTGATATGGCGCTTGGCTGTCCGGAAAAGCTGGATAAAGAGTTTTTGACGTTCATCATTTCTACATACAGTGCCCGCAAAGTCAAAATGAGAAAACGGATGGTGCAATTTATAGAAGAAAGTCCTCATCATAAAGTTGTTTTTCTCCGGAATCAGAAACAAATCAATGGCTATCTGGAGAAAATGGCGGACATGCCTGCCTCTCTTTACAAGGACAATGGTTTCAATTAATAAGGTAATTGAAAAAACTTAAAGACGTTCATAGTGGGAAGTGGTATTCTGAAGTTACATAACGATACGGAGGAGAATGGCTGATGAAGTTGCTGCATGAAGGCACAATTACGAACCAAGTGCTTCATAAAAAACTTCCTTTTTCTATGAAGCGGCTGTATTTGGAAGATTTGCCCGTAATAGAACAAGTTCAACAAAAAGTGATTGAATCGCTTCCTGAAAAAGCTACACTTCAAGCTTTAAGTACTGAAGAATTCCTGTTTATCCTAAATGAACGGGGACTGTTGGTAGGAGCTTTCGTCGAAGAAGAGCTGATCGGCTTTAGGGCTTTGCTGATTCCTGAAATCGATGAAGAACACCTGGGCTGGGATATCGGCCTCCCCCCGGAAGAATTGCACAAAGTGATTTACCAGGAAATATCAGTGGTTCTGCCGGAGTATCGAGGAAATCGCCTCCAGCAGAAATTAGCGGAAGTGATAATGAAGGAACTGCCGAACCTTGAAGAAGAATTCCGTTATGTATGCTGCACGGTGGCACCAATGAATATTCCAAGCCTGAAAGATAAGTTTACGCAAGCTATGCACATTGCTGCCTTGAAAGAGAAGTATGCCGGATTAAAACGCTACATTCTGGTCAAGGACCTCAAGGTTCCGGACGTCCATTACACTGACCATATGACAGTAAAAATGGATCATCTGGAAAAACAGCAGGAATTGCTTGATGAAGGCTACGTGGGCATCGGTTTTCAGCTCGTACATGGTTTTCATGAACTTCAATTCGCCAAACCCGTTCTGTAAAAGAACGGGTTTTTTATATTTCAGAACAAATTCAAAAGAATTCTGAAACTTCTTCCTATTATATTCGTATTAATTAAGTGAGATGGTAATACGTTTACTGGAATGGGAGGTTTTGGAATGTTGATTTTTGGCTTATCCATGGAGCAGCTGTATATGTATATCCTATTGGGAGCCGGCGCATTGACTGTATTGTATGTCTTTTTCGGAGACGTTGCAGACTTGGGAGACGCCCTGCCGGTGTTCAACCCGACAGTGATTCTGGCTTTTATCACATTTACTGCTGCGATTGGTTTTTTACTGGAGACGGCTACAACGTTTAATGAATGGGCAGTGTTGGGCATGGCGGCTATGGCTGCAGTAGTGTTGGACTTATTGCTTTATCTATTTATTTTATTGCCCTTGTCTTCTGCTGAATCTTCAATTGCCTATTCAGATGAGTCGCTTCTTGGACAAGTGGCCAATGTCATCATCCCTATCCCTGTCGATGGCTATGGAGAAGTGGTTTTGGAGACGTATGCAGGAATGATTTCAAAGCGTGCGGCGGGCTATGACAATGAAGCCATTGGCCAAGATCAAAAGGTGTTGATCATCGAAGTGAATGAAGGCACGTTGTATGTCCAGGCTTATGAGCCGTTGGACTTTACGAAAGAAATGAAAATGACAAGGGGGACTTAGGATGGAAATGGGCTGGATCGCATTAGGAATTGCTGCATTTATTATATTGGCGATTGTCGGAGTTTATATCACCAAATACAAGACGGTTGGACCGGATGAGGCATTGATTGTAACCGGAAGTTATTTGGGATCGAAGAATGTTCATACAGATGATTCAGGAAACCGCATTAAAATTATACGAGGCGGAGGGACCTTCTTGCTTCCGGTGTTCCAACAGGCGGCTCCTTTGAGCTTATTGTCGAGCAAACTGGAAGTGACGACACCCGAAGTGTATACCGAGCAAGGTGTGCCGGTTATGGCAGATGGAACAGCAATCATCAAAATCGGCGGATCCATATCAGAAATTGCCACGGCTGCCGAGCAATTTTTAGGGAAATCAAAGGAAGACCGGGAAAACGAAGCGAAAGAAGTACTTGAAGGCCATCTTCGTTCGATACTGGGTTCCATGACAGTTGAAGAGATTTACAAGAACCGCGATAAGTTTTCACAAGAAGTGCAGCGTGTCGCTTCACACGATTTGGCGAAAATGGGATTGATCATCGTTTCGTTCACCATCAAAGATGTTCGTGATAAAAACGGGTATTTGGATTCGTTGGGTAAAGCACGAATCGCTCAAGTGAAAAGAGATGCCGATATTTCAACCGCGGAATCCGAAATGCAGACACGCATCAAGCGGGCTGAAGCTGGAAAAGATGCGCAACGTGCTGAAATTGAACGCGCGACGGAAATTGCTGAAGCGGAAAAAGAGAACTTGTTGAAGGTTGCTGAATACCGACGCGAGCAGGATAGTGCGAAAGCTCGTGCCGATCAGGCTTATGAACTTGAAACTGCAAAAGCTAAGCAGGAAGTTATTGAGCAGGAGATGCAAATTCAAATCATCGAGCGCCAGAAACAGATCGAGCTGGAAGAAAAGGAAATTCAGCGCCGAGAACGCCAATACGATTCTGAAGTGAAGAAAAAAGCGGATGCGGACCGTTATTCGGTTGAACAGGCAGCCGAAGCAGAGAAATCGAAACAGTTGGCGGATGCGGATGCGCAGAAATACCGTGTTGAAGCGATGGCGAAAGCCGATGCAGAAAAAATTCGTTTGGACGGCCAGGCGCGTGCGGACTCACAACGTGCACAAGGGGAGTCCGAAGCGGACATTATCCGGCTGCGTGGTTTGGCAGAAGCGGAAGCGAAACGGAAAATTGCTGAAGCATTTGAAATGTATGGCCAGGCAGCCACACTTGATATGATCGTCAAAATGCTGCCGGAATATGCAAGAGAAATCGCCAGTCCACTTGCCAACATCGACAAGATCACCGTTGTGGATACAGGAAGCGGCGAAGGCGGAGGCGCCAATAAAGTCACTTCGTATGCAACCAATCTGATGTCGACTTTGCAAGAGACGTTGAAAGAGTCATCAGGCATCGACGTGCGGGAAATGCTGGAGAACTTAACTGGGAAGACGGATTATGCACAAACTATTGAGCAATTGCGGTATGAGTTGGCTGAAAAGGATCAACCGACAAAAGAACTTGAAGTAAAGTAAAGAAAAAGAAGCTTCCATTCAGAGAACATTTGAATGGAAGCTTCTTTTTATATTGCTGAAAAAATGGAAAATAACTTATTTTCAGAGAAAACAGCTTAAATATTTGCTGTGTCTTATGTAAATGATAGAATAATGATACATATTCCTGTGAAACTATAGGTATTTGACATACTTTACGTAAGGAGCTTTTTTATGGAGATACCACTTACCAGCATCCCATCTTTTCATATAATTGCGCAGTACGGTCCTGACAAGCCGGAAATCAGTTCCATTGCCTATAATTCAAGGCAAGTAGTCAAAGGCTGTGCTTTCTTTTGTGTGCCCGGGGAAAACACTGATGGGCATTTGTATATCGATGAAGCCATTTTAAATGGAGCTTCAATGATTATTGGCTCCAATCCTGTGTTGCTTGCCGATTATGCTGAAAAGCATCCTGATCTTTCTTTTGCGGTAGTTGAAAATGTCCGTTTAGCACTCGCTTGTCTAGCCGATTTCTTTTATCAGTCCCCTCAAACAAATTTGCTGAAGATAGGCGTCACAGGAACGAACGGAAAAACAACGACAGCCACGTATGTCTATAATCTGTTCAATCTTCTTGGGGTCTCTTGTGGATTTATTGGAACAACCGGAATTTTAGGGGCAGCAGGAAAGATGCCGTTCCAGAAGAGTACACCTACCACCCCGATATCATCCGACATCCATCAGATTTTCAGAAAGTTCGTAACCGACGGCATTCAAGCTGTTGCTATGGAAGTCTCTTCTATTGCACTGGATCAAAAACGGGTGGAAGGCATCCGTTTTGATGTGGCCATCCATACCAATATTTCGGAAGAGCATCTGGAATACCACAAAACCTTTGAGCATTATCTTCAATCGAAACTTTTATTATTTAAGCAGTCCAATGCCGCTGTGGTTAATATTGACGATGAAGGAATGTCTAAAGAAATTTTGGAAACCATCGATTATCCGCATTTAACTTACAGCAGCCAGCTGGATTCTGGTGCTGATTTGATTTGGACAGCATGCGAATCATCTGATTCCGGACTGGATTTTGAACTTCGCTACCAGGGCCAGGGATGGCCGGTCCATGTTCCGCTTTATGGTGAATACAATGCGGCCAATTTGACAGCCGCTGTTGGAACGGCTCTTTTATCGGGAATTGAGCTTGTGGATATTCTGGCAGTCCTGCCGAAAATGTCTCAAGTCGAAGGCCGTTTCCAAATGATCCATGGCCCCGGCAATCGGAAGATCGTCTTGGATTATGCCCATACGCCGGTTGCGTTGGCCGCGGTTCTTCAAGAAGTGAAAAAACTATCGCATAACCGGCTGATTGCGTTGATCGCAGGCATCGGCATACGGGATTTTTCAAAAATGCCGAAGATGGCGAAAGCTGCTGAAGGAAAAGCCGACATCCTTGTGGTGACAGTCGACCATCCTGGGCATAATGAACCCGCACTTGTAATTGATGCAGTACTTGAAGGATTGACGATTCCATATAAGCAACAAGTGCTGACAGCCAATTCGCGGCGGGAAGCGGTTCTGGCAGCTTTAAAGGAAAGTGGACCAGGTGATCTTATTTTGCTGTCGAGCGGCTCGATCAACGGCGCGCAGATTGTCAGAGGAGAATACATTCCGCATTCGGATGAAGCGATTATCGAAGAATTTTTCAGTAGCAAAAACAGTGAATTTTAACTGCAAAGGTCGCTTTTTGGCGGCTGAATGTGGTTATATAGAAGAGAAGGATACATAGATATCAGAATTGGAGTGAATGGAATGCAGTATCGTACAGAAAAAGATACCATCGGTGAAATTCAAGTTGAAGCGGACAAAATGTGGGGCGCTCAAACACAGCGCAGCGTACAGAACTTTGAAATCGGTACGGAACGCATGCCGCATGAAGTCGTTATGGCTTTTGCTCAATTGAAAAAAGCGACAGCTAAAGCAAACCATAAACTTGGAAAATTATCAGAAGCAAAAATGAAAGCGATTGAACTTGCAGCGAATGAAGTGATCGAAGGCAAATGGAATGATCATTTCCCATTGGTCGTTTGGCAAACAGGAAGCGGCACACAATCCAATATGAACATGAACGAAGTTCTGGCACGCCGAGGAAATGAAATTTTGGCAGAACAAAATTCTGAAGAAAAACTTCATCCAAACGACGACGTGAACATGTCCCAAAGTTCAAACGATACGTATCCGACTGCAATGCACGTTGCAGGCGTTTTGGCAGTGACTGAAAACCTTGTGCCGGCTGTTCAAAAGCTGAAAGCAACATTGGATGAAAAAGCACAACAATTCAATGACGTCATCAAAATCGGACGCACGCATTTACAAGATGCGACACCTCTAACATTAGGCCAGGAAATCAGTGGCTGGAGACACATGCTTGAAAAGAGTGAACGCATGATTCGCGAAAGCGTTGAACACATGCGTGAATTGGCAATCGGCGGTACAGCAGTTGGAACAGGCATCAATGCGGATCCAACGTTCGGCCCATCAGTTGCTGAGTTCATCAGTGAAGCTGTTGGAACTACTTTCACTTCAGCAGAAAACAAATTCCATGCACTGACAAGTCACGACGAAATGGTTTACACGCACGGAGCCATTAAAGCATTGGCAGCGGATGCAATGAAAATTGCCAACGATGTACGCTGGTTGGCAAGCGGTCCCCGCAGCGGAATCGGTGAAATCACCATTCCTGCGAATGAGCCAGGAAGTTCCATCATGCCAGGGAAAGTCAATCCGACACAAAGTGAAGCATTGACGATGGTAGCAGCTCAAGTAATGGGCAACGATGCAACAATCGGTTTTTCCGCAAGCCAAGGAAACTTCGAATTGAATGTCTTTAAACCAGTCATTGCTTACAACTTCCTGCAATCTGTCCGTTTGTTGACAGACAGCTTGATCAGTTTCAACGATCATTGTGCAGTGGGCATTGAAGCTAATCTGGACGTTATTCAAAATCACGTGAGCAATTCATTGATGCTGGTAACGGCGTTGAATCCGCATATTGGATACGAAAAAGCTGCGGCGATTGCTAAACAAGCCCATAAAGATGGCACAACATTAAAAGAATCTGCTGTGAACAGCGGCCATTTGACTGCGGATCAGTTTGACGAATGGGTAAAACCGGAGAACATGGTAGGAAAATGAAAAAACACAAAGCGGCTGGAATTTCTCCAGCCGCTTTTTAATCCGCTCTTTTTAACACCATAAAACACTCTTCTGAAACAAAAGAAGAGTGTTTTTACGTGTATTTACTGTCCGTTCTTATATTGCATGTAGACCACTTGCGTGACCAGGAAATCCTCCATGCCGTGTTTGCCATCGGCGCCGCCAAGTCCAGATTTGCGCATGCCGGCGTGATAGCCTTGAATCGCTTCAAAATTTTCTCGATTTACGTAGGTTTCGCCGAACTTCATTTCATTGACGACTTTCATGGCTTCGTTCAGGTCGTTTGTGTAGACTGCTGAAGATAAGCCGAATTCTGTATCATTGGCTTTTTCGATGGCTTCCTCCAATGTGCTGTAAGTGGTGACAGGCAATACAGGACCGAAAATTTCATCGCGGATAATCGCCGAATCGTGCTCCACATTTGTCAAAACTGTCGGTTTATAGAAAAAGCCGGGTTGGCTATCGTCGCGTTCACCGCCGGTAGCGACCGTTGCGCCTTCACTCACTGCCTGTTTGACCATATCATGCACGGTATCAAGCCGATCCTGGCTGACAAGCGGTCCCATGTCCGCTTCTTTGTTCTTCCGCGGGTCTGCCAAAGTCTTAGATTCGAAAGCGGCCGTTAGTTTTTTCGTGAATTCTTCCGCAATGCTTTCATGGACATAGACCCGTTCGGCGTTTGTGCAGGCTTGCCCATTATTCGCCAGTCGGGAGGTTGTGATAGCTTCAACTGCAAGATCGAGATCTGCATTTTGGGTAACGATAGCAGGAGCCTTGCCACCCAATTCCAAATTGACTTTGGTGATGTTCTTTGCGGCGGCCTCCATTACTTTGGTTCCTGCTGGGACGCTGCCGGTCATGGTGACGAGCTGTACTTTTTCATGTGAAGCCAGTGCATTGCCGATTTCAGATCCTGTTCCAGTCACGACATTGTAGACACCTGCCGGAATTTCATCCATTTCATGAATGATTTTTGTGAATTCCATGGCGGTGTTTGGCGTTTGCTGGCTTGGTTTTAAGACGATTGTACAACCGGTAACAAAAGCTGTTGCTACTTTTCTGGCCAATATGAAAACCGGGAAATTCCAAGGAACAATTCCTGCTACGACGCCGATGGGCTTTTTGTAGATGAAGATGTTTTCATTCGGCCGGTCGCTTGGCACGATTTCGCCTTCGATCCGTCGTGCCCATTCGGACATGTAATGGAAATAGTCAATGGCAAGATCGATTTCGCCGCTCGCCAATTCATAGCTTTTTCCTTGTTCTTCCTGCAGCAAATCAATGAATATATCGCGTTTTTCTGCGATTTTATCTCCCAATGCACGGACAATTTTACCGCGTTCGATATTGGGTAGGAGCTCCCAAGATTTTTGTGCCTCGAACGCGGCATTTACAGCGCGGTCGACATCCTCTTTTGTTCCATTAGGAATCTGCGAAATGGTTTCTTCTGTCGAAGGGTTGATGATGTCGATCCATTCTGTTCCGGTGGAGTCTGTATATGTTCCATTTATATATAATTGATGTTGTTGCATGAGTCTGCCTCCTTTGTGTTTAATAAGCTTTTCCCTGTGCTTTACTGTGTTAAACAGACAAGGTCTCAATAGAAGGGAAACCAGAATGCTAAAAAGAGTCAGCGGATGGAGACAAAAGGATTTCCTTCGTATGGGCAGATTAAAAAAGGGCTGTTTAAAAGGGTTTCAATCAAGCTGTGACGAATTAGTTACAGTAACAGCGAATCAGAAAAAAGAGGTGCATTATGCAAAAATCATTTGTTATGTCTTGGAGCGGCGGGAAAGATTCAGCGCTTGCCTATTACCGCGCCGTGTTGGAAGGGCATGTGCCGCTTGCCTTGTTTACCATGTTCGAAGAAGATGGCTCCAAATCACGGTCACATGGTTTGCCGATTGAAGTCATGGAGGCACAGGCAGAGCGGATGGGGTTGCCTTTAGTCATCGGAAAAGCCAGCTGGTCTGGTTATGAAAAGGAATTTATTAAGCAACTGAAGAAATTTAAAGCCCAAGGAATTGATATGGGAGTTTACGGCGATATCGATTTGGAAGACCATTTGAAGTGGGTGGAAAAAGTCAGTGCAGAAGCAGATATGAGTGTCGGACACCCTCTATGGCAAGAGCCGCGAAGAAAGATTGCAAAGGAATTGGTGGACGAAGGTTTTCGGGCAGTCATTACAGTAGTCGATACAAAGCGCTTGGATGAACGTTTTTTGGGACGTGAATTCACTGATGAATTGATAGATGAATTGGAAGCGGAAGGTGTGGATGTCTGCGGTGAAGAAGGGGAGTTCCATACGATGATTGTAGATGGCCCAATTTTCGTTGAACCGGTGCCAGTCATATTCGGTGAAAAAATCAAGGCAGGGAACTACGGAATATTGGAAGTGAAACTTCATTCAGAGGAGTGATCACGATTGATTCAAATCATGGGGATGGAAGAAAAACATATTCGGCAAATGGCGGTACTGTTGGCAAAGCGCCATGAAAGGGAGCGTAAGATCTTCAGCTTTCTGCCGACAACGTTCGAAGAAATCGATGATACCGAAGAGGTTCTGCGGCATATGCTCGAACGTCCATTCATCAATGGCATTGTGGCAGTCAGAGGGATTGATGTAATCGGTTATTTGCTTTATGAGTTTAAAGAAGATGCTAAACACGGGCGCTATGTATGGATGGACTATGAATCCATCGCTATAAGCGAACATGAAAATCCGCGTTTGTTGAGGTTGTTATATGCAGATGCTGGAGCTGAGTGGATCAAACATGGCTATTTTCATCATAGATTAATGGCGCCGCTGGGCAATGAAGCAGTTATTGACCAATGGCTGGACCAGTCTTTCAGTTTTGAACAGAAATATGGAATTTTGTCGCTTGATGATTTTGAACCGGAAAACGGCACACTTCCGAAGCTCGAGTTTCGAAAAGGAAAAAGGGAAGACGCATCATTACTGAAAAAAATGGGAATGTGGAATAGCATTCATCAGGCAGCCGCTCCTTCTTGGCAACCTATTACACGTGAAACTTTAGAGGATGTAAAGGAAAGCTACGAAGCTTTGAGTGAAGACCAGGATGCATATTTGTGGATGGCTGAGCAGGGGGACCAGATTGCCGGATTCCATGTCTATTTCCGCAAGGAAGACCCGCTGAGTCTGGTGACTCCCGAAAATTGTGCCGTGCTTCCTGCAGCATCGACTAATCCGGACCTCCGAGGAACAGGAGTAGGGCGGGCGTTAGCCAATTACTGTTTCGATGAGATGAAGAAACAGGGCTATGAGTATATTTTCGCAGATTGGCATACGCCCAATCAACTAGCTTCCTATTTTTGGCCGAGAATGGGATTTCAGCCCATCATGGTCCGTATGGTAAGGAAAGTGGATCCGCGAATTTCGTGGGCACATGGCGAATAGTTGGAAGCCGGCAACTGATGACTCTAGACGAATCGACATAATAAAATCCTCCTACTGATTCATCAAGCCACTTTACTAATTTTAAAAATTCGAATAAGCTAGAAGCATCAGGAAAACGATAGCGTTTCCACCTAAAATATCCGCTGTAACTACTTGGTTCGTAAAACGCAATTAAATAATTTGGTCAAGTGCTGTAGAGATTAGTGCTATCAGCAAAGCCGAAAAGTAACTTTCCATAAACACGGGAAGACTTTTCGGCTTTTTCTTTGTTCAAAAAAGAAGGGGAGAAACGTGTTGAAAGATCAAACAGATTTTCAAGAAGAAATAAGCTTTTATTTTTCAAGATCCAAAGGCACACACGAAGAAGCGGGAGAACAGTTCATCACCTTGTTTGCACGTTTAAGTGTCATCGTCCCTTCACATGAGAAAGAAGCGGAAACCAGTGGACATCAAACCTTATGGGTTGATATAGACCAAGTGAAAGAACAGCAGGCTACGCTTAAAACGAGAAAAATGCCAGATTTTATACAGCAATATGAAGTGCCGGAAGCATTGTTTTGGGAACTATATAAAATTTCTCAGCGTTGTCCTGATGAGCTGTATTATCTGACGCCATTGTCGCATCTGCACGATTACAGCAATCGCAGTTAATTGACTCCATTCCTAAGAATTAAAACAGCGCGGTCCAATAGGACACGTGCTGTTTTAATTTTCTGGAACGACTTTAAAGTCGATTTGTGTATGGATTTCATAAGGAGTGGCGGAACCAGCAGAGCTTGTGGCAGTGAAGTTCGCAAAACCATCGATTTTATAATAACCGGGCGGAAACTCTTTTTCCATAATACGCTGAACAAATTCAATATAAGCTTCATCTTCTTCGGCACTATAGCCGCCGCTGCCAGTATAGTCTTCATGCAAGGGCTCTCCTTTGGTTAATCGGGTAGTCAACAATGGTTCGTTCATGGCATATTCAACGACATATTTCCTTGTCTCTTCGGAAAGGGGGAAATGGAAAGGGGAAGCGGCATGGGAAATTTCAATGTTCTCCTGTGCACCGTTATATTCCAGTTCCGCATAAACTTTTATTTCTTCGCCTTCGGTGTATTGTTCTTTTTCGCTTATCAAGCGATAAATGAAGTCGCCTTGGACAGCGTCGGATTGAGCAGAATTCACAGTGAAATCACTTATATCATCTGCCGGTTGTTTTAGTGGTTCATCAACCCCGCAGGCTATCAGCACCAAAACAGGAATAAGAATACGGATGGCCCTGATCGTTTTCATCATTCGTATGCCTCCTTTGTCTATAAGACGAAGAAGCAGGAGCATCTGTTACAAACAATAGAAAAAACAGCGGTGTTTATTCTATTTTATCTTCTGGGCGCCATCCTTGTTGCAGTTCGCGGATCGACAAGCCGAAAGTCATTTCGAGATGTGGGTAATCCTTGAAACGCTGCCAGTCACCACCCCAGTCAAATCCAAGTTTCTTACCGATAGCCGCAACTTCGAACCAATCACTTTCTCCGTTGCCGTTGCCGTCTCTTGTAATGTCCCAAACAACCGATCCGTCATCAAAGCGCAGAGCGTAATCGATGGCCAACCCATAATTATGATAGGACTCCCCAGCTTCTGCATGCGTCACAATAGAGCCAGGCGTGCTTCGCCCTTGACTGTGGAGGTCTGCCTGTTCTTCAGGGGAGCGGTAACCATCGGTAATAATAATATCGATTCCAATTTCAGCAGCTTGAGCGACCAGCTGATCGCGTTTTTCTTCTACGAGGGGGTGCAATCCGGAAGGCAATGGGCGCTTCTCCAATTCTTCCCGAAACGCCATTTCCTTCTCCAGCCATATAAATAAAAAACCGCCGAGAATCACTAAGAAAAAGATCGTAAAAGCGGTCTTTGCGTGTTTCAATTTCATTCACCTCTGTAGCTTCTATTGTAGCAAAAATCATGAAAAGAGTATCGCAGCAAAGAATTTGGTACGATAGAAGAAATGAAGAGAGAGGGGATACAATCAATGGTTATCGAATTGATGAAAGCGCACGCTTCTATACGCGACTATAAAGAAAAGCAATTGTCACGGGAGGAAGTCAGCGAACTGGTTGCAGCGGCGCAACATGCAGCCACATCCCACTTTGTCCAAGCTTATTCAATCGTTTGGGTAACAGATCCTGAAAAACGCAAAAAACTGGGCGAACTGTCCCAAAATGCTAAACAAATGGAAGGCGCGGGAGCAGTCTTTCTGATGTGTGCCGATTACAACCGGCTGCAACATGCAGGCAAGATGCAGGGACAGGAAATTGTCTTCGATTACGCGGAAAATTTGATTGTGGCTGTAACCGATGTTGGTTTGCTGGCGCAGAATCTTGCTCTTGCAGCTGAATCGAAAGGCTATGGCATCTGCTATATCGGCGGCGTCCGCAATAATATGGAAGCTATCAGCGAACTGGTCGGATTGCCTGAAGGTGTCTTCCCGGTTTACGGCTTGACCGTCGGTGTTCCGAACGAAGCGAATGGCGTCAAGCCACGTTTGCCGGTCGAAGCGATTTTGCATGAAAATGAGTACGATGAGGCGAAGTATGAAACCATCTTGCCGGAATACGACAATACGATCCAAGCCTATTATGCAAGCCGCGGATCGAATCAGAAAACCGCTACTTGGACGCAACAAATGGCAAATTTCCTAAGAAAGCCGCGCCGTGAAGACATTAAAGAAGTATTGGCGAAAAAAGGCTACCATTTCAAGTAAGGCATACAAAGTTTTTTGACAGATAAAACCTAAGGAGGAAAAGCAATGAAGCTGGCACTATTCGGAGCTACAGGACGCGTGGGCGGCGAAATTCTTAAACGGGCTTTAGCAGACGGCCATCACGTAAAAGCTTTGGTCCGGTCCGAAAAATTAGAGGCGCACCCGAATTTGGAAATGATTATTGGGGACGTACGAAATGCAGAAGACGTTGAAAAAACGATTATTGGGACCTCAGCGATTTTCAGCGCTATTGGGACAGACCGGACAACGACCTTATCTGAAGCGGCGCCGCTGATTGTAAACGCGATGGAAAAAAACGGCATCGAACGAGTGATAACCATTGGGACGGCGGGAATTTTGGATAGTCGGTTGAGCCCAGGCCTGCTCCGTTACGAAGGTGGAGATTCCAAGCGCAAGCTGACGTTTGCTGCAGAAGAACATGAATCGGTTTATCGGTTGTTTGAAAAAACCTCTCTTCAATGGACCATTATTTGCCCTACATACTTGCCTGATGGCGAAGCCTGCGGCAAGTATCGTGCAGAAAAAGATCTGTTGCCTGAAGAAGGAAAAGAAATAACGGTTGGGGACACGGCGGAGTTTGCGTATCACCAGCTGGAATCACAGGAATTCATTCAGAGCCGTGCAGGCTTGGCTTACTAGAAAGTTTAGACAGAAGGTGCCCCATGAAAAAATGGTTAGTGCGTATAGGATTGGGCGTTTTTGCTTTATTGGCAATTGCAATCATCAGCTTTGTTATTTATGCTCAGTTTGATAATGGACCAAGTGCTGTCTTGACTGAGAATGTAGATCTATCTGCAATTGATCGGGATGAAGAGGGCTTGATTTTTCAGCCGGAATCACCTAACGGCAAAGGAATTATCTTGTATCAGGGAGCAAAAGTGAAAAAAGAAGCTTATGCATACCTCGGGCAATCCCTAAGCGAGAAAGGCTTTGTTGTTTCGATCCCCCAATTGCCATTGAACTTTGGGATTCTGGGTTCAAGAAAAGCGGATGCTGTGATTGAAGAATATCCTGAAGTGGAGGAGTGGTTTCTTGGCGGCCATTCTTTGGGCGGTGTAGCCGCTTCATTTTATGCGGAAGATTCTTCGTCAAAGCTGACAGGGCTTTATTTCCTTGGCGCATATCCAGCTGGCGACTTTTCGGCCAGCGACTTGCCTATGCTGTCGATTTATGGAGAGTTGGATGGCTTGTCTACAGTGGAAGACATTGAAGAGAGCCGGAAATTATTCCCGGATGACAGTGTCTTCGTTGAAATTGAAGGCGGCAACCATGCGCAATTCGGTTTATATGGTGAACAAAAAGGTGACGACGCAGCTGAAATAACGCCGATCGAGCAGCAAGATCAGGTAGTAGAGATATTAACCCAATGGATAAACGAAAACTGACCCATAGGTTCTGGGCCAGTTTTCGTTTTTTTATAGGTTTCGGAAGTACAGCTTTTAACCTTCGCCAGCGCGTCTTATGCCCGTCGAATCTACATGGGCGCTTCCGCTTTTCTTTTACGCAGTGATGTCTCTTCTGCCGAATGTCCAGTAGCTGATAGCCATGAATACCAAAAAGTAAACGGCCAGTACGACGATGGACATCTGGATAGTGATATCAGAAATCATGAAATTACCGGTGAAAAATTGTGTCAGGTCGGTATGGGTAAACAAATAATATTTGACGATTTCATAGTTCTGTAATAGGAAGACGGCTTGGATGCCTGTAAACATCAGGAAGATCGATAAGCCGATTGCTAAGGAACTGGAGCGGAAAACGGTGCTCAGCATGAATGCGAACGTGCTGATCATCCAGACACTTGAAAATTTAAGTGCTGCGAGCTTGAGGGCTTCCAGCCAGAACGAAGTTTCTGCCACTTCAGACCCGTTCCAAACGAGAAGGGTTCCGTCGCTAAATCCGAAAAAGAGCAATCCTGCAAGTGCTGTGGAAATCATTAAAATCGTGGTCAACGCCACGGCAAACAGCAGCACGGTTATGTATTTGGAAGTGAGGATTTTCCAACGCTTCACCGGCCGTGTGAGCAACATTTTAATGGTCCCTTGTGAAAATTCAGAAGCTACAATGCCGCCGGCTACAATGACTGCCAATAGCGTAACGAGTGACATCATCATATGGGTATCGATTACTTGTTGTTGCATACTGGTGTATTCAAATGAAGGAATGTCATTTTCCAGCCGGTGTTCAGCGATGGCAATCTGTCCTTCATAATAATCGACTTGTGGTTCGCTAAGATCGGGTTCTGCCAGCATGGTCATACTGTTGGCGATTTCTGCTTCAGCAATGTCCCGCCAGTTCTCGTTGGCGTTTTCAGTGGCTGTAGAATTCATCCATTTGGTGATGCCAACACCTGCAAATACGACCACGACCAGCAATGCGGCCATAATCCAAGTCATTTTTCGGCTCCATAGTTTCATCCATTCATTTTGTATGAGTTTGAGCAATTTCGCCGCCTCCTGTCATTTCAAGGAATTGGGATTCTAAGGTTTCACGATATGGCTGGACGGCAAAAATTCGCACGCCGGCTCCGACCAACAGATTGATGACTCCCGGAATATGTTCGGCGCCAGAATCGATCAGATAGCCTTTATCGTGCAATACTGCGGGAAATCCAATGCCCGTCAGCACTTCTTCAGCCAGTTCCAGAGGTTCTGCTTGAATGTAATAGCGAGATCTCTGGAGATCATTGACGTTTTTGATATCGATTAATTCGCCATTTTGAATAATGGCAATCCGGTCGCACAGCAATTCAATCTCAGACAAGAGATGACTGGAAACAAAAACAGCCACTCCGTTTTCCTTGGCTATTTTCTGCAGGTAAATCCGGAATTCGCGAATGCCCGCTGGGTCAAGGCCGTTTGTTGGTTCGTCGAGAATCAGGAATTTCGGATCGTGCAAAAGTGCTTGTGCCAGGCCAAGACGCTGCCGCATGCCGAGCGAGTAAGAAGCGACTTTTTCATTAATGCGATTTTGCATGCCGACCTGTTTGACGACTTCATCAATCCGCTCTTTGGATATTCCTTTATGCATCCGTGAAAAATGAAGAAGGTTCTTGTAACCGGACATGTATTTGTACATTTCGGGGTTTTCCACTATGACACCGACTTTTTGGATGCTGTCTTCGAAGTCTGTCTGCACGGATTGGCCATCGATCCATACTTCGCCTTCGGTCGGACGCATCAAACCAACCATCATCCGGATCGTCGTGGTTTTTCCGGCTCCATTGGGACCGAGAAACCCTGTGATTTCACCTTTGTGAAGCTCCAGACTCAAATTTTTGATGATTTTTTTATTGCCGATTGTTTTCGATAGATTCTTGATTTGGACAATCGCTTGTTCAGCCATACTCTGCCACCTGCTCTCTTATATGTCATTAGTAGTAACGAACCAAGAAGGCTAAAGTTTCACTTTTTTTAGAGGGAACTTCGGCAACGGGTGCATACTAGATTCAAAAAAGGGAATAACAGAACCAAGAGCAAAATGATGGAGGGGTTGGCGATGAAAGAGTTGGAGGACAAAGAACAGGTTCTGATCGCTTATTATACGCAATATTATATGGGTGGAGGCTATGATGACCTTAAGCAATTAGATCAGCATCTGGCACAGGAAATCGGTGAAGACCGATATGCTGCTGTGATGAAAGAATTGGAAAATGAAGGGCTGATTTTTGGCATGGAGCAAGTGAAAGCCCGCGAAAAAGCTGGAGAAGACAGCCCGATGGCAACAAATGAAGGAATGCTTTCTGTCCACTCTATATTGAATCTGCAATCGGAATCAATAGAGAACCATCAACTTGATTACCTAAAGAATCACCTTAAAACCAGTAACTTGAAATTCACCTTAGCGCCGGTAGAAAATTATATTTATAAAAAAATTGAGGAAAAGGCACAGCAAAAGCCTAATGAAAACTCCCCTTGAATAGAACAAAAGAAGCGACGGCCGAAAATTCAGCCGTCGCTTCTTTTGATGTATTTAGAGTTTGAATATAAAAAACACCAGAAAAATGAAAAGGATCACAAGCGTATTGACAGTTAATGAAGTCTGTTTGCTGACAGGTTCCTCGAGAGACGGAAAACGTTCAACAATGCGCATCGCCCCATAAATCAGAGCAGCTAAAATCAACAAGGTCACTACCAGGTTCATGTCATAAATCCGGACGTCAATAAAACGGATCAGCACGACAGAAAGGGCTAAAATCATGCCGTTCACTAAATTTTTGCGTTTCATAGATACTCCTTTAATTCGTTTTCGAGAAATGGCTCGGCTGACAGCAATGAAGTAAACTGTTTGTACTTCTTAAATTGTCCAGCAGCCGGTTTTCGGCCGGTTTTATAAGCGCGGATCAAGATGTTTTTGGGTGTGTGCTCCATATCGATAAATTCCATCAATTGCGTTTCGTAGCCAACGAGAGACAGCAATTCTGCACGGATCGAGTCCGTGGCTAAAGCGCTGAAACGCTCTTTGATCAACCCGTGCTGCAGCATGATGCCAAGTTCGGGTGCCGCTATTTGGCTGTTCAATTCGTGCTGGCAGCAAGGAACGCTCAAAATTACTTTTGCATCCCATTTAACGGCGCGCGATAAAGCCATATCGGTCGCTACGTCGCAGGCATGCAAAGTGACAACCATATCGACAGCGGATTCCTCATTGTAGTCATTGATGTCTCCCACCAGGAACTCCAGCTGTTCATAGCGGAGGTCTTCTGCAATCTGCTGGCATTCCTCAATCACTTCTTTTTTCAGATCAAGGCCGGTAACCCGCAGGTCCAAGCCTTTTTCAATGCGCAAGTAATGATACAGCGCAAAGGTCAAATACGATTTTCCTGAACCGAAGTCAAGGATGCGGACAGTGCGGTCCTGCGGCAAATAGGCAAGTGCATCATCAATAAATTCAATGAAACGATTGATTTGGCGGAATTTATCGTACTTCTGCTTTTTGACTTTTCCATCCGAGCTTTGAACGCCGAGGCGAACCAGGAATGGATAGGGGATGCCGTCTTCCAGTAAGTATTGCTTTTTGCGGTTATGAGAGAGCTCAGCTTTTTTCTCGCCGGTCTGTTCGGCTTTCCAGCTGACTTTGAATTTTTTGGAAAGCTGGATCTGTACTTTTTCATCCGTGAATTGAAACAGGGCTTGGCGAAAGTCATTGAAAAGAGATTCCAATTTACGGCATGCTTCTTCAAGGGGCAAGTTTTCGTGTTTCAGCACATGTTCATGCTGATATTCAAATTGGATTAAGTATTCGTTTTTAATTTCAACCGGCTTCAGTTTGATCCGCTTGATGTCATTGGATTTCAGTCGCGGCTGGCTGACGGTTGCTGACACCAATTGCTGCTGCAAAAGGCGTTCTGTCAATTGGTCCTGCATTGTTTGTAATTCCATGGTCGATCCTTTCCGTTGCATGTAATAGTTTTAGTTTATCATGCGGTGCATAAAAAGAGCGAGCTGTCCGGTTCGTTCCGATAAAAGCACGTCCCATTAATTTGGAATTTTGTGATAATATAGAGGGGTGAAAACGTTTTCAACTAGGGGGATGGAAAATGGTGACTTTGCAGAAAACAGTCGGGCAAGTCGTGAAAGAACAGGCTGCGCTGAATCCGAAGACAGAAGCTTACGTCTATCCGGAACATGGGATTCGAAAAACCTACAAGGAATTTGATGAAGAAACAGATCGCCTGGCAAAGGCATTTATTGGAATTGGGATTGAAAAAGGGGAACATGTGGCCATTTGGTCAGACAACAAGCGTGAATGGCTGCTCAGCCAATTCGCCACCGGGAAAATGGGTGGTATATTAGTGACGGTCAATACGAGCTACCAATCGAGCGAACTTGAATATTTATTGGAGCAGTCGGACGCGACAACTTTGATATTAGGGGAAGAGTTTAAAGGTACGAGTTATATAGAAATCGTCAACACGGTTTGCCCGGAGTTGGCAACGGCTGAAAAAGGCAAAATCGTCAGCAAGAAACTGCCGCATTTCAAACGGGTGATTGTCATGAGCAACTCGAGTTATCCAGGAATCTACACATGGAATGAATTCGAGGCTTTTGCTGAAAAGGTCAGCGACGCTGAGTACCAGGAACGTTTTCATTCGATGGATCCCGACGACGTCATCAACATTCAGTATACATCCGGCACAACCGGATTTCCGAAAGGCGTCATGCTGACGCACCTGAACGTTGTCAATAACGGCAAACTGATCGGTGATACGATGAACCTGACAGAAACCGACCGCTTGTGTATTCCTGTCCCGTTTTTCCATTGTTTTGGCTGCGTGCTTGGAACAATGGCTGCAGTGACGCATTCGACGACGATGGTCATTGCAGAACAGTTTGAACCGAAACGTGTACTGCAAATGGTGCAGGATGAAAAGTGCACAGGACTTCATGGAGTGCCGACGATGTTCATCGCCGAGTTGAACCATCCGGATTTTGCGTCTTTCGATACGTCGACGCTGCGTACAGGCATCATGGCGGGCTCTCCTTGTCCGATCGAAGTGATGAAGAAAGTCATCCATGATATGGGGGCTTCGGAAATTACTATCGCTTATGGCCAGACAGAATCATCACCGGTCATCACACAGACGCGGGCTGATGATGACATCGAAAAACGGGTGTCGACAGTCGGCAAACCGCATACGGGAGTGGAAGTGAAAATCATCGATCCGGTGACAGGACAACAGGTAGCGACCGGAGTGCCTGGAGAACTTTGTACAAGGGGCTACCATGTTATGAAAGGCTACTATAAAAATGTAGAAGCCACAAAAGCTGCGATCGATCCGGAAGGTTGGCTTCATACGGGCGACATCGCTGTTGAAGACGAAGATGGCTATATTGCCATCACCGGACGCATCAAAGATATGGTAATCCGTGGAGGCGAGAACATTTATCCGCGTGAAATCGAAGAATTTCTTTATCAGCATCCTTCTGTACAGGATGTTCAAGTAGTGGGTGTGCCTGATCCGAAATATGGGGAAGAGCTGATGGCATGGGTGATCTTGAAAGAAGGAGAAAAGCTCGATGCAGAAGAGCTGAAAGCTTATTGCACAGGAAAAATATCCCGGCACAAAATTCCGCGCTATATTGAGTTCACCAAGGAATATCCGATGACGGCTTCAGGGAAAATACAAAAGTTCAAGTTGCGCGAGCTATCAGTCGAACAAAGCCGAAAAGCTGAAGTGTGAGAAAAGAAATAACAGAAGTTGTAAGGCATCCTTTTGGGTGCCTTTTCTATTTTGCTTATAGATCAATCCTTGTCCTAGTTTACAATTCTTCATAAAGGGGAGATAAGTAAAAAGAAGTTTGTCTCGAATATAGGGTATTTGGTGTTTCGCAGAAATAGCCGCACCCTTCTTATCTGGCCATCTATCTGTCTAAAAGGAGGAGCTTGCGGATGATTTGGCTGAGCTTCATTTTTGCCATTGGGTTTGTTTTGATCCATCTGTTTTCAAAACGTTTAAAACTGTTGAAAGTGTTGCCGCGAAGCCGGTTCCTTTCCATCGCGGGTGGGATATCGGTCGCATATGTCTTTTTGCACTTGTTGCCGGAACTCGGAGTTTTCCAAGATGAATTGCAGGGTGAACTGGAGAATGGCAGTCTGAGATTTTTGGAAAATCATATATATTTGCTTGCGATGACCGGATTGGTCATCTTTTATGCACTGGAGCATTGGGTGAAGACCTCTAAAAAGAAAAACAGACATCTTGCAGAGCCTAAAGCAGCGACCGGAGTTTTTTGGGTTCACATTATCACTTTTGCTTTGTATAATGGCGTCATTGGCTATTTGCTCGTTAGGGAAGATTATCAGGATATGGGGAGTATGGTTTTGTTTTTTTCCGCGATGGCTGTTCATTTCATGGCCAACGATAAAGGGTTGCGCGCTACCCACCCAGAGGATTACGACCGGTACGGAAGATGGTTGTTGGCTGCGGCGATTCTGATCGGCTGGGGAATTGGTGCCGTTACGGAAGTGCATGATTGGATTATGTCAGTACTGACTGCGTTATTGGCAGGCGGCATTATTTTAAATGTTTTAAAGGAAGAATTGCCGGAAGAGCGGGAGAGCAGTTTATTGGCCTTTTGTACTGGGCTGATTTCTTATTCCGTCCTATTGTTACTTTTGTAAAATAAAAATTTATTTTTATAGCAAAAAAAGAAAGATAATGGTATAATAGTCATACTAAGATAGGTAATAAAGCATGGTATAAAAACGGCTTACCTAAGAGGGTGTTTACAGTGCTTACAGAAGAAGAATTGGCCATTTTCGAATATGAACTGATTAAGTTAATGGATGAATATCGAAAATGTGTTGATCAATCCTTAAAACTGAAAATACAGGAAGACATGACTTGGCTGAAAACGGCTATTTTTTCAACGGGCATGCATGGACAAACAATTGAAAATTAATCATTCGCACCCTGCTTGGCTGACCGCCAGCAGGTTTTTTTGTTTACATGCCAAGAGTGGAATTGTGAACAGGACTGTAACAAAAATCGCTATAAACGCAGCAGCTATGGGCGCCTGATGAGGGTTTCAACATCGGATGCCTTATAATAGAAGGAGGTAAAGTGAAGGAGAGAATGGCATGAACGATTTAAAGCAACTGGCATTTCAGCGGAAGAACAAGATGGCTTTCCTGGCAGTGGCGTCGGTTTTAAAAGGGGTTGCTACCATTGGGCAAGCCTTGTTTTTCGTGGCTATTGCAGATCGGGTCTTTCTTCAAAATGCTGCATTCGAAAGTTTGCTGCCGTTGTTTGTCGGCTTGTTGTCGGCGATCCTGCTGCGTGCAGGTGCCGGGTATGCAATTGGCCGGGCAGGCGTGAACTTGGCTGCTGATGTAAAAAGTGAATTTCGGAGTACTTTAATAAAATCGTTTGCTTCAAATCCGCTGCAATCAGCAGCTCAAGGCCAATCCGGCCAGAAAGTCAGCTTGTTGATGGATGCAGTAGACGAAGTAGATGGGTTCTTCAGCAAATACATTCCACAAATGATTCAAACTTATATTATTCCACTGTTATTATTGGCGGTTATTTTTACTCAAAACTGGACAACCGGAGTTATTATCCTGATTACGGCCCCATTTATTCCGGTTTTCATGGCTATGGTCGGAAAAGGGACGAAAAAAAAAGCGGACGAAAAAATGGAGCAACTCAGCCAGTTTTCGGGTACGTTTCTTGATGTGTTGCAAGGTTTAACGACACTCAAGTTATTCGGACAGGCTGAAAAACAACGGAACACCATCCGCAAGAGCAGTTTAAGTTTCCGAGACTCCACAATGGACGTATTGAAATCAGCGTTTCTTTCTTCTTTGATGCTGGAGTATATCTCAATGCTGAGCATCGGAATCATTGCACTTGAAATCGGTCTGCGCCTTGTCGTCTTCGACAGCATCAGTTTTTTTACGGCATTTTTCATTTTGATTTTAGTGCCGGATTTCTTTAATCTGCTGAAAGATTTCGGCAGCGCCTTTCATACAGCAAGAGGAAGCGTGTCGGCAGCAAATCAATTGTCAGCTGAACTAGAAAAAACTCATCCAAGTCTGGTTTGGGGCAGTGAGAAATTGGCGCCTGAACCACCGCATCTTTCGCTTGAGGGCTTGTCTTTTCAATATGGCGATGATGGTTTTACTTTAGCGCCAATGGATGGTGAGATTCCTCCTTATAGCCAAGTGGCGATCATCGGCAAAAGCGGATCAGGAAAAACGACGCTCATGCAGTTGTTGGCTGGGCTTTTGCCGCAAAGTGAAGGGCGTCTGATGATCAATGGAGTCCAACGGGAGAAAATGAGTGAACAATCCTGGTTTGACCAATTAAGTTATATTTCTCAAAACCCTTACCTTTTTGCAGGCACGATTCGGGAGAACATGGAGATCGGTGCCAATCGGCAAGTCAGTGATGCTGAAATTTTGGATGCAGCTGAAAAGGCAGGGATTGCTGAAATGGTCTTGGCACTTGAGCAGGGATTTGAAACGCCTATTGGTGAAGCAGGTCGTGGATTATCGGGTGGAGAAAAGCAACGGATTGCATTGGCGCGGGCTTTTCTGAAGAAGCCTTCTTTGATTTTATTCGATGAGCCAACAACCGGCCTGGATTTGCGGACCGAACAAATTCTGCAGGATTCACTAAGTGAACTGCAGAAAACATCGACGGTTATCACGGTGGCACACCGTTTGCATACCATCAGGAAAGCGGATCTGATTTTCTTCCTTGACGGCGGCAAGCTTGAAGCTGTTGGAAGCCATGATGAATTGCTGCAAACATATAGTCTATATAAAGAAATGCTATCGGCACAGCAAGGAGGCAGTGTGCGATGAATGAATTAAAGCATGTATTAAAATTGACGCTCATTGAAAAAAAGGATGTCTCGATTGCCATCTTCTTCGGGTTTTTAGCGGGGATCGCCAGTGTGGCATTGATGGGGTCGAGTGGTTATTTAATTTCGAAAGCTGCGTTAACTTCTCAAATGACGACATTGGTTGTGATGGCGGCTTGTCTGAAGTTATTCGGTTTTGCTTCGGCATTGAGCCGGTACGGTGAGCGTTTGTATTCACACCGCGCCACATTTACCATGCTCAGCCATTTAAGGGTCTCATTTTTTGAACGGCTCACGCCGCTTGCACCTGGGATTTTCGGCAAATATCGGAGCGGTGACTTGTTGTCTCGCATTGTAGGAGACGTCGAAAGCCTGCAGAATTTTCTATTGCGTGTTTTTTATCCGCCAGTTGTATTAAGTATCGTTTTTTTAAGCACCATTTTTTTCAGCTCGTTCTTTTCCATAGGCATTGCTTTGGTTATGCTGATCGGCATGCTGTTGACTGTAGTAATCGTGCCTGCTTTGTTCTCTATCCGAAAACGCAAAACAGATGGGCAGGTCAGAGCGATGCGTGGAAGCCTGGCTGTAGAAGCCACCGAATTTCTGTACGGTTTCCGTGATTTGAAAATCCACCAGCAGTTAGGCAAAAAAGAACAGCTGCTGAAAAAAGATGCTGACCAGTATAATGAAGGGCAGCGAAAAGAGGGCTTGGAAGAAAATTTGGCACAGTCAATCAATTCATTGGTCGCGTTGCTGGTTTCATTCTTTGTTCTGGGTGTCGGCGCATATTTTGTTGCCGCTGGTGAACTGGAAGGCTTATATTTGGCGATGCTCGTCATGATTTCCATTGCCGCTTTTGAAAACGTGGCACCTATGGCGGCATTTCCAGCTTACTTTGAAGAAAGCAGAAAAGCAGCTGTGCGATTGGAGGAAATTGTCGCAGTTCCTGGGGCCGCACAAGGAATAGAAAAACTTCCGGATAGACCGCTTGAAATCAACTTGAAAGAAGCGTCCTTCAGTTATCCAGGAGAAACAGCGCTTGCGGTTGATGGGGTATCGCTCCAGTTGAAGCCAGGAACAAAGACTGCGGTTGTCGGGCCCAGCGGTTCAGGCAAGTCGACTTTGATGCAATTATTGCTGAATGTTTTTCCTGTCGATCAAGGCCAATTGTCCATTGGTGGAAAGCCGGTGGAAACACTCGATCAAGAAGCCATTTGGCAGGAAATGAATATCGTCCTCCAGGAAAACCATTTCTTTTTTGGCACAATCCGCAGCAATTTATCGATCGCTAATCCAGCGGCAAGCGATGAGGAGATGGAACGGACATTGGCCCAAGTCCAGTTGGAGTTGTTTCCGCTTGAGATGAAGGTCGAAGAAAAAGGACAGAATTTGTCCGGAGGCCAAAAACAGCGTTTGGCGATTGCGCGTGCTCTTCTAAAAGGGAAGTCGCTCTGGTTTCTGGACGAGCCGGTTTCTTCCGTCGACAGTGTAACAGGAAGAGCCATTTACGAAGAATTGTTCCGACAAGGCCATAATGATACCTTTGTTGTTATCAGTCATGACTTGGTGGGTCTGGAGAAGATGGATCAAATTGCCGTCATGGAAAATGGCCGGATCGTAGAAATAGGTTCTTACAACGAATTAATGAAGAAGCACTCTTATTTCTACCAGTTGAAGCAAATCGAGAATAGTGTTTTTGCATAGAAAAGCGGAAGCAATCGTCTAAGGAAGGTAACCTAAGTACGCGACTTCCTGTCGCAACGGTTACCTGATCCACATCCTGTGGACCTCCGACAGGCATAAGGCACTTTGGCTGTATGGCATTTCTTCAGCCGTATGGCCAGAGGGACTTAAGACCCTGAGAAGCTGGGCACCACAGCTGGACATAGAAAAGCGGAAGCGATCAGCAGCTCTTCCGCACATTAGAGCAAGCAAGGAAAGCCCCTTCATGCGAATATGCATAAAGGGGCTTTTAGGTTCTTGGAGACTTTTTATTTCAACATCAAATAATCGTCTTTTTTGGCATCTTCCAGCTTCATTTGTTCCAGTTCAAGGCGCATCTTCTGTGTTTCGATGACATAGTTATCGTGCTTCAGTTTTTCAAGCTCCAGCTCAGTTTGGAGCATCTTGTGCTTCAGTTTTGTTTGGGCTTGAAAATGTGAAGTGATAATGCCTGCTAATGGAATTGAAAAGACCATGATGACGGCGACGAGACCGGTCATAAGCTCCACTCCGTTCTGATTTTTCTGATTATTTACAGTATACACATATTGCTTGTAATTTTAAAGAGCTTGATTTTCTGAAATACATGACAACTGTCATATAGAAATATAGACGTTTGTGTCTTATTGTCATGTTGCTTTCACTTTATGATTAGGTTAATAAGTTATTCGGATTGAAAAAGTCCGCATAAGGAGGAAGCCGAAAACATGAGCAGAGAAAAAACAGCACAATTACGCAAGTTTGTCGCACCTTTCGAAAAGGCTGACGTCAAAGCAAGTGTAAGACAATTAGCAAATACAATTCCACCTTTCATTTTGGCATGGTTCTTAGCCTATCAGGCGCTTGATGTCTCTATCTGGTTAACAATTGCATTATCAGCAGTGGCTGCGGCATTCGTCATCCGCACATTCATCATCTTCCATGACTGCACACACGGATCATTTTTCAAAAACAAAAAAGCTAACGCAGTTGTCGGGACGATTACTGGCATCATGACACTTTTCGCATATGAAAAGTGGAAACGTGAGCACTCGATTCACCATGCTTCAAGTGGTAATCTTGATAAGCGCGGAGTCGGCGATATCTGGGTTATGACAATTGAAGAATATGTGGAAGCATCGAAATGGGAACGTTTCAAATACCGCATGTACCGCAATCCACTGGTCATGTTTGGATTCGGACCGTTATTCCTGGTCTTGATCTCAAGCCGTTTCAACCGTAAAGATGCACGTAAAAAAGAACGCAATAACACGTACTTGATCAATATCTCGCTTGTTGTCATCTATTCGCTTTTAATCTGGGCAATTGGTTGGCAGGCATTCCTGATCGTTCAAGGTACAACCATGTTTATAGCTGGAGCGTTCGGCATTTGGTTGTTCTATGTTCAACACACATTCGAAGATTCGTATTTTGAAGACGAAAACGAATGGGATTATGTAAAAGCGGCTGTAGAAGGAAGCTCTTATTACCAGCTTCCGAAAGTATTGCAATGGGTAACGGGCAACATCGGTTTCCACCATGTGCATCACTTGAGCCCGCGTGTTCCAAACTACAACTTGGAAAAAGCGCACGAATCCACTCCGCCGCTTCAACAGGCAACAACAATAAACATTAAATCCAGCTTGAAATCATTGCGCTATAAATTGTATGATGCACCAAATAAAACATTCGTTACATTTGGCGACATCAAACACTTATTAGGCCATTCGAAAACTGTTCAACAGTAATAGTTGGCAGAAAAAACCATTCTTAGCAGAATGGTTTTTTCTTTTGCTTATTTTTTGCTATGATTGACTCATATAGAAACGAACAGGAGGCTCTTATGCAAAGCTGGTATCAAATATTTCCTAAAAATCCATGGTTGAGTCTTTACGCCTGGGTCATCTTTTGTATTTTGCCTTTTTTCTTTATTTTTCGTTCTTCCTCATTGCCTGAGATCGTCATCGGCATTTTGCTGCTGCTGCTGTTCTTTATTGCGTACCGTCTTTCATTCAATTCGAAAACCGGCTTTGTCTATGTCTGGGTAAGTATAGAAATGGCTATCAATATCGCGATGATTCTGTTGTTCGGTTATGTTTATCTCGCTATTTTTGTGGCGTTTTTCATCGGCAATCTGCGTAATAAAGTCGGCTTTTTCATCATCTATGGCCTCCATATTGGCACGACGATTGCTGCTGTGGTATTCGGCTTTTTTGAACACAGTGAATTGTATGTTTCGCAGTTGCCGTTTATCGTGCTCAGCATATTGGGAGTTATTCTGCTGCCTTTCAATACCTACAACCGCAACAAACGAGAGAAGTTGGAAGGCCAACTTGAAGATGCCAATAAGCGGATCTCCCAATTGGTTATTATTGAAGAACGCGAGCGGATTGCACGTGACCTGCATGACACTTTAGGACAGAAGTTGTCACTGATCGGTTTAAAAAGTGACTTGGCAGGCAAGTTGATCTACCGGAATCCGGAGTCGGCCTTGAATGAAATCAATGACGTGCGGCAGACAGCCCGTACAGCTCTAAAGGAAGTGCGGGAGCTGGTATCCAATATGCGGGGCACGAAACTGGACGAGGAACTTCTGCGGATTCAGCAAATTTTAAAAGCGGCTGAAATCGATTTTGTGTTTTATGGTTCGCCGCAATTGACCAATACACCGCTGCTTGTTGAAAACGTTTTGAGCATGTGTTTGAAAGAAGCTGTGACAAACGTCGTGAAACACAGTAATGCTACACGGTGCAGTGTCCTGATCAAACAAAATCCTGAAGAAATTCTTGTTCAAGTACAGGATGATGGAAAAGGATTTCCGGAAGGAAACACATCTTTGCAAGGGAATGGATTGGCAGGGATGCGCGAACGTCTGGAATTTGTCAACGGATCAGTGGATATCAAAGTCATGGAAGGCACTACATTGAATATTCGGGTGCCGAACGTGATTCTTTATAGTTCAAAGGAGGCGATTAAATGATCCGAATCGTATTGGCTGAAGATCAGCGGATGATGTTGGGGGCTTTAGGTTCCTTATTGGATTTGGAAGAAGATATGGAAGTAGTGGGCAAAGCATCGAATGGAGAAGAGGCCATTGAACTTGTCGAAAAGCTGCAGCCTGATATTTGTATCATGGACATCGAGATGCCGTTGAAAAGCGGGTTGGACGCAGCAGAAATCTTGAAAGAAAAGCCGTGTAAAATCATTATTTTAACGACCTTTGCGCGCTCAGGTTATTTTGAACGTGCTCGAAAGGCAGGAGTCAGCGGCTATTTGCTGAAAGACAGCCCGAGCGAAGACCTTGCAACATCCATTCGGACAATTATGGATGGACGCCGTATTTATGCACCGGAATTGGTGGATTTGGCATACGGCGACGAAAATCCGTTAACCGAACGTGAGAGCCAGGTAATGGAGTTGATTGCCGAGGGGCGGAGTACGAAAGAAATTGCCAAAGAGTTGTTCATAACGACTGGAACAGTACGCAATTACATCTCGACGATTTTGGATAAGCTGGAAGTGGGGAACCGGATTGAAGCCATTTCCCGTTTTAAAGAAAAAGGATGGTTTAAATAAAATGCCGCTGTCAGCCGACAGCGGCATTTACTTTTCAATCATTCATAAAGTGTATCTGACAAGGAGCCGTCTTCCGTGTAGATATGGAGTTCTCCGTGATTTTTATTGACATAACGCTTGGCTTCTCCCATCAGGCTTTCTTTGGTTTCTTCAATCAAGATGGCTTTTTTGCTGTCTTTTTTCTTTAATTGCCAACCTTCGTCGTGCTTTCTGATTTCATAAATCGGCCGTTCTTCGTCGCCCTCTACGCTTTTTTTTGCCTGATCCAAAGCAATTGGAATGGCACGGCCTTCTTCGTAGCCATCACGAAGCAATGCGTTGGCAATTTCAATGGCTTTATTGCGGACGGCACTGTCTAGATTTTTGAACGAATCCGGATAATCATTTTTGCTCCACGGCATAATAATCTCCTCCTTGAGATTCTTTTCCCCGCTTGGATTGGCTATAAAACCGAAAAAGGGACTTTTAATAAAAGTTAAGGATGTTACACTGTAAAACAAGGAGGGGATAGAATGACAGATACTACTTATCAAATCATTGCACTATCTATTTATCTTGCAGCCATGTTGTTTATTGGTTGGTACGCTTATCGGAAAACAGCAGATTTATCCGACTACATGCTTGGTGGAAGGGGTCTTGGACCAGCAGTTGCTGCACTTAGTGCCGGTGCCTCGGATATGTCCGGTTGGCTCTTGCTTGGCTTGCCGGGGGCGATTTACCTTAATGGACTAGTTGAAGTGTGGATTGCGATCGGATTAACCGTCGGTGCCTTTTTAAATTGGTTCTTCGTTGCACCGAGATTGCGGATTTATTCGTTCGTAACCAGTGACTCGATCACGATTCCAAGTTTTCTGGAGAACCGCCTGAAAGACAAATCAAGGTTATTAAGAATTGTTTCAGGTATTATCATTTTAATCTTTTTTACATTCTACGTTTCATCCGGAATGGTCGCTTCTGGTTTGTTCTTCCAGAGTTCATTCGGTATGGACTATCATTTAGGGTTAGTCTTGGGCTCGATTGTTGTTGTAGCCTACACTTTATTCGGCGGATTCCTGGCCGTCAGCTATACGGATTTTGTTCAGGGCATCATGATGGTGCTGGCTTTGATCGCAGTACCGGCAGTAGGCATTTTTGCCACAGGCGGATTTGGCGAAACAGCTGCCAGCATCCGTGAAGTGGATCCGAACATGTTGAGCCTGATTTCAGGTGCCTCCACCATCGGTGTCATTTCAGCAGTAGCCTGGGGACTTGGTTATTTTGGCCAGCCGCATATCATCGTCCGTTTTATGGCGATTAAAACCTTGAAGGAAGTCCGTGTGGCCCGCCGTATTGGCATGGGCTGGATGATTTTCAGTCTCCTTGGAGCGGCAGCCACAGCACTTGTTGGGATTGCTTACTTCCAGCAGAACCCTTCAGCGACTTTAGTGGATCCTGAATCGGTCTTTCTGGACTTGAGCCAGATTCTGTTCCATCCACTGGTTGCTGGATTTGTACTGGCAGCTGTTTTGGCAGCTATTATGAGTACCATTTCTTCCCAGCTTTTGGTAAGTTCATCAGCGTTGATTGAAGATCTGTATAAGATTGCCTTCAAGAAAGAATCATCGCCAAAAGGATATGTGAACTTAGGGCGTATCGCTGTGGCGTTGATTGCTGTTATTGCCGCCTACCTGGCATGGGAACAGAACAATACGATTCTTGGCTTGGTTGCGTATGCGTGGGCCGGATTCGGTGCCGCTTTCGGACCGATTATCCTGTTGTCTTTATTCTGGCGTAAGCTAACATCAATGGGTGCTTTAGCCGGAATGATCGTCGGTGCTGTAACGGTCATCGTATGGGATTTGATCGGTACAATTCCCGAGGATCCTGGAGCTACTGAAACAACGAATTTCATCGGCAATGTCTATGAAATCATTCCTGGATTCTTCCTGTGTTTGCTTGTTACATGGCTTGTCAGCCTGGTCACATACAAACCAGATGCACAAATTGAGAAAGAATTCGATGAAACAGTTCGATTGATCAACGAAGACAAATAAGTTTACCAACAAAAAGGCGTACAGCTCCTTCCAAATGGAAGGGCTGTACGCCTTTTGCATGCTGAGTTATTAACTATTACGGTTGCGTTGTTTGCGGGATTCCTGTTCCATCCGCTTAAAGCGCTGCAATTCCGATTCCTTAATAGGTGGTGATTCTCTGCGGATGATTTTTGTGAAAGACCAAAGCATCAGTACCAGCAGCACCGTGAACGGCAGAGCTGAAATCAAAGATGCGGTTTGAAGAGCTTCCAATCCGCCCGCATACAGCAGGACTGCTGCAATTGCAGCCATCAGCACACCCCAGACAATCTTGAAGGCTGTTGGTGGATTCAGGCTTCCGTAACTGGTCATAGAAGCCAGAATATAGGTAGCAGAGTCAGCCGAAGTCACAAGGAAAGTGAAAATCAGCAGGATTGCGAGAATGGACATGATGGTTGTCAGCGGCAGAACGTCAAATGTCTGGAACAATGCCGAGGTCAGGTCATTATCGACCGCTTCTGCGATTCCTGTGCCCTGATTCAAGTCATACCAAAGGGCAGTGCCGCCAAAGACGGCAATCCACAGACAGGCGATGGCAGGCGGGATGACAAGCACACCCATAACGAATTCACGTATTGTGCGCCCTCTGGAGACGCGTGCAACAAAGGCACCGACGAATGGAGACCAGGCAATGGCCCAGGCCCAATAGAATATCGTCCAGCCTTCTACCCAGTCGCCGTTTGCATATGGCTGAAGGCGAAGACTGTAAGAAACGAAGTTGGTGATGTAATCGCCCAATGCCAAAGTGAAAGTTTCCATAATGAAAACGGTTGGGCCTGCAATAAAGACAAAGACCATCAGGACCAGCGCCAACCCAAGGTTCAGGTTGCTTAAGTACGCAATCCCTTTTTTCAGGCCGGTAGAAGAAGACAGGGTATAAGCGGCGAACATGACAACGATGATCCCTAACTGAATCGGAAAGGCATTGTCGATTCCAAATACCGCATTCAGCCCGCCATTCATTTGGAGCACGCCAAGCCCAAGAGATGTAGCGATTCCCATCACGGTAGCGATGACTGCCAGCGAATCGATGGAATGCTTGACTAAAGGTTTACCGCCGAGCACCGGCTCAAGTGCCGTGGAAACCAATCCGGGTTTCTTTTTGCGGAATTGCAGAAATCCGATGACAAGACCAACGAGTGCGAATACCGACCACTGGCTGACTCCCCAATGAAAGAATGAATAGCCCATGGCAATTCGAGCCGATTCCGGTGTCTGTGCTTCGTCGCCGAAAGGTGTGGTAAAAAAATGGCTCATTGGTTCGGCTACTCCCCAGAAAACAAGGCCTGCTCCAAACCCTGCAGAAAACAACATGCCAATCCAGGTGAAGAATGGGAACTCGGGGCGATCACTGTCAGCGCCAAGGCGGATGCCGCCGTATTTGGATAAAGCGATGATGATGAGGAAGAGGGTGATGATAAAGACGGCAAGGAGATAAAACCAGCCGAAATTCAAGGTCGTAAAGTTAAATAAAGTTCCTGCTACATCTCCAAAACGGACCGGCATAACCGCGCCTAAGATGACGAGGATAAGTATGACGGTAGCGGATACTAAAAATACGGGATTTCCAAGCGATTTTTTATTCATTGGTACCTCCTAAAAGTTTTTCTATAATTTAGACTACCGAACATAGGGAGTGAAAACCACCCATTCTGGCAAAAAAATCTAAATTGCCATTAAGTTATTGTATGTTTCTTTGGCATATTACTGTTCGCCATTTAAAGGAAACTTGAAGGAAATGGCGAACGGTATAGCGTGGATAAAAATAGGTAAGTGAGGTGCTTTATGAAACTGGATCACATTGTTCATTTTATTCAACAAAATCCTAAAGAAGTTGTGGAACAGTGGCGACAAAAAAACTTCCATGCTGCTGTTGGGGGGCAACACGTAAGCTGGGGGACGCATAACGCGTTGCTGTACTTGAAGGATTGCTATATTGAATGGCTGGCAGTAGAGAAAGAGGAAATTGCTTCCCGTGCAGATCACCCTCTGACAAGGCTGTTGTTGCACGACCAAGTAGGTTTTGGAACCATATGCCTTCGGACCAGCGAGATTCAGGCAGTTCACGAAGACTTAGAAGGCCGAGGGATTAAAACTTCCGGCATTTTGGATGCCGAGCGGCGGACTGAAGCGGGACAAGTGATCAAATGGAAGATGTTATTTATCGAAGAGCCCGTATCGACGAGCTTGCCTTCCCCATTTTTCATTGAATGGCAGGAATCGGACGAGCAACGCTACAGGAAGTTACGGGATAATGGAGCCGTGCAGGATATGAACGAGAAGCTTGCGATCGACCGCTGCGTGTTTGGGGTGTGGAATCCCGAGGAAACGGCAGATGCATGGCGGAAGATTCTCGGCGGCAGCCTGGAATTGCCGAACTGCCGAATTGAATTCAGAAAAACCGATCAGCCAAAGGAACGTCTGGAAGAAGTGCATTTTGTAGATTGTGAAAATAAGGTTGAATATGCACATGGCCGGTACTGGCTACCGCGTCTATAGTTTAGCTGCAGCTAATCTGTGGTAAAATGGATAGATTGAATAGGAAATTGCCTTTCCTGCAAAAGGAGGACATGATTAATGGATGAACTACAAGAAAGAGCGGTCATCGTCGGTGTCCAGCTTCAAAAGGATCTTCATTTCGCATATGGAATGGAAGAACTGCATAATTTAGCAGAAGCTTGTAATGTCGAAGTGGTCGGAGAAGTTACACAAAACCTGGATCGCATCAATCCTTCGCATTACGTCGGAAGCGGTAAAGTGGAAGAAATTAAAGCCTTCTATGAAGAAGCCGATGCTAATCTCGTGATTTTCAACGATGAGTTGTCGCCATCGCAGATTCGGAATTTAGAAGAAGACTTGGAATGCAAAGTCATTGACCGGACAATGTTGATTTTGGATATCTTCTCGCGGCGTGCAAAAACGCGTGAAGCGCAAGTGCAGGTGGAACTGGCGCAGCTTCAATACATGCTGCCGCGTTTGGTCGGCCTGCGTGCATCACTTGGCCGCCAAGGCGGGAGCAGCAGCGGTGGCGTAGCCAACCGTGGAGCTGGTGAAACAAAACTGGAACTGGATCGCCGGAAAATCGAAGACCAAATCTCGAAGCTGCACAAAGAGCTCGAGCATATTAAAGACCAGCGCGTCACGCAGCGCAAACAGCGCACCAAAAAAGGCATGCCCGTCGTGTCGTTGGTCGGTTATACGAATGCCGGAAAATCAACGGTGATGAATGGATTATTGACGAAAACAGGACAAAATGAGGAAAAGCAGGTATTTGAAAAAGACATGTTGTTTGCTACATTGGAAACGTCTGTCCGTCAGATTCGCCTGGAAGACAATAAAAGCTTCTTGCTTACAGACACAGTCGGTTTCGTCAGCAAACTTCCGCATCATTTGGTGAAAGCGTTCCGCTCGACATTGGAAGAAGCCCGCAATGCAGACCTTTTGCTGCATGTTGTCGACGTGTCTAATGAAGAGCACCGTTATATGATGGAAGTCACGAACCTAACCTTGCAGGCCGTTGGAGTTGAAAATGTGCCAACGCTGTATGTCTACAATAAATCCGATTTGGCGGGAATCCGGTACCCGGCCGTAAATGGCGACGGCTTGTGGATTGCTGCAAAAGAAGGAAAAGGTCTGGATGAATTGCTGGAAGTCATCAAAAAAAGGATTTTCGCCGATTATGTCACGTGCCGTATGGTCATTCCGTTCGATCGCGGCGACATTGTCGCTTACCTGAACGAACACGCCAGCATCTTGGAAACCGAATACGAAGAAGAAGGCACCTTGCTGAAAGTGGAACTAAGCCATGCGGATTACGACCGCTACCAGCAATTTGTCATCGGGAAATAGAACGTCAAAAAAGGGACTGTCCCATAAGTCCCTAAAATAAAACCGCTGGAGAAAAATCATTGATTTTTCTCCAGCGGTTTTTGCATTGTATGCGGTTTTTTTTGGATTTATTTTGAAAAGAAGATTAGTTTTATTCCATTAAAAGAGCTTACTATCCAAGTTGAGTGAAATACTTTCTGTTTGGATGTAAATACTTTCCGTAAACAGCTGAATACTTTCTAATAAGCTCTAAATACTTTCCATGCCTTCAAAAAGCTCAGGAATAGGATATATTCGATCTTTATAACTCCTGACGAATGGCATATTTGCCGATTTCAACATCTCGGAGGCGGTAGTAGTGAAATGAATCCCAGTGAATATCCCGCTTGCTGATCGTCATTTTGACCAATGCCTGGTATTGCAGCAATGCATCGAGATAAGCGACCGGATCACAATGGCCACAAATTCCGATGCGCCACATTTCCCGGCGGTAATTCCAGTCATTCAGGACACAATACACCTCTCAAAAATGAATCGCACAGCTTCTTTTTGACTTGTCGTGCAATTTTTTCAGAACTTATTGTTGGAATTGGAGGCGGTGAAGATTGGCGAAAATGCCGTCGGTTTCCAGCAACTCAGTGTATCCGCCTTGTTCGGCAATGCCATCTTCCGTCACCACGATTACGCGGTCAGCATCGCGGATGGTCGCGAGGCGGTGTGCAATAATCAACGTCGTCCGGTTTTCTGCAAGTTCAGCCAATGCCTCTTGGATAACCCGTTCTGTTTGGGTATCGAGTGCCGAAGTGGCTTCATCCAAAATCAAGATCGGTGGGTTTTTCAGGAACATACGTGCGATTGCCAGACGTTGCTTTTGTCCGCCAGACAACTTCAAGCCGCGTTCCCCGATTTGTGTATCATAACCTTGCGGCAGCTTTTGGACAAAATCTTCCAAATGAGCTTTTTTAGCAGCCGCTAAAATTTCTTCTTCGCTGGCATGGCGTTTGCCATAGGCGATGTTTTCGCGGATGGTTCCAGTAAACAGAAAAACGTCCTGTTGAACAATGCCAATTTGTGAACGCAAGGAATGCTTGGTCATGTCCCGGATATCCATGCCGTCAATGGTAATGTTTCCTTGTTGAATGTCGTAGAAGCGTGGTATCAAGGAACAGATGGTCGTTTTCCCGGCGCCTGAAGGTCCAACGAACGCAACGGTTTCACCGGCACGCAAATTCAAATCGATTCCCGATAAAACGGATTTGTTGTTGTCGTAGCCAAAATGGACGTTGTTGAATGAAATATCTCCATTCAGTTTCTCGACAGCTACAGCGTCTTTTCGGTCGTTGATGTCAGGTGCCTGATCAATCAAATCCCGGAATCGGCTGAAACCAGCCATTCCTTTCGGATAGAGCTCAAGCAATGCGCTGATCTTATCGATCGGCTTAATCAAGACATTCAGGAACAATACGAAACTGACAAGTTCCCCGTAAGACAATTCCCCTTGGAAATTGAGCCATGCTCCATAGACCAGCACGACTAAGGTCAAGAGGCGCGTCATCATATAGATGCTCGAATGAGTAGCTGCCATAACTTTGTATGCAATCAGTTTGGCAAGGCGGAAACGGTCGTTATCGGTTTTGAAGCGTTCGATTTCAAATTCTTCATTCGTAAATGACTGGACGACACGCGCTCCTGAAACGCTGTCTTCGACTCGGCCGTTGACGTCGGCGATTTTGCTGTACATATTGCCCCAGGTCTGATTCATCTTGATGTTGCAATACGTGATAAGCCAGATGAGGAACGGAATGACAATCAGAGTAACGAGCGCCAATTTCGGGTTGATCCAGAACATGATGCCGAATGCGCCGAAAAAGGTCATGATGGCGATGAAGAAATCTTCCGGCCCGTGGTGGGCGAGTTCGCCGATATCGAATAGATCGTTGGTGACACGGCTCATGATGTGTCCGGTTTTGGTATTGTCGAAGAAACGGAAGGACTGCCGCTGAACATGGGTGAACAGTTCTTCCCGCATGTCCGTTTCAATATTGATGCCCAGTTTATGCCCCAGGTAACTGACAATATACTGTAGAAATGTACTCAATAGGAAGACAATCAACAACAGGAAGCTGACGGTAGTGATCGTTCCCCAATTGCCGCTTGGCAACAGGTCGTCGATAAACCACTGGACTGCGACCGGAAAGGCAAGTTCCAGGATAGCGACAAAGACCGCGCTGGAAAAATCAATGACAAAAAGCCGTTTGTGCGGCTTATAATACTGGAAAAATTGTTTTAATCTCAATAAAATCCACCTCGTTTTTTTCTCACAATGAAAAGTATAATCGATGTAGGCGAAATAAACGAATGGAATTTGGGTAAATAAAGAATATGAAACTTTTTCCAAGATTTTTCGTAGAATAGCTAAGTCTAGCCAAAGAAGATTTTTTCTCGCTTGTTTGGTGGAGTCACACGGCACTAAAAAAACTTATAGGAGAGTGATTGTTTTGAAGAAATGGATCATGTTTATGAGTACAGCTACATTAGCGATAGGGCTTGCTGCTTGCGGAGAGACAGCAGAACCGGTATCTGGCGATGAGGCGGCGAAAGGCGAAAGCAGCGAGTTGACGGCAGAAGAGGTATATACGAAATCAATGGAGGCATCTGAAGAAATTACGAGCCTTCATGCCGATATTGTAACTGACCAAGTGATGGCTATGCAGCCGGATGGCATGGTGATCAACATGAAAATGGACTCTGCAATGGACATGACCACTGAACCGTTGGCATTCCATCAAACGGCAGAAACATCCATGGTGTCAGAAGACATCGAGAACACCAATCCGATGAGCATGGAAATGTATTTTACAGACCAAGGTTTATATATGTACGAAGAAACAATGGCGACTTGGCTGAAGATGCCGGATGACAGCATCGAGGACTTGAAGGGGCTTGCTGATCAGCAGACCGCTGATCCTTCTCAACAGCTCAAAGAACTCGCAGAATTCCAGGAAGATTTTACTTTTGAACAGTCAGCGGATGAATACATCTTGACGCTTGATGCCTCCGGTGAGGAATTCCAGGAATTGATGGCTCAGCAGCTTGAGAAAACATTGGGGCAAATGGAGCTTGAAGCCCAGACAGCACTTGAAGATATGACCATTCATTCAGTGAATTATGTGATCAATGTCGATAAAGAAACCTTCTTGACGAACAGCTTGGATGTGAAGATGGACATGGATATGAATATTGAAGGAGAATCGATGAACATCAAATCGGATATACAAGCCGATTACAGTAAATACAATGAAATCGAAGCGATTACCATCCCGGCCGAAGTGCTCGAGCAAGCGCAGGAAATTGCAGGTTGACCGACAAGCCCCGATAGGGATTAATGGCGGGCTTTATCTATATGGAAGAAAAGTCCGGCTATGCGCCGAGAATCGTCCTTTTTAAATGGTGGTGCCGTTGCACATCATTAAGAAAGGGCGATTTTTACATGTTAGCTAGTTGGCTTAGCTGTTTAGGAGGAGTTTGCATACATAAACCTTAGTCATGTTCTGAATGTTTGACGAACTTTTGACAAATTAGAATCATTCTCATCTAAATGAAAATAATTCTCAATTAATCATTGACTCTAATTCTCAACATGCTATACTGAAATCTGTACGGCAGTGATAATGATTATCACTATCGAATAATCAATAATGTTTTATTGAGGACAGATGAGGGACAGTAATGAAGAAACGTTATTTAATACCAACATTGATCATACTGTCGATTGTTTCCTTGTTTGTCGGAGTAAGCAGTATCAGTGTTAGTGATTTGCTTGACTTCCAATCGGAAGAGACAGAAATATTCTTGATTAGCCGTCTGCCAAGGCTAGTTGCGATTTTGCTGGCAGGTGCAGGAATGAGTATGGCAGGACTCATCATGCAGCAGTTAAGCCGCAATAAATTTGTGTCTCCGACGACGGCAGGTACATTGGATGCCACTCGGCTTGGGATTCTGGTTTCGATGCTCTTGTTCGCAAACGCATCGATGCTCGAAAAAATGACAGTGGCTTTCGCTTTTGCGCTTGCCGGTACATTCCTTTTCATGCAAATTCTAAACCGCATCAAGTTTAAAGATGCTATATTCATTCCGCTTGTCGGTTTGATGTTCGGGAACATCCTGTCTTCCATCACAACGTTTTTCGCTTATCGCGCGGACGTTATCCAAAACATGTCCGCTTGGCTGCAAGGTGATTTTTCGATGATTATGAAAGGGAGTTATGAACTTCTCTACATCAGTGTTCCGGTATTTATCATCGCCTATCTGTACGCAAACCGTTTTACGGTTGCTGGCATGGGTGAAGACTTCTCCAAAAACTTGGGGATGAAATACCGGAGCGTTGTCAACATCGGATTGGTGCTCGTGGCTTTGATTACAGCGACAGTTGTGTTGACGGTAGGAATTATCCCGTTCCTAGGGTTGATTATTCCGAACATCGTTTCGATCTTCAAAGGAGATCATCTACAAAAAACATTGCCGCATACTGCGATGCTTGGAGCTATTTTCTTGCTGGTGTGCGATATCTTGGGAAGAGTGCTGATTTACCCGTATGAGATTTCCATCAGCCTGATGGTCGGCGTTATCGGAAGCTTTATTTTCCTCTTCTTGTTGTTTAGGAGGAAAGCGTATGCGTGACCTACATAAGATGCTTATACTCGTCGGCTTGGCTTTAGCGGCTTGTGGAGTTTATCTGTTTCAGGATTTGAACGGAAGTTTCGATTATGCATTGCCGAGACGCGGTGTAAAAGTATTCGCTATGGTGTTGACGGGAGTTGCCATTGCCTATGCAACGGTGGTTTTCCAAACCATCACCCATAACCGGATACTGACGCCAAGCATTATGGGCTTGGATTCACTTTATATGCTGCTTCAGACTTTGCTGATCTTTTTCCTCGGTTCAGATCATATTACAATCGTCAATAAGCAAGTGAACTTCTTGCTGTCGATTGCCGTAATGGTAATCTTCGCCTTGTTGTTCTACCGCTTGCTCTTTAAAAAGAATGATCGACCGGTTTACTTTCTCTTGTTGGTCGGTATAATCTGCGGAACGTTTTTCGGCAGTATTACGACCTTCCTGCAGGTGCTGATCGATCCCAACGAATTCTCGATCATTCAGGACCGGATGTTTGCCAGCTTCAATAATGTCAATTCGGATTTGGTGTGGACCTCACTGGTCATCATCACTTTGCTCGTTGCCTTCGCTTGGAAACAAAATTCCTCTTTGGATGTTCTGACATTGGGACGCGATACAGCAATCAATCTCGGTGTAAATTACGACGCGCTGGTAAAACAAATGCTGGTGCTGTCGGCTGTCTTAATCGCAATTGCCACGGCGCTTGTCGGACCGATTACATTTTTCGGTTTGATTGTTGCAAACCTTTCCTACCAATTCTTTACTTCGTATAAGCATTCGGTTTTATTGACAGGGTCTATTGTCATCAGTGTAGTAGCCTTGGTCGGTGGCCAGTGGGTAGTGGAGCGGATCTTCACTTTCAATACGACATTGAGCGTCATCATCAATTTCATCGGTGGAATTTACTTCATCTACCTACTATTAAAGGAGAGTCGATCTAAATGATCCAAGTTCGTGAATTGACAAAGCTATACGGAAAAAAACAAGTTGTGGAAAATGTCTCTGTTGATATCCAGCGCGGTCAGATTACGTCCTTTATCGGACCCAATGGTGCTGGGAAATCCACGCTGCTTTCCATGGTCAGCCGTCTTTTGGATGCGGATACCGGGGAAGTACTCATTGATTCAACCAATACAAAAAAGTTGAAATCCAATGAGTTCTCCAAACGTGTATCGATCTTAAAGCAGTCTAACTACATGAATGTCCGTTTGACGATTCGCGAGCTTGTTTCTTTTGGGCGCTTTCCTTATTCAAAAGGCCGTCTGAATGATGAAGATGAAAAAATGGTGGACCAGTCAATCGACTATATGGATTTGAAGGAAATGGAGAATTCATACCTGGATGAACTTTCAGGCGGGCAACGCCAGCGTGCGTTTATCGCGATGGTCATTGCACAGGATACCGATTACATTCTATTGGATGAACCTTTGAATAATTTGGATATGAAACACTCTGTCCAAATCATGAAAATTTTGCGCCGTTTGGTTGATGAGCTCGGCAAAACTGTGGTCATCGTCCTTCACGACATCAACTTCGCTTCTGTCTATTCCGACCGCATCGTGGCATTGAAAAATGGTCGAGTGGTGAAAGATGGGACAACAGAAGAAATTATTCAAAGTGCGGCATTAAAAGAAATCTATGACATGGATATTCCGATTCAGCAGATGAACAATTGCCGGATTTGCGTATACTTCAATTCTTAAAAAAGAGGAGCTCGAAAAGATATGAAAAAATGGTTATTGGTCGCATTTACCCTTATGATGGTGGCTTTCCTTGCAGCTTGTGGATCCACTGAAGAGTCGACAGAATCTGATACAGCAACTGCTAAGGCAGAAGAAACAGAAGAGATGACAGTTAAGCATGAACTTGGGGAAACAACTTTTGACAAGAACCCAGAAAAAGTTGTCGTATTTGATTACGGTGTCCTTGATTCAATGGACAAATTAGGCATTGAAGCTGTTGCAGGAGTTCCTCAGGAATCTTTGCCGGCATACCTTGAAAAATTTGAAGACGTTGAGAAATATGAAAACGTCGGTACGTTAAAAGAGGCGGATTTTGAAGCGATTAATGCAATGGAACCGGACTTGATCATCATCTCTGGACGTCAGGCTGATATGTACAATGAGTTCGCTGACATTGCACCGACAATCCACATGGCTGTAGATACTACTAAATACATGGAGTCATTCAAATCAAACATGAACACACTTGGCGAAATCTTCGGTAAAGAAGATCAAGTAACAGAAGAGCTAGCAGCAATTGATGCACAGATCGAAGAAGTAAAAGCGACGGTAAGTGAGTCTGATGAAAAAGCGTTGATTACTCTTGCTAACGAAGGCAAAGTAAGTGCTTACGGCGCAGCTTCACGTTTCGGTATCATCCATGATGTATTCGGCGTAAAACAAGCGGATGAAGGCATCGAAGCTTCAACTCACGGCCAAAGTATTTCATTCGAATACATTCTGGAAACAAACCCAGACATGATGTTCGTAGTTGACCGCAACGCTGCTGTCGGAAACGAAGCAAGTGCTGCTGATTCTCTTGAAAATGAATTGGTACAAAAAACAAATGCTTACAAAAACGATAAAATCATCTACTTGGATCCGGATTTCTGGTACCTGTCAGGTGGCGGACTGCAATCTGTTTCTCAGATGGTGAAAGATATACAATCTGCATTTGAATAAGGAATAATTCTAGTCAGCGAGGGTGTTGTGCCCTCGCTGATTTTTTTATTTTATAAGCTTAATCGATTGAAAAAAATGAAATTGGGTATATAATATTTGTATAGGTTTTATATAAGTAACATAGTAATATAGACTGGTATTAAGGGCAAGATACATTATAGAGATGGAAGTGACGAAATGTTTTTAGCGTGGAACGAAATTATAAAGAACAAACTGCGGTTTACGTTGATTATTGGCGTATTGATGCTCGTTGCCTATCTGGTATTCTTTTTATCCGGATTGGCAAGTGGACTGGCTAGCTTGAATAGGGAGGCCGTGGATAAATGGGATGCTGATGCCATCGTCTTGACTGAAGAATCGGATCAGAGCCTGACTCAATCTTCTTTTGGCAGCGATGCAGTCGATATTATTGATGCGGATGAAACAGCTGTTCTGGGGCAATTGAATGCCATTGCACAGACTGGCGACGAAAAAGCCAATGTCTCTATTTTTGGCATCAACAGTGATGAATTCATTATGCCTGAAATAACTGAAGGGAAGGAATTCACTGGTGCCAATCAAGTGATAGCCGGCGATGCACTGAAAGATGACGGCTTTAAACTGGGAGATACCATCAGCTTGTCTTCAACTGAGGAAAAGTTGGAAATTGTCGGATTCACAGACGAAGCACGTTTCAATGCGGCTCCTGTTCTTTATACGGATTTGGATACGTTCGAACAAGTGAAGTTTGGTGAAGCGGCGGGAAGTGAAAGTCAAATCAGCGGAGTTGCTGTACGGACCGATGATATTTCAGGAGTTACAAATGAAGAGGACCTCGCGGTGATTGAGACAGAGACATTCATTGAAAGTCTCCCTGGATATACAGCGCAAAGCCTTACGCTGAACTTTATGATCTACTTCCTGTTTGCTATCTCCTCAGTAATTGTGGCGATTTTTCTTTACGTGTTGACGGTGCAAAAAATCAGTATGTTTGGGGTCATGAAAGCACAGGGAATTCCAAGCGGTTACTTGGCTCGTTCAGTTATTGCGCAGACAGCTATTCTCGCAGCGGTCGGTGTAGTGGTTGGCCTTGGATTGACGCTTTTGACAGGCGCCTTTCTTCCGAGTGCAGTTCCTGTAGCGTTTGATATTCCAACAATGCTGATATACGGATTGGTACTAATTGTGGTAGCCATTCTAGGTGCGGTGTTCTCGGTGTTAACCATTGTGAAAATTGATCCATTAAAAGCGATTGGAGGTTAAATCATGGCAGTATTAGAATTGAATCGAGTAAAAAAGTCATTTGGAACAGGGCATAAAAAAGTAGATGCATTAAAAGAAACGAACTTTCATGCAGAGCGGGGAGAATTGATTGCCGTTATTGGGCCTTCAGGTTCCGGAAAAAGTACATTTTTGACGATTGCAGGAGGGCTCTTATCTCCGACGGATGGGGATATACTGATCAACGATACAAACATCGCGACATTAAATGAAAAACAATTGTCGAAAATCCGGTTAAAGGAAATCGGCTTTATCCTTCAAGCCTCCAATTTGGTGCCTTTTCTGACAGTGGAAAAGCAATTGAAGCTTTTGGATAAAGTCAAAAAGGACAATCTGAACAAAGAACAGTTGGAACAGCTATACAAAGATCTGGGTATTGGGGACCTCCGTGCCAAATATCCATCAGACCTTTCCGGGGGAGAGCGCCAACGGGTGGCAATCGCCAAAGCGCTATATAGCAATCCCTCCATCATATTGGCGGATGAGCCGACAGCCTCTCTTGACTCTGACCGTGCTTATGAAGTAATGGAATTATTGAAAGAAGAAACGAAAAATAAAAAGACCACGACGATTGTAGTGACGCATGATATCCGTCTGATCGAGTATTGCGACAAGGTCTATAAAATGGTCGATGGCGTGCTGGAACTGCAGCAGCCGTGACAGTCGAGTTCGTTTGCCGATATGGCAGACGGGCTTTTCTTATGGCTTATGGTAAACTATGGGTAATGATGAAAGAGGTGAATGCGATGAAGCGTCTATTTTATCCGCTGGCAGTAACCGCCTTACTCGGTTTTTTTGCTATTCTTGTAAATTACTCGAATGAATCCGTAATTCGAATCGATCAATCAGCGGCGGAGCTGCTGGGCGGCAGAGTGTTGCTCGATGGCATGTCCTTTATCGGTGACCCATGGATGATCATTACTGTCAGCCTGTTGCTGCTTGTCTATCTTTGGGTATTCCGGAAAAATTACAGGGGAATGTTGTTTGTCTTTTTTTCTGTAGGTCTCGGAAACGTCTTGAATCAATTGATGAAAGAATGGTTTGAACGCCCGCGCCCGGAGTCGCCGCATGATCTGGAGTCTTTTAGTTTTCCATCTAATCATGCGATGGTTGGGCTGCTCTATCTTTTTACAGTAGCGTACTTTCTCTCGGAGGCAAGTGCTTCCAGAAAATCGAAGGTGATTATCTGGGCAGTGGCTGTTGCATTGGCTGTAACTGTTGCGTTGTCGCGTGTGGCGGGGGGAGAACATTATTTCTCTGATGTAGCTGCAGGTTCACTACTAGGTTACGCGTGGTTTGTTGGAGTTGCGGTCTGGTATGAAATACGAGAACGACAGTTTCGCAACAAGGCAAAGACGCAAAAAGAAGAGGAATTCCTGGATTGAGCAGGAATTCCTCTTCTTTTGTTTGGATCAAGAAATTGATTTGCGTGGAACCGGTGCATCTCCGAGTTGATTCAGACGATGAGCGAATGAATCATTGCTTGCTGTCGGTGAACCTTGCAGCACGTCCTGCATCGAATAAGCTTGTGAGCCGTGCTCTGAAAAATCGAGTCCAACTTCTTCTTCTTCGGCAGTGACTCTGAGCGGCACAATGGTGCCGATTGCAAACAGTACAAGAGTGGTTGAAATTGAAGCCCATACAATTACAGCAAGCACGCCGACTGCCTGGATGCCGAGAATTTCAGCTCCGCCTCCGTAAAGCAGACCGCCGGTAGTATCAAATAAGCCGATTGCAAGCGTCCCCCAGATACCTGCAATACCGTGAACGGAAATAGCTCCGACCGGATCATCGACACGAATTTTGGAATCAAGCAAGCGAATCGCTTCGGTCATGACGACCCCGGCTATCAACCCGATAGCAAGAGCGCCGACGAGAGAAACGTTTGCTGCGCCTGCGGTGATGCCGACAAGGCCGGCAAGTGCGCCGTTCATTGTCAAGGAAGCATCGATACGGCCATAACGCAATCGTGTATATCCAGCTGTAGCGATAACTCCGGCAGAAGCTGCCAATAAGGTATTGGCAATTACTGGAGGTACTAGAGCGGGGTCGGCTGCCAAGGTGCTGCCTCCGTTAAATCCGAACCAGCCAAGCCAAAGGATGAAAACTCCCAATGCGCCGAGCGGCAAACTGTGGCCAGGAATCGTATTGATAGCCTTGCCGCTGTATTTGCCGATGCGTGGACCGATTTTCCAAGCGGCGATAAATGCGGCTACGGCTCCTGTCAGGTGGACTACTGTGGATCCGGCGAAATCGATAAAGCCGATCTGTGACAGCCAGCCGCCTCCCCACACCCAATGGCCGACAATCGGGTAAATGACAGCGGTCATGGCGATGGTCAACAAGATGTATGCAGATAAATTCATTCGTTCTGCTACAGCTCCGGAAATGATTGTTGCACAAGTGGCGGCGAAAACAGCTTGGAAGACAAAGAATCCGATATCTTCAACGCCTGATAAGGCGAATCCTTGTGTGCCGATTAATCCTAAAGACGAGGGACCGAACATAAGAGCATATCCGACGATAAAATAAAGAATGGACCCAAGTGAGACAGTAATCATATTTTTCATAAGAATGTTCAATGTGTTTTTAGATCGTGTAAACCCTGATTCCACCATGGCAAATCCTGCATGCATGAAAAATACCAACATAGCCCCGAGCATCACCCATAACATATCTACTGAACTTTGAACTGCTTCCATCCAATCTCCTCCTTATCCAATTGCGACTATGCCGCGTTCTTTTGTTCGGATGCGTATGGCTTCTTCGACTGGGAGTATGAAAATCTTGCCATCCCCGACTTGGCCGGTTGAAGCATATTCCAACAGCGCCTGAATAATATCCTCGACTTTGTCATCGTCCACTACCATTTCCAATTTCAATTTCGGGGAAAATTCCATGGTGTAGGCGTTGCCTCGGAATAACCCGACACGGCCTTCTTGCTTTCCGATTCCGGCGATTTCCGTTACACTCAAACCGTCTATTCCTTCAAGTGCCAAAGCCTGGCGAACGTCTGCAAAAACGGATGGCCGAATGATTGTCTCGATTTTTTTCATGTCTTCTCCTCCTTGATGTTAGGTTTGTTAACATCATAATTTATATTTTCTGAAAACGCAAGATTTTTTTTATTTAAATGTTAGGTAACCTTACATTAAAAACAGAGGTGAAAAGGAATGTATAGAATATCTGAAGAAATAGCTGCTTTGGGGAAACGAAGAATTGAAGGATACCCGGTAGAAGGCTTCGTTTGGGGAAGCGGACCCACAAATCCTGCTCTTATGCTTGTAGGCGAGGCGCCAGGAGAAAATGAATTGGAAACAGGCATCCCGTTTACCGGCAGAGCGGGAAAAGAGTTGATGGCTTCCCTGCAAAGTGTTGGCTTGTCGAGGGAAGACGTCTACATAACAAGCGCGGTCCGCAGCCGGCCGTATAAATGGGGGGCAAAAAAGAAGCGAAATGGAGAAATAATCGAAAGAAAATACAACCGTGCTCCGACGAAAAAGGAAATTATCGCGCATGCGCCCATATTAGATGCGGAAATTCGGGATGTCGGCCCACCGCTGATCGTGACCCTGGGAAATATTGGGCTGCAGCGCCTGATCGGACCGCAAGCGAAAGTAACGGAACTGCACGGCGTCCTCATGGAAACGCCAATTTTGCGGTGGAATGAGGAAGAAGGCAGCTTTAAAGAAACTGCTGAAGTTTATCATATTTTCCCTACATTCCATCCTGCCAGTGTCTTTTATAATCCGTCTGTTAGAGCACTTAAAGATGATGATTGGCGGAGATTAAAGGATCTTCTTGGAGAGATAAGATAAATGAATAATGGGAAATCTTTCTTAGTTGAAAAATGTTGCGCAAAGGAAACTTTTGCCGTACAATAACGTTATTCACTTGAATTGGAAAGAAGGCATGTCTATGGATAGTGCAGTCTTATTTGCGTTAGGATTGACTCTTTTTGCTGGACTCGCCACAGGGATTGGCAGTTTAATCGCATTTTTTGCATCCCGTACAAATACGAAGTTTTTATCAATTTCTCTTGGTTTTTCAGCCGGAGTCATGATTTACGTTTCTATGATTGAAATTTTCTTCAAAGCAAAAGATTCTTTGACGGGTGCCCACGGTGAGACGATGGGTTATTGGTTGACGCTTGCAGGCTTTTTTGGCGGAATGATCTTTATGGCAGGGCTGGATCGCATCCTTCCTCAATTGGGGAATCCGCATGAAGTTAAAACCGTGGAGGATATGGATGACGGGCCGACCAATGACGAATACGCCAGATTGCGTAAAATGGGTATTTTTACAGCGTTGGCTATCGGAATCCACAACTTCCCTGAAGGAATCGCCACATTTATGTCAGCTATACAAGATCCGGCTCTTGGGGTGGCGATTGCCATTGCGGTAGCTATCCACAACATTCCAGAAGGAATTGCAGTTTCGGTGCCGATTTATTATGCGACTGGAAGCCGGAAAAAAGCATTTCAGTACAGTTTTCTTTCAGGCATTTCAGAGCCGGTAGGAGCGATTGCGGCCTGGTTGTTCTTGATGCCGTTTCTTAGTGACACGTTATTCGGGATAATATTTGCCGGTGTGGCGGGCATCATGGTCTTTATTTCGCTGGATGAATTATTGCCAGCCGCTAAACGATACGACGAAGCACACCTGTCCATTTATGGGTTGGTAGCGGGAATGGCAGTCATGGCTGTCAGCCTGGTACTCATCGTTTAAATGAAACTTTTTGCCTCCTGTTCTCGTAGTAAAGAGAAAAGGAGGCTTTTTCTATGGATATCAAACACATTGAAGAAACTTTTTCAGAGGTGTCGAAAACATTGGGTTGGGCAGTGGATAAACGGATTGCCTTAGCCGTAACGAATATATACTTATCACGTGGCAAAGCCTTCGATGCCGAAGTTCATGAAGCTATTGTTGGAGTGATCAAAAAGAATGAAGGGTGGACGTCGCCGTTGCGCTCTCATCTGCTCCATGTAGCCGCAGCTTTCATGGCGGCGAAAGAAGAGGACGTGGAAAGTTCGCTGAAGTTGATCAACCAAAATCAGGGAGAGTTGAATAACGCGGGCTTCTGGAAAACATCCTATACGTATTTGGCGGCCCTGCTGATGAAGAAACCGAAAGAAGCGGACCGGGCAAGAAAATTATACGAAGAAATGAAAAAACACCATAAATTCCTGACCTCCAATGAAGATATTCCTTATGCCGTTTTATTGGGGAGCAGGGAAGGGTCGCTTGAAGAGAGAGCTGAAACGATGAATATATACTACCGTGATTTGCGTGAGCAGGGCTTCAATATGGGGAATGACCTTCAGTGGCTATCCCAGATCATGACGTTCGATTCGCCTGTTTATGATCCGGAAATGGTCGGCAGGGTTTTGGCGATCCACCAATTTTTTAAAGAAGAGAAAATCAAAATTCGTGCGGCGCAGTATCCCGTTCTCGGTTTTTTGGCGGTCATGCGAGCAGATGGGAAAGCGCTCCGGGGGATTGTAGAAAATACTCGTGAATTAGAGGGAAATAAAATTTTCCGTTGGTATAAAGATGTGGCGTTTTCAACTGCTGTGCAGCAGGCGCTGAATGATACGATTGACGCGCAGGAAATTTCGGCAATGACCTTCTCTACGTCACTGGAAACCTTGATGCAGGCCCAACAGGCTGCCATGATGGTCAGCATCAATGCGGCAGTCATCTCTTCGACCAATAGTTCCTCAGGTTCGTGATCATAGGGCAATGTTCGAACCGCAGTGGCTTTGTGCAAAGGGCAGCTGACAGAGATGGTTCAGCAAGAAGCACTTGGAAGAATATTATTTTGCTTAAATGAATTTACTTTAAATTAATTGAAAAAACAGACTTTTCGGTAGAGGGTTGTCACTGATTCTCCTACGGCGTATAGTGGTGTAAAGACAGTAGTTTACACGTGTCATGACAAGGAGAATGAAGATGTCAGTTTTAGTTGGGCAAAAACCAAGTACAATTTCAAGAAACAAATTATTGTGGGTCGCAGGACTGGGTTGGCTTTTTGATGCCATGGATGTTGGAATCCTTTCCTTTGTTATTGCGGCGTTGCATGAAGACTGGGGTTTGACTTCGAGTCAGATGGGCTGGATCGGCAGCGTCAACTCCATCGGGATGGCAGTAGGTGCTTTTGTTTTCGGGATTTACGCAGACCGGGTGGGCAGGAAGAAGATATTCATCATCACCTTGCTGTTGTTTTCTATAGCTAGCGGACTTTCTGCCTTTACTACCACATTAGCGGCGTTTATGATTTTACGGTTTTTTGTCGGGATGGGATTGGGCGGAGAATTGCCGGTGGCCTCCACTCTGGTTTCCGAAAGTGTACCAGCGAGAGAGCGCGGACGCGTGGTGGTCTTGCTCGAGAGTTTTTGGGCAGCAGGCTGGCTGGTTGCAGCGATTATTTCGTACTTCATCATTCCGTCGTTCGGCTGGCGGATTGCGCTGTTGCTGACGGCATTGCCGGCGCTCTATGCGCTTTATTTGCGTATCAATTTGCCGGATTCACCGCAGTTTTCTGCTAAAAAGAACGTTTTGCGATCCGTCTCTACTAATATTAAAGATGTCTGGTCCAAAAAATACAGACGGCCTACTTTGATGTTGTGGATTGTCTGGTTCACAGTCGTCTTTTCGTATTATGGAATGTTCCTATGGCTTCCGAGTGTGATGGTGCTCAAAGGATTTACGCTGATCCAAAGCTTTCAGTATGTATTGATCATGACACTGGCGCAGTTGCCTGGCTATTTCTCAGCGGCCTGGCTGATCGAACGCATGGGCCGGAAGTTTGTGTTGGTCAGTTACCTGATCGGAACAGCTGCAAGCGCTCTGGCGTTCGGCAATGCGGATACAATTGCTTTATTGATTGTGGCTGGGGCATTTTTGTCTTTCTTCAACCTGGGTGCCTGGGGCGCGTTGTATGCCTATTCGCCGGAGCAATACCCGACGGTTATCCGCGGGACCGGAACGGGGATGGCAGCATCTTTCGGGCGTGTCGGGGGTGTTCTTGGACCACTTCTAGTAGGCTCGATGCTGACAGCCGGTATTGGTGTGAATGTGATTTTTGCGATTTTCTGTGTATCTATTTTGATTGGAGCACTGGCGGTTGCGTTTCTTGGAACCGAAACAAAGCAATTGGAGTTGGAATGAAAAAGTGACAGGCGGCGCTCTCGATTTAGTTTCGGGAGCACTGCTTTTTTTTTCGGCCAAAGGAACTACTACCTTAAGGGAAACGAAGACTTCTTTAGCAAAGAAAAAATGGATGTCAGCAGGAATTTACCAGAATATAGCTAATACCATTAAGAAGAGGAATTACGACAGAATGGACGTGGGAAAATGGAATTGATTATCTATTCGGATTCAGCTGCTTTTTCAGAAAGGGTTGCTCCCTTGCTATATCAGAACGAAGATATCTATAGTTTATTTTTAGGAATACTCGGGCAAATCGAAGCGGAGCGGTATGAAGAATATTTTTTAGCTATTGGAGAAGAACAGGGAGAGATTGTAGCTGCATGCCTGATGACCCCTCCGCATGCTTTGCAGTTGGTGATCTTTCAGCCGCTGCCTGACATTGAACGAGAAGTTGCCGATCACCTGCAGAATCTGGGCGTGGAAGTCAACGGGATTGTAGGTGAACAGGAAACGAGCCGTCTTTTTGCTGAAGCCTGGACCTCTAAGAGCGGTGAGCAAATAAAGGTGCTGATGAACCAGGGGTTGTATCGCATCGACGCGGTCAATAAAGGGTTGCGGAAAAGTGAAGGAACATGGAGGATAGCGAGTAAAGAGTATGCGGAACTTCTGGAGGGGTGGTACCGCTTATTTGAAGAGGAAACGGGGATCGGCATCTCCACTCAAGCTGAAGCTGCACATAAGATTGATGACTTTCTGGAAAGAAAGGAAGTTTATATATGGGAAGTGGATGGGGTGCCTGTTTCCTGTATGAAGAAATCGCGGCCTTCCAAAAATGGCATCACTGTCTCGTTTGTATTTACCCCAATGCAATATCGGGGCAAGGGCTATGCCCGGACGCTGGTAGCCGAAGTCACCGATGAATTGCTGATGGAATATGATTTTGTAATTCTGTACACCGACCTCACCAATACAACAGCCAATAAAATCTATAGGGAAATCGGCTACGAACAAATCGCCAATCCGGTCCATCTTGTTTTTGAAGAGCAATAAATTTATGCCGACTGCTAAAGGAATAAAATAAAGGTGAAGAGGGTATAAAAAACCTAGGCTGAAAGAAACAGAAGGGAGCGGAGGCTATGATACGATTTGAAAACGTCACTAAGCGTTTTCCGGATGGAACGGAAGCCTTGAAAGACATTTCACTCGTTCTTCCCACTCATGAGTTGACTGCCATCATCGGTCCCAGTGGATGCGGCAAAACTACGCTGATGAAAATGATCAATAAGCTGGAAAAACCGACTGGCGGCACTATTTATATTGATGAAAATCCAATTAACGGAATGGATGAAGTTCAGCTGCGGCGATCGATCGGCTATGTTATTCAACGAATCGGCTTGTTTCCCCATATGACGATTTCTGATAACGTATCTCTTGTGCCGAAATTGCTGGAATGGCCTAAAGACAAAAAAGAAGCGCGGGTTCGGGAATTGCTGCAATTGGTCGGTCTTGATCCGGAAACTTACATGGACCGCTTTCCGCTCGAATTGAGCGGTGGGCAGCAACAGCGTGTAGGTGTAATCCGTGCACTTGCGGGAGACCCCAATATTGTCCTGATGGATGAACCGTTTTCAGCGCTTGATCCCATCAGCCGGGAACAATTGCAGGACGAACTCAGAAATCTTCAACAGACCATCAATAAGACCATTGTGTTTGTTACCCATGATATGGATGAAGCGTTGAAAATTGCCGATTCCATCATCGTTATGCGTGATGGCCAAGTGGAGCAGGTAGGGACGCCTCAACAATTGGTGGACGATCCGGCCAACGAATTTGTCCGTAACTTTATTGGCGTAGAACGTATCAATCAAAAGCGGGCATTCGGTGAAAAACGACTTTTGGAGTTTTTGGACTTATTTACTGCAGAATGGAGTGGCGGTGCCGAGAAGATTTCTGCGGATGCCACCATTGAAAAAGCATTTCTTCAATTGGACGACAGCCGCCATAATTACCTGGCGATTGTTGAAGGCGAGCAAATTATTGCGTATGCCACCGATCGCGATCTGTTGAAAGCGGCTTTGTTTAAAGAACAGGGGGTATCGGTATGAAGAGTTTTTTGGATACTCTCGTCAGCCGCCAAGATATGATCATCAGCGCTTTTCTGGAACATATCTATCTTTCGTTTGTAGCGGTGGCAATAGGTATCGCAATTGCCCTGCCGCTTGGAATCATTATTACGCGCTACCGCCGCTATGCTGAACCGATCATTGGGGTAACTGCCGTTTTCCAGACTATTCCAAGCCTTGCTTTGTTCGGTTTTTTAGTGCCAATTTTAGGGATCGGCTCACCTACCGCTTTAATTGCGCTGATCATCTACGCTTTGCTGCCGATTCTGCGCAATACGTATGCGGGAATTGTGGGAGTGGACGGCTCTACTATTGAAGCGGGGCGGGGAATGGGCATGACGCGGACACAGATCTTGCGGCAGATTGAATTGCCTCTTGCTTTGCCGTTCATCATGGCTGGAATCCGGACTGCGACTGTACTCACTGTCGGAATAGCGACACTTGCTACTTTCGTTGGAGCGGGAGGTCTGGGAGATATCATCTACCGCGGCCTGCAATCGTATAATAATTCCCTGGTCTTGGCGGGTGCCCTGCCGGTTGCGTTGCTGGCCATTGGATTTGATCAGATTTTGAAATGGATTGAAAAAAGAGCAACACCAAAAGGCTTAAAGACATAGGAGGAAATTGAGGATGAAAAAAGCGGCATTAGGTATTTTAGTGGCTGGAACAACTGTCATCATTGCGGGTTGCGGTCCGGGTGGAGGGACATCGGATCCTCTAGTGATCGGCGGAAAGCCGTGGACAGAGCAATACATTTTGCCTCATATCCTTGGGCAGTACATTGAAGCGAATTCCGAGTACACGGTGGAATATGAAGACGGGCTTGGTGAAGTGGCGATTTTAACGCCTGCATTGGAGCAGGGAGACATCGACATGTACGTAGAGTATACAGGCACCGGCATGAAGGACGTCCTGAAGGAAGAATCGGTGCCTGGACAATCTTCGGAAGAAGTGTTGGAAATTGTCAGAAAAGGATATGAAGAAACGCTGGACGCGACTTGGCTGGAGCCACTTGGATTTGAAAATGGTTATACATTAGCATTCTCAAAAGACAAAGGCTACGATGCTGAAACTTACTCGGATCTGGCTGAGATTTCGAAATCGGAAAATATGCGTTTCGGAGCACCGCATCCTTTCTACGAACGCCAGGGAGACGGCTTTGATGACTTAGTGGCAACTTATCCTTTCGAATTTTCAGCAACGGAAAGCTTTGATCCCGCGATTATGTACGAGGCCGTCAATAGTGGGGAAGTAGACGTCATTCCTGCCTTTACGACAGATAGCCGCATCGGACTCTTCGATCTCGAAACGACCGAAGACGATCAGTCGTTTTTCCCGAAATACGATGCAGTTCCTGTTGTGAGAATGGAGACGCTTGAGGAATATCCTGAACTTGAAGAGGTCCTAAGCGGACTGGCTGGACAAATCAGTGAAGAAGAAATGCTGGCTATGAACGCGCGTGTGGATGTGGATCAAGACCAAGCCAGTGATGTAGCGCGTGAGTTTCTGATTGAAAAAGGATTAATAGAAGAATAAGGACCAACAGGCGCGTGTGAAAAGCGGAATCAATAGCTTATCACCTTCGCCTTTTTCTATTTTATGGGAGCAGGAGTCAGGATTTTATAGTATTTAATTCCGTTTTCTTGTACAATTATTTTAACTTAAAATAGAGTGTAAATTCTGAAAACTAAGGAGGGGGAAAATGAGAAGTGGTCTGATTATTTGTATAACAGCGATAAGTGCAGCTCTTCTTACAGCGTGTGGAGGGCAGGCGGAAAATTCGGATCCCATCGTCATTGGAGGCAAACCGTGGACTGAACAGTATATTCTGCCGCAGATTTTGGGCCAATACATTGAAGCCAACTCGGAGTATTCGGTAAGTTACGAAGAAGGGTTGGGGGAAGTGTCGATTTTGACGCCGGCGATTGAAGACGGAGATATTGACATGTACGTTGAGTATACGGGGACTGGACTAAAAGATGTTTTAAAAGAAGAGTCCGTGATTGGGGAATCTTCAGAAGAAGTGCTGGCGCGTGTGCGGTCTGGCTACGAGGAAACTTTAGGGGTGACTTGGCTGGAACCGTTGGGCTTTGAAAACAGTTATACAGTGGCTTTTTCTAAAGACAGCGGCTTTGCGGCACAGACACTTTCGGAGCTGGCGGAAATAACCCGATTGCAACCTGTAAGCTTTGGTGGGCCCCATTCCTTTTATGAGCGTGAAGGAGATGGCTATGAAGATTTAGTATCCACATACAAAATGGAGTTTTCTGGAACTGAAAGTTTTGATCCTTCTATTATGTACGAAGCGGTTGCCGAAGGGAGTGTGGACGTCATCCCTGCCTTCACGACAGACAGCCGAATCGAATTATTCGATTTGCAGACCACCGAAGATGATTTAGGATTTTTTCCAAAATACGATGCTGTACCGATTGTCCGGCAAGAAACCTTAGAAGAGTATCCTGAGCTTGAAGATTTGGTGAATGAACTTGCCGGTCAAATCAGTGAAGAAGATATGCTGCTCATGAATGCAAAGGTTGACCAAGACCAGGCAATCGCAAGCGATGTAGCGCGTGAATTTCTGATTGAAAAAGGATTGATTGAAGAATGAGAGAGATTCTGCAGCTTCGGCTGTAGAATCTTTTTATTTGAAATACGCATCTTTTTTATTTTAGTTCAGCCTCTGCCTGATAGTGATCGTCACGGGGATTACTTCTTTATTTCTTCTAGCATTTGGGAATAGGTTCTTGTACAATGAATTTAATGAGTGAATAGTCATTCAATTCAGCTAAATGAAAGCGATTCCAATAATATGGTGGGGTGAGACATGTGAGAGAAGTTGTGATTATAGAAGGGGTACGTTCTCCGGTGGGAAGAAGAAAAGGTGCATTTGCCAATACACGTCCGGATGAACTGGCAGCGATCGTCCTAGATGAACTGGTAAAGCGTGCAGATGTAGATAAAAAAGAGATAGAAGATGTTATTTTGGGCTGTGTATCGCAGGCCGGTGAACAGGGCGGGAATATTGCCCGTACGGCCGCATTGATCGCTGGGTTTCCGGATTACGTGCCAGGTGTCACCATTGACCGCCAATGCGGATCGAGCCAGCAGGCTGTCCATTTCGGCGCACAGGCGATTTTAGCAGGAGATATGGACGTTGTTATCGCAGGCGGTGTAGAGAGCATGACGCGCGTGCCGATGTTCTCCAATATGCAAGGAGCTAAGCTGAGCGAAAAACTGACCAATCAATACGAAATCATTAATCAGGGGTTGTCAGCTGAACGGATTGCTGAAAAATGGGGATTCACACGCGAACAGTTGGATGCCTTCGCGGTACAGAGCCATGAACGTGCGCAACAAGCCATTCAGGCCGGACATTACGAACGTGAAATTGTGCCGATTGAAACGCAAGGGCCGGAAGGTGAAAGCCGGACAGTGGCGGTGGATGAAGGGCCGCGTCCAGGCACAACGCAGGAAGTATTGGCCGGATTAAAAACGGCCTTTGATGAAAATGGAGTAATTACAGCAGGCAATGCCAGCCAAATGAGTGACGGCGCTTCAGCCGTTTTATTGATGTCAGCTGAGAAAGCAAAAGAATTGGGCTTGAAGCCGAAAGCGCGGATTCTCGCGCGTGTAGTGGTGGGTTCTGACCCGACATTAATGCTGACAGGGCCGATAGCTGCGACAAAGAAAGTCCTTGAAAAAGCAGGGTTGGAAATCGGCGATATGGACCGCTATGAAGTCAATGAAGCATTTGCGCCGGTGCCGCTTGCTTGGCTGCACGATATCGGAGGAGATCCTGAAAAGTTGAATGTCAACGGCGGAGCAATTGCGCTTGGCCATCCACTAGGCGCGACAGGCACCAAACTATTGGTATCGCTGCTGCATGAGTTGGAACGGGCAGAAGGGCGCTACGGCTTGCTGGCTATTTGTGAAGGAATGGGCATGGCCAATGCGACGATTATTGAAAAACTATAAATCAATTGAATGTTGAGGGGGAAGACAATGGAATTTTCACAGGTGAAGGCAGTGGTGACAGGCGGAGCTTCCGGGCTTGGAGAAGCGACGGTGCGCCGCATTGCAGAAAGTGGCGGCAAAGCAGCTATATTTGATTTGAACGCAGAACGTGCACATAAGTTGATTGAAGAATTGGGCGAAGAATCGGTTGTTTACATGGAGACGGATGTGACAGATGGCGGACAGGTTGAAAGCAACATCAATGCAGCGGTTGAGCAATTCGGGGCGATCAATTTGATTGTCAACTGTGCAGGGATAGGAACTCCTGGAAAAGTGTTATCCAAAGGAACGCCGATCGCGCTGGATCAATTTGAAAAAGTCATCAAAGTGAATTTGATCGGCAGTTTTAATGTAATCCGAGTGGCTGCGGCAGCCATGCAGAAGAACGAACCGAACGAGGAAGGCGAGCGCGGAGTCATCATTTCAACCGCCTCCGTTGCAGCCTATGAAGGGCAGATTGGCCAAGCGGCCTATAGCGCTTCAAAGGGTGGGGTCGTATCGATGACGTTGCCGATAGCGAGAGAACTGGCGAGAGACGGCATCCGTGTCATGGCGATTGCGCCTGGGCTGATGGAGACGCCGATGGTGGAAGGGCTGCCGGATGCAGCCATTGCTTCCTTGTCTGCAGCAGTGCCATTTCCGGCACGCCTCGGAAAACCTGCTGAATATGCACAATTGGTCGAAAGCATTACAGAAAATCCGATGCTGAATGGCGAAACGATCCGGCTTGACGGAGCAATCCGCATGCAACCGAAATAAGGGGGACGAAAAAATGGGGAAATACCGTTTTGAAGAAGAAGAGCACGTCATGTTCCGCAAGTCGTTGCGGAAGTTTTTGGAGAAAGAAGCAATCCCAAAGTATGAACAGTGGGAAAAAGATCGCCTCATTCCAAAGTCATTTTGGAAAAAGCTTGGAGAAATGGGCTTTTTAAGTCCTCAAGTAGAAGAGCAATACGGCGGGCTTGGCCTGGATTTTCGTTATGCGGTCGTAATTGGAGAAGAAATGGAGCGGGTGGGCGCCAGTTTGACAGGTGTTGGGCTCCATAATGACATTACGGTTCCTTACATTGAAGCCTATGGAAACGAAGAACAGAAACAGCGCTGGCTGCCAGGCTGTGTTTCTGGCGATCACATTACAGCGATTGCCATGACAGAGCCGGGAGCTGGATCTGACCTGGCTAATATATCAACCACTGCCGTTCGGGATGGCGACAATTACATAGTCAATGGCCAGAAGACCTTCATCACCAACGGCATCAATTCGACGTTGGTTTTAGTGGTGGTGAAAACCGATCCAAAAGCAGAACCGAAGCATCGCGGAATTTCGTTGCTGATGGTGGAAGAAGGAACGCCAGGCTTTACAAAAGGGCGCAAGCTCGACAAGGTCGGCCTCCATGCACAGGATACATCCGAGCTGTACTTTGAAGACTGCATAGTTCCTGCAGCAAATTTGATCGGCGAAGAAAACAAAGGCTTTACTTACCTGATGGAAAAACTGCAGCAAGAACGCCTGGTGGTTGCCATGGCAGCTCAAGTGGCTTCAGAAGATATGCTGGAAATGACCTTGGATTACGTGAAATCAAGAAAAGCCTTTGGCAAACCGATCGGCTCGTTCCAGAATTCCCAATTCAAGTTGGTGGAAATGGCGACGGAAATCGAATTGGGCCATTCGTTTTTGGAGTCGCTCATTGAAGACCATATGGCTGGCAAAGACATCGTCTCCAAAGTATCGATGGCGAAATTTTGGCTGACCGATACGGCGAAAAGGATTTCCGGAGAATGCATGCAATTGCATGGGGGATATGGATATATGGAAGAATACAAAATTGCCCGGCGCTACCGTGACATTCCGGTAGCCGCGATTTATGCGGGTTCCAATGAAATCATGAAAACCATCATCGCCAAACGGATGGGGCTCTAAATGAAGGATGCGTTGAAAGGCGTTCGCGTACTGGATGTCACTTATTATGTTCCGGGACCGTATGCCGGCATGCGGCTCGCTGAATTGGGAGCGGAAGTCATCAAAGTGGAGCCGCCTGCCGGTGACCCTGCTCGCTATATGAGCGGCGGCCATGTCCATCGGGCCAATAACCGGGGGAAGAAAATTGTCCATATCGACTTGAAATCACCTGAAGGGCGTTTAGAGATGTTGGATTTGGTGAAAAGTGCGGACGCGCTCATTGAAACATTCCGGCCGGGCGTCATGAAAAAATTAGGCTTGGATTATGACAGTTTGAAAGCGGTTAAACCGGATTTGGTTTATTGCTCTTTATCGGGGTACGGGCAAACCGGTGAAATGGCAAGCCTTGGCAGCCATGATCTGAACTATATGGCTTTATCCGGTGCCTTGGATCAATTGGCGGATGCTTCCGGAAAACCGGTCCATCCGACCAATACTTTTGCTGATTTTACTGGAGGCCTATTGGCGTCTGAACAGCTGATTGCGGCATTGTTGAAGAAATTCAGGACCGGCGAGGGACAGTATTTGGATATCGCCCTTGTGGAAGTAATGGCGGAATTTCTTGGCAACCATGATGTCTACCATGAAGCGGGCATTTCAGAAAAAGGAGTACCTGAAATCGGCGGCGCACGTGTCAGCTATGCTATTTATGAAACAAAGGATAGCCGTTATATGACGTTAGGCGCGCTGGAAGACAAATTCTGGCGGGCGTTCTGTGAGTTTGCCCAACGGCCAGAATGGCTTGAGTGGGCAGAGAAACCACTGGATAGCCCCGAACACCGAGAAATAACGGAGTTTTTCAAATCGAAAGACTGGCTGGAATGGTACCAAATATCCTTGCAGGTGGATGCCTGCCTGGCGCCTGTATTAAAAGCGCATGAACGGCATGAGCACCCGTTTTTCATCGAAAAAAATAGAGCGAAAAAGGAGTCGGATGTGACATGATGGATTCGCCATTATTATTATCAGCTTTCGTAAAAAGAGCAGAGCGTTACTTTCCGGAAAAACTGATCATTTCACGGACTGGAGAAAACAAGGTCCATCGCATTCCTTATAAGGAGTTTGCTGTGCGGACTCGAAAATTGGCTGCTGCTCTAACGAAAATGGGGATGGAGCGGGGCACGAAAGTTGGAAGTTTTGCCTGGAACCATCATCGTCACTTGGAATTGTATTTTGGCGTGCCGGGTGCCGGCGCGATTCTGCACATGATCAATATTCGCTTGTCTCCGGAACACATCGCCTATGTCATCAACCATGCGGAAGATGAAATTCTGCTGGTTGACCATGATTTATTCCCATTGATTGAAAAATTGGCGCCGATGTTGAAAACAGTTAAACATTTTGTCGTCATGAAAGATGGCAACGATTTGCCGGAAACGGCACTTGAAAACGTCTATTCCTATGAAGAGTTGTTGGCTGCTGAAGACGGCAGCTTTGAATTCCCGGAAGATCTGGATGAAAATACACCCGCTGGCATGTGCTACACGTCGGCAACGACCGGCAATCCAAAAGGCGTGGTCTATACGCATAGAGGATTGGTGCTCCACAGCTATGCGTTGGGTATGAATGATGCTATGGGCTTGTCAGAACGTGACATTGCCTTATCGATTGTGCCGATGTTCCATGCCAATGCATGGGGCTTGCCGTTTGCTTGTGTTTTGTTCGGGACGACGCAAGTATTGCCGGGGCCTGGATTTGCTCCAGGGATGCTGCTGGATTTGATTGAATCGGAGAAAGTGACGTTGACTGCCGGCGTTCCGACGATCTGGATGGGTGTTTTGAAGGAATTGGAAGCCAATCCGCGAAATATTGATACGCTGCGGATGATCATCTGTGGGGGATCCGCTTCACCAAAAGGGTTGATCCGGGCGTTTGAAGAGAAATACCATGTGCCTTTCGTAACAGGATACGGCATGACGGAAACATCGCCGCTTGTCAGTCTGGCCGTCACAACTTCAGCTATGGCTGATCTGACGATGGACGAGCGCATCGAGCGCCGCTCCATGGCCGGCTTGCCGATGCCGGGACTGGAAGTGCGGATCGTCAACGAAAACGGCGAGGCTCCATGGGATGGTGAAACGATGGGTGAGCTGAATGTCAAAGGCGCATGGATCGCTGATGAATACTATAAAGACGAACGGACCACAGATGCGTTCAAGGATGGTTGGCTTTATACGGGTGACATTGCTGTGATCGAGCCGGATGGCTACATCAAGCTGACAGACCGCACGAAAGACCTGATTAAGAGTGGCGGAGAATGGATCTCCTCTGTCGATTTGGAAAATTCCTTGATGACCCATGATGCAGTCTTTGAAGCAGCTGTGGTCGCCGTTCCTCATGAGAAATGGATGGAACGACCGCTTGCTTGTGTGGTGCTGAAAGAAGGCTACGCGGAAGACGAGGCGACGAAATCGGAATTGCTGGCCTATCTGGAGAGCCAATTCGCCAAATGGTGGGTACCGGACGATGTGGTCTTCTTGAAGGAAGTGCCGAAAACATCAGTCGGAAAATTCCTCAAAGCGGCTTTAAGAAAAGAATTGAACGGCTATTACCAGTAATTTTTATTGATTTGAGCGCAAGTGCCCAGAAAACTTTGGGCACCTGCGCTTTTTTTATCCGTTTTGATGGAAAATAGAACTACTTTGCTGGTCTTTCTTGTATCGGTTAAAGTGGTATGGCTGCCTACGCATTTCTTTTACTTGACAGAATATACAAAACCTTTTAACATAAGGGTCAACTTGTTGTACGAGAAGCAAGTCCTTTTGAGAGAAGAGCCCAGAGAAGACGAGAATAGAAGAGTGTATAAATCGAGGATTGAGACGAGTAGGCAGGGAAATCCATTTAGAGAGTCAGCGGCTGGTGGGAGCTGATTGGGTGATCTGCGCGAATGGACTTAGGAGAGCTGGCCTGAAAGCGGAAGCGAGTAAGGGAGACGTAAGCCCTGCGTTAAAGGGAAAGGCGAAGAGCCTGTTTAAGTGAGTGCAGAAATTTATTGCATTAATGCGTGGTGGTACCGCGGTTTCAACCCGTCCCCGCAATCAGATAGCTATCTGATTGCGGGGATTTTTGTATTTAAAAACGAGACGAGGAGAGATTAGCATGAGCAGAGTAGAGAATATGAGCGAGCAAACAATGTACGAAAAATCATTGGAAATTTTGAACGGCACTATAGATGAGCAGCGGGTAAAAGCATTTTTAACAGGTTTGCATGAAAAAGGTGAAACAGCAGATGAATTGGTGGGCTTAGTCAAAGCGATGCGCGAAAAAGCGGTAGAGCTGCCAATGGTAGAAGGGGAACTGGTTGATGTTTGTGGTACAGGTGGTGACCGCTCATACAGTTTCAATATCAGTACGTTGACCGCTTTTGTGCTGGCAGGTTGTGGGTTGACAGTAGCGAAGCATGGAAATCGCAGTGTTTCGAGCAAAACCGGCAGTTCGGATGTATTGGAGGCGCTTGGCATTTCCACCGAATCGGACATCGAGTCAATTCCGATGATGCTTGATCAGACGGGGATTGCGCTTTTATTCGCCCCGGCCATCCATCCGGCACTTGGGGGAATGCGCCAGATTCGTAAAGAGATCGGGACTCCGACTATTTTCAACTTGGTGGGCCCATTGGCGAATCCGCTGCCGATTACAATTCAAATGACCGGCGTCTACCGCCGCGATATGCTGGAACCGATGGCTGATGCCTTAATCCGGTTAGGGCGAAAGAAAGGTGCACTGGTTCATGGGGCTGGCGGATTGGACGAATTGTCACTTGCAGGAACCAATGAACTGATCATCTTCGACGAGAACGGCAAGCGGAAAATGACCATCCATCCAAATGAAGTCGGTTTGGAAGTTGCTTCAATTGAAGCGATTCGTGGAGGCGATCCGGAGCGCAATGCAGAAATCTTTATGGATGTACTGTCTGGAAATGACAGCCCTTATCTGGATACAGTGGCATTGAATGCAGGTACGGTTCTGTATGTCAGCGGCAAGGCTGAAACGGTGAAAGAAGGCGTTCAGCAAGCGAAGGCTTCGCTGCAAGCAGGCGAAACTGCACGGGTCTTTGACTTGCATCGCTTAGCGGCGGGGGTGTTGGTATGACGACGATACTGGATAAAATCATTGCAACCAAATATGAAGAAATAAAAACATATCAACCAATCGAACAAAGTGCGGCCGTCTTTCCTGAAAAAACGAAGCTGCTGCAGCATTTGCAAGAAAAGAATGGCGTCATTTCGGAAATCAAACGTGCTTCTCCTTCGAAAGGGGATATCCAGACAGAAGTGGATATCGTGGCACAAGCGAAAAAATACGAAAAAGCAGGGGCGGCTGCAATTTCAGTGCTGACCGATGAAACTTATTTTAAAGGATCGATCAATGATTTGCGTGAAGTGGCGCAAGCGGTGTCCATTCCTGTCTTGTGCAAAGATTTTATGGTCAGTGAAATTCAGATTGACCGGGCTCAACAAGCAGGAGGCACCATCATTCTGTTGATTGTCGCAGCATTGGAAAAGCAGCAGCTGCAACACTTGTATCAGTACGCTCTTTCTAAAGGACTCGAGGTGTTAGTGGAAGTCCACGATGAAGAGGAACTGAAGGAAGCATTGGAGCTGGATGCCAAATTAATTGGCGTCAATAACCGTAATTTGAAGACTTTCGAAGTGTCAATTGAACGGACTGCGCAATTGGCGGAGAAGTTTCCGTTTGACGGTGAGCGCGTACTCATCAGTGAAAGTGGGATGCACACAAGAGAGGATGCGAAATTTGCCTATGCGAACGGAGCTTCCGGAATTTTAGTGGGCGAAGCGTTGATGCGGTCTGAAGATCCCGGCAACTGGATCCGTCAAGCAACCAGTGAGGAGGCAGTCAAGTGACCAAAGTGAAAATCTGTGGTTTGAAAGAAGAACAGCATGTCCAAGCAGCGAAGCGGGCTGATGCAATCGGATTCGTCTTTGCCCCAAGCAAACGGCAGGTGACAATTGAGCAAGCCGCGCAATTGGCTAAGCACATTCCAGCAGATACAGATAAAATCGGTGTCTTCGTCAACGCTTCTTTAGAAGAAATTGAAGATACAATAGCTGGCGTTCCGTTGACGATGGTTCAGCTGCACGGGGATGAGCCGGACGAATTGGTCGAGGCGATTCGCGTACCCGTCATACAAGCTTTCTCGATCCGCACAAAAGAAGACGTCGACCAATTGAAAAAATCACGGGCTGATTATGTGCTGGTGGATGCACCGGGTACCGATTACCGTGGAGGCAGCGGCAATGTCTTTGATTGGACTTTATTGGACGGAGCCGATATCGACTCATCCCGCCTGATTGTGGCGGGAGGCTTGAATCCCGAAAACGTCCATGCGGCAATCGGCCAAACGGCTCCTTATATGGTGGACGTTTCTAGTGGAGTTGAAACCGAGGGACGCAAAGACTCTTCGAAAATACAGGAATTCATTAAACAAGTAAAGGATGATTCGATGGAACAGACAATAGAAAAAACAGGATTTTTCGGTAAATATGGTGGGCAATTTGTGCCGGAAACCTTGATGAAAGCAGTTAAGGAATTGGAGGATGCTTACAACGAAGTAAAAGAAGATCCTGAATTCCAAAAAGAATACCATCACTATTTGTCTGAATATGTGGGACGTGAACAGCCGTTGACATTCGCGAAACGGATGACTGAAGCATTAGGCGGTCCTAAAATCTATTTGAAGCGCGAAGACTTGAATCATACCGGTGCCCACAAAGTGAATAACGCGATTGGCCAGGCGCTGCTTGCAATGCGTATGGGCAAACGCAAAATTGTAGCGGAAACCGGAGCAGGGCAGCACGGTGTGGCGACTGCAACCATTTGTGCGCTTTTTGATCTGGAATGCGTTATTTTCATGGGTGAAGAAGATATTAAACGCCAGCAATTGAACGTCTTCCGCATGAAATTATTGGGTGCCCGTGTTGAAAGTGTCACGAAAGGCAGTGCGACCTTAAAAGATGCCGTCAATGAAGCCTTGCGCTACTGGGTTGCCAATGTAGAAGATACTCATTATTTGATCGGTTCGGCTCTTGGGCCACACCCATTTCCGACGATGGTTCGCGATTTCCAAAGTGTCATCGGCGAAGAAACCAAACGGCAGATTCTTGATAAAGAGGGCCGACTGCCTGATGCCATCCTGGCATGTGTCGGCGGGGGCAGCAACGCCATCGGCATGTTTTATCCGTTCATTCAAGACAAAGATGTCCAGTTGATCGGTGTTGAGGCTGCAGGTGAAGGTGTGGATACAGAAAAGCATGCTGCAACGTTGACCAAAGGAACCGAAGGCGTGCTTCATGGCGCATTGATGAAATTATTGCAGGACGATGCCGGCCAGGTGCAGGAAGCGCATTCGATTTCTGCTGGGCTTGATTATCCGGGAATTGGTCCAGAACATGCGCATTTGGCAGACATAGGCCGTGTTGAATACCGCGCGATTACCGATGAAGAAGCGTTGGCTGCGGTCATCAGCATGTCCCGCCTTGAAGGGATCATTCCTGCACTTGAATCGGCTCATGCGATTGCGGAGGCCGAAAAGCAGGCGAAGGCGATGACTGCCGATCAGATTATGGTCATTTGCGTATCAGGGCGCGGCGATAAAGATATGGCTACGTACGCTGAAAAATTGGAGGGACTGTCATGAATAGACTGGAACAGCTGAAAAGTTCAGGGAATAAAGCATTTGTCGCTTATATCATGGCGGGAGATGGCGGTCTCGGCCGTTTGAAGGAACAAGTGCAGTATTTGCAGAAAGCAGGCGTGACGGCCATTGAAATCGGTATCCCTTTTTCGGATCCGGTAGCGGACGGCCCGACGATAGAAGCGGCGGGAAACCGTGCCTTGAAACAAGGGGTCACCCTTCAGAAAGTATTGGAAGAACTGCAAAGCTGGACTTTTCAGGTTGAAATCCCGTTATTGGTCATGACCTATTTGAACCCGGTGCTGAGATTCGGTGTGGAACGTTTCGCTACTGAATGCGGCAAGGCTGGAGTCTCAGGCGTGATTATTCCGGATCTTCCTTTCGAACATAAACAGCTGGTACAGCCTTACGTGGATAAAGAGGGCATCAAGCTGATTCAGTTGGTGACTTTGACGACGACCGATGTTCGTTTGAACGATATTCTCAGCGAAGCGGAAGGTTTTGTTTATGCAGTGACGGTTAAAGGCATTACAGGGTCGCGTGATGAAATGTCCGAAGAAGTCAAAGCGTTCATGCGGAAAGTCCGGGAGAAAAGCCCGGTTCCGGTCTATGCCGGTTTCGGTATTTCGAAAAGCAGCCATGTCGACTTGCTGCGTGATGACGTGGATGGCTTTATTGTGGGAAGTGCCATTGTCGAAGCTTTCAATGACAATAGAATTGAAGAAATCGAACCGCTTATCCATGCAGTGACTGCCGCCCATTCGGTATAATACCGATAGGAGGGGATTTTATGTTTACACCACTTGCTGCTGATTTCTTTCATGCTCCCACTTTGGAACTGTCCCGTAATTTGCTTGGCCAGATTTTGGTCCATGAATTGCCGGAAGGCCTCGTGGCGGGACGCATCGTCGAAACGGAAGCCTATATGGGAGCGGAAGATCGCGCTGCCCATAGCTTCGGCAATCGGCGCACGAAACGAACAGAAATCATGTTCGGAAAACCTGGCCTTGTTTATACCTATCAAATGCATACCCATACATTGATCAATGTCGTCAGCGGGCCGGAAGATACCCCGCGGGCAATTTTGATTCGTGCAGTCGAACCGGTCGAGGGCATTGACTTGATGGCAGAACTGCGCGGAAAACATATGCCGATCAAGCAATGGACCAGCGGACCCGGAAAGCTGACCAAAGCGCTGGGCATTACAATGGATTATTACGGCCATCACTTTACAGAAAAGCCGCTTTACATTGCACAAGGAAATCCGGTCCATGCAGTCGCAGTCGGGCCGCGTGTCGGCATCGGAAATTCACTGGAAGCTGTCCATTACCCTTATCGTTTCTGGGAACAAGACAATCCGTTTGTCTCGAAATTTCGTTAGTTCTGTGTTTAATTTCCTTCTTTCGTGGAATACTGAGAAAGAATGATTAAAACAGAAGGAGTGGAAGATAGTGGCTAAAATTGCAACGTTAATTACAGATATGTTCGAAGATGTAGAATATACAGATCCGTCGAAAGCATTCAATGACGCAGGTCACGAAGTTTTCACCATTGAAAAAGAAGCGGGCAAAGAAGTGACAGGCAAACAGGGTGAGGCGGTTGTTGCAATCGACAAGGGAATTGACGATGTCAGCCCGGACGATTACGATGCACTGTTCCTGCCGGGCGGATTTTCACCGGATCAGCTGCGTGCAGATGACCGTTTTGTTAAATTTACAAAAGCATTCATGGATGCGAAAAAACCGGTCTTTGCGATTTGTCATGGCCCGCAATTATTGATTACGGCCAAAGCATTAGAAGGCCGCAAAGCAACAGGGTATAAATCGATTCAAGTTGATATGGAATATGCAGGAGCTACAGTAGTCGATGAAGAAGTGGCAGTATGCCAGGACCAATTGGTGACGAGCCGCCAACCGGATGACTTGCCGGCATTCAATCGCGAATCACTTCGTCTGCTGGAACAATTGGCTTAATAAGAAAATGGAAACCGGATCAGCGTTGCTGGTCCGGTTTTTTATGGATAAAAGTAAAATGAAATGGAAGAGAGCGAACACGTTATACCGGTAGTTACAATTTCCCTCTTGAATACATAAGCGTTTACTTATATAATGAAATGATTGCAGAAGGAATAAAAGAGAATGATAAGCAGGGAGTTGTATAGCACGTGGATGTTTGGTTAGCGAGTTTTATATTTATTGTGACATTGATATTTGTTATTTGGCAGCCTAGAGGCTTGTCAATCGGCTGGTCGGCAATTGCGGGGGCTGTTGTGGCGCTGTTATTTGGCGTGGTAGATTTCGGTGATGTTTGGGATGTGACCGGCATTGTCTGGAACGCGACGTTGACGTTTGTCGCCTTGATCATCATTTCATTGATTCTTGATGAAATTGGATTTTTTGAATGGGCAGCTTTACACATGGCGCGTTTTGCCAAAGGCAGCGGCTTGCGGATGTTCTTCCTCGTCATCATGTTAGGGGCGGTCGTTGCCGCTTTGTTTGCAAATGACGGTGCCGCATTGATTTTAACGCCAATTGTGCTGGCGATGGTTCGGGCTTTGAAATTCAAAGATGCCATGATTTTACCGTTTATCATGGCTTGTGGATTTATCGCCGATACGGCGTCTCTGCCTTTTGTCGTAAGCAACTTGGTCAATATCGTCTCTGCAGACTTCTTTGGCATCGGATTTACTGAATACGCCATCCGGATGGCTGTGCCGAACTTGTTCAGCATCGCTGCAAGTATGCTTGTGCTGTATCTGTATTTCCGAAAAGACATTCCAAAGCATTTTGATGATAGTGTTTTGAAAACCCCGGCTTCAGCAATAAAGGATATCAAGATTTTCCGTTTGTCATGGGTGGTGCTGGTGATTTTGCTGATCGGCTATTTCAGCAGTGAAGCTTTGAATATCCCGGTTTCCTTGATTGCCGGAGCGGTAGCCATCATTTTCCTGGCGATTGCACGGAGAAGCAAATCGGTTGAAACGATGACCGTTTTAAAAGGAGCGCCTTGGGCCATCGTCTTTTTCTCGATCGGTATGTATGTTGTCGTTTATGGCCTGAGAAATGTTGGGCTGACATCGGTGCTCGCGACGGCCATCGAATGGACAGCGAGCCATGGGTTGTATGCAGCCACCATTGGTATGGGCTTTATCGCAGCTATTCTTTCGTCGGTCATGAACAATATGCCGACAGTCATGATCGATGCACTTGCCATAGCTGAAACCGATACGACGGGAGTCGTGAGGGAAGCGTTGATTTATGCCAACGTCATCGGGTCGGACCTAGGCCCGAAAATTACGCCAATCGGTTCATTGGCAACTCTATTATGGCTGCATGTGCTGAAAACAAAAGGTGTGAAAATCACATGGGGCTATTACTTCAAAATTGGAATTATCCTGACGATACCAACTTTGTTCATCACATTGACGGGCTTGTATTTGTGGCTCAACATTTTAAATTAAAACAACGAAAAAAGGAGCTTGCCGCAGGCGAGCTCCTTTTTGCTAGTCTAGAAATTTTGCTAAATAGATTTCGTTATGTGGTTTTCCGTCGATCATCATGGATTTTTGGCGGATGCCTTCAGATTCAAAACCGGCATTTTCATACAATTTGCGTGCAGGTTCATTTTCTTCGACAACGGTCACTTCCAGTCGGGTGATGCCTTTTTCCTTGGACCATTCTTCTGCTTTTTCAAGAAGCGATTTTGCGATGCCTTTGCCTTGCGCATCTTTTTGCAGGCCGAGGTCGATAAAAGCACGATGCGCAGCACGTTTTGCATCATTCCCCATCACCATTAAAAAGCCGACATGCTGGCCATTTAAAATAGCGATGATGATGGTGGAGTGTCCGCTTTGTTTCCACTCGATGATTTGCTTACGGACTTTTTGTGTGGATTGCGTCCGCTCATCTTTTGCGTACAGCATATAATCAGACTCGGATTCCACTGTCTTTTGCAAAGCGGCCAGAGAACGTGCATCTCCATGCTCTGCTGTGCGGATAAGAAGAATGTCCTGGTCCTCATCGTCTTTATTGGAACCTTTTCCATTTGAAAGATCGGCTCTTTCGAATACAACGAAACGGTCAGGTTCCACATCGCTGACAAAATAGCCGGCATCTACCCAGGCGTGAAAATGCTTGGCGGGTGGTTTTGTTTTTTTCCACCAGCTTTTATTCAGGTAGGCAGCATTGGGCAAATTCTGCCCCATAATCTGTTCAATCTCAGAAAAGGTTAATCTTATTGAGGCATTCGTCGCTCCGGAGAAATAATCGGCCAGAGGAATGTATTTCTTTTCCAGTAAAATGGTCACAGGCATCTCTTCCTTCCACCTAACTTTGAATTAGTTAGTCATATTATACCATTCGCATATGCTAAAGTACATAATGAATTTTTAAAATACAGATAATTCTATAAACTCATACTCTTTTAGGTCTATTTTTCTTTCTTTACCAGTTGGATTTATTTGAATAGCGGTCTTATGGTAGAATAAATACAGAAACTAAGAATTCCAGGAGGCTATTATTCATGTCAAATGTTTTAGTATTGGGCCACAAAAATCCGGACACTGATTCGATTTGTTCGGCCATTTCATATGCTTATTTAAAAAATGAAATGGGCATGGTTGCTGAACCGATCCGTTTAGGGGAAGTGAACAACGAAACCATTTTCGCACTGGAAACATTTAAGTTCGACCAGCCACGATTGGTGACGCAAGTTTCCAAAGAAGCATCACAAGTGATTCTGGTGGACCACAACGAACGCCAGCAAAGTGCTGAAGACATCAATGAAGTACAAGTGATCGAAGTGGTCGACCATCACCGCATCGCCAACTTCGAAACCACTGACCCGCTTTACTTCCGCGCGGAACCTGTTGGCTGCACGACGACCATCATCTTGAAGTTATTTAAAGAAAACGGTATTGAAGTGCCGCCGAATATTGCAGGCTTAATGCTGTCAGCCATTATTTCGGATTCACTGCTTTTCAAATCACCGACTTGTACTAAACAAGATGTTGATGCTGCTGCCGAATTGGCAGAAATTGCGGGCGTTGATGCACAAAGCTACGGCCTTGATCTGTTGAAAGCAGGAGCTGATCTAAGCAATAAAACATTGGAAGACTTGATTTCATTGGATTCAAAAGAATTTGAAGCAGGCGACCGCCGTTTTGAAGTCGCTCAAGTCAATGCAATTGATGTAGAAGAAGTCATGATTCGCCAAAAAGAGCTTGAAGTGCTGATGGCAAATACCATCGCTGCTAAAGATCTTGATCTTTTTGTCTTTGCTGTTACCGATATCCTTAACAACAATTCGGTTGCCATCGTCCTTGGCGAAAGATCCGGCATCATCGAAAGCGCCTTTAAATCGAGCGTTGTTGATAACCGTGTATTGTTGCCAGGCGTAGTTTCACGTAAAAAGCAAATCGTTCCAGTCATTACAGAAGCATTAAGCTGATTCCCAATGGGAGTCAGTTTTTTTCTTGGGGTGGTATTTCCGTTTGGGTTAAGATGAGTGCTTGTGCATTTCTTATTGTCTAGCTTCGGCGCCTTGAATCTCGGGGTCTTAAGTCATCCCGTCTGTGCGGCAAAAAGCGCCGCTTCGACGATCTGCCTTAAGCCCGTCGATTCAGGACGGGCACCTCAGCTTTTCCTTCTTGTCCAGACTCCAGCAGCCAGCTCCTCGAGTCGCTTCACCCTTGCCAGCAATGGCTGAAGAACGACATTACCGGCAAGGCTTCCAGCGCTTGTCAGAGCTTAACGGCTGCTTCCGCTTTTCTTTCCACAGGCAAAAAAATTGAGCGCTTTTGTTTTCGTTGCTATAGTTAATGGCGAGGTGGATAATATGAAAATTGAAGTTTGGTCAGATTATGTGTGCCCATTCTGCTATATAGGCAAGCGAAATTTGGAGAAGGCATTGGTTCAATCAGGTTTTGAAAGCCAAGCGGAGATTTCGTTTAAGGCCTACCAATTAGACCCGAGTACACCCATCGATTCGACTGTTTCAACTTATGACAGTTTAGCGAAAAAATTGGGGCAGACGGTGGAACAGGCAAAAGAAATGACTAAGGGAGTGGCACAACATGCCCGCTCAGTTGGTTTGGAATATGATTTCGATAACATGATGGAAGCCAATACACTGGCTGCACATCGTTTGGTGAAGTGGGCTGAAACCAAAAATAAGGATGCAGAACTGACTGAACAGCTTATGCACCAGTATTTTGTGGAAGCGAAAAATGTTGGCAATCATGATATTTTATTGAGCATTACAGAATCGATTGGATTGCCGCGAGACGAAGCAAAGCAAGTGCTGGAGTCAGATCAATTCATGGCTCAAGTTCAGTTTGATATCGCGGAAGCTGGCCAAATCGGCGTACAAGGCGTACCGTTTTTTGTAGTCAACCGCAAATATGCGCTTTCCGGTGCACAGCCGTTAGATGCCTTTGTAGAAGCCTTGGAGCAGATTGCTGAAGAAGAAGGCATTCGCCCAAAACTTAAGCCGATGGGTAAAGCGAAAACCACTTATTGTACGGGAGATTCCTGCGAAGGGGTTTAAGTTTGAGGCAGAGTAATTGACTTTTACTCTGCTCTTTCTTATGATAAGAAAGTGCTTTTAATTTGAGATAAATAATTTTAATATAATTACAAAAGGAGTTTTACATTAGATGACTAACGTTTTAGTAGTAAAAGCAAATAACCGCCCTGCATCTGAAGGAGTTTCAAGCAAAATGTATGAAGTATTCATGGATTCGATCGGAACAGGTTCTGATCTTGACATCAATACGTTCGACGTATTTAAAGAAGATATGCCTTATTTCGGTCAGGACTTCTTTGACGCAATGCAAAAATCAGCTCAAGCTGAAGAAATGACTGAATTGGAGCAACGTATTCTGACTGCTGCCAACAAAGCAATGGACGCATTCATGGATGCTGATGTGGTTGTTTTCGCATTCCCATTATGGAATAAAACAATTCCTGCGCCTTTGCAAACGTTCATCGACTATGTTTACCGTGCAGGCGTTACGTTCAAATATACAGCTGAAGGCCCGGTTGGCCTAGTTCCTGAGAAAAAAGTCATCATCTTGAATGCGCGCGGCGGAGTTTATTCAACACCAGAAATGGCTCCTGCTGAAATGAGCGTTAACTATATCCGTTTGATCATGGACTTCTTCGGCATCACTGACATTGAAGAAGTGATCATTGAAGGACACAACATGTACCCAGACCGCGCTGAAGAAATCATTGCGGACGGCATGAAACGCGTAGAGCAAGCTGCAAATTCATTAGTAAAAGTAAACGCATAATTTTAAAATGAAGGACTGCCCTTAAGGGGTGGTCCTTTTTTTGCTTTAAAAGGCGGTTGGACAGTAAATGTGTCAAATCGGACAGTATTTCCGAAATCTGGACAGTATTTTGTCTTAATCGGACAGTATGTCCAAATAACTGGGGATTTCCACTGCTCTCCCATTATATTGATTAGGATTTTTCAATGGGGGTAGACATTTACTAAAAGCTTTCTTGAGGAGGAACGGCATGGTACAAGGTGATAACGTGAGTCGGGTTCCAGAAGAGCAGAAGTCTTATTGGAGAGAATACAAGGATATACCGAGCTATCCCGCTTTACAGGAAAATCAATCGACAGATATTGCGGTTGTAGGCGGAGGCATGGTTGGGATCATCAGCGCTTACCTATTGGCGAAAGCCGGCAAAAAAGTGACGTTGATTGATGCTGGGAAATTAGTGGACGGGGTTACAGGTTATACGACGGCAAAAATTACGGCGCAGCATGGCCTGTTTTATTACCCGCTGGTCAAGCTGGTGGGAGAAGAACAGGCGAAGCTCTATTACGAGGCAAATATGGACGGGTTGAAATTCATTGAAGAAACAGCGAAAGAGCTCAATATCGACTGCGATTTTTCCTATCACAATGCATTTGTTTATGCCAATACGGCAGTAGGAGCGAAATTGGTAGAGAAAGAAGCCGAAACTTATCGGCAGCTGGGCATCGAGGGAGAATTAGCGAAAGATGAAGTTGAGTTGCCATTCCAAGTAAAAGAAGCAGTGGTCATGCGCGGACAAGCGCAATTCCATCCGGTGAAATTCCTTGCTGGGCTGGTAAAGGAAATTGAGCGGCTGGGCGGCAAGATTTATGAACAGACCCGTGCTGTGAAAATTTTAAGCAAAAACGATCCCGTGATCCAAACCGAAAATCTATCGCATTTATCGTGCAATAAAGTCATTGTGGCTACCCATTACCCATTCAATGATTTTGATGGGATGTATTTCTCCCGCTTATCGATCAATCGATCATATATCATCGCAGCCAAAGTGAATGGAGATGTACCGAACGATATGTACATCAGCGGCGATATGCCCTCCCGTTCGTTGCGCTATGCACCGGGTGAAAACGGAGAGAAGCTGTTGTTGATCGGCGGCGACGGCCATGCGACTGGAAAAAGCTCCAGCGAAACGATGGAACATTACCGCAATCTCGAGAAATTCGGAGAAGAGCATTTCGGCATCCAGGAGATTCCGTACCGCTGGTCTGCACAGGACATGACAACACTGGACCAAATTCCATATATCGGAACCATCACTGCAGGCTATGACAACATCTTGGTAGCTACAGGTTTCCATAAATGGGGGATGTCGAACGGCGCACTGGCGGGTATCCTGCTGACTGATCAAATTTTAGGCAAAGAAAATCGCTACGCACCGGTATTCAGTCCGACCCGCCCGAAAATGAAAGCGGTGGATGTTGCAAGCTTTGCGAAAGACAACGCCTCAGTTGCGAAGGAATTGGTGAAAGGCAAGCTGAAAAGAGCTTCCAAAACAGTGGATGATTTGGGCAAAGATGAAGGTTCACTTGTTAAAGTCGGCAAGAAGAAAGCAGGCGGCTACCGTGATGAATATGGCCAGGTCCATCTTGTTGATACCACTTGCACCCATATGGGCTGTGAAGTAAATTGGAATGATGCAGAACGGTCCTGGGATTGCCCATGCCACGGTTCCCGCTTCTCTTACACGGGGGATGTGCTGAACGGACCGGCCGTAAAACCGTTGAAGAAAATTGAACAGGAATACTGAAAAGCGTAAGCGCCCGTTTAGCTCTGCCGGGCATAAGACGATCTGGCGAAGCGGCGTGTTTTCAGCCGCATAGGCAGAGTGGCTTATGACCCAAAGAGCTGGGCGCTGGAGTCTAGACACTGAAAAGCGTAAGCGCTTGTACAGAGGAACGTAAGCTAAAGGCGCGACTTCCTGTCGCACCGCTTACGTGATCCGCGTCCTGCGGACCTCTGCCGGGCATAAAATAATAAAATAAAAAGCAGTGCGAGAAAATTTTCTCGCACTGCTTTTGCTTTATTCCTTAAGCTGGGTTGCCTTCTAATTCCAATGTAATTTTGATATCTTCGCCGACAAGTACCCCGCCAGTTTCAAGGGCCTGGTTCCATGTAAGGCCAAAATCTCTGCGGTTTACTTTGCCTTCTACGTTAAATGCCACAACTTCAACGCCCCATGGGTTTGTTGCTTTGCCGCCGTATTCCACTTCAAATGTAACAGGGCGAGTAACGTCTTTCATTGTAAGATCGCCAGTCAATTCGTATTCATCACCTTTTTTGATGATGTCATTCGCTTTGAATGTAATATATGGGAATTGTTCAACATCAAAGAAATCAGCAGAGCGCAAGTGGTTATCGCGATCTGTGTTGCTTGTATCGATGCTTGCTACGTCAATTTTAAAGTCGATCAATGCGCCTTGCAAATCTTCTTCATTTGCTTCAACGGTTGCTTCGTAAGATGTGAAAGCGCCTTTTACTTTTGAAATCATCATGTGTTTTACTGAGAATCCGACTTCCGAGTGTGCTGTGTCTACTGTCCATTTTTTCATGTTAAATTCCTCCTAGATATAATGTTCTGAAATCAATATACCAAGTATAAATCTCGATGTCAATAGTTATTAATTAATAATTCTCGAATTCAAGATATTATTTTATTGGACTTTCGTACCTAAGAACGTTATATCGCTTGTCAAATCGGGCTGAAAATTGGATACTAGTAGAAGCTATAAGTTTAGAAGGGATTTGCTTTGAATGACGAAAGAACAATGGTTGACGGATTTACGCGAGTTTTTGGCGGATGATCACGTCAAGATGGATGAGCCGCTACACCTCCATACATTAACTAAAATGGGTGGGCCAGCTGATATTTTTGTGACACCGACTACTGAAGACGAAACTGCATTTGCAGTTAAATACGCATATAAAAACAATATACCTTTATTGCTTCTAGGAAACGGATCCAATATGGTTGTCCGGGACGGAGGGTTCCGTGGAATCGTTCTGACGCTGAAAAGCCTAGAGGCGATTCGTATAGATGGAACTCATGTTTACGCGCAAGGTGGAGCGAACATCAAGAAAGTCTCGAAAATCGCGGCAGCGAAACAACTGACTGGATTTGAATTTGCTTGTGGGATTCCTGGGTCCATCGGTGGCGCCATGGCGATGAATGCCGGCGCATACGGCGGGGAAATCAAGGACATCATTAAACAGGCGACAGTTCTTTCGAAAGAAGGAGAAAAATTGGTTTTGTCCAAGGAAGATTTGGCTCTTGGCTACCGGAAGAGCATCATCACTAAAAAAGGCTTTTACGTCTTGTCGGCCGAATTTGAACTCGAAGTCGGTAAACAAACGGTCATTGATGCCAAAATGAGTGAATTGACTTATCAGAGAGAAAGCAAGCAACCGCTGGAATTTCCTTCTGCAGGCAGTGTCTTTAAACGGCCGCCTGGTAATTTTGCGGGGAAATTGATTCAAGAAAGCGGTCTGCAGGGACGAGGATTCGGCGGAGCGGAAGTATCCACTAAACACGCTGGCTTTATTGTCAATAAAAACAATGCTTCCGCCAACGATTATATTCAGACGATTGAAATGGTCAAAGCGGCTGTTCAGGAAAAGTTTGGCATTGATTTGGAGCTTGAGGTGAAGATTGTAGGAGAAGATTTAACTTAATTAGACGGAAGATGCCCTTTTGCCGGGCATCTTTTTTTTATGGAAAAAGGAATTGATCCTTCGACAGTCGAATAAAACATAATACGAAAAAAGGAGGCACGACAATGGGTGGGAAAGTTAAGAATAAGAGATGGCTGAAATGGCTTTTAGGGATTTTGGGTGTACTCGTCGCAATTGCAGTAGCAGCGCTTATTTTTGTAAACGTTTACATAGGGAAATCCAAGCCGCTTATTGAAGGGGAAGCGGCAGTAGCAATATTGGACAGTAATGTGACAGTTGTGCGTGACGATATCGGCGTTCCGCATATTCGAGCTGAAACCGACGCAGACCTTTACCGTGCGCAGGGCTATGTGCAGGCACAGGATCGCATGTTCCAGATGGATTTATCCCGCAGGCAAGCAAGCGGCCGTTTGGCGGAAGTGATTGGAGCGGATGCAGTCGATACCGACAAGTTTTTCCGGACATTCAGTTTACGGGATGCTGCCGAGAAATCCTGGGACGGCTATGACGCAGAAGCGAAACAGGTGCTTGAGTGGTATGCAGAAGGCGTTAACGCTTATATGGAAGAAGCCAAAGAAAGTGGAGATTTGAGTTTTGAATTTGCGCTGCTCGGTTTTGAACCGGAGGAATGGACACCTGTCGATTCCTTGACGATCGGTAAGTTCATGGCTTATGACCTTGGGGGACATTGGAACACGCTGGCCGTCCGCCACTGGGCAATAAATGAATTCCCGGAAGACAAAGCACGGGAATTGTTTATAGAATACCCTGAAGATGCACCGGCTATCTTGGCGGCCAACAAACAATCGCAAGTTAAAGTGGCAGGTGAATTCGATGCTTCTGTCATTCCGCCCGAATTCAACGGCAGCAACAACTGGGTGGTATCCGGAGATAAAACAGCAAGCGGCAAACCGTTGCTTGCGGACGATCCGCATCTGGGGCTCAGCACCCCATCCATTTGGTACCAAATGCATTTGGAATCGCCCGAACAAAACGTCAGTGGCGTCATTTTTGCCGGCATTCCTGGGATTATTCTGGGGCATAACGAAGAAATTGCATGGGGTGTGACCAATGTGGGGCCGGATGTTCAGGATCTTTACATTGAAACACCGAACCCCGATGACCCGACACAATTTCAGTATGAAGGCAAATGGGAACAGGCGGAAGTAAGAGACGAACCGATTAAAGTGAAAGATGGAAAAACAGAGGCATTTGAAGTGTTGGTGACGAGACATGGGCCAGTTGTATCGAATGTCCTGTATGAAGACGAAGATCCGGGCGCAGTCTTTTCGATGCAGTGGACTGCCCTTGAACCGACGCTTGAACTGCAGGCGGTCCTTAATTTCAATAAAGCATCCAATTGGGAAGAGTTCGAATTGGCATTAGAGGACTTTCAGGCACCTGCACAGAACTTCGTTTTCGCATCCACGGATGGAACCATCGCCTATAAAGCGAATGGCCGTATTCCAATCCGCAAATCCGGGGACGGCCAGTTGCCGGTTCCAGGAGACTCAGCGGAATATGGATGGGAAGGATATGTGCCATTTGATGAATTGCCGCAGTCGGTCAATCCGGAAAATGGATTTATCGCTACAGCGAACAACGAAGTGGTTGACGATTCCTATCCTTATCACATCACCGATTTCTGGGCACAGCCCTATCGCTATGAGCGAATTGCGGAAGTGCTGGAAGCATCAGATGAGTTGACTGCGCAGGATATGATGGACCTGCAGATGGACCAAAAGAATTTATATGCCGCAGAGTTTTTGGCAGACATGATTGCTACAGTGCGCAACAGCACCGATGAATACAATGAAGTGCTGGCTTTGCTTGAAGAATGGGATCAGGTGGACAGCAAAGATCAGGCGGCGCCATTGGTTTTCCATAAATGGATGAAGCAATTGCCTGAGACGTTATTGAGCGAACAATTCCCTGATGACGTATTTGAAATGTTGGCAGGCAAAAACCACATCACCGATGAAATGATGCGGAATGCATTTGCAGGAGATGAAGGTGCCTGGATGACCGAATACGGCGGATTGGAAAAATGGCTGGTGGATTCGCTGGAGACGGCAGTGAGTGACATTGAAGAAGAGCAGGGAAGTGATTTGGCTGACTGGACGTGGGGTGAGCATCACCAATTGACTTTCCCGCATCCGATTGCGGGCGCTTCGTCCATTTTCGCCGCATTCCTGAACCCGGATCCAGTACCGATCGGCGGTTCCAATATCACGGTTCAGGCAGCTGCGTCCACACCGGAAGGCAATGTCAATCACGGAGCGTCTTGGCGATTTGTAGCGGATCTTGCTGATTTATCGAGTGCCTACCATATTGTTGGACCAGGATTGAGCGGACATTTGAAATCGGATTACTTCCATAACCAAGTGGACGATTGGGCTGAAGGCGATTTTCATGAGACGGAAATTACCGAAGACGTAAAAGGGTCGACATTAATTTTAAAGGCTGAATAAGTTCTAGCCGAAAATCGTTCGAAAAGGTCTGTAGATAGTCGCGAACGTTCGTAAAGTGTTTTGACACCTTTACGAACGTTCTTTTTGTTCATTTCCGGCTGTTTTTGAAGCGTTCGTAAAGGTGTATTTTTAGGAACGGTTATTTTCTAATAAATTTTCTTTGAGTATAATTTTAATATGTTATTATTGGTAAAAAATGAAAATCATAAAGTTGAATTGCTTATGAACTGTACTGAAAGAGGAGGATTACCTTGTGGAGGGGAATTGGAATAAAACTAGCATCAATCTTCCGTATTCATATGAAAGTCTTAAGACTCTTTTAGACACCGTCTGCAAGAAAGAAAACCAATTTTCTCAAGTTGATTTTGCATGTGGTGCGATAATTTAACAATGGCTTGGGAAGAAGAAGATTTAGATGACCAGAATGAATTAGCTTTTTCTATTGCCCGGGATATTGAGTGTCAGTGGGATTTGTATGACCACGGGTTTCCTTCTTATGAAAAACTGATGAGGGCAGACCTGTCTATATTGGAATTGCCACCTGAATGGTTTAAAGAATGGGCAGCCAAATTAGACAAAAAATAATCATGGAATTACTGGATTTGAATGTAACTTAAGTGCAGTTAAGTTACATTCAAACTTAGTTAAAGTATTAAAAAATATTGTTTAGACAAGAATGAAATATAAGGAGTTTAGGATGAAAAAAAATATAAGTACTATAATCGTGATTTTGGCATTGATCGGCTTTTTAGTTGCAACGTTTTTTCTTCAGTATGAAGTTTTATTTCTAACTCGTATTGCTTCACTTATCTTCACAATTGTTTATTTAATAATTGAAGTAAAGCAAGAGTATTTCTCAACACGCAAGCCATTATTTATTCTCTTTGGTGTCATTAGCATATTAGCTATAGCAGTATGCATTATACTTGATGAAACTTCAGCGACTGATGGATTCAATGCTAGAAGTTTTATGCTCCTAGTATTTGTTTTCATTCTTCTGGTCATTAGCTATAAAGATTTATACAACAAAAACGATATTGCAAAGTAATTTCAGTTCAACTTTAGTTTTATAAATTCTTTGATTTGAATGTAACTTATTGTGAATTAAGTTACATTCAAAATCATAGATAACATTCAAGAACGTAGGGAGGCTTCTCGCAACATGAAGTATGTTTGTCCAGTATGTGGTCATAAAGGGTTAGACGAACCTGCATATACTGATTTGAAAAACTTAAAAGACGCCTCATTCGATATATGTAGTTGTTGTCGATTTCAGTTTGGAGTAGACGACGATATTGAACTACAAAACGGAGATTTTTTAACGGTTAAGGATACACACACTATTTATCGCGATATTTGGCTAAATTTTGATGCACCTGTTTTTTTAACTAAAGAATATCCAGCTGAAAATCAAGAAAACGGAAAAGTAAAACGGAAGTACTTAGAAGATCAATTAAAATACATTGGTATCGCTATTAATGAATCAGCTGACCTTTAGGGAACAGGTAGAAAATACTGAAATGAATGTAACTTAATCCTAATTAAGTTACATTCAGTTTATTGATTACAGAGGCTTTTATTCTTCTTTTTGTCTATCACTCTATTCACTTGCCGGCTCAATTACCTTTCCGTTTTCATCGTAAAGCGTAAAGGTAAGAAAAGTCTCTTTTAAATCTTCAGGGAGTTTTTTGTATACCAAAAACGTTGCATCTTCAGGAATAGGTGAAGTGAAACTGAAGTCCTCATCGGTAAATTCAGATTTCGCCGTAATGTGATCGATTTGTAAATCCGGGTTTTTTCCGGCCAGAATACCATACACACCTTGATTCGTTTTAAGGTCACGGTATTTGACAATATTCGTTCCTGCACCTGATTCTACAATTTTGAATTGTCCATTCCACCCTTTAAGCAAATGTGCATACCCCACATATTTATCTGCTGTTTCAAAAAGCACAACGTACGATGTAGTATGGTTGATCTGTGTCATTTTCAGGATTTTAATTTCAATTTCCTCTTCGCTTCCTCTACTTTCCCATGTCGTCAAATCAGCAAGGATAGACGCTCGATTGTCTTTAACAGAATACTGATTAACATAAAATACTGTATAACCAACACCAATTACTAGAATACATAAAAGAGCAAACAACAACTTCTTCTTCATTTTTTACCTCCATCGGATTTTGTAGGATACCCGTCCATTCTTGCACTTTTTTCGTTTGTCCTGGTCATATTAGAAATCACCTTTGTCAGCACTCATTATACCAATCATTTCCAATGAAAAAGTTATTTTAAATTAGCTATTCATAATTTTTTCTTGTTTTTGAATGTAACTTAATAGCAATTAAGTTACATTCGGAACCTGTAAAACAAAAGAGTTGCTGATCTTAAAAAGATTCAGCAACTCTTTTGTATGTAAGTTCATTTTATAACTGAAAAAGGTAAAACGAAAAGAAAATTAGAAATATAGCCAGGACTGTAAGAACTCTATTCGTTCTTTTACTGATCTCTTTATCTAGAAAAGAAAGTTTCCCAAAAAGAGCACTTAAAATATAAGCTAAAACCCCTGCTAAAATAGCCCCTATTAACGTGCGGAAGTCGTAAATATAATCATCAATATAACTGACAAGAATAATGGAGAAAGCAACAGAAAACCCATTCATATGGTACTTTAAGTTATATTTTTTTTCGCTGTTCAAATTCATTTCGCCCCTTAGTTCAGCAAGTTTATAATTACTATACCAACTAGCTTCCAATAAAGTTTCAATTTTTCAAAAAAGAGGAATTTACTAGATATTTTTTGATGCTTTTGAATGTAACATAATGGTAAGTAAGTTACTTTCAAACTCCTGTCTTATAAGGGCTTACGAAAAATAAAATAACCTCATTCTCTTTTTCAGTTATACTAATATTTAGAAATAGAGGGGGTTATTGGGGTGGAGAAAACGTTAGCTATTTACATCGCTTTTGGTGCAGCCATCGTATTCTTTTTCGGGGGGATTTGGGAGGCTATTGCGGCAATGGTGCTCATTTACATTGCGCTCAGAATCGATCATCTTATAAAAAAATTCGAATACAGAAGATAATTTATCTAAATTCACTAAATTCAAAGTCGCATTCGAAAAAGAGTACGGCTTTTTATTGAATCTGCAGGCAATATGCGGACAGTTGAGTGACATTCGGAAAGTTATTGAGGACAAGTAAGAAGGAGGATTTACGTGAAAAATAGCTTTTTGAACTCATTTAAGTTGGTTGTAGTTTTCTTTTGTTTAGGTGTCTTAGCTTTAATACTAGGTGTAAACGGGGAAGCAGTGGCCATATTTATTTCGAGACCTTCGGGTGCCGGGTCATGGACAACATCTGAAAGCATGATGAATGGATTTATATATATACCTTCAGCTATTGGCGTTTTTTTCTTTGCACTAGCTACCATTGTTTTCACAATTTCTTATAAAAAAGTGCAAGAAAAATGAATATATAATTCTTTCTAAGAACTCATTCTTATTTATTTTTAAGAAGCTGCAGGGGAAAGTCCTTGTTTCGATAACTTTTTTATTTGAAGTAAAGAGCATGAATCTGAATGTAACATAAGTGTAAGTAAGTTACATTCATACCCCTTATTCTAGTGAAGTTGTAAACATAAGAAGAAAAAGTAAATTTGCTAGAAAAAATGATACATTGAAAAGGCCATTCAGTACGGTTTTATAATTATAAATTAACGAACTAACGAAGTGGTTTAGTTGAAGGAAGCATATGGTTCCAAATAGAAGTGTACATCAAATAAGAAAAATTTAAATGCATGATCAGTTTGAATGAGATAAGATGCAAAACAATCTCCCTGTTTCATTTCAAAAGAAAGGAAATGTGAAAATGAAATATAAATTACATTTTACTATCCCTACATTTACTGAGGACTTGGATACTTTTCCGATCCCTGAAAATAAAAATTATGATTACTGGGTTCCTTTAATAAGCTATTTTATTAGGCAATCAAATATCATCGAAATCCATTGCTGGAATGACGAAAAAGATGTTATTAAGGAAACGACCTTGTTGTTCAAAGACTCTTTTAAAATAGTAAATGGAAGAGATGTTACTGTTATTAAAGGAAGCAAAATGGATAATATATCAAACCACTTGTTGTACAAGAATCTAAAAACAAACGGCAAATTAAAATGGTTTTCGATTTTTTTTATTAAAAAAAAAACACTCCCTTTTTTCACTCTGAGCATTGGGGAACCGAGTTTTTTGCTCCGAATCTCAGTGAGGAAGACATAGCATACATCAAATCAATCACGCCCACACGTACAGATTTTCATCAATACAACTAAAATAATTCTACTAAGCTGTTTCGTTTAATGAGATGCATAACAGTTGCCTGCGAAAAGATTAAATTTCTTAAGGGGTTTCAATGCAATAGGATTTAAAGAAAGTTAAACCCGGTTCATTAATTTCGTTACATTTAAAAATACTATTCATGTATTCACTGCCTAGTTTACATATCATGAGGTTATCGATAGTTAGCAAATACTAGTATATAAATCAAGAATCCCTGGAAGCTTTTAACGCCAAAACTACAGGGAGTTCTTAAGATTTAAAGCAAAGTGAAGCGTAACACCGATACCCCCAATTAAAGCAGCCAATAAACATGATATTTTTCAATAAGTTATACTGAAGAAAAACAGATGTGAGGCGTATGAGATGAAACGGATACTGGCAGTAGGATTTGGCGGAATGGCGGGTTCGCTTTTGCGGGCGAGTGTTTATATGGCAGTCACGGGTGGGCTCGGGCTATGGATTGTCAATCTAGTTGGCAGTTTTCTGATCGGTGTGGCAGCAGTCCGTTTGAGTCGCCAGTCCGCGGAACTGCGCTTATTGGTATCGACAGGACTGCTGGGTTCATTTACGACGTTTTCTGCTTTCTCCGCTGATTGGTTCCATTACCTGGAGTCGTCCATCTGGTGGGGCGTAGCGTTTGCCGGGAGCATGACGGCGGCTTGCGTAGCGTCGGCAGCTGCAGGGCTGTGGGTCGGCAGGAAAGGAGTGGCGTCATGATCGGCATCGCAATAGGCGGATTTTCAGGGGCGATTACACGTTACTTTTTTTACTTGCTGATCGAGAGTAAAATGTGGCAGCCAAAAGCTGCAACTTGGCTGGTCAACAGCATCGGCTCATTTACGCTTGGCCTGTTTATCGGCAGCGGCAATTTATCGTCTTTCTGGATTACTGGTTTTCTCGGGGCCTTCACGACCTTTTCGACCATGGCTTTGGACATTGTCAAAGATCTGGAAGACGGCAAATGGCTGCACGCTGTCGGTTATGTTGGCGCAACTTTAGCCGGCGGCATTGGGCTGTTCAGCCTCGGCTATGTTTTAATTTGATAAATCTCTGAAACTCCTGCGGCGATTGCAGGAGTTTTTTTATGAACGCCTACAAATTCTATCGAACGCTCATAAATCAGCAATAAAATAAAAATCCAGCCGCTTTTCAGAAATCCCGAAAAGCGGCTGGATTTATTTGACGATGATGACAGGGGACTGGACGCGTTTGGCCACTTTATGGCTGACGCTGCCCAGAACCATTTCCTGCAGCGCATTCAATCCGCGGCTGCCGATTAATACGACATCATAGCCGGTTTCATTGGCATGCTTGACGATGGTCGGTCCCGGAGCACCATGAAGTGTTTTGGTTTCAAACTCAACACCGGCTGAACGAAAGATTTCTTCAAGCGGTGCCAAGTGCTTGCGGCGTTCGAAGTGGACTTCGTCGCTGCTTTGGCCATGCAGGATTTCAGTTCGTGCTTTTTCATAATCAATAACGTACAGCAAGGTGACAAAAGCTTGTGGATTGGCTTTTGCCATCTTGACCGCTTCATGAGCGGCCCGTTTCGAATGGTCCGAACCGTCAGCTGCAACTAAAATTTTCTCGTACATGAAGCATCCCCCTTAGTGTGTACTCTTGCCTGCGTTACCGTATGTCGCCAATTTATCTACAAGTTTTTGGCTGGAAGCATTCAAACCGGTGATTTCAACGGTTTGCCCTTGGGCTTGAAGTTTATTCATCACCCGGTCGATGGCTCCTACGCCTGAATCGTCCCAGACGGTTGCATCGGAAAAGTCCAAAATGACTCCTTGGGACGGCTCCACCTGATCAAATGCAGAAACAAAGTCCTGGGAAGACGCAAAAAACAATTGTCCGTGTATGGTATATCTATTCGACGCATCGGACTCCAATCCTTCTTTGCGGACTTCCACTTTGGAAATCTTGGCAGCAAACAGGACTGCGCTTAAAATGACGCCGGCGAATACGCCTTTAGATAAATCATGTGTGTAAACGACAACAACGACAGTCAATAACATCACGATGGCATCTGATTTCGGAGCTGTCACCAAGTATTTGAAGGATCCCCAATCAAAGGTTCCGATGCATACCATCACCATGATTCCTGCCAAGACCGGCATCGGGATTTGAACAACCCAATTGCCAAGGACGATAATCAGGAACATCAGGAAAACCCCAGCGACAAACGTGGACAAACGACCACGGCCACCCGATTGGACGTTGATGCCGGACTGGCCAATCATTGCGCAGCCAGCCATGCCGCCGAAAAATCCAGTGATGATGTTGGCGATCCCTTGTCCGCGGGCTTCTTGGTTTTTATCCGATCCGGTTTCTGTAGCATCATCGAGGATCGATGCCGTCAGTAAAGACTCAAGCAAACCGATGATGGACAAAGCCAGTGCTGTCGGGAAAATAATTTGCAGCGTTTCGAAGTTGAACGGAACATTCGGGATGAAGAAACTTGGCAGGGTTTGGGAAATGGTGCCCAAACTGCCGACATTTTGCATGTCGATGCCGCTGTACATGACGACACCTGTCAACGCCAAAATGGCAATCAAAGGAGCCGGGATGGCTGTGAAGAACCGCGGCAGGATATAGACAATCGCTAACGTGATTCCCACAAACGCGTAAGTGATGGCATTGATGCCGAAAATGAACGGCACTTGTGCCATGAAAATCAGGATGGCCAGTGAATTGACAAAGCCGATCATGACAGCACGGGGGATGAATTTCATAAAGCGTGCGATTTTCAAAAAGCCGAAAATCAACTGCAGCACACCCGTCAGGATAGTGGCAGCCAACAGGTAATCCAGCCCGTGGTCACGGACCAGCAACACCATGGCCAATGCCATTGCACCGGTGGCGGCGGAGATCATAGCGGGCCGGCCGCCGACAAAGGAAATGATGACAGCGATGGAAAACGAAGCATACAAGCCAACCATTGGGTCGACTCCGGCAATGATGGAGAAAGCGATGGCTTCCGGAATAAGCGCAAGGGCTACCACAATTCCCGACAAAATGTCTCCGCGGATATTGCCAAACCATTGCTCTTTATAAGATAAGGTATTCAAACAAGTGCACTTCCTTCTATATAAAATGAATTGATGATTCTCTTTACTATGCTTGCTTAGCATAGCAGAGAGAATGGGGTAACATGACTCCTTACTCTCAAAGAAGTCCCGGGGCACAGCAACAGCTAAAACTGTACCACCTTTTTTTCAGAGTGTAAATATGCTTCATTCAAATCAGCGTTTGACTGTAATTGCAGAGGCATATATACTGAAGTTAACAATCAAATGCTCGTTTGAATGAAAGAGGTGGCAGTATGAAAGAATTGTGTGAAGTGACCAAAGTCAATCCGGAAGTGGTGGACCATGTGCAGGAGCGTATGGCCGATTTGAGTGAAGTTGCCAACCTGTTCAAAGCGTTGGCAGATGAAACAAGGCTGAACATCGCGTATGCCTTAACGATAGAAGAAGAAATGTGCGTCTGTGACATTGCAGCAGTCATTGGCTCCTCCACAGCTACGGCTTCCCATCATTTGCGTTATTTGCGGGAGCGCGCCTTGGCGAAATCCGAGCGCAAAGGAAAACAGATTTATTATTCCTTGTCTGACGACCACGTTCGTCAATTGGTGACAATCGCTCATGAACACACGAAAGAAGGTGTGGAAAATGGTTAAAACCTATCGTCTTGAAAACTTGTCGTGCACCAGTTGTGCAGCCAAATTCGAAAAGAATGTCCGCGAATTGCCGGAAATCAGAAATGTCAATTTGAATTTTGGTGCCTCTAAATTGACGGTTGATGGAAATGTATCCATTGAAGCGCTTGAGAAAGCGGGAGCGTTTGATCATATCCGCGTCTATCCGGAAAAAGAAAAAGTAAAGCAAGTGCCATTTTACCAACGCCGCCAGACAATCGAAACAGCTTTCTCCCTGTTGTTGCTGATTGCAGGAATCATCGTTTCGTTCCAAGCGGGTGAAACACACCCTTGGTCGATTGCGCTCTTTGGCGGGTCTATGGCAATCGGCGGTTACCATATGTTCTGGACAGGGCTGAAAAACCTCAGCACATTCCAGTTTGATATGAAAACCTTGATGACGATTGCAATCATCGGTGCGGTGATCATCGGCGAATGGCGTGAAGGAGCGGTTGTCGTGTTCCTGTTCGCTGTCAGCGAAGCATTGGAGTCTTTCTCCATGAACAAAGCGCGCCAGTCGATCCGCAGCCTGATGGATCTGGCTCCGGCACGGGCATTGATTCAGCGCGACGGGGAATTAGCCGAAATGGATACGGAAGACATCCGTATTGGAGACATTCTACTTGTGAAGCCAGGACAAAAAATCGCTATGGACGGCACAGTCCTGCGCGGACAGTCCGCCGTCAACCAGGCAGCGATTACAGGAGAGTCGATTCCTGCAGTCAAAACGGTGGGAGATGAAGTTTTTGCCGGTACGATGAATGATGAAGGGGCGCTTGAAGTCACTGTCACAAAGCGTGTCGAAGATACAACCATTGCGAAGATCATCCATCTCGTCGAAGAAGCGCAGGCTGAAAAAGCACCGACACAGAAATTCATCGATCAGTTTGCCAAATATTATACACCGGCGATCATCGCCATCGCCTTTTTGGTTGCATTGGTGCCTGGCTTTATAACGGGGAACTGGGAGTTGTGGGTGTACCAAGGCTTGGCGGTTCTGGTCGTTGGATGTCCATGTGCACTGGTCGTCTCCACTCCGGTAGCTATTGTGACGGCCATCGGCAATGCTGCGCGCCAAGGTGTGCTCATTAAAGGCGGCGTTCATTTGGAAGAAACGGGCCGTATCAATGCGGTCGCTTTTGATAAAACGGGAACATTGACCAAAGGGTATCCGGAAGTGACAGATGTTCTAGTCCAAGGGACTGTCACGAAAGAAGAGTTGTTGAAACTTGCGGCATCGGTGGAAGCCATGTCGCAGCATCCTTTGGCGAGAGCCATTACAAAAGAAGCGACAGGTGTTTATGCTTCTGAAAACTTCAATTCCGTAACAGGCAAAGGCGCTTATGCAGACGTCAATGAAGAACTCATCTGTGTCGGCAGCCTGACATGGGCCGAAGAAAAGGGCTTACACATTCCGGAAAAAGCGCGTAAACTTCAGGAGAGCGGAAAGTCTGTCACTGCTGTGTTTTCAGAAACAGCTTTATTGGGCATTATCGCAGTAGCGGATGCCATCCGCACAGAAAGCCCTTCCATCATTCAAAAACTGAAGGAAATGGGCATCGGCCAGACTATCATGCTGACGGGGGACCATCCTGCAACAGCTAAGGCTATTGCGGAGGAAATCGGAGTGACCGATGTCCGGGCAGGATTGATGCCGGAAGACAAACTGGCCGCGATTAAAGGTCTGCAACAACAATATGGCCGTGTGGCGATGGTAGGCGACGGCATTAACGATGCACCGGCTCTTGCTGCATCAAATATCGGCATTGCCATGGGTGGAGCAGGGACAGATGCAGCGCTGGAAACAGCGGATATTGCATTGATGGCCGACGATTTGGAGAAATTGCCTTATACGATTCGACTCAGCCGAAAGACATTGCGTATAATAAAAGAAAATATCGTCTTTGCATTGGGGCTCAAGATCCTTGCATTGCTTTTGATCATCCCAGGTTGGTTAACCTTATGGATTGCGATTTTCGCAGATATGGGTGCCACCTTATTGGTGGTTTTGAATGCATTGCGTCTTGTGAAAGTCCAGAAGTAAGGTAGGTTTGGAGGGTAACCATTGAAATTAACAGAGTGGACAATGGAAGAACAAGAACAGCTGATTCATTTTATGACAACGAATTCATGGCCATTTCACGGTCACGAACATCCGGTCCGCGCCTTGATTGAGAAGACCATCGAAGAAGGCGGATATAAATCAGATCAAGTCACGACTTTTTGGATAGAAAACGAGGAAAGCCAGCAAGTGGGCTTAGTCAAAATCTTTGACCTGCAGGATGATATCCCGCTTTTCGATTTGCGGATTGCAGATCCGTACCGCAATAAAGGTTACGGCCCGAAGGCGTTGAAAATGGTTGCTGACTTCGTCTTTTCATTGCCGGAAAAGAAAATCCGTCTGGAAGGCAATACGCGTCATGACAATTTTGCAATGCGCAAAGCTTTTGAACGGACAGGATTTGTCAAAGAAGCACATATGCGGCAAGCCTGGTTTTCTCCGCGGGAAAACCGCTATTACGATGCCGTAACTTATGGGATGACGCGCGAAGATTGGCAGGCTGGCATCACGACACCGGTCCTGTGGGATGATGCGGTGGTGGAAGCGAAAGAACCGCCTTTCAATCCGGTATTGCTCGATTTTCCGGAAGAATTCGAATCGGAACGCCTGCTGATACGGGCGCCAAGAAGAGAAGATGCACAGGCGAGCTATGAAGCGGTTGTGCATTCATTGGAAGCTTTTCGCCCCTGGTTGCCATTTGCGCAACAGGAGCCGGATCTTGCAGAAACGGAAGCGACGCTGATTGAAGCTGAGGCGAATTTCAAATTGCGCAAGGATCTGCGTCTGCATTTCTTTTTGAAAGAAACCGGGCAATTTATCGGTTCTACAGGGCTTCACCGGATTGATTGGGAAGTGCGGAAATTTGAAATCGGCTATTGGGTCGATAACCGTTATGAAGGCAAAGGCTACGTCACGGAAGCAGTTGAGCGCATTACTCGATTTGCTTTTGAGGAGTTGGAGGCCAATCGGGTTGAAATCCGTTGCGATCCGGACAATGTCCGCAGCCGCGCAGTAGCCAACCGCCTGGATTTCGAGCTGGAAGGCATCTTGCGCAATGATACGATTTCTAAAGTAGGAAATAAACTTCGGGATACATGCATCTACGCCAAAATCCGTCAATAAAGTATATGGAGTTCCCTGACACTGAAAAGCAGGAAGGAAAATCACTAACTTTTCCTTCCTGCTTTTCCTATGGGGTTGTTGAATAACAGACATAAAGAAAGGGTTGTCCCAACAGCCATTTACAATGACTGTTGAAACAACCCTGTTGTTTAATTAACGCTGTGGCTATACGCCCTTACGTCCAGTTACTAAATTGATAACTAAAACGATTGCAGCAATAATTAAAAGAATGTGTATAAGTCCGCCTGCTACGTCCATTAAGAATCCGATAAGCCATACTACAATAATGACTGCTAAGATAATCCAAAGAATACGTCCCATGTTTTTCACCTGCCCTTTCGATAATAACTATTTTGCTTATAGTAATAACTACCCTGACAGTATTTAGCTTAAACCTTTCTGAAAAAACGGACTGTTTTAAGGACGGCAAGTCCAGTTGTTTCAATGATGGCGGTATAGTAAACTGAACATAGCTACGTGAGGGAGGAAAGAACTTTGCCTACTCCAAGTATGGAAGACCATATTGAAATCATTTATTCATTAATTGAGCAAAAGGGCTATGCGCGTGTTTCGGATATCGCGGAGGCCTTATCTGTGCTGCCTTCTTCTGTCACTAAAATGGTGCAGAAGCTGGATAAAGACGGCTACTTGATATACGAACGCTACAGAGGACTGGTTTTGACGCCAAGGGGCCAGAAGCTGGGCAAACGCCTATTGGAGCGGCACAGCCTGCTTGAACAATTTCTTCGGTTGATCGGTGTAGATGAAGAACGGATCTACGGGGATGTTGAAGGAATCGAGCACCATTTAAGCTGGAATTCAATCGATCGGATTGCCGATTTGGTCCAACTGTTGGAAGAAAGCCCGGATTTTATGGAAAAGCTGGAACAGCTGAATAAAGAAGAAAAAGAAAGTTAAGAGAAATAGGAGGAGCTAATTATGGCTTTACACCCAGGATTGAAAGCGACATTGCAAGTGAAAGACCGTTCAACGTCTCAGTGGATTTTATCGGATGGTTCAGGCGACGAAGTAATGATGAACGCATCAGAAATAGAAGAAGGTCAGGAAATCGGAGAAGAAATTGAAGTCTTCCTTTACCGCAACCGCCAAGGAGGCGTTTCGGCAACACCGATGATTCCTCATATTCTGCCAAGTGAATATGGCTGGGCAAAAGTATTGAAAGTTTCTCCACGTGAAGGTGCAGTAGTGGATATTGGTACGACTCGTGAAGTGTATCTGCTGCCGGCTGATCTTCCGCAAATCATGGAATTGTGGCCGAAGCAAGGCGACCATATTTTCATGACGCTTCGGACAGACCGCCATGGCGATTTATACGGACGCCTGGCAACGGAAGAAAAAGTATTGGAATTGATGCAGCCTGCACCAGAAACCGCTTTTAATCAAAACCTGCAGGCACGCGCTTACCGGTTGTTGCCAGTCGGGACCTTTATGCTATCGGTTCCTGAAATGTACCGTATTTTTATTCACGAAACAGAACGCCATGAAGAACCGCGCCTTGGGGAAGAAAAAACTGTCCGCATTATCGATGTAAAAGACGATGGCACACTTAACGGCTCGTTGCTTCCAAGAAAACAGGAACGTTTGGCAGATGACGCGGAAGAAATCATGCGTTATCTCGAAGAATCGGGCGGCAAGATGCCATTCACCGATAAATCTTCTCCGGACGAAATCCAGGAAATTTTCGGCATGAGCAAAGCGGCATTCAAGCGTGCACTTGGCAAATTGTATAAAAATCGCCAAATTATCCAGGAAGATGGCTGGACCAAGTCAACGAAGTAAAGGAACCTTTTCAAATTGATTTCGTATTAATTTGGAGAAAGGGGCAATATACTAATGAAAAAATTACTCACTGCCATAGCATTACTGTTTACGCTATCTGCTGTTTTGCCATCACACAGTTCGGCAAATGTCGGCATCAACGAAAAATTCGGTCTGCCGATCGTGGTTTACGGAGGCAATTTATCAGCAGATGAAAAAGCAACTGTTGCTGAAAGCCTGGATGTAGCTGGAGAAGTGGATGTAGAAGAAATTGAAGTGACGGGCCAGGATCTGATCAAGTACATTAAAGATGGCGATTCTCGTGCCAATATGTATTCATCTGCAAAAATCACGCGCAAAGATGAAGGTGCTGGACTGGTGATTGAAATTGTAACGCCTGACAACATTACTCAGGTAACCTCTGAAATGTACGGCAATGCCATGCTGACTGCGGGTATTGAAAATGCTACCGTGGAAGTGGCAGCACCCAAAGCGGTAACTGGCCACTCGGCACTTGTAGGGATCTATAAAGCCTATGAAGTAAATGGTGAAGAGCTCGACCCGGAACGGACATACGTCGCAAATGACGAATTGACCGTTGCAACGGAACTTGCAGACGGCGGCGTGGAAGACGCTAAAGTCAGCGAATTGTTAACTGAAATCAAAAAACAGATTGCTGAACAGAATCCAGCTTCGCGTGAAGAAGTGGAGCAGATTGTGGAGGAGCAATTGAGTAAGCTCCAAATTGAACTGAGCCCGGAAGACCGCCAATTGTTGGTGGATTTGATGGACCGCATTCGTAAGCTTGATATCGATTTTTCCAAATGGTCCACACAATTAGAAGATTTGAGTAAGACCATCGAAGACAAAATCGGCAAAGTCGTCAATGATGAAGGCTTTTGGGAAAGTGTAAAAACTTTCTTCAGAAATCTTGCTGATACTGTCCGCGGCTGGTTGAATTAATTTGAACAGGCAAGTCCCATTTATGGGGCTTGCCTGTTTTTGGTTTAAAGTGTGATAGCTTGCGCGTGTGAAAAGACAGTGATAATATGAAATTAATATCTCGAATTCAAGATAATTAGGAGGAAATTGATATGAAATTAGAAGGAATTCACCATGTTTCAGCTTTAACAGCCAACGTCGATGCCAATCATGACTTTTTTACACGGATCTTAGGAATGCGTTTAGTGAAAAAAAGCGTTAACCAAGACAATCCGTCATCCTATCATTTATTTTATGCAGATGCGGTCGGAACCCCAGGCACAGATATGACGTACTTTGATATTCCAATGGCTGGACGTACGCATCCAGGTGTTTCGAGCATCAGCAATACGGCGTTCCGCGTAAAAAATGAAGGAGCGTTGGATTATTGGCTCGCGCGTTTTGATGAATTTGAAGTTCCACACGGAAAAATTGAACAGCGTTTTAATCGTCCAACTTTGACTTTCCAGGATTTCGAAGGTTCCAGATTAATGCTGGTTGTTGATGATGGGAGTGGCATTGAGCATGGTATCCCTTGGACAAAAGCCGGTATTCCCGAAGAGTTCGCCATTGTCGGATTAGGCCATGTACGCTTGACGGTCCGAAAAAGCGATAAAACAGCTGCCGTTCTGACAGATATTATGGGGTTTGAACAAATTGGCCATTATCCGTCCACAGTAGACGGGCAAAAAGATATTTTAGTCTTTTCGACAGGAAAAGGCGGTCCCGCTGGCGAAATACACTTAGAGGAACGTTCAGACCTACCGCCCGAAAGACCGGGACGAGGCAGCGTCCACCATGTGGCGTTCCGTGTCAAAACGTACGAAGACTACAGCAAATGGAATGAATACTTGCGTTCCAATGGTTTTATGACTTCCGGAGAAGTAGACCGCTATTATTTCAAAGCGATATATTTCCGTGAGCCTAATGGCATTCTTTTTGAATTGTCAACAGATGAGCCAGGCTTTGCAACGGACGAACCGATGGACGCTTTAGGACAAACCTTGGCATTGCCTCCGTTTTTAGAGCCTAAACGTGCTCAAATCGAAGCATCTCTTCGTCCGTTGAGTATTAATCAATGAATAGGAGGAGAATGGAAATGGATTTTAAATTAATCGAATTAGGCAGTGACGAATTTGCGTATCGGCTTGAAGAAGATGGCCAAACAAAAGCGGAAATTACGTGGACGGAACTAGCGAATGTTATGGTCATTGAACATACCTTTGTAGACGAATCAATGCGCAACCAGGGACTTGCCAAAAAACTATTAGATCGGGCGGCCGACTATGCCCGTGAAAACAGCTTTAAAATGGAGCCGGTTTGTTCTTATGCTGTAACGGCTTTTGACCGCTATAAAGAATACGATGACGTTAAAATATAAAGGACCTACACTTTGGTGAAGGTTTTCGGCTTTGCTGAATTTTTTTAGGCACGCAAAAAGCAATCCTCTATCAGTTGAGTGGATTGCTTTTGCTATGTTATACATATGTAATTGATCATTCGTTACCTCCGTTTTTAAATGCTTGTCATAAAGAATACAATGGCAGTTAAAATTGAAGCTCCTCCAACACCATACATGAAATCAGCTTGACTAAAAATTAGATTTTTTTCCATTTTTTAGAACTCCTTTCAAATCTTTGTTATTAATATTCTACCCTTTTGAAACGTCATTAAACATTTTTTTGACAAAAGTCTATTGCTTCATCTACTTGGGATGCTGGACAGTCCTTACAGGTTTTATTAGTTTTTTTAAGGGAACAGAATAATTAAGTAACCAAATCCTTATTTGTACGTATACTGATAAGAGACTATAGGAAGAGGTGGAATGAATGAATCAAGAAACAGTTAACAGAGCGGGAGAAAAAGTGCTCGGGATCATCGGCATCGTCTTTAACATTTTGGCAATTGCCTTAATCGGATTTGGAATGGCGAGTTATTCGAGTGTTCAAGGTACACCGGAGTTTCAACAATATATAGAAGATGAAATTATGGCAGATCCTGCATTCTCCAATCCGGAAGAAGCACAAATGGTTATTGATATGATGTCTTCAAGCTTCAATATCGTAGGATGGGTATTGATTGCGCTGTTGGCGTTAAGTACAATTTTCGCCATTGTTGCTTTGGTCAATCTCCGTAAACGAGGAAAAGCGTCTATGGCAGGAGTCTTCTTTATTCTTGCCGGATTATTTGCCGGACTTCTATCGTTAACATCTATCTTGTTCTATATTGCCGCTATTATGTGCTTTGTTCGCAAACCGCGTATATCAAACAATCAAAACTTGCGCGATGATGACTTCAAGTACCAGGAAGATCAGCTGCGCCGCAAAGAAGAATCCGTTCGTCGAGAAGATGAATTGCGCCGCGATGACACAACCACAACACGCAATGACGACGATACACCTTATCGTCCGTTGTAAGTGAATGAGCTTTAAAAGAACGAATAGGCACCTTGGCAATAGTTGCCAAGGTGCCTATTTTGATGAGTGCACAAAAAACAGCTGCCTATAAAGCAGTGGCAGCTGTTTTCAAATTGTAAACGTATTTGGCTGTTTGCAGTGGATGGCCTTCGAATAATTCCTCGAACTCTTCCAGCAGCTCGAAGCCATTTGCTTCATAAAAGTTGCGGCCTTTACTGTTTTCGCTTTCGACATAAACAAAGAGCTGGTTGCCGTTGAGCAGATAGCTCAAACCGCTGTTCAACAATTGTTTGCCATAACCCGAACGCTGAAATTCGGGTTTCATGTAGATGGCGATCAATTCGGCATCACCATCTTCATCGACTTTCGTGAAGTTGGCGAAGCCGACGGGCTGGCCTTCATGTTCCGCAAGCAATATGATTGTTCTCTTTAAACGCATCTCCATCATCGGAGTAGAATAGGATTTATCTAAAAAGCTTTGTTGGATGGTAGAGGGAATGATTCCGGCATACGTATCATTCCAGCTAACTTTGGCAATCTCTTGAACAGATGCAATATCTGCAGATGTACCGGTACGAATCATGTAATCACCTCTAAATTCTTTTTGTAATCATATCAAAAATACAGCCCAATAGCCACTAATGTGGAATAATAGAAACAAAAGGAGGGTGCTGAATATGGACTGGAAGACCTATTATTTCGAAGAGTTGACGGCAAAAAAACTATATGAGGTACTGAAGCTGCGAGTTGATGTATTTGTAGTGGAACAAAACTGTCCATACCCCGAGCTGGACAATCTGGATCAGCAATCCATTCATTTGCTTTACACTGAAGATGGGGTCATCCAAGCTTATGCACGTCTAGTCCCAGGTGGTGTAAAGTACGACCTGCCATCCATTGGCAGAGTCATTGTCCGACAAGAAGCCAGAGGACGCGGATTGGCCAAGCAACTGCTTGAACACAGTATTGATTACATACTAACCGAGTGGAAGGCCCCGGCAATTCAACTGCAGGGGCAAGTCTATCTTCAGGAGTTTTACCAATCTTTCGGATTCCAACCGATTTCTGAAAGCTATGACGAAGACGGCATTCCGCATGTGGATATGAAATTAACGAACAGCAAAATGTAATACTTTTGACATACAATAAAGGATTAGCTTCATAAAAAAAGGGTAAATATATTGTAATAACCAAATTGATTGATGAAGGAGTGCTGCAAATGGCAAGAGGAAGAGGTCTCTTATTAGCAGGATTAGCTGCGGGAGCATATGCATATTTCAAAAACCCTGAAAACCGCGAAAAAGCCACAAAGGCTTTTAATGAAGCGAAAGTGAAGGTGAACTCTTACATGGAATCACAAAACCTGGATAAAGACGGCAACCCGATTTCAAAAACCACGGATACGCCAAGCACTACCGAAAAACGTGAAAACAAAATGGTCGCTGAAGGCGGAGCTTCCGCAAGTGTCCAGTATTACAACGAGCAGCAACAGAAAAAACAGGACAAAGAGAAGGGTGACGTAAAATTATCATCAAACGATGTCGGCAGCGAAAAAGCTGAAAATACGGCATCAGCATCTCCGGAAAATAAAATAAGCACAGATAACTTATAAGAAAAAGGATGGTCCAGGACCATCCTTTTTACTGCCGATTATTCTTTCTTAACCGTCAACCCATTCAATAAGGCGATTGCCAATAAGAGAAGGCTGCTGACGATAAATCCTTGATTGGGGTTTAAAGCAAATGCTCCTGTAATGCTTGAACCAGCAACAACACCGATGGAAAAGAACGCGTAAAAATACCCATAAGCCCGTCCGCGCGATGCTTCATCCGTTGAATCAATCAACAGAGAATTGATTGAAGGAAACAGCAGAGCAAAGCCGATTCCATACGTACCCATGCTAGCGTACAATAGGGATTCAATGGATGCTGCACTCAAAAAAAGCAGCGATGCACCCATCACAGTAAAGCCGGCGATTAAAGTATAGATAGGTTTTGTGACATCAAAAATGCGATTGATGGGGAGCAGAAAAACTAGAATAGCTGAAATTCCGAAAACGCTTAATAACAGACCGCTCAGCTGAGAATCCAAACCAAGCGCTTCAACTTTGAGCGGCAGCATATAGGCCAAAACCCCTTGGGAAAACATCAGAAAGAATGCGCCTGAAAAAGAGCGGATCAACCCTTTGTTTTTCAGAATATCCATGAGCGCAACAGTTTTCCTGGCCGTTTTGTTTTTGGTTATGGCTGTTTGCCGCAACAAGAAAAATGCAGCTATGCCAATCAGCAAAATCAGCATACCGGTAAGAAACATGGTTTGTGGAACGTCATTGCGGCTGGTATATACTGCGCCGTAAGCTGGACCGACGATAGCGGCGAGCCCGACGAATGCACCTGACAACGCTGCGCCTTTTCCTCGTTTAGTGCTTTCTGTCCGATTGGCTAAGTATGTGAAGGCAGCCGGAACAGTCAGTCCTGCCGCAATTCCGTGGAAAAAGCGGATAGCTAAAAGGCTGTAAGGACCTTCTATTGCTGAATAGCTGAACAATGCAAAGCTCGTAGATAATAGGCCAACAACTAAAATCTTAAAAGGTCCTTTACGATCGGAAAAAATACCGGAAATGACGTTTCCGAATGTATTGGAAAGCGAATACATGCCCACCGCCAATCCGGCGATAAAGGGACTGGCGCCTAAAGACACTGCATACGTGCTCATGATGGGCAGCTGGGCAAATAAATCAAAAAAAGCAAAGAAGATAATGAGATAAATAAAAATACGCAAGGCGGCTCCTACTTTCCTGAACAAATTGCAGTTTTCTGGAGTTGCTCGCCCCAAGGCAAGGGACGAATATAACTATAGCCGTATTATACCATCGGAGGTCTGATGATGAAAAAAGCAATGTTCATATTAAATCCATCTGCAGGAAAAGAGCGTGCGTCCGAATACCGGGAGCAAGTAGAAGAAACACTTGCATCCATGGGATATGAAGTCGATACAAGAGAAACGGAAAAAGCGAAAGATGCCACGCATTTTGCAGCTGAAGCCTGTGAAAAGAAATATGATTTTGTTGTAGCCATGGGTGGGGATGGCACCATCAATGAGGCGGTATCAGGAATAGCAGAGCAAGAGCATCAACCTTTATTTTCCTTAATTCCTCTTGGCACCGTCAACGATTTTGCGCGTGCATTGGGAATTTCACTCGACCCGCCGGAAGCGATTGAAGCCCTTAAAACAGGATATGAAAAGCGCGTAGACATTGCCAAGGTTGGAGAGCATTTCTTCATGAATATCTTGGCAATTGGTGATATTGCCGAGTCCACGTATGATGTGGATCCAGAGCAGAAAACCAAATTGGGCGCATTGGCCTATTTTATTGAAGGCGTTAAAGCCATTACAGCAGATACAGAAACATACTTTGAAATTGAGCATGACCATGGAACGTGGTCGGGAGAAGCAAAACTGGTGCTGGTGGCATTGACCAATTCAGTAGGTGGCTTTGAGAAATTAGCCCCTGAAGCTTTAACGGATGACGGCCTGTTGCATCTGTATATCGTGAAAAATGCAGCTCTGCCGGCATTTCTCCGCATTGCAACTTCGGTGCTAAGAGGAAAACTGGAAGAAGATCCAGCGGTGGAAGCAGTCCATACGACCAAAGTGTCCATTAAAACGAATGAACCGATGTCCTGTAATATTGATGGTGACGAAGGGTGCACGACTCCCTTCATGATTGAGGTATTGCCGCAGCATATACGTGCACTCATTCCACCCGATGATGCCGGGGAATAAAAAAATGGAATTCACCCTTTAAAGGGGCTGAAACGATGGCGTACGGAACAGGAATACAGGACAAGTCATTTTTCTGCTGTGGCTTGTTTTGTCATTCTGTTAAAATCGAGTTTTTAAAAGTAGGAATGGAACCTTTTTAAAACGATTTCGTTTAATATAGTATAAATTTTGTATTAAAACGTTACTGAAGGCGCAAGACTGTGTTTTTTATACTAGAGCAAATTACATAAAAAATATACAATAATAGCAGCATATCTCTATTATTTTGCGCTATTTCAGTATATAGTTGAGAGATGCAGCACAAACTTGTACAAAGAAAGACGGGGAAACGATGAATCTTATCACTGCACCATCTATACAAGAAACGATTTCAAAAATATTTATGAACGAGACAGAAAACTTAAACCAGGTTGAGGGATTGGATAAGTTTTTTGAAATTGAAACGCAATTGATGTATGAAATTCACCATTTGGAAAAAGAGCGGGCAAAAGAAACATTGAGAGAATTGATTGATATGCTTTCGCTTCGTCCAGAAAAAGATATCATCCGCTCTATCCGCAATTATTTCATCATCCTATCTTCCGTTATGGCACGTAAACTTTATGAAATGCGTGTACCACCTAAGAAAGCATTTGCCTTTAACTCCGCTTGCGTAGAGTTAGTGGACAAACATATGAACGACTCTGAATTCATGTTCGTTGCAGATGAGCTGATTGAATTTTTTGTATCGATCATTTCTGAACGCAAGCAACCTTCTTTCGGGCACCAAACCGTCAACAAAGTCGTTATTTACATCAATGACGAAGTAGAACGCGATTTGTCTGTTGAAGAAATTGCTAAGCATTTTAATATTTCAACCAGCCATTTGTCGCGTATTTTCAGAGAACATGCCGGCATTACGCTTGTTGAATATTTGAATGTCCGTCGTGTGGAAGAGTCGCAATACTATCTTCGCCATTCGGATAAAGGCATTTCAGACATCTCCAAGCAGTTCCACTTCTGCAACCAAAGTTACTTTACGCGGATTTTTAAAAAATACACAGCCGTCACACCAAAGCAATTCCGTGACAGCCAGCACATTCCGTATTTCCGCTATACATTGCCGAATGCCAAGTAAGGAGAAGAAATTCTCCTTTTTTTCTTGCATACGAATAGGAAGAAGACATGCCGTAATTTCGTCACAAAAATGAAAAAATCCATCGGTCTTTTACTCACGGATTGAATTTTGCAGCGCTTATCGTTATACTTCTTAGTAGTTGAAAAAGGTGAAGGTGACTAATTTGAAAAAGAAAATTACATTATTGATGATGATGGCGGTAGCTGCTGTTTTATTGAGTGGATGTGCCGCTGTTGAAAACAAAGAAGGATTCTTTTATTCCATCTTTGTGAAGCCATTTGATTTCTCATTGGATTATTTAGGGGGATTGTTCGGCGGTAGTTATGGTATGGCTATTGTTGTAATTACCATTATTATCCGTTTGGTGTTAATGCCATTCATGCTGCGTACCTATAAACGCCAGCAAGGAATGAAAGTCAAGATGGATAAGATGCGTCCTGAAATGGAAGATATCCAAAAGCGTTTGAAAGAAACGAAAGATAAAGAAGAACAGATGAAATTGCAGCAGGAAATGATGGGACTTTACAAAAAGCATGAGGTAAACCCGTTGAACATGGGTTGTTTGCCTGTTGTTATCCAAATGCCGATCATCATGGGTCTTTATTTTGCCATTCTATACTCGCCAGATGTCCGTTCACACGAATTCCTATGGTTTAACCTGGGTTCACCGGATGTTATCATGACATTGATTGCTGGTGCGGTTTACTTCTTCCAAGCCAAAGTATCTTTGTGGACGATGCCAGAACAACAGCAAAAGCAGATGAAGCTGTTTGTTTACATTTCTCCAATTATGATTATGTTCATTTCATTCACATCGATGGCAGCTTTACCGGTTTACTGGGCAGTTGGAGGAATCTTGTTGATCATCCAAACATTCATCGGCCGTAAATTCTATTCGAATCATCCGGAAAAAGCGCTTGAAGCAGTAGAAGATAAAAAATAATTTAGAAGAGGCCGGCAAATATTGCCGGTTTTCTTTTTTGGGGAGATACTTACATGAATATGAAACTTATACAGGGAATAGGCATTGCCTTATTAAGTATCACTGCCTTGACCTTCTTGATCTTTGGTTACCTGGAAGTGGCAGTATTGTTTATGACGCTGTTGTTTGTGTTGACAAACAGTTTTCGTTATCGACACATGAAAGCACAAGGAATGCACCGGGAGGCAAAATGGATGCTCGGTATGGCTATCATTTTCGGACTGCTGTTCTTTGTCGTGTTGGCAACCATTTTAATGTAGAATGAAAAACAGCGCGATCTCATTGAGATTGCGCTGTTTCTATGTATTCGTACTTTTCTTTCGAGCGTTCTTCTAATAGTGTATCCAACCGGTTCATCAACACCTGGATATCACGTTCCGATATATGATTCAATGTTTACAGCTCCTTATGTGTTTATACTTAGTTATTCGTAAAAAACATGGGGCTTAGGGGGGTGTTTAAATAAATATAAGTAAAAATAATGGCCGTTAAATTTTTAAGTGAGTCAAAACTGTTTACAGATTGTTCGAAGAGTTCTTTTCTAGAAAAAAATTCGATCCATTAGAGAAGAAAAAAGCTTGGGAAAAATGCTACTTGTTACGGAAGAAATCCACCAACAAGAATGATAGAATAATAAAGAAGCTGATAGAAGGAAGGCCTAGTATGAAATCTATGGGTACAAAAAAACCAAAAGATAAAAAGTTCTATATAAAATGGATGGTGATTAGTTTGTCAGCAATAATGGCTGTTTTAGCAGCGGCGTGGTTTTACATACATGACTGGGATATGGAAAAAAGCATGACAGCTTTAGCAGAATCGATGACAAGTGAAGAACCCGCTGAAGAGATGAAGAAAGAGGAGCCTGTAGAAATACCGGCTGAACCTAAAGAAACAGAAGAACCCGCACAAGAAGAACCGGCATCAGAAGAAAAAGCAGATGCGACCATTTATCCTGAAGACAGTGTGCTGCCCGCAGAGCCCACTTTAATCAATGGTGTACTTATCGCCAATAAGCAGCATCCATTGCCTGCAACATACGCTCCTGGGGAAGTCCCGGAAGCACGTGCAGCTTTTGAAACCATGAAAGCGGCAGCTGCTAAAGATGGCCTCAACCTGAATGCATTCAGCACGTATCGCGATTTTGCACGCCAAAAGCAATTATATGAAGGCTACACAGCAAAAGACGGCCAAGAAGCGGCAGACCGCTACAGCGCGCGCCCTGGTTATTCGGAACATCAGACGGGCCTCGCATTTGATATCGGTGAAGCAGGCCAAGAACAGCACTGGGCTTCCTCGTCCTTCGGTGATACTGAAGGAGGCAAGTGGCTGAAAGCGCACGCCCACGAATACGGGTTCATCCTTCGCTATCCAGAAGGCAGTGAACACATTACAGGGTATATGCATGAAGCTTGGCATTTCCGTTACGTAGGGAAAGAAATTGCTGAAGAAATTCATCAAAAAGGAATCACGCTTGAAGAATATTTAGGTGTATAGAAAGGAAAAACGTCTCCGGTTTATCGGAGACGTTTTTCTTTGAGTAAAATATTGGGGACTCTTTATCATTTTTTAAGTCGTAACTTTCTATTGTTATAAAATAGGCGCCAGTAAACGGGCAATCGACTCTTTGGTTTTAATCATGCGGGTGCGGTCCAAATACATCATATAGGTTAATTCCGTCGAAAGCTTCATATCCCGGTGGAATAGTTCTGCAAGATCGGTGGATACTTTTTCATCGTAAATGAATGCATTCACTTCGAAATTCAATTTAAAGCTTCTGACATCGATGTTAGCAGTACCGACGGTAGACGCTTTGTTGTCTGTAACAATCATTTTTGTATGCAGAAAGCCGTTGTCATAGATGAAGACGCGGGCTCCTGCGCGCAACATTTGGCCAGCGTAGGAATAAGTAGCCCAATAAACGAAAGGGTGATCGGGTTTGTTTGGAATCATAATCCGAACATCGATTCCTGACAAAGCCGCAATGCGGATAGCATCATAGAAACTGGCATCCGGTATAAAGTAAGGAGTTTGTATGTAGATATAATCGCGCGCCAAGTTGATGAGCTTCAAATAACCGTCCTTAATCTGTTCCCATTCTTCATCCGGTCCACTCGAAACAATCTGCATGGAAGTGTTTCCTGTTTCCTGTTTTACTGGAAAGTAAGCTTCGTCATATTCGATATCATGACGCGCAGATGCTTGGTTCCAGTCTCGGATGAAACGCGTCTGCAATGGGTAAAGGGCACTTCCAGTTATTCGCAGATGCGTATCCCGCCAATAGCCGAATTTTCGGCTAAGCCCTAAATATTCATCTCCGACATTAAAGCCGCCGAGATAACCGACGTCCCCATCAATCACCACGATTTTCCGGTGATTTCGGTAATTGAGCCGCGGATTGATAATCGGCAAGATGGAAGGGAAGAAGGTTTCGACTTCTCCGCCTGCCGCCGTGAGTTTCTTGAACAGGCGTTTGCTTATTCTTCTGGAACCCATATCATCATAAAGCAAGCGAACCTTAACGCCTTCTTTAGCTTTAAGAGTCAAAGCATCTACAATTCGGTTGCCCAGTTCGTCCAAACGGAAAATATAATATTGGATATGGATGTGATCAGTGGCATTTTCGATATCCTGAAGAAGCGAATTGAACTTTTTTCGACCATCATTAAAGATCTGCAAGTTGTTGTCTTGTGTCAACAAAGCTCCGTTGTTGCGAAGGTGGAGGTAAACCAAGTCCGTATAGTTTTTTGCATTGGGATCCTGAAATTCAAAACTGTTGTCATGCAGTTCGTTCATTTGCGTAGCGATCAAGTGTTCAATACCGACGCGTTTGCTGCCTTCCCATTTAAAAAGAGTTTTCTTGCGGAGCTGCCTTCCTAAAAGCAGGTAAATAAAGAATCCTAAAATAGGAATGAAAAATAGGACCAGCAGCCATGCCCATGTGGAAGAGGCATCCCGTCTTTCTAAGAAGACCAGAGCTGCTGCCAGAATAACGTTGAATATGAAAATCGCGGCAGTTAATACACTGAAAATAGTTACAGTCATTGTCATTCTCCTAACTTATCAATCTATGGGAGAAACCAAACCAATAAAATTAAGGGTTTCAAGCGGAATTACTCGCTTTTTCTTGGATAGTTCAAGTATAAACTACCCGGGTTATAGAGAGAAGAAACTAATGGTATAGAAAAAACTTCCTCTTGTCTGAAGGGAAAACTAAAAGATTTAAAAAAACCGGCCTCCTGATAAAGCGAGGCCGGAAAAATCAACTTAAACGTTCTTCTTGTTTCAATTGTTCGACGATGCCTTCGACTTCCTGGCGGCTCATCTTTTCTTTTCCGGATTTCAATGCTTTCAACGTACTATGGGCTAAAGCTAACGGAACTTTACAGAACATGAGAATTCGTTTGTTTTTGATCGGCTTGACGTAAAGGTCTGCTTTTGCCAAATTGTCTTTAGCGTAGTTGAACATATCTTCGCGCGTCCAGCCTTCAGGAACAAACGTGACGCCCCGTTCGAAATCTTCATCGTAATTGCGCAGCATGTTGACAGCTTGCAATCCACGGCCGAAAGCAATGGCGTGGTCATCATTTGTTTCTGTTCCATCGTACCAGCGCCAGATATCCGAAAGCATCGTTCCGACAAGGCCAGCTACATAATACGTATATTCATCCAGGTCTTCTTTTGTTTTGATAACCCAGTCCTTTTCAACCCATTTGGCCATGCCCCCGGCCATGATGGCAGTGGACTCCATCACTTTTCCTCTTATTTCTTCAGGGCAGACACTGATCCAGTCAGCTAAACGCATAGTGACAGGGGGCAGGGATGCTTCATAAGGAGAAACGAGTTCCAAGTAGCGGATTTCATCAAAATCTGTAGCCAGCATTTCTTGAATGCTGCGCAGCAGGTTGATTTTCACTTGATCTTCAAGCTCCGGATGGTCTTCAATTTCATCAATCGCCCGCATACAAAGATAAGCAGAACCGACTGTTTTCTTTAAGGTAGATTCCAAAAAGCTGATTGGGATGAAAAAGGTCCGGCTTGTTTCTTTCAGCATAAGCAAGGACTCTTTCTGTAAATTCGAAACTTTGCTCATCTCAATTTCCTCCTGTTGTGGATTGACGTTTATTCTTCTTATGTACAAAAATTATCTGGTCTAAAAATGGCTTCCTACTAAATATAAACCATACAGGCGAAAAAACAAACGATTACCCATAAACGCCAACTTTTGAATAAAAAAATAGCCCCTTTGAACACATTTTTCATGCTCGTAAGGGGAAAGGTCAGTCGGTATGGAAATGGTTCCAGGCTTCCAAGATGCCTCCTGCATATTTTTCTTTGGCTCGGTAAATGAATGGATGTTCTGCTTGTGCAAGCAATTCCGGTTGAGCGTTCCCGACGATGACAGATGGAAAACCCATCGTGAGCATTTCAACGTCATTTCCGGAATCACCAGCTACCAGCAATTTGGATTCGGCTAGTTGGTATTTGTCCAGAATATATTGAAGGGCTTGTCCTTTTCCGCTTCCTGGAGGAAGAACATCGACATCGCGGCCGCCGCTGTAAACGAGTTTATGTGGAATTTCGGCTCTATTCAGTGCTGAGCGAAATGCTTCCACAACAGCGGAATCGGACGTGATATAAGAACAGCGGTTAGTTAAAGGAAGATCTTGGGGAGTCAGCCCAGGTATGCGCTTGGCGATCTCCTTTACTTTTTCAGGCTGCCACCTTTCCTTCAGCTGTTCTGCCCATTCCAAATCTGCTTCCAATGATTGGCCTGTGTAAATGCCAGTCCCGACGTCTGTAACCAGTACGTGAGGAACTGGTAAATTCTCTTCTTTTATCAAAGACAAGGCGGATTCATAATAGCGCCCAGTAATGTAAACCAGTGAAACCTTGTAGGTCTGGCTGTCGTAGAAGTCCAGCAATGCTTTTAAATTGCCTTTATCACCGACCAGCGTCCCGTCCAAATCTGTTGCTAACAAATGCGTTGCTCCGTGCACCAATGATCACCTCATACAATGAATTTATCCGATTGGAAATTGAGTCCCAATCAAAGTCTTTACGGGCTATTTGTACCGCTTGTCGGCTTAAACGTTCAGTCAAAAGAGTATTTGCTGATAAAACACCCATGGCGATCGCCAAATCGATTTCGTTTTCTATTTCGACCAGTAAGCCGGTAACGCCGTTTTGGACAACATTCTTCAAACCGCCGACATCTGATGCAATCACCGGACTGCCGCAAGCCTGGGCTTCCGCGGCAACCATTCCAAACGATTCGTAGAAGCTTGGTACGATTGTAGCTGTAGCTGAATTGAATAGCAACGCCAACTGTTCCTGAGACTGTGGCCCGATGAATTCTACCATGTCTTCGATGCCTCTAACGGCTTCCCGTAATTTTTTATCTCTAGGCATTTTAGTTTCCAGGTCAATAGCTTCTGCATCTCCTCCTGCAATAACCAGATGTGGAGTATTAGAAGAATCATTTTTTTCCACCAACAACTGAAAAGCTTTTAACAAAGTGAAAATGCCTTTGGTTACTTCCAATCTTCCGGCAAAGACAAAGAGGGGATTGCTGTAGCCAAATTTTTTGCGCAAATGCGCCCGGTTGCCACGCACTTTAAATGCCTGGTCCACTCCGATGGGGATAACTTTGATGGGAGAAGGAGAATCAACAAATCTTTTAATCAGCTGCTTTTCGTTGTTGGTAGTGGCCAAGACCTGATCAGCATTTTTTAAAATTGCTTTTTCCGCATTGATGCGGCGCTGGTCATGGACTCCCGTTGCTTTTTCTTTTGCCCAGCCGAGTGAATGCGCAGTATGCACATAAGGCAGACCGAAGTCTTTCTTCAATTTTTTCCCGATTAGTCCTGATAACCAGTAATGGGTATGGGCAATGTCATAAGAATCAATATCTACCATGCTCTTCAACTCTTCGTAAAAAGCAGGGAGCATAGAATACATTTCGTCCTTAGAAACGAATCCTCTATGTCCAGCCTCAAGTCTAATGACGCGGCATGAATTTCCGAATTCTTCTATTTGAGGTGCTGAGGAATCGCACCAATGAGTTGCTACATCTACCTGCCAACCTTTATCTTCTAATGCAAGTGCTAGTTGTTTTACGTAATTATTTTGGCCGCCGGCTTGCTTTCCGCCTAACTTAGCCAGTGGATCGCCATGATCCGAAATAAATAATGCTTTTTTACTCATCAGAGCTCAACTCCTTTTCATCGTCCTGATGTCCCTAATAAAACAGAGACTGCTTTACTGTTATACCCGTATTAAATAAATGTTAAACATCGTATTTCGAATTTTCCTTTTTTTAAGATAACATGAAAATCAGCAAAAAACAGCAGAGGGTTAATCTCGCTGTTTTTGCCGGAAATTGAATGGCGCTGTTTCTATAACTGACTAAATCTATGGCTCCATGGGATATTCCTTTTTTCTCTCTGTAACAGACTTTCTTTATTTTGTATGGACATACTTTCCGTAAGCAGGCACCGCTGTCTTCTGGAAGTTTTCCGCGAGTGAAACCAATCCTTTGGCGAGTGCCGCCCCTTTCATTGGTTTGCCGTGCCCAGTTGCTGCGATAGACGGTTGGAGGTCCGCCAGTTTGCAGACAGATTCCCAAGCAGCCCGCCAATTTGTCGTTAAATAGACCGGGGGACCGTGAACTTCTTTTTTCTGGCGTATCACTTTGTAGAGGGAATCCTGTTTAACCGTCACAAAAGCATCTCCAGCAATCAGAACGCGACCTTGTTCCCGGAACAAGGAAACGTGTCCTTCTGAATGGCCAGGCGTATGGATCCATTGCCAGCCAGACATACCCGGCACACTGCCATCTGAAGGCAATTCATGAAGGTGGGCCGTGATATCGATGGCCTTAACGGGGAACATCTTCGACATTTTTGCGACCATGCCACCTTCCACAGACGAATCAGGCTGTGGATAGTCGGTGATGCCTTTCAAATACGAATATTCAAGCGGATGTGCGTAAACCGGTACTTTGTACTGTTCCAGAATATCAATCAGTCCGCCGACATGATCAAAATGGCCATGGGTTAAAATGATGGCTTTCAATTGATGGTCAGGCCCAAAGCGGTTCTCTGCCGCCTTGAGGATTTTTTTTGCGGAATGCGGCATGCCTGCATCGACCAATACCCATTCGTTGCTGACTTCGGGGTTGCCGATAAAGAAGACATTCGCGATTTGTACGGTATAGCAGTAAACATCAGGGGTCATTTCGATTCCCGATCCGCTTCGGATGGACGTCATAGGCAAAATGCTTTCAGTTGCTGAACTTCTTTCCATAAGACTGATTCCTCCTCTTAAAAACTTCCGTTTACTTTCTAGTATGTTAAGCTTTACCCCAAAAACTAACATTTGAATCCGTTGACGGACAAATTCATGGAATAGGTTTGAGTCTCCTTGCTTACTGGATTAGAATGAAGACACAAGTCTTTGTGAAACTGGGTGTTTAAATGAAATCATTGATTATTATTGGATCAGGAATACTAGGGGCTTCTGCTGCATATCATGCGGCTAAAGCCGGAGCACAAGTACTATTGATAGATCGGGGCGACAAAGGGCAAGCTACGGGAGCGGCGGCAGGAATTGTCTGTCCATGGATTTCGCAACGGCGAAACAAAGCGTGGTACGGACTGGCAAAGGGCGGTGCCAAATATTATCCGGAACTGATTCGTGAGCTGGAAGCTTTAGGGGAAACGGATACGGGTTATAAGCAAGTGGGAATCGTCAGTATCCATGAAGACAGCAAGCTGGATAAGATGGAGCAAAAAGCTCATGAACGGCGTGTAGATGCACCGGAAATGGGGGACATCCAGCGGTTGTCGCCGGATGAAACAAGAGAGCTCTTTCCGTTTGCAACGGAAGAATATGGTTCGTTGTGGGTCAGCGGTGCTGCACGTGTCGATGGCCATGCCATTCGCGATGCGTTGATTTCAGCAGCTGTAAAACTGGGAGCGCGACGCCTGACAGGCAATGCGGAATTGCTTATCGAAGAATCGCAGGTGATAGGGGTCACCATAGGCGGGGAACGTTTGCTGGCAGATCGGGTCGCTTCAACAGGAGGCGCCTGGGCAGCTGACTTGTTCAAGCCTTTGGGGTTGGATTTGGACATTGTTCCTCAGAAAGCCCAAATCCTTCATTTGCAGGCGGAAGGACAGCCGACCGGCAACTGGCCGGTTGCAATGGTTCCTTACGGCCAATACATCGTCCCTTTTGATGACGGAAGAATCGTGGCAGGAGCCACACATGAAAATGGCGCCGGTTTTAATGAGAAATTGACGGCAGGCGGCATGCACCACATTCTCGATAAAACATTAGAAGCAGCTCCAGGGCTTGCGGAGACTGAAATCGCGGGAGCGGCTACAGGCTTCCGCCCTGCAACGACAAGTGCCTTGCCCTTTATCGGACGAGTGCCGGGACAGCCCAACTTTTTTGCAGCAAATGGGCTGGGAGCTTCAGGGTTGACCGCTGGACCTTACCTGGGAGAGCAACTGGCAAAGCTGGTGCTGGGGGAACCTGTTGATATCGATTTGAGTCTTTATCAAGTAGAAGAAGCAATCAAGAGCTGAAAAGGGGGCGGACAGCTATGTATTGGTGCAAGATTGCCCGGACACAAGCGGAATTCGATGAGATCGCACGCCTGAATTATGAAACCTTTGTCGAAGAGATTCCCCAACATGAGAAGGATGCCAGTGGTAGGCGCACCGATCCTTTCCATGAGCAGAACACCTACTTGATTGTATTGTCGGGGACGGACCTTGTGGGTATGATTGCGCTGCGTTCTGAGCGTCCTTTTTCTCTGGATCTGAAAATCGGGGAAGTTGAAGCATTATTGCCGGACGTCGGCCGCATCTGTGAAATTCGCCTATTGGCAGTCCGTAAAGAACACCGCAACGGCCGTGTCTTTTTCCTTTTAGCCAGCGCATTATCCGATTTCTGCCTGGAGCTGGGCTTTGACTCGGCAGTCATTTCCGGAACGACTCGGCAATTGAAGCTGTATGGCCAATTGGGTTTTCGGCCATTTGCGGATCCGGTTGGAAAGGGTGAAGCCATCTTTATTCCAATGGTCACCACTGTAAGCCAATACAACGCTTCTGTCGCAGCAAGGCTGCAGGTGAAACGCCGGTTGTTCGTCCCTGGACCTGTCGCATTAACTGCGCAGCTGGGGGAACCTTTTCAACAACCGCCGGTTTCCCACCGGTCAGCGGCTTTCCACAACATTCGGAAGGAAGTGGACCGCTTGCTCTATGGCATGGCAGGCTCGACGCCTTATTTGCTCGCTGGAAGCGGAACCTTGGCCAATGAAGCGATGCTTTCACAAATCAAGCGGCTGGACGCTAAAGGTCTGGTTCTGGTAAACGGGGAATTTGGCAGGAGACTGGCCAATCAGGCAGAACGCCTCAACTTGGATTTTAAAGTGAAGGAAGAAGTCTGGGGCCAGGCATTTGATTTTGACATGATAGCGGAACAGCTGGAAGCGGGAGGCTATGGCTGGGTGCTGATGGTTCATGGTGAAACCTCAACCGGCCAACTGAACGATTTTCGTCGGTTGGCGAATGTCTGTAAACAACAGAAGATCCGGCTATGTCTGGACTGTATCAGCAGTTTTGGCGCATTGCCATTTTCGTTGGAAAATGTCTGGATGGCGACCGCGGCAAGCGGCAAGGCCATCGGAACAATGAGTGGAATCGCCATCGTCTTTGCCCACCATGAGATTCAACCGGATCCCAACTTGCCGAGCTATTTGGACTTGGGACTTTATTTCGCCAATATCCCGTTTACGTTTCCTGCCAGTTTGCTGGAAAGCCTGAAGCGGGCATTAGGTGCTTACCCCTTGCGCTGGGAGCTTTTGGAGCGACGCTTCAGGCAGCTGGAAGCAGATACAAAGGACTGGCCTGTGCTGGCTGCCGGCTACCCGACATCCCGAACTTTCCAGACAACAACCAACACTGAATTTTTGGCTCAGGATGCCCATCTATCGGGATTTGAGCTTCATTCAGCAAGTGGTTATTTGAGGGAACGGGGTCTTTTCCAGGTATCCTGCATCCAGCCGGAATTTGAAAAAGACTGGGCGCAGTTCCTGGAATTCCACGATTGTTATCAGCGTTATCATACAACAGCAAAAGCCCGCCATAGTTGATGGCGGGCTTTTGCTATGCGGTCACTTGTTCATAAACTTTGAAGATGAATATTTTGTGAGGCGAATCGGGCATAGGTTGGATCAGCTCTTTAGCGATTGTGGCGTGCTTTAGCGCCAATTCATTTTTGCCAAGCTCTGCATAAACCAGTGCCAGATAAGCGTCTTTTTCATAATGAACCGATAAATCATAAGGGTGATGCAAGAACTCCCAAAGCTTATGTTTATTCAGCCATGTCAAAGCATCTTCGAACTGTCCAAGCCCGTATAAGGCTTTTCCTTTTTCCAATGCGAATAGAAAGATGCTGTCTTCCGGATGTTTTTCCAGGTTCCTTTCAACTAAAGCCATGGCTTTTTCGTAGTCGTGAGCAAAAGAATTCAGGTAATGGATTTCAAGGGCATCCGCAACCGCGTTGATTTCTTCGTCATCGGTAAAATCAGCGAACAGGCGGAGCTTGGAAATGTAGAAATCCTTATTGACGATATCTCCGTTCAAGATAGCCTGAAACCCAGCCAAGCGATAAAGCGCATCAATTCGGTAAAACAGCTGTTGTTCTTTGGAGTAAGTGATGGCTTCTTCCATTAAACGTTTCGAGTTTTCTCCATCTCCGACAGCTGAGTAAAGAATAGACTCGTAATAATCAAAATCCAATTTCTTCAAGGGATCCAACATACCGGTGCGTTCTTCAAAAGTGCTCCGGGATTCCTGGATGATGGCCAGGGCTTCCTTATAGCGATGTTCTGTGAAAGCCATTAATGCCCGGAAAATGTAAAGGTCGGCACTTTGATTGATCATGTGCAGGCTTTCGTAAATTTCTTCAGCCCGTGCTAAAGAGGCTTGCCAATCATTCTGCTTGGTATGGTAGCTGCAGCGGCTGTAGATTTCAAGGAGCCGTGCAGATTCGTAGCGAAAAGGCAGTTTGCCGATATAAGGTTTTATTTTGCCGACAATTTTTTTGTACTTTACGATTAGTTTATCGCTGATCATTTCTTGTGTATAAAGCTGTTCAATCTCTTTTAATAAATCCCGCAATTCGTGCGTCGGAATATCTTCCAACAATTCGTTTCGGTCCACTTCCAAGCGTTCAGCTATATAAGCAAGGCTTTCCATTGAAGGGTTTGCCTTATTGTTTTCAATCAAACTCAGCATGCCTTTTGTCAGTTGGTCGCCTGCCAGAGCCTGCAGCGTTAATCCTCTTTGCTTGCGTAAATTCCGGATGCGTTCACCCAAAGTAGCCATTCACTCACCTGTCCTTTCGGTAGTTTAATTATATTAAACTTTTTCTTGCAATGCTAGTTTTCTCGTGTTATATTTTGTTTAATTATATTAAACTTTCACTGGGGAGTGGAAAAGAATGAATGAGGCAGCGCGCATCAAACAAGCAAGTTATCATCTGTATACGTTTACAGCCAGCAAGTTGATTTCGACATTCGGCAGTTCTGTCTACGCATTTGGCATCAGTTTATATGTATTGGCGTTAACTGGATCAGCTGCGAGCTTCGCGATTAATTTGATCTGCAGCATTTTGCCGCGATCGCTAATGGCGCCTTTTGCCGGATATGCTGCAGATAAGTATTCGAAAAAAACCATCGTCGTTCTGTCTCAAGTGGTCAGTATGTTATCAGTTGCAGGATTGCTCATTTACAGCCTGCTGAATGGCTTGTCACTGACGGCCATTTACACAACGACTGCGCTGCTGTCCATCAGTTCTATGTTTACCGGTGTCACATTTTCTTCTTCAATCGCCAATCTGATTGACCCAGACCGAATCCAACGGGCAATGGGCTTTAACCAATCAGCGATTTCCATCGCTGCAATCGGTGGGCCGGTGGTCGGTGGCATGCTCTTTGGATTTGTTTCGATGAATGTCTTTTTAATGATCCAAGTGTCAGCTTATGCGATTGCGGTTCTGCTGGAGTCGACAATGAACTTCAAGTTGTACACCGTCCGCGCTGAACGAGCAGTAGGCGAAGCGACAAAGACCATGCTGACAGAAATGAAAGAAGGATTCTCTTATTTAAAATCCAATCGCGTCATAACCGTTATTGTAACGGTTGCTATTGGCATCAATTTCTTTTTCTCCTCTATGATGATCGGTTTGCCCTTTATCGCAGTTCAGCAATTAAATGTAAAAGCCACGCATTTTGGGATGATTGAAGCGATGATCGCAGTAGGGATGCTGGCAGCTTCCATCTATTTTTCAATCAGCAAGGAAGTGAGATTTCCTTTGCTGTTTGCTAAGAGGGGAATACTGGGGATGTCCGTGTTGCTTGCGGGGATGGCAATTCCTTTAATTGTTGGCATGTCCTATGGGGTAATGGTCGTTTATTTCCTGTTGCTCATGCTGACTTTCGGTATGACAAACGTGTTTGTCAACACGCCGATTGGTGTCATGATGCAGAAAGATGTGGATGAGGAATACCGCGGTCGTGTTTTCGGCATTCTCGAATTGATGGCGATGGCTATGATGCCGCTCGGTTATCTTTTATTCGGCTTGCTGTATGATGTGGTGCCGGCAGAATATGTGGTAGGGGCAAGCAGCTTTTGCCTTATTGTGTTAACCGGATACTTGATGCGCCCGTCCGTTCTTAAGGAAGCCCATCCGGAGCTGCAAAAGAATCTTTCAAATCAGCCAGAACCTCTGTGAAAACAGAAGTTCTGGTTTTTTATTGGCAGGTTTATTTTGTAAGAATAAGGGAAAAACGTAAAACAATCTGAAATAAATAGTTGGAGGGATAAAATGGAGAAAAATAAACCTGAAAATATACCCGCGCAGGAACAGGAACGGCAACCGGGATTTGAATCGGAAATGGAGCCGAAACCTGATTTTAAAGGAAATTTGGCCGGACAGGCACAGCGGCTGCCGAATAAGACAGCTTTAATAACCGGTGGCGATAGCGGAATCGGCCGTTCAATTGCGCTTGCTTTCGCTAAAGAAGGAGCAGATGTGGCAATTGCTTATCTGGATGAACACGAGGATGCTGAAGAGACGAAGAAATTTGTCGAACAGGAAGGACGCCGTTGCCTGTTGATTTCAGGAGATTTGGGAGATGAATCCTTCTGCCAAGAAGCGGTCGGAAGAGTGGTCGATGAATTCGGAAAATTGGATATCCTGGTCAATAACGCAGCAGAACAGCATGTCCAGGAATCTTTGAAGGATATTACTGCCGAGCAGTTAGAGCGGACATTCCGCACCAATGTATTCAGTATGTTCCACCTGACAAAAGCCGCACTGGATCATCTGAAGGCTGGCGCATCCATTATCAATACGACATCCATTACAGCTTTTCGCGGAGAGCCGACGTTGATCGATTATTCCTCGACCAAAGGAGCCATCCTGGCTTTTACACGCGCGTTGTCAGGCTCACTTGTAAAAGAAGGAATCCGAGTCAATGCCGTAGCGCCGGGACCTATCTGGACCCCGCTGATTCCGGCATCTTTTGATGCAGAAACGGTAGAAGGGTTTGGCAGCGACTCGCCGATGCAGCGCCCGGGACAACCGGACGAACTGGCGCCCGGCTATGTCTACCTGGCATCCGACGACTCCTCTTACGTAACTGGCCAGGTCCTGCACATAAACGGAGGATCACCTTACTAAGGAAAAGCGGAAGCTGCCAATAGCAGAAGCTAACCTAAGAGCGCGACGTCGTGTCGCAACGGTTAGCTGACTCGCATCCTGCGAGCCTCCGACAGGCGTAAGACGATCTGGCGAAGCGTCGTACTTTGCCGCATAGCCAGAGTGGCTTACGACCCGAGGAGCTGGCAGCTGGAGTCTGGACAATGAAGAAAAGCGGAAGCTACCGCACAGCTCCGCCCACTATAAGCACCGTGTAAAAAAATAGGTCTGCATCTTCTCAGATGCAGACCTATTTTTATGCGCTTCTTTTTAGAATCTATCAAAACCGAAAATATATATTATTAAATACCTATGATTATTGTCTAGAACACCTCTTTTGTGGGTAGCCCATTACTAAGGATACACAGCCGGTTAAAAAGGGGAGGTGTCGAGTATGGGGACGGAAGAGCGGAGTACGCCGTTGAAAAAGCATATTTGGAGTTTGGTGATTTTGAATTTCCTTGATGGCTTTTTGACGTATATGGGCCTTTCTTTTGGCGCCATTACAGAGGCCAACCCACTGCTGGCTTCCTTTTCTCCACTGGCTCTCCTGGTGACTAAATTCCTGTTGTCCCTGTGCCTATTCGGCTTTCTGTATACACCGTTTGTCCGCATACAATCCCGCAACTGGCGCTACACCCTCATTTTAGTCAATACACTTTACTCCCTCATACTCCTTCTTCATTTATTCTGGCTATTGATTTTATTTACCTGACAGATCAGATCCGCTAGCTATTGAACATAAAAAAAGGCGTCGCGGAAAGCGACGCCTCAGACTGAAGACAAAGTCTTTACAAAATGAATAGTGGTGCATACCCCCCAATCGGTCCGGCCACTTCGCGTTCCATGGGCTCAGCTTCAGTCTCCTCGTCACTGCGTTCCTGCGGGGTCTTCAGCTTCCGCTGTCCCACAGGAGTCTCGGTGGTCAGCCCGATCGGGGACGTGCAGCTCCAATCAAAGAAAAGGGCTTGCTAGTCAGGATCCGCAAACCATCGTCTCAATAAACTTGATAACTCCTTCATACAAAGATCCGTAGCGCAAGGCGGCGTCTCCTGCGGAAGAACGGAGTGATGAGACCCCGCAGGAGCTTGCGACGAGGAGGCTCAGCGCTTCGTCCGCGGAAAGCGTCCGTCTGGAGCGCAGGATCCGGCATAACGATGCCCGTTCGGCTATTCATTCTAGAAATAACATAAATATTCTTTTGTCTACAAGCTCAGGCGTCGCGGAAAGCGATGCCTTTTCTTTATTGTGGTAAATAAAGCGGCTGTCCATTTAAACAGGGGCGCCGGCTTTTTCGGTCGTGCGCAAAGTTTTATTGGAAGCTTTGTAGAGAACAATCAAGAGAATGCTGGCGATGGCCAAGGCTGCAGATAAATAATAGATACTGCCAGCTTGGATGGTCAAGAGCCAGGTGAAGGACAACGGGCCGATGATGCGGCCGAGATTGTCCATGGAATACGTCATGCCTGCAGCTGTGCCGTATTTGCCGCCCGATTCTTTTGATGTCAACGATACTAATGCTGTCCGTGCCAACGCATTTCCAGCCGTAAAGATACTGAGTGCAACACCGGCAAAGACCAGGCTGCTGGTAAAGGGAAGAATCACCAATCCAAGAGCGGTGACGACTTGTGCGCCGATGATCCATTTCGTTTCGGTGCCGTCTTTAATGCGGCGAACGACACCGCCTTGGATGGCAGCATCCACAAATCCGCTGGCCATAAACAAATAACCAAGTTGAAGCGGCGTGATTTCAATTTGATCGATTTGAAATAATTGAAAAGTCGATTCCAATCCCGCGAGCAGAAACGTCACCATGAAAGAAAACAGGAACAGATAACGGATGCGGAATTGCCAAAGCGTACTGGAGCCTTTGGGCAAAAGGGCACGCTTCACCGCTTCACCTTTGCGGACCGGTTCTTTTAAAACCAGGCTCGCATAACCCATCAGCAATAAGATCAGAACTGCGGAAGCCGTAAATGGCAAGGACAGCGACACGGCTCCCAGCAGACCGCCGATTGCAGGTCCGAAAATAAAGCCGAGGCCGATGGACATGCCAAGCAGGCCCATGTATTTATTGCGCTCTTCATTTGTTGTGATATCTGCTACATAACCGGTAACAGCTGTATACAGTGCGCCAGAGAACAGACCGCCGACAATTCGTGAAGCATAAAGCAGCACGAGGTTATCAAGAAAAAGCGAAAACAGGAAGAAGCTCAAGCTGAATCCGGCCAAGCCTAGAAGAATCAGTTTCTTGCGGCCGGTTTTATCAGATAGCTTGCCCCAAAGCGGCGCTGTGAAAAAGGAAGACAACGCATAAATAGTGATCAAGCCACCAACGTGAATTTCCGAGTATCCTTGCTGGACGATGACTTCGGGTAAAATAGGTATGATAATGCCGAATCCCAGGTAAACGAAAAACTGGACAGACATCAGAAGTAGAATAGTTTTTTTCATAATAAGGAATTCCTGCTTTCTCAAAAGAATATGCCCTCATTTTACCCTTGTTTCAACGTTAGGACAATGACATAAAAAAGAGGCCCATTTCTGGGCCTCTTAGCGCTTCATCATTATTTATTCAATTTTACCCGCTGGAGGCGCAAAGCATTCATGACAACCGATACGGAACTGAACGCCATCGCTGCACCAGCAAGCCATGGAGCCAGAAAACCGGCTGCGGCAATCGGGATGCCGATGGTGTTGTAAGCAAGGGCCCAGAATAGGTTCTGTTTAATATTCCGGACGGTCAACCGGCTCATCTGTACCGCATCGACCACTCTCAATAAATCGCCCTGCATCAAAGTAATATCAGCAGCTTCCATGGCGATGGCTGTTCCTGTGCCCATCGCCATGCCGACATCAGCGCTTGCTAACGCAGGAGCATCATTCAATCCATCGCCTGCCATGGCGACGCGGCGGCCTTGGCCTTGGAGTTTCAAAACGACATCCGCTTTTTCGGCAGGCAGGACGCCGGCAAATACTTCATCGATTCCGACTTGTTTGGCGATGGCTAAAGCTGTCCGTTCTTGGTCTCCAGTAAGCATGACCACGTGAAGTCCCATGTTCTTCATTTCCTGAATCGCTTGCTTCGCTGTTTCCTTGATGGTGTCAGCAACGGCGATCAAGCCGACATACTGTCCATCAACTGCCATGAACATAACGGTTTTGCCATCCCGTTCCATCGCTTCAGCTTTGGTTTCATCTACTGCATGCCCGTCCATCAAACGGCGATTGCCCATGACCACTTCATGGCCACTAACCACAGCACGGATGCCGTGTCCGGGCACCGCTTTGAAAGAATCGACATTCAAGTTAGCTTCGCCAAATTCGGAAATAGCTTGAGCTACAGGGTGTTCAGATTGGCTTTCGGCACTGGCTGCCAGGTTTTTTAAGTTTTCCAGATCAAATCCATCTGCTGGGATAAAGTCCGTTACCACTGGACGGCCATTGGTGATGGTGCCTGTTTTATCCAAGACAATGGTATCGATATGCTTCGTATTTTCCAGGGATTCGGCTGTTTTAAACAAAACGCCTTGTTCAGCAGCTCGTCCGGATCCCGCCATGATTGAAGTTGGTGTTGCCAAACCAAGTGCGCAAGGGCAGGCGATGACCAGCACTGCAATGGTGCTTTCAAGGGCAGCCGCAAAATTGCCGGGTGCAACTAGGAAATACCAAACCATGAACGTGATAATGGCAATTCCCACAACAATCGGAACGAAGATGCTGGAAATCTGATCAGCGAGCCGTTGGATTGGTGCTTTGGAACCTTGCGCCTGTTCGACGACGCGGATGATGTTTGACAAGACGGTATCTTTTCCAATTTTATCGGCACGTACACGCAAAGAACCATTGGAATTAACGGTGGCCGCAAAGACGGCATCGCCTTGTTCCTTATCGACCGGCAAGCTTTCACCGGTCAACATGGATTCATCAACAGCTGAGTTGCCGGAAAGGACGGCGGCATCAACCGGGATGGATGCACCCGGTTTAATCAGCAGGATGTCTCCAGTTTTAACTTCGGAAATCGGCAAACTGATGAAATCATCGCCGCGTTCAACTAATGCATGCTGCGGCTGCAGCTTCATCAGCTTTTTAATGGCATCGGAAGAACGTCCTTTGGCTCTTGCTTCAAAAACTTTTCCTAAAATGATCAACGTGATCAGGACAGCGCTGGTTTCGAAGTACAATCCCATATTATGGCCCATATTCCAATTGGCTAAAACCAGGTAGACGCTATAGAAGTAAGCAGCGGATGTTCCGAGTGCGACCAGGACATCCATATTTGCTGATTTGTTTTTTAAAGCAAAATACGCACCTTTATAGAAAGAAGCGCCTATCCAAAATTGGACTGGTGTAGCCAACGCCCACTGCACGAGTGGATTCATGAGGATATCCGGTACATACATCCAGGATGTAAAAGAGAAATGGCTGAACATGGTCCACAGCAATGGAAAGGAGAGGACAGCTGAAATCCAGAACAAACGGGTTTTCTTTTTTATTTCCTGTTGTTTATGGTCCGTTGCTTCATCGCTTTCCTGATTAAGGACTGCGTCATAGCCGAGCGATTGGATCCGCTTAACAAAATCTTCTGGAGTGACGGTGCCGGGATTATACAAAACATGACCGGTTTCCATTGCCAAGTTAACGTTGGCCAGTTGAACGCCCTCCATTTTATTCAATACTTTTTCAATGCGGGCAGAACAATTGGCGCACGTCATGCCTTGGATTGAAAAATCGATTTCTTCCTGTTGGACACCATAGCCCAATTGCTCCACTTTCTTCTGCATATCGGTCATCGAGGCCTGTTCATCATCGTAGACTACAGATGCTTTTTCGGTAGCAAAATTGACGCTGGCTGCTGAAACGCCGGGTAATTTTTGGAGGCCTTTCTCTACGCGGTTGGCGCAGGCAGCACAGGTCATACCGGTAATGGCCACTTCCGTTTGTTTAGTACTCATCACAATCCCACCTTTTCCATCGGCATATACCTAATGGGGGTATATTATTTTCAAAAAAATAACTGCGTTTCCGCAGTTATTCACTTAAAGTAGCTACATCGTATCCTTGATCTTCGATTGCTTCTGCAATTTGGCTAACTTCCACTGCGGAAGCGTCATAAGCGATATCTACTGAACCATTTTCCAAAGAAACTTCTACTTTATCGATTCCTGGCAATGCCATCACGCTGTCTTTTACTGAGCTGACACAATGTTGGCATGACATGCCGCTGACTTGCAAGTTGATTTGTTCTTTCAAAATGAATTCCTCCTTGTTATTTACGCATCATTTTTTGAATCGTGACTAACAGTTCGTCCAAAACTTCTTCTTCGCCATTTTCAAGGCGATCTTTGACACAGCCTTTTAGATGGCCTTCAAGCAGCACTTTCGTGACACTGTTCAATGCTGACTGAGTAGCCGCGAGCTGCGTGATGATATCATCACAATAAACATCTTTATCTATCATACCTTTTATGCCCCGGATCTGGCCTTCCACACGATTGAGCCGAGTGGTCAAATCGCGTTTCACAGAAGGAGGATGATGGCTTTTTCGGCAAGATGCATCGAGTGCAATGGTTTCTTCGATCAATTCGCTCATCTGAAGATCCTCCCATACTTAATTTCTAATTCGATTATACCTCACAGGGGTATGTGAATCAAGAGATTTACACATCCTTATTATTTGTCATCAAAATGATAAGTTTAAAATCCTGAAATGATGGTATTATATGCATAGACACAGAAAAGTCAACAATAATACTTCTGCCTGTGAACATGGCAGTTTGAAATACGTCTTTATAAGTACTAGAAATGACAAAGAGGTGATATGGATGGCGAAAAATGTAGATGTTCGCAGCATTGTTTCAAATTTATCGAAACTGGGAATCCAAGCAAAAATCACAAAATCTCGCGTGGAATTAATAAAAGCGATTGCCTTGCCTCAACCGATTCAAGCGCAGTCTCAACAATAATAAAACTCCGACGCACGGCGTCGGAGTTTTTTATTTTTTATTTTTATCGAACATATAGTTCTTATGATGGAACTTCATACTGAAGACAATTCCAAGCGCCAGCATATTCCCGATCAATGAACTGCCTCCGTAACTGATGAAAGGCAAAGGAATTCCTGTAATCGGCAAAAGCTGGATAGTCATTCCGATGTTCTGGAATACGTGGAACGTCACCATGGCGATGATTCCTGCGCATACATAAGTGCTGAATGTATCTTTAAACTGCAAGGTGATTTTGGTCAAATGATAGATCAACATGAAGAACAGGATAATCACTGCGCTGGCTCCGATAAATCCGAAGTCTTCCGATATAACAGTAAAGATAAAGTCCGTATGGTTTTCTGGAACGTAAACTTGGCGCCCTTGGTAACCCTTGCCGAAGACTTCTCCTGAACCGATGGCATTCATCGCAGCAATCAGGTTATATCCACCGGATTCCGCATAGGAATAGGGATCAAGCCACGTATAAATTCGTTCGAACATATAAGGTTTTAACCCAAAAGCATTGGACAGGAAGTCTTGTGCGTTGATGGTCATCCATAACAGTAATCCGCCGATGACCGCGACTCCTCCGAAACTTGGTACAATGATCTTCCAGGAGATTCCTGAAACAACGACGATAGCCAATGTAATGGCAATAAACACGAGTGCAGTACCAAGGTCGGGCTGAAGCAGGATAAAACCGAGCGGAATCCCTACACAAAGAGCGATTTTTCCGAGTAAATAAAAGTCGGATTTGATGGTTTTCAGCAGGTTTTGCTCGTGATGGGAAGAAATCATTTTTGCCAATGCCAATATATAGAAGGTTTTCATGAACTCCGCTGGCTGGATATTGACGAATGGCGTATGGAACCATGCTTTGGCGCCGTTGACCGGTTCGGCGATCTGACCGACACCGTCTGGCGATATCATCAACAGGATCAGCAGCAAGATGCCGAAGCCGTATAAATAATAAGCCATTTTCTTATATTGTTCAGGATCGAAATACATTAAAACGCCAATCATGCCCACAGAAATAATGTAAAATAAAGCTTGTCGCGGAACAAAATTCGTTAAATATTGCCCTGAAGTCTGGGCAGAAGAAATAGCCACTAAACTGACGATGAAGAAGAGGAATAAAATGAAAGCCAGCGACCAATCGATTCGGTCGGTGAAGCTTTTGTTAGTTTGCATGTATTTTCACCTGTACTTTTTATTATTATGAGTCGCACTATATTATAACGTATAAATCTGTAATATGCGCATGACAAAAGTAATGACGCAATTAGAGCAGAGATGTTTCATATTTACTCATTTTGGACGTATAATAGAAAATGGAATGGAGGTGGGGATATGGTGAAGAAACCGCTGAACGCGGATGCTTACATACAGCATTTATATATTTATTTGAACGAATCCGATCATTTTGCCTTATTCAGTGGACTTACCTTCGCCCATTTTTTGGACGCCATGAAATTGCCTAAAAACCTGTTATTGTTGAAGCACCCGTATGAAGATGCCTCTTTCAACATGCATACCCATATGGAATTTGCTACGCAAGAAGAGTTTGGGCAGCTGCGGAAAGCACGTGCAAACAAAAAAAGCGAGTTCTGCTGGGTCGATTTTAAAAACGAAAAACAATTGAACTCCCTGACGCCTCAAGAACAAGCGGAATTGCTGTATATCGGCCATAAAAAAGAACCGGTTAAATCGCCGTTCTATGCCACGCTGCAAAATGAATTTGTCTATCTGTCCAGCGAAGAAGAAGAAACCACAAAAATATACTTCCGCAATTTAGAACGCCTGAATGAGCTTGTCGGAAATTATTTTACGTATTTGATTCGGCGCGAAGAAAACGGACAAAATTTTTGGCGCCGAAAATCAAAAGACCTGATTCCTGAATTGCCTACCGACATCCTGAAATCCTTGAAAAAGAATTACAGAGAAGGCGTACTCATTTCATTGGTGGACCCCGAAAAAACAAAAAATACAATCGAGTTGCATATCCGGCCGGTCGAGGAGATTTCCTTTTTGGATGAATTCTGGTCCGACATCGAGGAATACACCAAACAAGGGATTTCGCGAAAAATCATTTATGACAGAAAACAGAAAGTGTGGCAATGATACCTGGAAACAGGTATTATTTTTTTGGGCTGACAATAAGCCCGCGGTCAGAGAAAACGTAATCTGCAAATGAAAGAAGGCAATTAGATGGCTTGGATTTACCTTATGATTGCAGGGATAACGGAAATTATTTGGGCGATCGGCTTGAAACTGGCTGATGGTTTTACGAATGTTGTTCCTTCTATTGTCACATTGATTTTTATTGTCATCAGCTTTCTGCTGTTCGCTATAGCCATGAAGACCATTCCCATCGGTACAGCTTATGCGGTTTTTACAGGCATTGGGGCTGCAGGCACGGCGGTTCTCGGCATTTGGTTATTTGATGAGAATGCAAGTTTGGAAAAGCTGTTCTTTTTAGGCTTGCTGCTGTTCGGAATCATCGGTTTAAAGGTAATGGATGGAAAAGAAGCTTCCGGTAAGGGCGTGGAATCATGATGGCTTGGTTGATTTTGATTGCCGCTGGATTATTTGAAGTGGCTTTTGTCACCACAATGAAATTATCGGATGGTTTTAAAGTGAAATTCTATACAGTCTTGACCATTTTATCTGGTGCACTCAGCTTTTATTTGCTGTCCCTCGCTTTGACGACGATTGCATTGGGGACAGGCTATGCTGTATGGACCGGCATTGGAGCGGCGGGCAGTGTCTTGGTCGGCATGCTGTTCTTTAAAGAAAGCCGGCAACCGGCGAAAATGTTTTTCCTGTCCTGCATCATTGCAGGTGTAGCCGGTCTGAAAATATTCGGCGGCTGACAGGAAAAAATTATTAGTCACCGTAGGTTCGTGATAAACTAAGCAATATGGAAAATGAAATGAGGTTTCTTTGATGAAAAAAAGAATTGGTTTATTATATGGAGGCAAATCGGCAGAGCATGAAGTTTCTCTGTCCACAGCCTTGGCAGTTACAAAAGCACTTGATTTTGATGCGTACGAAGTTTACCCAATCTACATTACGCATGACGGCGAATGGAGAAAAGGGGAACGCCTTGAAAAAATGGCGGAAACGATTGAACAGCTTCAATTGGCTGGCGATCTTTCCAAGCCGAATGACATTTCGAGCTTCCTTCCATTGCAAAGCGATAAAGCATTGGATGTCATTATTCCTTTATTGCATGGACCGAACGGGGAGGACGGCACTGTTCAAGGATTGCTGGAAGTGATGAATCTTCCTTACGTCGGAAACGGTGTCCTGGCTTCTTCGGCTGGTATGGACAAAGTAGTGATGAAGCAATTGTTCGAGCAGGCAGGTTTGAACCAGACTCCTTATGTGTACTTTATTAGAAGAGACTGGGAAACGAATCAGGATTTTTGGGTAGAGAAAGTAGAAGCGGAACTGGCTTGGCCGGTTTTCGTCAAACCTGCGAATTTGGGGTCGAGTGTCGGAATCAGCAAAGCGGATAACCGGGAAGAATTGGTTGCTGCAGTCAAAGAAGCGCTTAAGTATGACCGTAAAATCGTGGTGGAACAGGGCGTGGTTGCCCGTGAAATCGAAGTTGGCGTACTTGGAAACGACGAGCCTGAATGCTCAGTAGCCGGCGAAATCAAACCATTGAAAGCTTTCTATGATTACCAGGCAAAATACAAAGATGGCAATACGGCGATGGTCATACCAGCTGAATTGGACGAAACGGTCTATGCGAAGCTGGAAGAAGATGCTAAAAAAGCCTTTAAGATCTTAGATTGTTCAGGACTTGTCCGTGCGGACTTTTTTGTGACAGAGGCCAATGAAATCCTGATCAATGAAGTCAATACATTGCCAGGCTTCACGCCTTACAGCATGTTCCCGTTGCTATGGGAGAATACGGGGCTTCCGTATCCACAATTAATCGAACGCCTCGTTTCTTTGGCGATTGAACGGCACGAAGAAAAACAATTACTTCAAGTTAAAATAGATTGAGTGGAGAAGCCAAATGAAAAAAAAGATTGAGCAAGTAGCCAAATGGCTGGATATCAAAACGAATTTAAAAGGTCTGGACGTTACAGGGGTTTCGATCAACACAAGAACACTTAAACCGGGTGATCTGTTCATTCCTTTCCGTGGCGAACAAGTGAATGGGCATAAATACGTCCGTTCAGCCATCGAACTGGGGGCGTCTGCTTCCCTGTGGCAACGTGATGAACCAGGAGCACCGGATGATCTGCCTTTGCTTTTTGTCGATGATTGCGAAGTTGCGTTGCAGGAAATGGCCCGCGCATACCGCGACGAGCTGTCGGCGATCGTAATCGGAATCACCGGTTCAAACGGCAAGACATCGACAAAAGATTTGGTGGCAAGCGTTTTGAAACCTTATTTCAAAGTGCAAAAAACACAAGGCAACTTCAATAACGAGTTGGGTTTGCCGCTTACCATCCTGTCATTGGACGAAGACACGAAAGTCGCCGTTCTGGAAATGGGGATGAGCGGCAAAGGGCAAATAGAATTCTTATCTGAATTAGCTCGACCTGATTATGCAATCATCACCAACATCGGTGAGGCGCATTTGCAGGACTTGGGATCGCGTGAAGGCATTGCAGAAGCAAAATTCGAAATCACTGCAGGGCTTCAACAGCATGGAAAGCTTTTCTATGACGGCGATGAGCCTTTGCTGAAGCCGTTTATGGAAGACTTCCCCCAAGGCGTTTCGTTCGGATTCGATGACAATAACGAGTTGACGGTGACGGACATCAAAGCTACCGAAAATGGCAGCAGCTTTATGGTGAGCGGAATTATAGATGCAGCTTTCACAATTCCGGTTTTAGGTGAGCACCAGGTGAAAAACACCTTAGCAGCCATTTTGATCGCTCTGGAAGCTGGATTGTCAGAAGAACAAATTCGTAAATCCTTGAAGGATGCGGTATTGACGGATATGCGTATGCAGATGATCCAAGCGGACAATGGCGCCATTTTTATAAATGATGCTTATAACGCTGCACCTTCATCAATGAAAGCAGCTTTGAATTTCATTCGCGAAACGACGATGAAAGATAAAAAATGGATTGTCCTTGGCGATATGCTTGAACTTGGAGATGACGAGCAAAGCTATCACGAAGGGCTCAGTAAATACATTTCCGATAACTTAAAAGGTGTCTGTTTGTATGGCCCACGTATGAAGTGGCTTTACGATGAGTTGAAGCCTGTCTATGGAGGCAAATTGATCTGGAGCGAAAATGATTACGCACCGATTGTCGACTTTTTGAAAAAATACATCAATAATGATGCGGTCATTTTAGTGAAAGGCTCGCGTGGCATGGCTTTGGAGAATGTCATTGAACCGTTTACTGCTCAATAATGTCTGCAGCAATGCCGTTGATGGCGAATAAAAAAGCGCAGCCTGCTCCATTAGCTATGGGCAAGCAGCGAAAAGAGGGAAATGATTTGAAGACCGGCGTTCTTTGTATCCACGGTTTTACAGGAGGTCCGTTTGAAGTTGAACCATTTGCTGATTTTTTGGTTGATCAAACCGATTGGATCGTAGAAATACCGACGCTTCCAGGGCATGGTGAAAAGCTGGCATTAAAGAGCATTTCAGCTGAAAGCTGGATGATGGAAGCGGAACTTGCGTTAAAAAGATTGAAGAAAGTCGCGGATCGTATTATTGTTGTCGGATTCTCGATGGGCGGGTTGATCGCTATGTATTTGGCGATGCGCTACAAGGTGGACCGGCTGGTCCTGCTGAGTGCCGCTGCCAAATATATTAGTCCGGCGCAAATTTTTGTAGAAGTGCAGGATGCTATGAGAGATGTGCTAGCCGGAAAAATTGCGGAAAATGCATCTTTTCATCTTTACGAATACAAGCTGATGAATACGCCCATCAGTTCAGCTGTCGAATTTCTGCGTGTAGTAAAGATGGTCCAGCCCTATTACGATAAGATCAAAGTTCCGGTTTGTATTGTCCAAGGCGGCAAGGATAGTGTTGTCCCGGCTTCAGCAGCGGATTTCATCTACGATCATATCGGGTCGGCTGAAAAACACATGATCCACTCGGAAACGGGGAAGCATCTGATCTGCTACAGCGATGATTGCGACGATTGGTTTAGAGAAGTTTTGGAGTTTATGAATAAAGGCGCAGATTAAACTGATTATTAGAACCTTTGTGTATTGATTGCAAATAGAGGGGATACGTGTTATTCTTTTGAAAGCAATGGATACATTTTTGAAACACTCTTCCCTGTGAAGAGTATTTTTTTGAGCAAAACGGTTTGTTCTATAGATAGGGCATCAAACACCCGCCGATCAGACCGCTCGGCAAAGCCCGAGCTTTTCCTGTTCACACATCCCCTCTGACTTAAAACTACAGAGTATGATTTTCGACGTGAAACTTCCTCATAAAGGCTCGACCTTGTCACTAATTCATCTAAAATGTACACCATTTGTAAATAAGATGAAGACAAAAGGAGATTGAAAAAATTTGGTTAAATTTTCAGAGTTAAATATCAGCGAAACAACTTTAAAGTCCGTAAAACGTATGGGGTTTGAAGAAGCAACACCGATTCAAGAGGGCACAATCCGTCTTGGAATGGAAGGCAAGGACATCATTGGACAAGCACAAACCGGTACTGGTAAAACAACCGCTTTCGGGATTCCTTTGATTGAAAAAATCGACACTAAAGACGGTAATGTTCAAGGATTGATCATCGCACCAACACGCGAATTGGCAATCCAGGTTTCTGAAGAACTTTACAGATTGGGCCAAGATAAAAACGTGCGTATTCTTTCAGTATACGGCGGCCAAGAAATAAGCCGACAAATCCGTGCACTTAAAAACCGCCCGCAAATTATCGTTGGTACTCCAGGACGTCTATTAGACCATATCAACCGCCGTACTCTTAAATTGGATAATGTAAACACATTGATCCTTGACGAAGCAGACGAAATGTTGAACATGGGCTTTATCGAAGACATTCAAACAATCATGGCAAGTGTTCCTGATACTCGCCAAACATTGTTGTTCTCAGCGACTATGCCGGATGCAATCCGCCGTATTGCAGAGAAATTCATGAAAACTCCTGAAATCGTTAAAATCAAATCAAAAGAAATGACTGTTGAAAACATTGAGCAATTCTATGTTAAATCAGTAGAACGCGAAAAATTCGACATTCTTTCACGTCTTTTGAATGTTCAACAGCCTGAACTGGCAATCATTTTCGGACGTACAAAACGCCGTGTTGACGAATTAGCTAAAGCTTTGAACATCCGTGGATACCTTGCAGAAGGAATTCATGGCGACTTGAGCCAAGCAAAACGTATGTCAGTTTTGAAACAGTTCAAAGCAGGCAAAATCGACATCCTAGTTGCAACAGACGTAGCAGCTCGTGGACTGGATATCTCAGGCGTATCACACGTATACAACTTTGATATTCCACAAGATCCTGAAAGCTATGTTCACCGTATCGGCCGTACTGGCCGTGCAGGTAAAAAAGGAGTCGCAGTCACGTTTGTAACACCTCGTGAAATGGGCTACTTGGGCATCGTTGAACGTACAACTAAGAAAAAAATGGAAGCTTTAGTTCCTCCAACTGCTGATGAGGCTGTACTTGGCCAAAAACGCGTTGCTATGGAGCAATTGCAAGAAATGACAGAGAAAAACAATCTAGGCGATTACCGTGAATTTGCGGCTAAAATGCTGGAAAACTTTGACGCTGTTGACTTAGTTGCTGCTGCAATTAAAACAATGACTAAAGAACCGGAAGATGTTCCAGTCTCTATTTCCGAAGAACGTCCTTTGCCATCACGCGGAGGCGGCGGATATAAAGGTAAAGGCGGAAGCGGACGCAGTGGCGGAGGCGGCGGCTATAAAGGCAACCGTTCTTCATCAGCACGCCCATCTTCAAGCCGTGGAGCAAGCTCAGGCGCAAGCCGTCGCCGTGAAGGCGGAAGCGGTGGCGGACGTCCAGGACGTACAACTCGCCGCAGCGAATCTTAATACCGATTATTTCAAGGGTGTATGCCGAACAGGAAACTGTTTGGGCATGCGCCCTTTTTTGCTGTCCAAATTTCATGTACAATTGGATGAAACGTTCCATTGGGTAAACCGTATAATGAATAGGGAAACGTGATTGGAGAGAAGAAAATGGATAACCAACCAAAAAATCAAATTTCACGAAAAGGACTGACGGTATGGCGTGTCTATGGAAGCATGGAAACGGCGGTCCTCGCATTGCTTGCGGTTGGAGCAGGTGTTTTAACATATTTTTTTGAATGGCCACAATGGCTTTATGCCCTTTATGGAGGGGTGATTCTGTTATTCGGTTTTCTGTTTATTTACCTGTTTCCGAAAATCCGGTGGCAACGCTGGCGTTACGAAGTGCGGGAACAAGAAATCGAATTGCAGCATGGATTGTTTGTGGTTACCCGGACACTCGTGCCGATGGTGCGTGTCCAGCACGTGGATACGGAACAAGGTCCGATTTTGCGGAAATACGATTTAGCGGAGATTTCGATATCCACAGCGGCGACCACACATACCATCCCAGCTTTGATCACTGCCGAAGCCGATGAACTGAGAGCCAGAATTTCCGTATTAGCAAGGGTGGCGGAAGATGATGTATGAAGAACGTTATAAACTGCACCCCATTTCTGCATTCATCAATTTCGTTAAAGGCTTAAAAGAATTGATTCTCCCGTTCATCATTATTTTCGGTGTCAATATATTCAGGGACGGCGGCGTCAGTTCAATGTTCAACCAAGGTTGGCAAGGCCTGATTCCAATCATAATAGGCAGTGTCGTTCTGGTATTCCTGTTGGTCGGCGGAATCATCAAGTGGAAACGTTTTGTCTATTGGTTTGAAGATGGGGAATTGCGTATTGAATATGGCTTGTTTGTAAAGAAAAAAAGATATATTCCGTTTGATCGGATCCAAAGCTTGAACTACACGGAAGGCATATTCCACCGTCCTCTTGGCTTAGTGAAAGTGAAAGTGGAAACAGCAGGCTCCGGAAAAGTAGGTCAGGCGGAAGCGGAACTGACAGCAATTTCGAGAGAAGATGCGGATCGCATTGAAAACGAAATGGAAAAAGCTAAACGCCAGCTTCCTGAAGAAACGGCCGCAGAAATGGGGCCGCATGAACAAGTCGAGCCACTTCCGAAAAAAGAAGCAAAAGTGCTTTACCGGATGTCGATGAAAGAACTGCTGATTCTGGCAACAACGTCCGGCGGCATCGGTGTGGTAATTTCAGCAGTGGCAATCTTCTTATCGCAGTTTTCCGAATTGATTCCTTATGATGCCATTTACGAAGAAGTGATGCTGTTTCTGCGTTTTGGAGCATTGATTGTAGCGTTGACGATCTTTTTTGTCCTGTTGGTGGCATGGGTTATTTCGGTCATTATGACTATTTTTGCGAATTACCAATTTACCATTCAGCGGGATGAAGACCATATCTATATCACTAGGGGATTGCTGGAAAAGAAAAAGGTTTCTGTCCCTCTCAAGCGCGTTCAAGGCATTAAAGTGAGCCAAAATCCACTGCGTGAACTTTTCGGATATGCGACAGTAATGGTGGAGAGTGCAGGAGGGTCTATTGGCGATAAAGATGAAAAAATCCGCCTGTTTCCTTTGGTGAAAACAGAACGGATGATTCCAATATTGGCAGAGCTGTTTCCGGAGCTGGAATGGACACCCGAGCTGGTCAAGGCACCAAAACGAAGCGTCCACTTTTTCTATCGCCTCGACTTGCTTTGGTTCTCGCCGGTATTCGCAGCTTTAGGGTATTTTTTCTATCCGTATGGCCTCTTGGCGTTGATTATCGTGCCAATTGTTGTGGTTATCGGAATTTGGCAGCATCGGACGGTGGGCTATGCGCTGGCAGATAAACAATTGACGATGCAATTCAGAGGGATCAGCAAGCATCGATTCTTTATGCTGAAGAAACGCGTGCAGGTTGTGCAGGTGACGCAAAGTTATTTCCAGCGCCGCAAAGAGCTGGCTTCTATAAATTCAACGATCAAATCCGGGATGATGGGAGCGACTGCATCAACTCCCCATATGGAAAAAGCCGATGCCAGCCGCATTCTTGCCTGGTTTGAACCTTCCGGCAACAAAGAGTTGAAGCATTGAATCAACCCGAATTCTTGACATAAAAAAGCAGCCGGAATCATGATTCCGGCTGTCTTTATTTTTTTGCGCGCCAACTGACGATCCGTTTCGGATGGAAATAACTGAGGCCGATTAAAAATCCGGTGATCATTCCAGCGATATGGGCCGTGACGTTGACGTTCGGTGTCAAGAAAGTCATGACTATACTAATGACGATAATTGGGAGTATAATTTGTTTGAGCTGAGGCAATGCGCGTCCGCCGTAGTACACCAATGCGCCAAATGCGCCAAACACTCCAAAAATCGCTCCGCTTGCTCCTACATGGGCATAATCGAGCGGCTGCAAAAAGTAAGTGGCCGCTGATGCGAAGAATCCAGCTACCAGGTAAATCGTGATAAAGCGGACTTTGCCGGTCAAACGTTCCAATTCAGGTCCGAATAGGAACAATGAAAACATATTAAACAGCAGGTGCATCAATCCACCATGCAGAAACATCGGTGTAAAGAATCGCCACCATTGGCCTTCTGCAATGTAAAAATTCGAGCCAACTCCATAAAAATAAAGCAGTTCGCCAAAGACAGGTAACCACGTCAATACATAAACCAGTAAATTAAGGGCGATTAAAGTGGAAACGACCGGATACATACGCAAGTATTGCTTAAAGCTTTCTGTTCGAATAAACATTTTGTCACCTCTATTTCATATTTCTAATTATACCTGTTACCTGTTTGCGATTGAAAGGAGAAACATTTATGATTACAGGAATCGGTTTGGATATCGTGGAACTTTCACGAATCCATCGGTTGGATGCCCGGTCGCCTAAGTTTCGTGAACGTGTACTGACTGAATCTGAGCTGGCCGAATACGGGCAGTTGACAGCAGCCAGAAAAGTGGAATTTTTGGCAGGGCGCTTTGCGGCAAAAGAGGCATTCTCCAAAGCCAATGGAACTGGAATTGGCGGTGCCTGTTCTTTTCAGGATATTGAAATCAGAAAAGACGCCAAAGGTAAGCCTTCCATCTATTTTCGGAATACAGAAACCGGTATGGTTTCCATCACTCATTCAAAGGACTTTGCAGCAGCGCAGGTTCTATTGCAGACAAATTATTAAGGCGGTGTAACGATGACAGAAAATTATCGGCCGACAAAAGCGGTCATTGATTTAGGTGCAATCAAAAAGAATTTATCAGCTTTTCAGCAAAGAAGCGGAGGTGCGGAAGTAATCGCAGTGGTCAAAGCGGACGCATACGGACATGGGGTTCTGGCAGTAGCGAAGACAGCGATTGAAAATGGTGTCCGCTTGTTGGCAGTGGCGACTCCGGACGAGGCTCTTTACCTGCGAGAACAAGGGGTCAGCACAGACTTGCTGATCCTCGGGGCGACTCCTCCGAATTTCATTCAAGTCGCGCAGCGGCATAACATTATCGTAACCGCTGTTTCCCTCGACTGGCTGGCAATGGCGTCCGTGAATGTGGCGCCGGAACTGCATACGCTGAAGATCCATTTGAAAGTGGACACCGGAATGCGGCGTATCGGTGTTCAATTGGACGAAGTAGACGAGGCGCTTGAATTTATCGCCGATCATGAATTTGGTTTTGAAGGCGTCTTTACTCATTTTGCCACGGCCGATGAAGCGGACTCTGGGTTGTTTCTGGAGCAAGTGCGTGCAATGAACAGCGTCATTGATAAATTGGCTGATCCTTCTATCATGGTCCACGTTTCCAATAGTGCTGCCGCCATCATGCACCCGGAGATGTCATTTGACGCGGTGCGTGTAGGGATTTCGTTGTATGGCATTGCACCGTCTCCTTATGTAGGCAAAGAAATGCCTTTTGAATTGCATCCGGCTCTAAGTCTGGAAACAGAAATTATTCACGTGAAAAAAGTGAAAGCAGGACAGGCGCTGAGCTATGGAGCTACCTATCAGGCTGAACAGGATGAATGGATTGCAACGTTGCCGATCGGCTATGCGGACGGAATGCTGCGCGGCTTGCAAGGGCAGGAAGTTTTGGTGAAAGGTCAGCGTGTTCCGGTTGTGGGCCGGATTTGCATGGATCAGTGCATGATCCGCATTTCTGAAAAACTGCCGATCGGAGAAAAAGTTCAATTGATCGGCAGTCAGGCAGGACAACGGATTTTTATTGACGAATGGGCACGGAAGCTTGATACCATCCCTTACGAAATCCCTTGTATTTTAACGAAACGGGTGCCTCGAGTATACTCGGACAGCACAGAAGTTTCCGATTTACCTTTTCAGGAACCCGATACAATGTTAAGATGAGAAAGATAAAGGCAGAAGAACGGGATTTTCGGAGGTGTCGGCTGTGTATCAGAAGTCAAAGACAAAAGAAGTGGTTGTTAAATTGCCAAAGCAATTTATCTCAGAGTTGACGACTCATTCAGATGAACGTGTTGAAGAAAGTGGAGATTATATCTACGTTTCCACACATCGAGTGACTAAAAATCTGTACGACTCATATCATATTCGGGAAGCGATGATCAAGGGCTACGTAGAGATGTCACAGATCAATCTATCGATTGCTTGTGAATGTTCTCACGCTGAGTACGAAGCGGAGCACACGACAGTGCGACTCGTAAGCGGAGGGTGACAACTTGATTGTAAAACGCGGGGATGTCTTTTTTGCAGAATTATCACCAGTTGTCGGGTCTGAGCAAGGTGGGACCCGCCCTGTCCTGGTGATTCAAAACGATATAGGTAATCGTTTCAGTCCTACTGTCATCATAGCTGCAATTACAGCACAGATTCAAAAAGCCAAATTGCCGACTCATGTAGAAATCAACGCCAAGAAATATGGCTTTGAACGTGATTCAGTTATTCTGCTTGAACAATTGCGGACTATTGATAAGTCGCGGCTGACCGATAAAATTACCCAGCTTGATGATACATTGATGGAAAAAGTGGACGAGGCGCTGGAAATCAGTGTAGGCCTTGTTAAATTCTAATCATACATACTCCTACAAAGACACCTTGAGAGCTTTTTCTCAGGGTGTTTTTTCTTGAAAATGGCTGTGCCGACAAAAAAGATGTGAAAAAAATGAATTTCCGATACAATAAAGAGTAGCAGATAAAATTTGAGATACATAGTGTCACAGGGAGGGTTTTTGATCCATATGAATAAACAGATGGCTCAATATATACAAGGCAACTTAACAGAGATTATTTCAAACTGGCAGGAAAAAATGAAAAACGAGAAAGATGAACGCGCTTTTCAAGTGATGCCTGTTGAATTGATGAATCAGACTAGCCATGAATTTGCGGAGCTGATGATATCCAATTTATTAGAAAGCCATCAGGCTTATGAAAGCCGAGTCAATGATTTTGCGGAAAAGGTAGTTCGCCTTGGCTGGTCCATCACCTTTGTTACAAAAGCGATCAATCATTTTGCGGAAATCGTCTATGAAGGAATGGTCCGGGAAGAAATCATTAACGAAGGGAATATCAAACCGTTTGTAGATGAATTCAGCAACTGGATTTCACCGATTCGGGACAGCACCATTCAGGCTTATTCCAAAACGTGGGAACGTACGGTCAGCCTTCAAAAGATTGCTTTGCAGGAGTTATCAGCCTCGCTGATTCCGGTTTTTGAAAAAGTTTCCGTAATGCCGCTCGTAGGGACGATTGATACGGAACGCGCAAAATTGATTATGGAAAACTTGTTGGAAGGTGTCGTCAAGCACCGTGCAGAAGTTGTATTGCTTGATATCACCGGTGTTCCGGTTGTAGATACAATGGTCGCCCATCACATTATCCAGGCAGCGGATGCTGTCCGTCTGGTTGGAGCGAAGTGTATGCTTGTCGGAATTCGTCCTGAGATTGCTCAGACGATTGTCACGCTCGGCATTAACTTGAATGATTTTACGACAACAAGTACGTTGCAGCGAGGCGTAGAACAGGCATTGGCTTGGACAAACCGAAAGATCGTGGAGGTTGAGGACTGATGAATTTTAGAATTCCAATTTTAAAGTTACGAGATACATTAATTGTTTCAATCCAATGGGAGCTTGATGATCAGACGGCTCTTCAATTTCAAGAGGATCTACTGACTAAATTGCACGAAACAAGTGCGCGAGGTGTAGTCATCGATTTAACATCCATCGATTTTATCGACTCATTTATTGCGAAAGTTCTTGGAGACGTCATCAGCATGTCAAGCTTGATGGGGGCCCGAGTAGTCATTACCGGTATCCAGCCAGCAGTCGCTATCACTTTGATCGAGTTGGGAATTCGACTAGAAGACGTTATGACAGCACTAGATTTAGAAAATGGCTTGGATAAACTTCAATTGGAATTGGAGGCTTAAACATGAGCGACCAGTCCTCGGTGGAAATTTTGACAGAATGGGATATTGTGGCTGCAAGACAACTCGGACGCAATGTGGCGAAAGAGCTTGGATTTGGCACAGTTGATCAGGCCCGTATTACAACGGCTATCAGCGAGCTTGCCCGCAATATATATTTATATGCCGGAAAAGGCAGGATTGAAATACAACAGTTAACAGAAAATGGCATCAAAGGAATCTTAATCATAGCTGCAGACAGCGGCCCGGGAATTCCTGATATCCGCAAAGTGATGGAAGATGGATTTACAACTTCCGGCGGGTTAGGAGCAGGATTGCCTGGTGTCAAACGCTTAATGGATGACTTTAAGATTGAAACAATATTAGGCGAGGGTACAGATATAAGAGCTACTAAGTGGCTTCGTTAGGGGGAAAACCCAATGGCTCAAGAAATTGAGAATCAATACAAAGAGATTTTAAATGAATATATGAAAAAACAGACAGAACAAAATCTGTATGTCGGCCAAAATTTTAGCCGGCAGCTGATTTTGGAAAATATTGCACCTGAAGAAGTCATCAGCATGCACAAAGCGGCAATTCAAGAGTTATACAGTGAATTGCCGGAAGTGGTGTGGCATTCATTTGATTTTCTGATTGAAATGATGATTAATTATGGGTTAGCGTTGCAAGAACGCCAAAGCTTACTCAAGCAGCAAGAAGAATTGAAAGTGGAAATGGATCTTGCTGCCAACGTTCAGGAAACCTTGCTGAAGACCAAATTGCCGTTGCTGGAAGGCTTGGATATCGGCCTTCTCTCTATTCCTGCGCGGAAAATGAATGGCGATTACATTTATTTTGTCAGTGACCATGATGGGTATGCTGGGGTGGCGGTTGCAGATGTAATCGGCAAAGGCCTTCCGGCTGCTCTTTGCATGTCTATGATCAAGTTTGGCATGGACAGCCTGAACAGTTCGCATGCACTTCCTAAAGATGTTTTGAGCGTCATCAACCGAATTGTGGAAAAAAGTGTCGATGACTCGATGTTCGTCTCCATGTTCTATAGCAATTACGATGCCAAGCAAGCGCGGTTGACCTATGGATCGGCAGGCCATGAACCAGCTATCCTCTACCGTGCTAAAGACAACGAATTCAGCGAGCTATTCGCCAAAGGCTTGCTGCTTGGAGTATCTCCTGCAGCAGTCTATGAAGAACATACCGTCGATTTGGAAAAAGGCGACTTGGTCATCATGATGACCGATGGGGTCACAGAGGGCCGTAATGAAGACGGCTTTATTGAGCGAGAAGTGATTTTTGAATTGATTGAACGGAAAAAAGATGAACCTGCGCAAAGCATTGTACAATACGTTTACGATGAGCTTGAGCGCATGCAAAATGCGCAATTCCAGGATGATTTCACATTGGTGATCTACAAAAAAGTATAAGGAATGTTTAGCAATGCGCTGATTGTGGTATTAATGCTTAGAACAGCTTTTTTTTAGCGGGGTTGAATTAAAAAAAACGGGGTGTCGAATTACAATGAATATTCAAGTTGACCTAACTGAATCAGACAATATTCTCGAGGGCTTTATCCGCGGTGAAATTGATGCGCACACTGCACCAGTCCTACGGGAAAAATTAGAAACTTATCAGAATCATCAAGGATTGAAAGCAGAGTTGGATCTTTCCAACGTTAATTATATGGACAGTACAGGATTAGGCGTTTTCGTAGCATTTTATAAATCAGTCAATGCGAATGGCGGACACGTAAAGTTAAAAGGACTTTCAGCCCGCTTGAAACGGCTTTTCGATATTACCGGTTTAGGCGATATTATGGATATCGAATCAGTCGGGAAGGGTGGTAACTAATATGCGTCCTTTCGATTATGTAGAAATGCGCGTTCCTGCCAAATCCCAATACGTTGGGGTTGCAAGACTTACCATTTCGGGGCTGGCCAGCCGCATTGGCTTTTCATTTGACGATATAGAAGATTTGAAGATTGCTTCAAGCGAAGCGGTGACCAATGCAGTTCAACACGCTTACGCAGAAGGCGAAGAAGGCGAAGTTGTCATCGGTTGCGCTTTATACGAAGACAAAATCGAGATTATGGTGGCGGATCATGGCCAAAGTTTCGACTTTGAAGAAACAAAGGCAAAAGTAGGTCCTTATCACGACCAAGAAGAAGGTGCTTTTCTTCGTGAAGGAGGTCTCGGCTTGTATTTGATTGAAACATTAATGGATGAAGTCAAAGTTCATCATCAAGAAGGCGTAACAATCTTCATGACAAAGCATGTTGAAGGAGAGCAGGTGGAGAAGGATGTCGAAACAGTCTCATCCTAATCAGCCTACTAAAGAGCAGGTGCTTGAGTGGATTGAAGCTTATCAAAAGACAGAAGATGAAGAAGCCCAGACAAATTTAGTGTTGAATTATAAACGTCTTGTTGAATCCATTGCGCGTAAGTATTCTAACGGTAAATCTTACCATGAAGATATCGCGCAAGTAGGCATGTTGGGACTTTTAGGAGCTATCAGACGCTACGACCCTTCATACGGACGTAGCTTTGAAGCTTTTGCTGTGCCTACAATTATTGGCGAAATCAAACGCTTTTTGCGCGATAAGACATGGGCAATCCATGTGCCGCGGCGCATAAAAGAGTTGGGGCCCCGTATTAAAGCGACGGTTGAAGTGTTGACTACAGAACTTCAGCGTTCACCGCAAGTATGGGAAATTGCCGAATACTTGGATGTCGATGAAGACGATGTATTAGAAGCGATGGAAATGGGCAAAAGCTATCAGGCACTTTCAATGGACCACTCTTTGGAGGCGGATTCAGATGGCAGTACCGTCACATTGTTTGACGTTGTAGGCCAGGAAGACGATGGTTACGAGAAAGCGGATCAGCGCATGCTTGTAGCTGAAGCGATGAATGTGCTTTCAGAACGGGAAAAGCAGATCATCCAATTCACTTACATAGAGCAGCTGAGCCAGAAAGAAGCTGGGGATAAACTCGGTATTTCTCAAATGCATGTATCCCGTTTGCAAAGAAAAGCCATCAAAAAATTGCAGGAAGCTATTTTAGCGGCTGGTGGGGTTTCGTAGTGGAGAAAATTCAGCATAGTTTTGTAGATGCTTTTATTTTCAACGAAGCAAAAAAAGGGAATCATGAATCCGGCGACAGTTACCATACGGTGTTGACGGATGATTACTTTATTTGCTCCGTAGCCGATGGACTAGGGAGTGGGCCTGTGGCGCGTGAATCGTCTCAGGTCATTCCGCAAATTTTGCGTGAATACCACCACGAAACAATCGATCAATTGATGTATCGATTCAACGGATTGATGCTCCAAAAACGTGGAGCTGCCGTAGCCATTTTTAAAGTTGATTTTAATAAAAAGACCCTTGAATACAGCTGTGTCGGCAATATCCGCTTTTATCTGTATCGCAAAGCGACGGATGAAATTATTTACCCATTGCCGGTTATGGGGTATTTATCAGGGCGCCCTCAAAAATTGCGCACTCAGCTATACACGTATGTGGAAGATGATTTGTTCTTGATTCATTCCGATGGAGTGGATTTAAGAAATCCAAAAGCCATGATGCGAAAAGCTGCAGTTCCTGAACAACTGTATCGAGATATATTGGCGTCTATCCAAACAGGTGACGACGCGACCTTTATAACAGGAAGTCTTCTCAAATGAGAAGGCTTTTTTTGTGGATTAAAAACCGTATAAGTTTACTTAAAATTCTGACAAAATTAAAAGGTATTTATTCTATAATTTGAAAGCGCTTTCTCATACAATTCAATTAGTACAAAAGCAGAACGGAAAGGGGAAGTGGGAACGAGTAGTTGAAAGGTAGAGTAATCGGAGCAAAAAAGAACAAACGAGGGGGTTGGCAAAATGGCGAAGATTAAAAAGGGATTAAGTTACGAAACGATACTGGTTATGCTTTTTTTCGTGGCATGGGGCTTTCTGTATTTGGATAGACAAGCAATTTCCATGCTCATGCCTTTTATTATTGAAGATATTGCATTAACGAATACGAAAATCGGCCAAATCAATATGTGGCAGACCATTGGCTTTGCGCTGGCAGCTCCGACGTTTGCAATTCTCTCAGATCGCCTCGGACATAAAAAGACCATCTTGTTTTGGGCGATGATCGTCACCTCCGTATTGGCGCTTCTGACCATGTTTGCGGAAACGTACACGTATATGCTGATTGTCCGGACCTTACTGGGAGCCAGTGAAGGGGTTATTCTTCCGATTTCGCTTTCACTTTTGGCCTCTGTCTCGCGTCCGACAACGCTGGGCCGCAACATGGGCTTAGTTTATGCGGGGGCTGCGGTAATTGGAGTGGCGATTGGGCCATTGGTCGTGACGCAATTGGGCGACTTATTCGGTTGGCGTTATGCGTTTTTATTCGTCAGTATTCCAAGTTTCATTGCAGCTTTGCTGATGCTTCGTTTTGTGAAACCGCCTGAAACTGTGGTGAAAACGGAAGCTGTTACTGCATTCAATGTCAGCACTATCTATAACAGTGTGAAAAACCGCAATATCCTGATTTGTATTTTGATCAGTATTTTCTGTATGGGTGCGATGTGGACATTTAATGCATTCTTGCCGCTGTATCTGACACAAGTGAGCCTATTGTCAAACACTCAAATGGGTTTGGTGTTCTCGCTGTTTGGTCTATTGACTATCATCTGGCAGATATTCATTCCTTACTCTTCTGATAAAATCGGCCGTAAACCAGCAATGACAGGGTACTTGGCTATGGCCATGGTAACACCTCTTGTTTTGTTCGTTTTCCCGCAATCCGCGGTAAGCTTGGTTGTTTTGGTGTTGCTGGGTGGAATTATCTTGGCGATGAATACACTTTACCAAAGCATCATTCCGGTAGAAAGTGTGCCTGTAGCGGTAATGGCTACAGCGAATGCATTGATTATGGGGATTGGTGAATTGGTGGGTGCCTTCTCGATTGGATTATCCGGCATATTGGCAGATTCCTTTGGATTGACCGCTGTTATGGTTGTCATTCCGATTTCCTACTTGATCGCTTTCCTTATTTCCTTCGGATTAATTGAAACATTAAAAGGAAAAGCAACCCGCAACAAACCGGCGCTGGTCGAAGTTCCGACAGAGACCTAAGAGAAAGGCGCTTTGCTTCCACTAAGAGAAAGCATTCTTTATAAAAGTACAATCCCATAATTAAGTTCAGCGTTTCTTTAAAATAGATCCAGTGAATAATGGAGGCCCTCAAAAAAGAGGGCTTTTTTCGTGTTTATATTACGGGTTGTTAATAGTAGCGGCAGCCCCTCTGACTGCTTGCGCTTTTCAGAATGTGTTAAAATGAAAGGGAACTGAAGGGAAGTGTCCAGATGGAAATGCAACAAATCCACACATTAATCGCAAAAGAAACGGGCGTACGAAACAACCAGGTTGCCCAGGTCATCGCATTGATTGAAGATGGCAATACTGTGCCGTTTATCGCGCGGTACCGGAAAGAGGCTACCGGATCTTTGGATGAAGTCCAAATCAAAGCAATTGACGACCGGTATACATACATTCAGAACTTAGAACAACGAAAAATAGATGTCATCCGTTCCATAGCGGAACAGGAAAAGCTGACAGATGAACTGGAAAAGGCGATTCACAATGCCACAGTCCTGCAGCGCGTTGAAGATTTATACCGGCCATACAAGCAAAAACGGCGGACCAAAGCGACCATCGCGAAGGAAAAAGGCTTGCAGCCATTAGCGGACTGGCTGATGGAACCTGGCAATGAAAAACTGGCTGACAAAGCGCAGGGATTTGTTGATGAGGAAGCCGGCGTAGCTTCAGCGGAAGAAGCGATTCAAGGGGCGCAGGATATTTTGGCGGAATTATTTGCAGATGATCCTGACATTCGGGAAAAAATCCGCTATATGACGCGAAAAGACGGAACCATTGCCACTGTCGCCAAGAAAAATCACGAGGATGAAAAACAAGTCTTTCAAATGTATTACGAATACGAAGAAGCTATCCAGAAAATCGTTCCGCACCGGATTTTAGCAATCAACCGCGGAGAAAAAGAGGATGTCTTGAAAGTATCCATTAATCCGCCTGTGGATCGCATCATCACATTGATGAAAAATAAATGGATGAAGCAGGCACGTCTGACCGGTGAAGTGGTCGCTGTGGCGATTGAAGACAGTTACAAGCGGCTAATCCAATCATCCGTTGAACGGGAAATCCGGACGGAGCTGAGCGAAAAAGGGGAAACGCAAGCCATCCACATTTTTTCGGAAAACTTGCGAAACCTTTTGCTGCAGCCTCCGATGAAAAACAAGATGGTATTAGGGGTCGATCCGGCTTACCGCACCGGTTGCAAATTGGCAGTTATCGATGAAACAGGAAAGCTGTTGGAAGTGGCAGTCATTTATCCGCATCCGCCGAAATCCGATCAAGCGGGTGCAAAGAAAATCATGGAGCGGTTAACGTCCAAATACCCGATTGAAATCATGGCGATCGGCAATGGCACCGCATCTCGGGAGACCGAGCAATTTGTAGCAGACTTTCTGTCGGAAACCTCGGCCGATATCTCATATGTGATCGTCAACGAAGCAGGGGCCAGCGTCTATTCGGCATCCGATATTGCCCGTGCTGAGTTTCCAGATTTAAAAGTTGAAGAGCGAAGTGCGGCATCGATTGCACGCCGTCTGCAAGATCCGTTGTCTGAATTGGTGAAGATCGATCCAAAAGCGGTCGGTGTCGGACAGTATCAGCACGACGTTTCCCAGAAGAAATTAGCGGATCAATTGACATTTGTGGTAGAGACTGCTGTTAACCAAGTCGGCGTCAACGTCAATTCGGCCTCTTCTTCTTTACTGCAATATGTGGCGGGCTTAAGTAAAACCGTGGCGGAAAACGTCATCAAGGTCCGTGATGAGAATGGCCGATTCACTTCGCGCGTTCAGCTTAAAAAGATTCCGCGCTTAGGAGCGAAAACCTATGAACAGGCAATCGGATTCCTACGGATCCCTGAAGGAAAGAATCCGCTCGATGCGACAGGCATTCATCCGGAGAGTTATGAAATTGCGGAAAAGCTGTTGAAGTTGGTTGGAGAAGATAAGAAATCGGTTGGAAAAGCAGGCATCTCTGAAAAATTGGAAGCACTCAAACTGACCGAGCTTAGCGAACGATGGGGAGTAGGGGAAGTTACGTTGAAAGATATTCTGGATGCGCTGAAGAAACCGTTCCGTGATCCGCGCGATGAATTCCCGCAACCACTATTGAAGAATGATATTCTGAAAATGGAAGATCTGCTGCCAGGGATGGAAGTGCAGGGAACAGTCCGCAACGTTGTGGACTTTGGTGCATTTGTTGATATCGGGGTGAAGCAGGATGGTCTCGTGCACATCTCGAAATTGAAAAAGGGCTTTGTGAAGCATCCGTTAGAAGTAGTGGCAGTGGGAGACATTGTCACAGCCTGGGTGGAAAAAGTGGAGAAAGACAAAGGGCGGATTGCTCTGACAATGCTCCAGCCAAAAGAGCAGACCCTTTAACCTTAAGCATAGGGGAGTTAATATGACGAACGAAGAATTAACTGGGCTGATCAAGGAGATTTCACTGGTGAGTTTTCGGAAACCCTTTCGGCATGAAGGTGTTTTCAATTCCAGGCTGCGGACGACAGGGGGCCGATATCTGTTGCGTTCGCATAATATCGAAATCAATCCAAGCTCTTATGAAAAGTTCGGCTATGCCGAACTTGAAGGCATTATTAAACACGAACTGTGCCATTATCATCTTCATATAGAAGGAAGAGGCTATAAGCATCGCGACAGGGACTTCCGGGAATTGTTGAAGGAAACCGGTTCGCCGCGCTTTTGTTCCACTTTGGAAAACAAAACGAGGCAGCGTCCTGTCAAGGCGTATCAGTACGAATGCGTTACGTGCAAAACGAAGTATCAGCGCAAGATCCGGATGAATACGGATCGTTACAGATGTGGACGTTGCTCAGGAAAACTGACAATGAAATGATAAACTGATAGAGTGGGGAGGCTGGCCAATCGCTGGCAGCCTCCCTTTTGCTATTGTTATTTCATGCACAATATTTAGCCGTGAAAAACAAATAATAAATTAAAGTGAAAAAGGTATTGACGATTCCTTCAGACCTCTTTATAATAGAAAAAGTCGACAAGTAATAAAACATTATTCCGAAGTAGCTCAGTGGTAGAGCACCGCACTGTTAATGCGATGGTCGTAGGTTCGAGTCCTACCTTCGGAGCCATTTATGGCCCCTTGGTCAAGCGGTTAAGACACCGCCCTTTCACGGCGGTAACACGGGTTCGAATCCCGTAGGGGTCACCATCTTATAAAAAACAATTAATCTGAAAAGTTATAGTTCGATAACTTCTGTGTTACACTAACACTCAAGCCAATCGAGTAGAATGAAACGAGTTATTGCTTTCGTTGCTTTTACAGAATGGTTATAAGGAAATTACAACTTTATTATTATTG
>NZ_JASDCT010000007.1:0-188026 GCF_030407735.1 Planococcus sp. APC 3900 | reverse complement strand
CGTGAGCTGATCAGTAGTTTAAGTCACGAACCCAAGAAGTTCAAAGGCTATGCTCCGATCGCCCGAAGGCGACCATCGCAAAAGCCGTTCTCGCGCCAAGGCGCTCGTGACGTCTTTTGTTGACGTTTTGCTGTTCAGTTTTCAAGGTTCAGTTTGTCGCGCTCATTGGCGACTTTATTAATATATCCTGTTTCAATCTCGCTGTCAATACTATTTCAAAATATTTTTTTCGAGTTGTCTTAAGGACATATATAAATATAAACCGCCACGCGCAATAAATCAAGCCTTTATTTTAAAAAAGTGCATTTTAATTTTTTGGTAGTCGGCAATAAATAGCGTAATGCCCGCCAACACTATACTTCCACCCACTATTTGCGACAGGCTCAAATACTCTCCAAGTATAAAATATGCAAGGATAGCAGCACCTATGGGTTCAAAAAGGATCGCAATTGATATGACATTGGTACTCACCCACTTCAAAGCCCAATTGAAAAGAGTGTGGCCCAGCAAGTTTGGAATCAACGCCAACAATAAGAACCACATCCATTCGGACGCCGGATACGGACCAAATGATTCTCCTTTAAATATGATATAGAAGAATAATGTTATGGTGCTGATTCCGTATACCACGAATGTATAGGTCACTAAAGACAATCTTTTCCGCACGTCTTGACCAAACAATAAGTAAGCAGTTATCAATGCACAAGCAATCAAGGCCAACAAATCTCCAAATAACGCACTTCCGCTCAATTTGAAATCCCCATAGCCAATCAGCACACTGCCAGAAATCGCAATGGCTCCAGCCACCAATGTTTTTAAAGAGAGCTTCTCCTTGAAGAAAAAATATGTACCCGCAAAAGCGAACAACGGCTGCAGCGTAACAAGCACTGTTGAACTGGCCACCGATGTATAATTCAGCGATTCAAACCACAAAATAAAATGAAACGCTAAAAATACGCCAGCTATTGTTGTGAAGGTCCAGTCCCTTTTGCTTAGCTTTTTGATTTCATGGGTATATTTGAGGAAGAAGACCGGACTCATGATCACTATAGAGAACAACATACGATAAAAAGCAGTGACTCCTGAATCCGCAGATGTCATTTTAACAAAAATAGCTGACAATGCCACTGAGAAAACACCTATTATGATCGGGATGTACGGGTGGATAGTCGGTTTCTCCATATAAACACCTCTTCTGCCAATTTAATTTGCCGACAACGCACGTACTAAGTTTGCCACTTTGTCTAGGCAGAATCAATAAAAGAAGAAAAAATGGAGGAGATCTCAATGGAGTTTTTCAGCGCTATGCAAATTTCTTCATTTGAAACTTTCTTTAAACTCGTGATAGCCGCTCTTTTAAGTTTAGTCATCGGGCTAGAAAGGGAATTAAAAAGAAAGCCTGTCGGATTAAAGACAAGTGTCGTCATCTCTACTTTCAGTTGTCTGTTGACCATCATCTCGATTGAATCCGCTTATATAGCCCAAGGCAGCGAGTATGATAACGTGAACATTACAATGGACCCGCTTCGTCTTGCCGCCCAGATTGTATCCGGCATTGGTTTTCTGGGTGCAGGCGTGATTTTGAAGCGCGGCAACGATTCTATCTCAGGGCTGACGACCGCCGCGATGATTTGGGGAGCCGGCGGAATCGGTATAGCAGTGGCGGCAGGCTTCTATATAGAAGCTTTGACTGCTGTGCTGCTTGTCTTGATCGGCATAGAAGCTTTGCCTCCCTTACTTTTCAAGTATGGACCGAAGCGCTTAAATATGGTCGAAGCCAACTTGAAAGTAATCGTATCCGATCGGTCATCAATCCGGCAGGTGTTGGATGAATTAAAGGCTGGAGGGTCACTTATCGAAAGCATATCCATTACGCATTCCGATAAGGAGAGCAATGTCCCCTTCCACCAGCTGACAATCCGTATGTCTTTTTCTCAGGAAAAAGATACAATTGATCTGTATCAGGAAATATCTGATATGGAAAAAGTAAAACAAGTTGAAATTGAACTGATTTAACGAAGGAGGAATTTGGATGAAAGAGTTTTTCGGATTATTGAAACAAGGTAACAAGCCGTCCCTGACAGCCGCAATCATTAATACATTTATCGCCATCATGAAAGGTGTTGCATTCTTCTTTACCGGGAATGTCGCGATGTTCGCCGAGACGATGCACTCCATCGGGGATGCAGCCAACCAATATTTTGTCTTTATCGGTTCGGCGCTTTCAAAGAAAGCACCCACTAAGCGATTCCCGAACGGTTTTGGGCGCCTGTTAAACATCGTCCTTCTCGGCGCTGTACTGATTGTCGGAATCATGGCTTATGAAACAGTTGTCGAAGGCTGGCATCAAATGACAGCGCCTGTAGAAGCGGAAGGTTTTATCATCAGTGTTGTGGTCTTATCTATTGCTATCCTTCTTGAATTTTTCGTTCTATATAAAGCAGGTAAAGAAGTTCTGCATGAAGCAGGCGTCAAAGGAGGAGCTATGGCTCCACTTACCACGAGCTTTGCCCATTTGAATCGTGCCAAGCCTGCAACTAAGTTGGTATTCCTAGAGGACTTAGTGGCAACTTCAGGCGGCGTATTGGCATTAGTTGCGGTATTGATCGCACACTACACAGGATTTCTGCAAATCGAAGGAGCAGCTTCCATCGCGATCGGATTTATGATGCTTTACGTGGTAGCCAAAGTCTTTATGGATAATGCACGTGGAGTTATCGGGGAAACTGATGAGCAGATGGTTAACCACATCGCCCATATCCTAACCGATCATCCTGACGTTCGCGACATTAAAGAATTGGAAGTTGTTAAAGAAGGGGAATTTCTTCATGTGGAAACCAAGATCGAAGTCGATCCACAGTTGACTGTCCCTGAAGCAGATGCGCTGCAGGAACGTCTAGCGGAAATCATCCTCAGCCAGCCGAGTGTTGATGACGTCATTGTCTCACTCGATGCAGATGACGGCGAAACACATTGGACACACCTTAGCAGCCGACCAGAATCTCTTAATAAAAAATAAACAAAGAAAAAAGGCTCAGCGTAAATGCTGAGCCTTTTCTTATAGAGACGCCTGAAGAATTTCTTTAACGTCTTCGTCTTTCAATTTTGCAAAGTTACCGAATTCACCATAGACCATAGCCTTTTCTACCATTACATCAATTTTCGAATCATCGATGTCGTAGTAGTCCAAACGTGTCGGCGCTCCCAGAGAAGTCCAGAACGCTACCAAGCGGTCGATTCCTTCATAGGCAATATCCGTTTCCGATTTGCCAGTTGCATCCACATCAAAGACACGGACTGCCATTTGAGCAAAACGGCCAGGATTCACTTTAACGTTATGGCGCATCCATTGCGGGAAAAGAATCGCCAATCCGCCCGCATGGGGAATATCATAGACAGCTGATACGGCGTGTTCAATATTGTGTGAACCCCAGTCGCCTCTATAACCCATTTCAAGGAATTTATTTAAAGCCATTGTTCCGGCAAACAAGATCGTTTCGCGGTGTTCATAGCTTTGCAAGTCTTCCATTAACTTCGGTGCAGTTTCGATAACCGCTTTCAGTACCCCTTCACACATCCGGTCTTGAACAGGTGTATTGGTGGCGTCATTAAAGTATTGCTCAAAAATATGGGACATCATATCCACAATTCCATATACCGTATGATTTTCCGGTACCGACAATGTGTAAGACGGATCCAAGATCGAGAATTGCGGGAATGACAACGGGCTTCCCCATCCGTATTTTTCTTGTGTTTCTTCATTCGTGATAACCGAACCGGCATTCATTTCAGAACCCGTTGCCGCAATCGTTAAAACTGTACCAAAAGGCAAGGCTTCCTTCGGCTGAGCTTTCCGGGAAACGAAGTCCCAAGCATCTCCGTCATACTTAGCCCCACAGGCAATCAGTTTCGTGCAATCAATAACTGAACCGCCACCGACAGCCAAAATCATCTCAATGCCTTCTTTTTTACAGATTTCAATGCCTTTGCGGGCAGTTGAGATCCGCGGATTCGGCTCTACTCCAGACAACTCGAAAACTTCAAGATCTGCATCTGACAACATTTGAATGACTTCATCGTAAAGGCCGTTTTTCTTGATGCTGCCACCGCCGTATACCAATAACACTTTTTTGCCGAATTTCGGCAATTCTTTTTTAGCCGCTTGAAGCTGGCCTTTACCGAAAATAAGTTTTACCGGGTTGTAAAATGAAAATGCGTTCATCCAATCATCCTCCTCTATTCAGGTTATATTATGTAGTTTCTCAAATAAAAAAGCAAAAGATTGAGACAGAAAAACCGTCAGGATGAGAATCCCGACGGTTTTTCCTATGCATTAAACCCAGCCACGGAAGCGTGAAGCTTCTGCAGTTCTGCGTGCACCTACCATATAAGCGGCTAGACGCATATCAATATTGCGTGTAGTTGCTACATTATAGACATTTTCAAAAGCATCAACCAATTTTTTGTTGAGTTTTTCGTCCACTTCTTCTTGCGTCCAATAATAACCTTGGTTATTTTGCACCCATTCAAAGTAAGATACGGTAACTCCACCAGAACTTGCCAGGACGTCAGGAACCAAAAGGATTCCCCGATCTGTCAGCATTTTCGTAGCTTCAGCTGTAGTTGGGCCGTTTGCGGCTTCGACGACAATGGAAGCTTTGATGTCATTGGCGTTTTCTTCTGTGATTTGATTGGCAATCGCTGCCGGAACCAGGATATCGCAGTCCAATTCAAACAATTCTTTGTTGGTGATGGTATTATCGAATAACGTGGTAACCGTTCCGAAACTATCGCGGCGGTCCAATAGGTAATCGATATCCAAACCATCCGGGTCATGAAGGGCGCCATAAGCGTCGGAAATACCGACCACTTTTGCTCCCGCATCATGAAGGAATTTTGCCAGGAAGCTACCCGCGTTACCGAAACCTTGAATGACAACACGAGCACCTTTCATATCAAGACCCCGTTTTTTTGCAGCTTCGTTAATACAGATAGTCACTCCTTGAGCCGTTGCTTTGTCGCGGCCTTGAGATCCACCAAGAACAATTGGTTTACCCGTAATAAAGCCAGGAGAGTTGAATTCATCGATTTTGCTGTATTCATCGTACATCCACGCCATAATCTGCGAGTTGGTAAACACATCAGGTGCCGGGATGTCTTTGTTAGGTCCTACAATCTGACTGATCGCACGGACATATCCACGACTCAATTTTTCGATTTCGTGCATGGACATTTCGCGCGGGTCACAGATGATTCCACCTTTTGCTCCACCATATGGCAATTCTACAATCCCACATTTTAATGTCATCCACATGGATAAAGCAATGACTTCGTCACGATTTACATCCGGATGAAAACGGACTCCACCTTTTGTCGGTCCTACCGCGTCGCTGTGTTGTGCACGGTAACCCGTAAAGACTTTTGTTTTGCCATCATCCATACGCACCGGAATGCGCACTTCCATAAGCCGCATTGGTTCTTTTAGAAGTTCGTACATCGCATCTTCGTATCCAAGCTTATCCAATGCAGTTTTAATAACATTCTGCGTTGACGTCAACAAGTTCAAGTTTTCAGACATTGTATTAGTTCGCCTCTTTATATTTTAGTAATTACTCAGCATCTAGTGTAACACATGTCAATATTTATGTGCCATCTGAATGCTATTTAGAGAACACTTTTTGAATGCGCTCAATTGCCCAGTCCAACTCTTCTTTTGAAATGATCAACGGAGGAGCAAAACGGATGACCGTATCATGCGTTTCCTTGCATAAAAGGCCCAACTCTTTTAATTGTTCACAGTAAGGTCTTGCAGCTTCAGTCAATTCCATACCGATGAACAATCCACGGCCTCTGACTTCTTTCACTGAAGGGTGGTCGATTTCACGCAATTTCTCCATGAAGTATTCACCCAGCTCTTGGGAGCGCTCAGAAAGTTTCTCATCAAGCAACACTTCCATAGAAGCGACTGAGACAGCACAAGCAAGCGGGTTCCCGCCGAATGTTGAACCGTGTGATCCCGGATTGAATACACCCAAGATGGATTTGTCGGCTACGACACATGAAATCGGGAAGACTCCCCCGCCAAGCGCTTTGCCTAGAATATACATATCAGGATTTACATCTTCCCATTCACAGGCGAACATTTTTCCAGTACGTGCAAGTCCACATTGGATTTCATCAGCGATGAAAAGAACATTGTTTTCGCGGCAAAGTTCTCTTGCTGCTTTCAGGAATCCTTGTGGAGGCATAATGATCCCCGCTTCTCCTTGAATCGGTTCGATCAAGAATGCTGCAGTATTTGGCGTAATGGCATTTTTCAATGCTTCCAAATCTCCAAAAGGAATCAAGTTGATTCCCGGAAGCATCGGGCCAAAGCCTTTGCGGTATTCAGGATCGGATGATAATGAAACAGCGGTCATTGTACGGCCATGGAAGTTTCCGTCGCATGCAATAATCTCTGCCTGGTTATCCGCAACACCTTTAACATCGTATGCCCAACGGCGCGCAGCTTTGAATGCCGTTTCTACAGCTTCAGCACCTGTATTCATCGGCAATGCCATTTCCTTGCCGGAAATATCGCAGATCATTTGGTACCATGGAGCCAATTTGTCATTATGGAAAGCACGCGAAGTCAAGGTAACGCGGTCCGCTTGATCTTTTAGTGCCTGAATGATTTTCGGGTGGCGATGCCCTTGGTTGACAGCCGAATAAGCTGACAGCATATCCATGAACTTGTTGCCTTCTGGATCTTTTACCCAAACACCTTCTGCTTCAGTAATAACGATCGGCAGTGGGTGGTAGTTATTCGCCCCGTACTTTTCTGTCTGTTCAATGATGGCCTGTGTCTGTGTCATGTAAATTCCTCCTTTTTTAAAAAAGGCAGACCTTCGTCTGCCTCCTTAATGAATTATTATACCATTTGTTGTTTGTTAATACATTCAAAAAATGAATCAATACATTTCAGAAGTTGTTTTTGCTTGCATGTGAAGACCAATGTAATCTGGTCCGCCAGCTTTTGAATCAGTACCGGACATATTGAAGCCACCGAACGACTGGTATCCGACGATTGCGCCTGTACAGCCGCGGTTGAAGTAAAGGTTTCCTACATGGAAATCTTCACGGGCTTTTTCAAGATTTTCACGGTTGTTGGTAATTACTCCACCAGTCAAACCATATTCCGTGTTATTGGCGATTTCGATTGCATGGTCAAAATCTTTTGCTTTCATCAAGCCGACAACCGGGCCAAAAATTTCTTCCTGCATAATGCGGGCTTGAGGATCAAGATCAGCAAAGACTGTCGGGTTAACGAAAAAGCCTTTAGAATCATCTCCATCTCCACCAGCGACCAAACGGCCTTCTTCTTTACCGATTTCAATGTAGCTCATGATTTTCTTGTATGAATTGCCGTCGATTACCGGCCCCATGTAGTTTGACTGATCTGTCGGATCTCCGATGGTCAATTCTTTCGTCAACTCAATAACACGTTCTAAAACAGTATCGTATACATCTTCTACGATAACTGCGCGTGATCCGGCTGAACATTTCTGTCCACTGAAGCCGAAAGCGGATTTTACAATCGATTGTGCAGCAAGCTCAAGGTCAGCTTCTTTATCCACAACCATTGTATTTTTTCCACCCATTTCAGCAATCAGGCGTTTCATCCAAACTTGCCCTTCATTCACTTTTGCAGAACGTTCTGCAATGCGCAGGCCGACTTCCTTAGATCCCGTGAATGAGATGAAGCGTGTGTTCGCATGATCCACTAAATAATCTCCGACTTCAGATCCTGGTCCTGGAATATAGTTGACTACACCCGGTGGCATGCCCGCTTCTTCTAGAACTTCAATGAATTTATAAGCAACGACTGGAGTAGTTGAAGCAGGTTTCAATAGAACAGTGTTTCCAGCTACCATTGCTGCAACTGTTGTTCCGGCCATAATCGCGAAAGCGAAGTTCCAAGGAGAAATAACAACACCTACTCCTAAAGGAATATAGTCATAGCGGTTGTCTTCGCCTGGGCGGCTTTCCACTGGCATGCCGTCTTTCAGGCGCAGCATTTGGCGAGCGTAGTATTCCATAAAGTCGATTGCTTCTGCTGTATCTGCATCTGCTTCGTTCCAAGGCTTGCCTGCTTCTTTTGTCAAAAGTGCCGAGAATTCATGTTTGCGGCGACGGACGATTGCAGCTGCTCTCATCAGTACATCAGCGCGGACTTCAGGTTTTACTTTTTTCCACGTTTTAAAAGCTTCGTCAGCTGCTTGCATTGCTTTTTCAGCCAACTCTTTAGATGATTTCGAAACGTTTCCAATTAGTTCTTCTTTATTTGACGGGTTAAATGACACGATTTTATCTTCGGTAGTGATGCGTTCGCCACCAATAATTAACGGATAGTCCTGACCTAGGTAAGCTTCAACTGTCTTCAAGCCTTCCAGGTAGTCTGTACGGTTTTTTTCAATCGAGAAATCTGTGAACGGTTCGTGTTTGTAGGGAATCATGTAAATCCTCCTTGAGTTTTAAGTAAGCGCAAAAAAAATTTGCACTTTTAAACTGCTTCCATATATAATAATGCAAAAGATTGTTGCATAATTCAAGTGTTTTTGTTTAAAAAGTCAAAATAATTTTGGAGTGAGCATTTTGAAGTCCGATCATATCGATTTATCCCCTTTCTATAAGTTTGCCGGAGAACATGTGGCAATAGGGATCCATGCCATAGATACCAAGGGAAAAACCATTCTTTATAATAAAAAGATGCGTGAAATAGAGGGATTTGATTTTGAGGAGCTGGCAGATCGGTCTCTTTTGGAGATGTTCCGTTTCGATCAGCATGAAAGTACATTATTGAAGGTTCTTCAAAGCGGAACACCTGTCTTCAATGTTAAGCAGACCTATTGGAACCGCAAAGGCCAGGAAATTACGACGATCAATGACACGTACCCGGTGTTTGAAGAACGAAAACTGATCGGTGCCATTGAATTGTCGCGTGATGTAACGACGCTTGAAAAAGTGATTTACCAGCCCCTGAAAAAATACGGGGAGCCCATTACTTTCTCAGCGATTACGGCCGTTTCCAAAAGCATGAAAAAAGTCATTGCCACCGCCGAAAAAGCTGCAATGGCGAAATTGCCCGTTCTGCTGGTAGGAGAATCAGGAACCGGCAAAGAATTGATTGCCGAAGCTATCCACTGGGCCCATACTTCCGAAAGGCAGATGTACACCCTCTATTGCCATGGAACAGACGGTACCCTGCTCGATCAATTAGGGGAAGAAATCGAGCAAATGGGAGATGGCACCATTTACTGCGAACGGATTGACTTATTGCCTTTGCCGATGCAGGAGCAACTGCTGAAGATGGCAGAAGAGCGGTCGCGCGGCAATACGTATTTCATCGCCAGTGTCGGCGATGATCCTGTCGAATTGATCGCCTCCCATAAGTTATTGAAAGACCTGTACTATTTCTTTTCTTCCATGACCATCAAATTGGATCCGCTGCGCCACCGAAAAGAAGATATACTTCCGTTCGTCGAAGATTATTTTTCCCGACATCGGATGATGGTCGGTTCAGTCGTACACGGCTTAGACAAGGAAGTAAGTGCCCTATTCCATGCCTATGACTGGCCAGGCAACTTAAAGGAACTGGAATTGCTGCTTGATGAAATTACTTCGTTGCTGACAACACAGGAAGTTGTCACCGCGGACATGCTGCCCCATCACTTTAAGCTGAAGACCGATTTAAAGGGTGCACACCAGCCTGAAGATTTCATTGTCCAGTCCAATACAGAACTGCTGCCTTTAGAGGATTATTTATTTGAAGCGGAAATGTATTACCTGCAGAAGGCGATGGACCTGCATGGAAATAATGTCACAAAAGCGGCGGCTGCACTTGGCATGAGCCGCCAAAATCTACAATACCGATTACGGAAAATCAAAAAAAACGAAGCGCAGACATGATGTCTGCGCTTCGTTTTTTATCGTTTTTCTTATTGCCCAGACTCTAGCGCCCAGCTCCTCGAGTCATAAGTCTGTCAGAGCTTAACGGGCGCTTTTGCTTTTCTTACTGTCCAGAACGTTTGATCCACTCTTGCATTTTGTCTTTCAAAGAGTTGAATCCTTCAGAGTCACTTTCGTTTACATGTGACTGAAGAGATTGTTTTGGTTTTTCAGTCTTTTGAGCTGCTGGTGGCTGCTCTTGAAGTGCGCGGATTGAAAGGCTGATTTTTTTAGATTTCTCATCAACTTCCAATACTTTTACGTCAACTTCTTGTCCTACTGCCAAATACTCACTTACTTCTTTCACGTAACCGTGAGTGATTTCTGAAATGTGGACCAATCCTTGAGTTTGATCGTCTAAAGCTACGAATGCGCCGTATGGCTGGATTCCTGTAACTTTACCTGAAACCGTATCGCCTGTTTGGTATGTTTTTGTCATGTTTACCCGCTCCTAGTCATATCTAATTGTCCTGTACACCTATTGGCATCTGTATATTATAGCACAACTATATGCTGATAGTAAAATCAGTAACTATTTAACTCCGACATACGCCAGCCATCTGCGGTTTTCTTCATGAATAAGACTTCTTCATACAGGTTATCCTGTGCCCCGGCTTCATATTGAATTTCAGCCCTGCCAGTTGGTATTCCGGAATGGGCACCATCAAAAAAGGTCTTGAACGTCAATTGATGGAATTCGGAAAACGGGCGGAAACTGCGCAGCTCCAAAAAAGCCTCGAATCTTTCATCTGGAAGGTCCTTTTCAGCTACAAGCTTTCTCATGGCCGGGATATCTTCGCTTTCAATTGCTTTAAAGAATACGCCTGCCACTTCTCCAGGGTCGGTATCGCTAGGCAGCTGTTTTCCGGAATCCCCTGAAATCATTCCATAAAGCGAGTCGACTGTCCGCTTGAACTGCTGATCTTGCCCCTGCAATTCGTAACTTTCATATCGCTGGTAATCGACTTGCCAAATTCGGTCTTTCTCAGTGACCAGCATCAGTTCCAGGCGTTCATCATACTGCTCCGCTTGTATATGGGGATAAATAAAGATTTTTTCTTTTACCCGCTGCTTGTAGGTGTCTTTGGAAAGTTCTACCCAGGCCACATTTTCCGTCAGCTTCGGAATATTTTGCCACTGCTCCTTAAATGCTGCAAGCGGCGGCTTTAATGGGCTGTCTGCCAAAAGGTGCCATAACGTGTCCCTGTCATTGATTTCATTGGCATAATGGTACATGAACAGCACATCCAGGGGCGGAACACCCGCCAGAATCTGCAGATCGTAGGATGCCCGGAAAGATTCGTACAATGGATTAATGCGGCTGTAATCAAAATCTTGCAGGTCGACAAACTCTTCTTCAAGCTCCAGATCGCCATTCGGCAAACGGCCGGCAAGGCTTCCCGCCTTCTCCATTTCCAGCGCATCCAAAATATCATGGAACTGCAGTTCATCATAATGTGCGGAAGCAGTCCATCCGCTCGCTTCCATTTCATCCAGGATCGGCAGCAGAAGAAAAGCCATGGGATTGGATGAAGCGGCATTGTTCCAAGCGGCTCTATATTCATTCTTCACCTTGCCTTGGTCATCAAAAACAGGCGAATTGTCATTGCCTTTCATCATTTGCCAAAAAACTTGCTGGTAAGCGACTTCCGTTCCGTCAAATAGAGATGTTTCTCCCCACTCATCCAATAATGCCATTTCCATAAAAATCAGTTTCTGTGGAACATTTTCAAGAGGAACCAAAAATCCATTGTCGTTAAAATAAGGTTCTTCACTCCACATCTGCAAATACTGCCCCGCATAGGGATGGCCAATGAATGGCTGTTGCTGCTGCAAATAATTAACGTCCCGAACGGTCCGGAAATGTTCTCGTTCCATATCGACAAAAGGAAAAAGTGCATACTCGGGCAAAGCTTCGACAAGCAACCTCAACTCTTCAGGAAATACATCAGGCTGGGCCCTAAGCTTTTCCGGAGATAGCTCGCCCATAACGGCGGTAGTTTCCAATTCTTCTTGATAATTCAGCAGTATGTTGTCTGCAAAATGCTGCAGTTCGGTCGCTTTTGCTGTGTAATTCCGAAGAAACTCATTCACTTCTTCAGAAGGCAGTGGATGAGAGGCACCTAACGAAAGAGCCATGCCCCGCGGTGTTTCAATCTGCCAAAGGATCTGTTCAACAGCAAGCTGCATAGCCTCGGGGTCGCCTTCTAATGAATCCACCGCTCTGTCACTAAAAACACGCTCCATTTCAGCATCCGCTTGTTTGACATAATCAAGCTTTCCATATTGTTCAGGAGACATCCCCAATCGCTCAGGAGAAGAAGCTTTAACGCTTTCGTATTGTCTTTTCCAGTCTGCCATCATGTCCTCTGTCACTGTTTCGACTTGCTGCCATTCTGTCGTACCGGCGGTTTTTGTCTGTTGGTCGTCCATCATAAAACTGATGCCGATGATAGACGCTATAAACAGTCCTGCACCCCCCAGCAGAACCGCCGTTTTTCTTCTGAACGGCCGAGGAACAACCGTTTTTGCGGAAGCATCATCAGCGAGAGGAACTCCGATTTCAATAGGTTTTTGTAAGCCAGCAGGCTTCGGGGGCTCAAAACGCCGGTAAGATTTCTGGAGCATCTCCAAACGCAGCAGAAGCTGCTGCTTACTATAATGAAAAGTTTGCTCTAAAGTTGCTAACCCCTGTTCCACTGATCGGGTTGCCTGCGATTCCGGCATGCCCATCACCGTGGCGATATCCGTTTTTGTGCAGTTGTGAAAAACAGCCAATACTAAAGGGATTTTCTGGTCCGATTCTAATTTCTGCAGCTCACTGTGCAGTTCATTGTCTTCTGGAAAGCCGAGTATGGCCTGATTGGAATCTGTTTGAAGTGGAGCGGTATATGTTGAATAATGCTTAACCATAATTTTAAAGAGTTGCAATTGCGCCTGTTCTTGCGCCAAGCCACCGATTTCCTCAAACAATAGCTGCAGGCACTGGCGTTGAAAGTCAGGCAGTACTTCTATAGAAACACCTAATTGGTAAGCAAAGCGGCCACTGTCCGGTTGGATAGTCTCTGCCCATTCATAAAAAGCAGCTGAATTTCCTTTTTGGGCCTTCCCGTAAAGATTTTTTTCAGAAGCCATAGCTCCACTCTCCGATTCGTTTGAATAATCAATTTTTTATCGTTTTGATTATTATACGGCCAAAATGCCTCAGCGTTTCAAATACTGCTATTTTTTTTACTGCCTGTCGTGTAAAATGAGTGAATCTATATGAGATAGGAGTGACATGATGAAAAAACGTGATCAATGGAGTTCTAAGCTAGGCTTTGTTCTTGCAGCTGCAGGCAGTGCCATCGGCTTAGGCGCCATTTGGAAATTCCCATACGAAACCGGTGCAAACGGAGGCAGTGTCTTTATCCTGCTGTTCATTATCAGCACCGTGGCAATCGGATTGCCGATTCTTCTTGCAGAATTCGTTATCGGCCGTCGAGGCCAGGCGGATGCTGTCAGCGGATTGAAAAAACAAGCTCCCGGTAAACCATGGTATTTGATCGGATGGTCTGGATTTATCTTTTCGTTTCTTATATTGTCGTTTTACAGTGTTGTGGGAGGATGGGTCCTATCTTATTTGGGACGCTCCATTCTGTTCCAGCTCTCGGATTTAGGAGATGCCGAGTTTGCCAACTTGTTTAATGGCATCATCACTAATCCATGGGAAGTCCTTCTTGCCCAAGCCGCTTTCCTGGGCTTGACCATCTGGATTGTCCAAGGAGGGATTAAAGGCGGAATCGAACGTGCCAGCAAAATCATGATGCCGGCTTTGTTGATTTTCTTCCTGATTCTGATGATCCGGTCACTGACGTTGGACGGCGCCATGGAAGGCGTACGCTTCATGTTTATTCCGGACTGGTCTTTCTTTAATTTCGAGACCGCATTGGTTGCACTTGGACAAGCGTTCTTCTCTTTGAGTGTCGGTGTTGCAGGAATGATCACTTATGCGTCGTACCTGTCCAAGTCGGAAAATCTCACACGCTCTTCTGTCAGCGTCGTCTCGTTGAACATCGTGATTTCCATCATGGCTGGGCTGATCATCTTCCCGGCCGTCTTCGCTTTAGGCTATACGCCAGATCAGGGTCCGGGGTTAGTGTTCATCATTTTGCCAGCGATATTCGACCAATTGTTCATGGGTGAGTTCCTGATGATTATCTTCTTTATCTTGTTGTTGTTCGCTACGTTGACTTCGTCTATTTCTATGCTTGAAATCACGGTATCGATCGGTGTCAAAAACAAATATGACCGCCGCCGCCGAGTCGCGTTGATTTTTGGCTTAATGATTTTCATCGTCGGTATTCCGAGTGCCTTGTCTTTCGGTGTTATGCCGCAGGAAATATTCTTCGGCTTTACGTTCTTTGATTTCATTGATACTTTGACCAGCAGAGTCGGCTTGCCGCTTGGGGCTTTATTTACATCCTTGTTTGCAGGCTATGTTTTGACAAAGCAAGACGCCCACAACGAGCTTTCCCAACAGAAAGTCTGGGTTGATGTATGGCGGGTACTGGTGCGTTATGTCGCACCGATTGCCATCATTGTCGTCTTTATCCAAGGAATCATCGCTATTTTCCAATGAGTGGAAACTGTTCAAAAAAAGCCACAACTTGTTCTATCGAAAAAATTCTGTGCATGATACTATATAAATAGAAGAAAGTTCCATATAGAAGGAGTGGATAAATGTGAAAAACGATTTACACGCCCAATTAAAAGCGCTTCGTGAAGAGCGTAACCTTTCATTAGATGAATTGTCACTAAAAACAAGAATCGGTGTCGCTAAGCTACAAGCCTATGAAAGCGGCGCAGAAGTCCCATCAAACCAAACCATTTTGATCCTTTCAAATGCGTTGGAAGTTCCTGCTTCGAACTTAGTAGACGGATTAGGGTCAAAATAAAGAGAAACTTCAATCAGTGGGGGTTTTCTTCATCCCCCACTGATAAAAAGCAGAACATAGGCTAAACGCGCCGCGTCCTGCGGCAACGCCTATGTAACCGGCATCCTGTCGGCCCGATCCAATCGGACTTTTACGGTCAGTTGATCTCCCGCTTGTAGAAGCGGGAATCTTACTGCCCGTTAAAGCGGGATAAACCATCAACAAAAAAGAGCTTTCGACGAAAATTCGTCGATAGCTCTTTTTTTTGTTAAATAATGTGCTTCGCCTCATACTTAAGGGCAATCAATTTGTAGGAAATGTCCACACAGCGCTCCAGTGGAATCCACTTTTCAAAAGACGTTTTGTAAATACTTTGTATTTCTTTTGCAAGATCTGATGGATGGTCTATAACGCCCAATTGTGTAATAACGTCTGCAATTTGCGTTTCATAACCTTCAGAACCGATGGTGAAAGGATCCCATTCTTCCAGGACCAAAACAGCTTTTCTGTTCATTTCCCTTATTTCCATTAGTTTTTCACCTAACATTTCTCTAGCGTTAAGGGCTATAATAGCACATACTCAAAAAAAGAAAAGCAGAAAATCCCGTTACAAGGATTTTCTGCAGTGAACTACTGTTTTAAAATTTCTATAGATTCGATGGTTACGTCTTCGACAGGTTTTTCCTGTTCCGTTTCAACCGCAGCAATGGCGTCGACCACGTCCATGCCTTCGATTACCTGGCCGAATACGCTGTGTTTGCCGTCAAGCCAAGGTGTTCCTCCTTGTTCCAGGTAAGCTTTCCGAATTTCTTCCGGATAATCGCCAGCCAAATCTCCTTCCGCTACCGGAGGAGCCTGAACAATGAAGAACTGGCTTCCATTAGTCCCGGGTCCGGCATTGGCCATCGACAATGCACCACGGATGTTGTAGAGGTGGTCATGAAATTCATCTTCAAATGGAGCACCGTAGATGCTTTCGCCACCGCCCCCTGTACCGGTCGGATCTCCGGTCTGAAGCATGAAGTCTTCAATGACCCGGTGGAAAGTCACCCCGTCATAATAGCCTTCCTCTGCATGTGTTAAAAAGTTCTCCACGGTTTTTGGTGCAATTTCCGGGAATAGTTTGATTTGCATGGTTCCCATGGAAGTCGTCAGTTCGACTAGTGCTTCGTTGTCTGCCACTTCAGTGGATAACTGCGGATAACCGTCCACTTCAACAGCTGCGGTTTCTGTCGCTTCTGTTGGTTCCTCAGTCTTCGGAGCCGCTTCTTCTGAGCATGCGCCAAGAAATAATGCTAATAAAATTGGCGTTATCATTGTTTTTTTCATCGTTTTCACCCCGCTCTATTTTAGCATAGAAGTTTTTTGAATTCATTGGTAAGTTTCAACACTTTCTTCGTGAAGCGAAATATCATATAATAGGAACAGATGCTCCGTTCAGAAAGAAGGGGTCCATATGGATACTCAAAAAAAGAATTTCTTTATTATCATGTTCACCAATTTCCTGGTTGCCGGCAGCACCACGATGATTATGCCATTCTTATCTCTTTACATCGAATCGCTCGGCAATTTCACGGACGAATACGTCCAGCGCTGGTCGGGCCTGGTATTCGGCGTTACGTTTGTCGCCGCCTTGATCATGTCTCCAATCTGGGGGCGCATTGCTGACAAATACGGCTTTAAGCCGATATTAATCATCAACGGCTTTGGGATTGCCATCAGCATTTTCATGATGGGCACCGCCGACTCCGTTACCGAACTGTTTTTAATCCGTCTGTTCATGGGTGTGGTGACCGGGTTCATCCCTACTTCCCTGGCATTTGTCAGTTCGCAGACTTCTAAAGAAACGGCTGGGAAAACACTCGGAACATTGCAAATGGGCAGTGTTTCCGGGACGCTGTTTGGCCCTGTCCTCGGTGGCTTGATGGCAGATGCATTCGGCTTCCAGTATACGTTCCTCATTACAGCAAGTGTAATTGCCATTGCCGCTTTGTTTGTGGTTTTCGGTCTCCATGAAATCAGACGCGTTAAACAAAAAGGCGCCCATGTCTATGCACCGAAGACCATTGTCAACGGTATTTTAAGCCATCGCCTGATTTTAAATGTCATGATCATTACCGCGTTGATTCAAATCGGGAATTTCAGCATCCAACCGCTATTGTCTCTCTACGTTGCGCATCTGACAGAAGGCAGTGGGCAAGTGGCGTTTCTTGCAGGGATCACGTTCAGTGCAACGGGTGTCGGCAACTTGCTATTTGCGCGGCGCTGGGGCCGTTTGGGTGATTCCATCGGCTATGAGAAAGTTCTCGGATTTCTGCTGTTGTTGGCATTCATTTTTATCATTCCGCAGGCATTCGTCACCGAGCTTTGGCAATTGATCATTTTGCGCCTGCTATTCGGCATTGCAGTCGGCGGAATGATTCCAACGACCACCGCTTTGATGCGCCGGGAAGCACCGATTGAAATCCAGGGCGAAATCATGGGCTATAATACCAGTTTCCGTTTCCTCGGCAATATCATCGGTCCAATGTTCGGGGGCATCGTCAGCGGCTTTATCGGCATCTCTTCCGTCTTTATCGTAACAGGTGTGCTGTTCGTCCTTGCTTTCGGCTTCCTGCGCTATACGTTAGCAAAACCTGAACAGGATTTTGAAGACGTATTGTTGGAACAGGAATTAAAGAATATGTAAGCTCAGCTGGTTTTCATCGGAAAACCGGCTTTTTGCTGCTCTTTTTTTCAAATTCACAAAATTAACATAATCGGGTTTCTTCCTATTACAAAAGCTCAGAGAAAGCCATAGGAATTCAGCTGTGCTAATTGATGAACGGTGCAAATCCACCTGATTTGCGTTATAATTTCTAATTAGAAACTCTTCACGTTTATCCCGCTTTAACGGAAAGCCATGCTCCCACTTTTATGCCAGGAGATATGCTGTCCACAGAAGCCCAATTGGATCAACAAACAATTCTTGAGGGATGAAGCACCCGCTGATTGAAGTTTCTCTTTATGCTGGAAGGAGGATTCATTTGTCATTTGTATTTTTAATCTTTTTACCATTGCTTGCAGCTTTGTTTATTCCGCTGCTATTTAAGAAAGTCGGAAAAATCCATACTGGCTGGTTTGTACTGGTTGTCCCTGTCGCGCTATTCATTTACTATCTCTCATTGCTTCCTACTACCATCGACGGCGGCAATTTAGTTTCTGAATTTCAATGGATCCCTTCGCTTGATATCGCATTCGTTGCATATATCGATGGGTTAAGCCTACTGTTCACTTTGCTGATTACCGGCATTGGGGCGCTAGTGGTGTTGTATTCCATTTTTTATTTGGACAAACACCGTGAACAATTACATAACTTCTACGTTTATTTATTGATGTTCATGACGGCAATGCTCGGCATTGTCCAAAGTGACCATTTAATCACCCTTTACTTGTTCTGGGAATTGACATCGATTTCATCTTTCCTTTTGATCGGTTACTGGTATACTCGCGACCGGTCGAGATTTGGCGCATTGAAATCAATGATGATTACTGTTTTTGGCGGATTGATGATGCTCGGGGGATTTGTGCTATTGAGCATTATGGGCGATACATATTCCATCCGCGAATTAATTCCGCAGGCAGCTGAGTTGGCAACACATGACTTCTTCATCTGTGCACTCGTTTTGGTGCTGTTCGGTGCATTCACGAAGTCTGCACAGTTTCCGTTCTATATCTGGCTTCCGGATGCAATGGAAGCGCCTACTCCAGTCAGTGCATACTTGCACTCAGCGACGATGGTTAAAGCGGGCCTTTACCTGGTGGCTCGCCTGACTCCTATTTTCGCACTATCCGGCACCTGGATGTGGCTGGTCGCCGGAGTCGGCTTGTTTACTATGTTCTGGGGTTCTTTCTTCGCCTTGAAACAAAAAGACCTGAAAGGGATTCTGGCTTTCTCGACCGTTTCCCAGCTGGGCTTGATCATGTCGTTACTGGGAGCTTCTGCTGCCGGCTATCATATCGACAATATAGCGGAAACCACATTCAAGTATGCAGGGTTCGCAGCTATTTTCCATTTGATCAACCATGCGGTCTTTAAAGGCAGCCTGTTCATGATTGCCGGTATCGTTGATCATGAGACCGGTACACGGGATATCCGAAAACTCGGCGGCCTCATGGGCTTAATGCCGATCAGTTTCACCGTCGCCATGATCGGCGCCTTTTCTATGGCAGGACTGCCTCCATTCGGCGGTTTCCTGAGCAAGGAAATGTTCCTGACAGCCATGCTGTCTTTAACTGAATTCGATTTATTCTCCATGGACGTTTGGGGCGTTTTGTTCCCGATTGTGGCATGGCTTGGTTCTGTTTTCACATTCATCTACAGTTTCTATTTTGTGTTTCATACTTTTGCAGGCAAGCACAAGCCGGAGGAATTGCCGAAACCAGCGCACGAAGCGCCGATCGGTATGCTGATTTCACCTATATTCCTTGCTTTACTTGTTATCGTGATTTTCTTTATTCCGAATCGCGTTGGCGACTGGCTTGTGAAACCAGCTGTAATGGCTATCCAGCCATTCTTGTATAACTCACCGTCAGAAGTGGATGTCCATGTATCAGCTTGGCATGGTTTCAATACTGAGCTCTTTATGACACTCGGCATTTTTGCTGTCGGCGGCCTGATGTTCTGGACGCTGCACAAGTGGCAAAAGAGCTACGACCGCTTCCCTGATTCTGTTTCATTGAATGCGTTATATGACAACCTGATGTTTATGAGCGATACCGGAGCGAACCGTTTTTCCAAGCTTTACATGACCGGATTTATCCGCTCTTATTTGGTGTATATGTTCAGCTTTGTTGTCATCATTGTTCTTGGAACGCTGTTCTTGACTGAATCTTTCGCTTTTGATGTGACTAACCTGGCACCAATCGGTTTTTATGAAATCGTTATTCTGCTGGCTTTGGTCGGCTCGACATTAACGATTTTGTTTTCAAAATCAAGGTTGACGGCGATTATCGCTCTCGGTGCAGTCGGCTATTCAGTTGCGCTGTTTTTCGTCATTTTCCGTGCGCCGGATTTGGCGTTGACACAACTGGTGATCGAGACCATTTCCGTTGCCCTGTTCCTGCTGGCTTTCTATCACTTGCCGCAGATCAGCCGCAAAGAAGAGCGCATGCGTTTCCGCCTTGGTAACGCATTGATTGCATTGGGTGTTGGGGTCACTATGACATTGGTCGCGCTGTCCGCTCACTCCCAGAAGTTCTTGCCTTCGATTTCTGAGTTCTACAAGGAAACGGTTTACTCCGAAGCAGGCGGCGGAAACATCGTCAACGTTATTTTAGTTGATTATCGCGGGTTTGATACATTGTTTGAGATTGCAGTGCTGGGCATTGCCGGTATTGGCATCATTACCATGATTAAACTGCGTATGACCAAAAAGGAGGGTCAGCATGAGAACAAATGATGTCATGCTTCAAACGGCTACAAAAGTAGTGACTTTCATCATCCTGATGTTTGCCGTCCATATATTTTTTGCTGGACATTACACACCGGGCGGCGGCTTTGTCGGCGGCTTGTTGACTACTAGTGCAATCGTGCTGCTGATGCTTGCGTTTGATATTGAAACCGTTAAAAAAATACTGCCGCTCAATTATGTGACGATGACAGCGATCGGCTTGCTGTTGGCACTTGCCACTGCTGCCGCCTCCATCATCTTTGATGTTCCATTTTTTACACACGCTTATGATTATTTTGATTTACCGCTTTTCGGTAAAACTTCTCTGCATTCAGCGATGCTGTTCGATGCAGGTGTTTACCTGGTTGTTGTCGGTGTAACGATGACCATTATTCAAACGATTGGAGAGGATGAATAATGGAGATAATAATGTCGGTTGTCATCGGATTTCTCTTTATGGCAGCTGTTTACTTAATGCTTTCAAAAAGCTTGATACGCATCATCATCGGGACTGGGCTATTGAGCCATGGCGCCCATTTGCTGTTATTGACGATGGGTGGCCTTGGAGGAATCTCCCCTCCTGTCGTGGCAGACGGAGTCAGTGTCAGCGATTACGCTGATCCGCTTCCACAGGCATTGATTTTGACAGCAATTGTCATTTCATTTGCTGTTACTTCATTTTTCCTAGTGCTTGCTTACCGGTCTTATCAGGAGCTCGGTACCGACAATATGGATTTGCTGAGAGGAACTGAAGACCATGAGTAATTTACTGCTATTTCCAATCATCATTCCTTTGTTTTTTGCTACTGTCCTGATGATTTTCCCGAAGCGCCTGAAAATTCAGCGATTTCTTGCTGCAACCGGCGCTGCCGCAACGTTGATTGCTGCTTTGGTGCTATTGGCTAAAGTAAATGCAGAGGGTGTCCAAGCTGTGACACTTGGCAGCTGGCCGGCACCGTTCGGCATATCCATGGTATCGGATCCATTGTCCGCTTTACTGGTGGTCACAACTTCGATCATCACCTTATTTGTTGTGTTTTACAGTTTTCCGACAATTGGTGTGAAACGTGAGCAGTCCTTTTATTATCCGGCTGTCCTATTTTTGATGGTCGGTGTCAATGGCGCCTTTACGACAGGCGATATTTTCAACTTGTTCGTATTTGTCGAAGTGCTGCTAATGGCTTCTTATACCTTAATCGTCCATGGTGGAGAAAAACCGCAACTGCGCGAATCCATCAAATATCTGTTGGTGAACATCATTTCATCCGCTTTATTTGTAGCAGCTGTCGCTTTCCTCTATTCTGTTACCGGAACGTTGAACATGGCGGATTTGGCAGTGAAGATTCCACAAATTGAAGAAACCGGGATCCTGACTGTCATAGCTGTCATGTTCCTAGTAGTCTTCGGTTTTAAAGCCGCAATCTTCCCACTGTACTTCTGGCTACCGGGGTCGTATTACTCGCCTCCTGTTCCAATATTGGCTCTGTTTGGCGCTTTGCTGACAAAAGTCGGCGTCTATGCAATCATGCGTACATACACGCTGTTCTTTACCATGAATATCACCTTTACCCATGAATTGCTTGGAATCATTGCAATATTGACCATCCTAGCCGGATGTGTCGGTGCCCTTGCCTATTTTGACGTTAAAAAGATCATCATCTATAACATCATCATTGCTGTCGGTGTGATTCTATTCGGGATTGCGCAATTAAACCAGCCTGGAGTTGATGGCTCCATCTTTTATCTGCTACATGATATGCTGATCAAAGCAGCCTTGTTCTTCTTAGTCGGCATTGTAGCGGTCTTGTTCGGTACGACCGACCTCCGGAAAATGGGTGGATTGATCAAAACCTACCCGTTTCTCGGCTGGACCTATCTGGTTGCAGCATTCGGCCTTGCCGGCATACCTCCGCTTAGCGGATTTCCAGGCAAGCTGCTGATTGTCCAAGGCGGCTTTGAAGGTCCGCAATTCTGGGGCAGCATTGTCATCCTGGCAACTAGCCTGATTGTGCTATTGAGTGCTGTACGCATTTTCATCTATGCATTCTGGGGCGAACCGGTTGAAACCGTTCCTCTAAAGAAATCCGTTTTTAATCAAATGTTTATCCCGACGGTCATCCTCGTTGCCATTACAGTGGTATTTGGGGTCGGTGCGGAACTCTTCATGCCGTTCATTTCAGGCGCGGGTGAAGTGCTGCTGAATCCATCCATCTATATAGATGCGGTATTAAAGGAGTAGGTGACATATGGCTTTGCAAATCTTATTGAATTTCTTCCTGGCCTTTGTCTGGATGTTCATGACCGTTTCCTTTAGCCCTGCAGGATTCGCCATCGGCTTCCTTGTGGGCCTCGGCATCATCATTTTAATGCGCCGGTTCTTTTCCTACCGGCTATATACTTCCCGGGTGTGGGCCGTCATCTTTCTGATCCTGTTGTTTCTTAAAGAACTGCTCATGTCGAGCATCCAGGTACTGCGGATTGTCCTTAAACCCAATATGAACTTAAAACCAGCTATTTTCGAACTGGAAACTGAGTTGAAAGAGGATTGGGAAATCACCCTTTTGTCTGCTTTAATCACATTGACGCCTGGAACACTGGTTGTCGGTATTTCAAACGATCAGAAAAGGCTCTTTATCCACGCACTCGATTTTGAAGACATCGATGATGCTGTCAATTCAATCAAGGATACATTCGAACGTGCCATTCTGGAGGTGAGCCGCCCATGATGATGTTTTACTGGATTTCACTTATCATTGTCAGCATAGGATTTACAGGGTTGCTTTACCGGCTTGTTAAAGGTCCGACAATCGCTGACCGTGTAGTGGCACTGGATGCCATCGGAATTTCACTGGTGTCAATTGTTGCTTTGCTGTCCTTGATAAATGAAACGGAATTCTTCCTGGAAATCATCTTGTTGTTGAGTATTCTGTCCTTTATTGGAACTACTGCCTTCGCGAAATTCCTTGAGAGAGGAGAGATTTTCGATCGAAACGACCATCGTTAATATCCTCATCATTGTATTAATGAGCACAGGAGTCCTTTTCAGCGTAGTTACAGCGTTAGGGCTTATCCGTTTGCCGGATGTCTATACACGCACACACGCCGCCTCCAAGAGCTCTACGCTTGGCGTTCTCTGCGTATTGATGGCCACCTTCATCCATTTTTGGATGATTGAAGGCATCTTCAATACACAGATGGTCATCGCCATTGTCTTCCTCTTTATCACGGCTCCTGTAGGCGGCCATTTGATTGGACGCGCTTCCTATATGTCCGGCATCAAAGTGGCTGAAGAAACGGTCCGTGACGATATGAAAGACGCTTTGAAAGAAGAAAAGAAAGAAATAGACGAAAACAAAAGTATCGAACATTGAAAAGCAGCCTGCAGAAAAAATTCTGCAGGCTGCTTTCTATTTGATTCTTCTTTTATTTTCTAAAGCTTCTGTTGTGTTTCAGTCTTCGTCTGCCATCTTTTCAATTAGCATCGCTAAAGTTCTGACCATTGCACCGGTTCCGCCTTTTGGCCCCAAATCATGTGGGCCGTCTGCATCAGAGGTACCTGCAATATCCAAATGAATCCAAGGAGTATCGCCGGCGAATTCACCGACAAACCCCCCGCCGAAAATCATATGGCCATCGCGGCCAGGCGAATTATTCAAATCGGCCACGTTGCTTTTCCGGATGCGCTTCTTATCGCTTTCTGTTAAAGGCAAACGCCAGACAAACTCGCCACTTTCCATAGAGGCCTCCAGGAAAGTTTCGAAAAATGCTTCGTCATTCGTCAAAGCACCTGTTTTGTCTTTTCCTAACGCTACAATAACGCCGCCTGTCAGCGTCGCTACATCGACAATACGAGTGGCACCAAGTTGCTTCGCATAGCTCACGGAATCTGCCAGCACCAATCGCCCTTCAGCATCGGTGTTAAGGATTTCAATGGTTTTACCACTCATGGATGTAATGACATCATCTGGTTTGAAAGCATTTCCTGAAATCATGTTATCAGTTGAGGCAATAACCGCTATGACATTTTGCTTCGGCTGCAGCTCTCCAATGATCCGCATTGCTCCTAGCACTGCAGCGGCACCGCCCATATCGCCTTTCATGCCGACAATGCCGTCCTTCGGCTTGATCGAATAGCCGCCAGTGTCAAAGGTGATCCCCTTGCCGACAAGCGCCAATGGGTTTTCAAAGCCTTCTGTCGCTTTGTATTTCAAAACGATCAGGCGAGGCTCTTCAATCGATCCTTGGTTAACTGCAAGAATTGCACCCATGCCCAATTCTTCAAGCTCGGCTTTGCCTAATATATCCGTTTCAAAGCCGTAGGTTTCGCCAAGCTCCCGTGCATACTCTCCCATCGCTGTTGCCGTTAAGATGTTCGCCGGCATATTGACAAGGGTCCGGGCTTCATTAACAGACTGGCCGAAAACAGAACCGATGATTGCAGCCGATTCAATATCCTCAGAACCGTCATTGGATAGGAAAGTCAAAGCTTCCAATTTTACTTGTGTTTCATTGGAAGTCGTCTTGTAATCATCAAAACTATAGCCTCCCATGGTAATCGCTTCTGCAGCCAAAAAGGCAACATCTTCTGATGTGACTTTGTCATTCTCAAACGATTCCAGGTAGACTGCTGCATGCTTAATTTTTTTCTTGGCTAATTCTTTGCCTGCCAATCCAAAGCATGAACGCAGGTCTTCTTCCGTCAATTTCTTGCGGTCATTCAACCCAATAAATAAGACGCGTGGAACATCTCCAGACATTGCCGGATAGGTGATCAACGATTTTAAATCGAATGACAGATCATCTTTGACCCAGCCTTCTAATTTGCCATCAAAACGCTTTGCAAATTCATCCCATCCTCTGCTGTTTTCCGGATGTCGGCTTAAGCCGACAATAAGGATTTCGGCACCGCTATTCTGTGAATGCTGCTGTAAGTTGATTTGCATAAAATTCCTCCTTTATCTGTTCTCTTTAAGTGTAGCATTTAATTCGAAATTCGAGTAGTTCGTGTGACGAAGGAATAATCAGCGTTCGCAAATTCCACTTTTCTGATGTACGATAAAACCATAGTCAGACAGAAAGGTTGTGGTCCCACATGGAAATTTTTTCTAACTTGCCTTTAATGATTGCCTTATTCGCAATTCTGTTCGCTCAATTTATAAAAATCCCTATTCAGTACGCTGTAACGCGTGAACTTGATTGGAAGCTGTTTTCTTCAACCGGCGGAATGCCCAGTTCCCATTCAGCTGCAGTAACGTCTTTAACGACGGCAGTGGCTTTCGAGCATGGCGTCTCTTCCACAATATTTGCTGTTTCAACGATGTTCGCAGTCATTACCATGTACGATGCTACCGGCGTTCGGTTTCAGGCAGGCCAGCAAGCTTTGACAATCAACAAAATGCGGCAGGATATCTACCTTTTCATGGATGAAACCAGAAAATGGCCGCAGAAAAAAGAAGAAGAAAAGATTGAAGAACTGAAAACTCTTCTAGGCCACAAACCAAGTGAAGTTTTCATGGGCGCTTTGACAGGTATAGCGATTTCATTCGTTTTCTATGGCATACTGCGCTAACCAATAGAATCATTAAAAAATCGCCGATCCGGATAACCGGAAAGGCGATTTTTTTAAAACATTTGATATCCCATTTTACGAAGGATCTTCATCACAAATCCTGCTGTGATGGCGCCAGCCCAACCGGCTAATAATACGGCAATATCACTGCCAGTCATGGAAGTGATCGTGTCTCCAAGCATTGAAAAAGATTCACCCGGATTCGTAAAGTAATCGAATACGCCTACGTCATCCACCACCAGCAAAATGACAATCGGATAAACGATAGCCATCAGCCAAGTCATGCGCAGCAACATATTCAACAAAAACCCGATCCCAAAAAACATTACATAAAAAAGCAACATAGATATAATCAATTGCACAATCGTAAATGAACTGTTCATGAATTCTAACCTCCGTTATTCCCTTCATCAGTTTACCCGAAAAAACAGAGGCTTTCAATCTAGGAGAACAGAGTTCATCGCTTTGTCACTTATGATAGAAAAGCGGAGGCAGCCGTTCAACTTCGACAGGCATAAGACGCTCTGGCTGTTCAGCATTTTTTCAGCTGCACAGCTGGAGTGGCTTGTGTTCCGAGGTGTTGGCTGCTGGAGCCTAGACACCGAAAAGTGGGGCAACCGAAGTAGCAGTAGGACACCGGCAAAAGCGTGGAGACCCTTATACAGAAATTCTCCATAAAAAAAGAAACGAACGGTGTTAAGTGATCCGTTCGTTTCTTTTTGTTATTTTTTACCGGAACCGGAACAGCAGGAGCAAGTTTCTGAACCGCCCAGCCGCAATTGAAAATATCCTTGTCCAGCACAATAAGGGCATTGGTTGACGTTTTTAGTCTTTTTGAAGATCGTCATTCGAAACACCTCCTTCTGTTCTTGTTTGTAATATTCTGATAATATAGCATGGAATTCAAATAAAGTGCAACTAAAAAGAAAAAAAATAACGCATCTCGCGTTATTTTTGTCTCTTTTGTGTATGAATTTTCATTTTCTGAAAAATAACCTATAATCCGAATATCCGAATACTTTGCCCGGATCTACGTTTTCAATTAACCCCAATCCTTCTTCTAATACGAAAGAAGCCATTTCATGAAGCATAACAGATGCTTCTGCATCATTGGATAAATCAGCAGGCGATTGCCAACCTGCTTCGTAAAGCTCAGACAATTGCGCTTGGATAGGCTGTCCTTCATCGATAGCATCCAGTAAAAAAATCGCCATATTGTCGCTGATTTCTTCCCGAATGACCCCTGAACGAAACCCGATCATTCCAACCAGTCTACAATTGATGCCAGTTTCTTCTTTCACTTCCCTAACTGCCGCTTGATCAATAGTTTCATCGCCTTGTACAAATCCTGCCGGAAGTGACCATTTTCCGTGAAGTCCCCCGTATCTTTTTTTAACGACCAGCCATTGGCCACTGGAATTCACGACCAGCCCTGCGGCCCCAAGCCAGACATTGCCGCGTTTTGAACGTGCCACCAACAATCTCCCCCTTTACTTGAAATTCAGAATGAGCCATTAAGCACTGAATGCCTGTAGTCAATATTTTCGAATCTACAAAAAAAGCTCCCCGCGAAGGGAGCTTGGATCGAATCTTTACAGAACGTTGAATTTACCTTTTTTCATTACCAGCTTTGGTCCACCAATCATGAACAACGCACGGTTATCAATCATTTTCTTCATAAATGAAGCTCTTTTGCCTGTCACTTTTTTGCCGAATACAACACCGATAGCATCATCTTCACCAAGCGAACAAACAGTTCCTTTTAGATCTGGAACGAATTCAACAGTAGTATCACCGCTGATCAAAGCTTTCAAGTTTTTCGCAACATTTTCACCTTGTTGCATAGCGATTTGTGCAGTTGGAGGATATGGACGGTTTGTCTCTTCGTTGATCATCAATGCGCAATCTCCGATGATGAAGACATCGTCGAATCCTGGAGCACGCAAATCTTTGTCAACTTTCACACGAGCACGCATATTTTCGATTGGAGTCGCCTCAATCAAACGGTTTCCGCGAACGCCTGCAGCCCATACAACAGTACCAGCTTTGATGAATTCAAACTCATCGTCGCCTTTTTTGATTTTAACGCCTTCTGGAGTTGCTTCTACAACCGGCGTACCAATTGAGAATTCAATTCCTTTGGACTCTAAATGGCCTACTGCATAATTGACCAATTCCGGATCGAAACCTGGCAATACCATTGGTGCAGCTTCTACACAGACGACACGAACTTTTTCGCGCGGGACATCGTATTCTTTGCACAATTCAGGTACACGGTTAGCCAATTCCCCTAGGAATTCGATTCCAGTGAATCCAGCTCCACCTACAATAATCGTTAGGCGGCTGTCATCTTTAACCGGTTCTGCAGACCATGTAGCGAATTGGAATTCAATGTGCTCACGGATATAACGTGCAGCTTTAACGTTAGCAATTGAAAGTGCATATTTATCAAGGCCTTCGATTCCGAAAGTTTCTCCTTCAAAACCAAGTGCAATAACGATATAGTCGTATGTAAACTCGCCGTTATCTGTAGAAACTTTTTTGCCAACTACATCAATAGCTTCGACAGTAGCTTGGACGAACTTCACTTTCACACCATCGATCACGTCTTTGATATCGTAACGCACCTGCTCTGGAAGCAATGTTCCTGCAGCTGCCTCATGAAGCCATGTGCTTTCATAATGGTATTCGTTTTTGTTGATCAAAGTAATATCTACAGCATCTGTGCCAAACTCTTTTTGCAGGTTTACTACAGTAGTCAATCCACCGTAACCTGCTCCTAATACTAATATTGACGGTCTTTTCAACACAATCGCAACCACCTTCAAGTCATTTTTTCATCGTATATTCACTAAGAGTCCTACTCCTGTTATACCGATAAACACCTATACACTATACTAGACCTTTTACAGCATGATTTCAACTGGTGACTGTAATTTATCGCTGTTTTTCCACAACAAAAAAGCCGGTTTGTGACCGACTTTCAACAGTTTTCCGGTGTACCCGCTTTTTTGGCTGTCCGGAACGAAGTTCCGCAGCCGCATGAAGCGATGGCATTCGGATTTTCAATTGTAAATCCTCCACCCATCAAGGACTGTTTGTAATCAACAACCGTACCTTGGAGAATAGGTGCATCTTCTTTTGCAACCAAAATCGGGATTCCAAATTGCTCATACAGATCATCAGCGTCACTCTGAGTTTTTTCAAACCCCATACCGTATGTCAGTCCGCTGCATCCGCCGCCTTTGACTGCAACACGCAAAAAGGATCCTTCTTCTTCGTTATGGCGCATCATTTCTTTTACTTGAAATGAGGCCGCTTCTGTAATTTCTACTACTTCTGTCAATGAAATCACCTTCCTATATGGGTTATCATAGCAATTGTTTCCATTACTATTCAAGCTGTCCGCCTTGAAACGCTTGAACAAGTCGAAAATCGATAAAAGACTGCCTAGAGAGATTATATAATACAGAAAAAGGGACCCATTAAGGTCCCTTGGCATTAAAATACTTGTTCTACTTCTACGATGCCAGGAACTTCTTCCACTAACGCGCGTTCAATCCCTGCTTTTAATGTAATTGTCGAACTTGGGCAGCTGCCGCATGCACCGAGCAGACGAAGTTTTACGATACCATCTTCTACATCAACAAGTTCGCAGTCTCCCCCGTCACGCAAAAGGAATGGACGTAATTTATCTAAGACTTCCATTACTTGATCTTCAATCAAAGCTTCAGTCATTTATATCGACTCCTTTCATTATAATCATTATAATGTGATTAGAGAGAAAAAGCCACTAATGAATTCATAGGAGGTTCAAAATTATGCAGAAAGAAATATCCATCGAAGTATACGGAACCGAAGTTATTTGTGCCAGCTGTGTTAATGCACCGTCTTCAATCGATACGTACGAATGGCTGGAAGCCGCCATCTCAAGAAAATACAAGGATCAGCCATTTTCAATTACCTACATTGATATTGAGAAACCCATTGAACTCGACCACCAGAAAGATTATGCCCAGCGCATATTGGATGACGAATTCTTTTATCCATTGGTATTGGTTGAAGGGGAAGTTGTCGGGGAAGGCTATGTTCAGTTGAAGCCTGTCTACCGTGAACTTGAAAAACATGGATTTACTGAAGCCAATGAAAAAAGCGCTCAATCATGAGCGCTTTTTTTCATTATCCATTATGCCATTTATACATCCACAATACGCCGGACTTCATTAATCGGGCGATGCGGCCTGTAACTGTGCGATCAGCCAAATAAGCGAAGCCTTGTTTTTTGCCCAAAGAGCCAAGGAATCCTTTAAGTTTGATTTCAGGCATGGTTTCAGGCAATGGTTCACCTTTCCAAGTCGCTTTCAAGATCTTCACAATTTGTTCAGCCTGTTCTTCCGCCAATTGGGCTGAAGGTGCCATTGGCAATGCGGCACAATCCCCGACAACATAGACATGTTCATCATTCGGCAGCTGATGATATTGGTTGATGACGATCCGTCCGCTATTGTCGCTCTCAAGACCAAGGTCACGGACCGGCTTGACTGGTTGGATTCCCGCTGTCCAAACAACAGCATCAACTGGAATCGTCTCTTCATGGTTATAAAGAAGGTTCGGTTCAACTTTTGTGATGTTGGAGTTTGATACTACATCAACGTTGTGGTTCTCGAACCATTTTTTCACAAAGTTACTCAAGCGTTCAGGGAAATCACGCAAGATCCGAGGACTGCGGTCGAACAACTTAATCTTCAAATCGCTTCGGCTTTCACGCAATTCGCTGGCAAGCTCGATTCCGCTGAGCCCCGCTCCAACAACACCGACTACAGCGCCTGATGGAAGACCAAGCAATGCTTGGTAAGTGGCACGGGATTTGCCGATCGTCTGAATGCTGAAAGTGAACTCATCCGCTCCCGGCACGCTATGGTATTTGTCCTCGCAACCGAGTCCGATCACCAAATCGTCATAGGCAACGCGTTCGCCGCTTTCCATGAAAATGCATTTTTCCTGCAGGCCAATTTCCAGGATTTCGCCATTTACCACTGTCAGCCGCTCATGTTCCGGGAAAGGAACACGGACTTCATGGTCTGCTTCTGTTCCAGCAGCCAATGCATAAAACTCGGTCTTCATGCTATGGAATGGTGTCCGGTCAATTAAAATGATTTCTGTATCCTGAGGAAGGTTGGTTGGCAATAAACGAAGCAAAATCCGCATATTGCCGTAACCGCCTCCAAGTAAGACTAGTTTTCGCATAAAAATCTCCTTTAATTTTCGTCTGTCGCATCAATTTCTCAAATATGAGTATAGCTGATTGTGATAACTTTCACAATGCTTTTACTAGAAATCAATTAATTGACTCCAGCTGCGAAAAAAGGTAGGATTTCGTTGTAGTGAGGTGACTTAGAATGAAACCGATTGTAGAATTTTGCATCAGCAATATTGCCAATGGCGCACAAGATTCTTTTGAAAAACTCGAACGGGATCCCAATCTCGACGTTTTGGAATACGGCTGTTTAAGCTATTGCACAAAATGTTCCGAGTCTCTTTATGCCCTGGTTAACGGAGAGATTGTTGAAGCGGACTCTCCAGATGAACTGACGAAAAAAGTCTATGAATTCATAGAGGAGAACCCTTTGTTTTAAGCCGTTGAAAAACGGCTTTTTTGCTGCCTTGAAAGCTGTCAAAGCCAGCGGCATCCATAGCAGGAAGTTCGGGAAAATATAAGACTGCCTTAATTTATATCTCCCAAAATCCAAGATTTTCAATCGCAAAGTTTGGAGGCTGTTCTTTTCTCAGCACTTCCTCCATCCGGCTGACACCGGTATTGACATGGACCGTGTCGATCCCAAAACGAATACCTGCCTGGATATCCGTATCGTAGTTATCGCCGACCATCACCATATCCTGTTTGTCGAAACCGAACTCCAGCTGAATGGCTTCCAGCATATGCATCTCCGGTTTTCCGATATAAACGGGATCTACTCCAGTCGAAGCGGCTACCAAAGTTGTGAATGCCCCATTTCCGGGCAGTAACCCTTTTTCAGAAGGAAAAGCCAAATCCTGATTGGTCGATAAAAAGACTGCCCCATTCCGAATTTGCAGGCAGGCTGTTGCCAGCTTGTCGTACGTAATATTGCGGTCAATCCCCATCAGCACGATTCCCGCCTGATCGCCTACCCGCGTCAAACCTTCCTGGCGCAATGCTTGATCCAAACCATCTGAACCGATCATATAGACTGTATCTCCGGCATACCAGCGTTTGATGTATTTTGCTGCAGCAATCGCAGAGGAAATGATCTGTTCTTTTTTTGCCCGGATTCCGAAGCCAGCCATTTTGTCTTTTAGCTGCTGTTGCGTCATGGATGCATTATTTGTAACAAAAAAAGGCTCTACACCTTTTTCCTGCAGCCGTTCGACAAAACCTGCCGCTTCTTCAACCGCTTCCGATCCACGAAAAATTGTCCCATCCAAATCAAGGCAATAAGCTTGATACGTTTTAATTGCCATCCTTCGTCTCCGGTATAAATGCTGAAACAGGCCCCAGTTCATGAACCAGGTAATGTTCGACTTTCGGGCCAAATGCTTTCAACGATTCCATGTTTTCATCGATTGCATTCGTAATGGCCTGGTGATCAACTTTCATAAATTGCCGCACCAGCATTTTCCGCAATGTAATAACCTGCTTCAGCGGTTGATCCATTTCTTCTGTAATCACTTTTTCGTCCACCAATATATCGATAATATCATCGTAGCTTCCAGGGTCGCGCATGATAAATCCATCAATCATGGAGTTGCCGACATCAATAATCGACTCGATGAGGTTCGCTCCAATCCGTTCCAATGCCAGCTGGTCGCCGAACGAAGTCCACTGTTCTTGGCTTTCGTAATGCTTCAATAAAGAATTCATATACTGAATCGTTTCAGTGATATTGTTGCGGTCAATAAAATACATAAAAAACCCTCCAATAGGCGTTTAAAAATCTTTCATTTCTACTTTAATCATATCATATTGCATGAAAAAACCCCCGGCGGATTATATGTCCGCTTCGGGAGCCTGCTGTTCTGATTCTTCAATCGGCATTACCGCTTTACCGGTTTTCCGGATAACGAAATAGGCGCAGCCAAAATTGCAGTATTCATAGAGATAATCCTGCAGTGTACTGATTTTCGTATCATAGGTTGCTTTGTGGTTAGTGTCTTCGAAAAAGCCCTTTAACCGCAATTGGCCGTAACCCCAATCCCCCAGGATATAATCGTATTTCGAAAGAATTTCGCTATAGCGGGCAGTTAATGCCTCTTCTTTGAAACCTTCCCGGTAATCGATCAGTATTTCATAGTTCAACTGTTCCAGTGTAATCATTTTCCTCACCATCCATTAGCTGTTTATAGCAGCTGCTTGCTCTTCTCCGAGTCGCTGACGCTCTTTAGCAGCTGCATTGACTTGCTCATCCGCATGATAGCTGCTTCGCACCAGAGGGCCTGCCTGGCAATGCGAGAACCCTTTGGCCATCGCAATTTCCCAAAATTCCTTGAATTCCTTCGGCGAATAATATTTCTGTACATTCAAATGTTTTTTTGTGGGCTGTAAGTATTGGCCAATCGTCATGATATCCACATCGTTAGCACGGAGATCGTCCATGACTTCAATGATCTCTTCCTTGGTCTCCCCTAAACCGATCATCAAAGATGATTTTGTTGGAATATCCGGATGCAATTCTTTCGAACGCTTCAGCAATTCCAGTGACCGGTCATATTTGGCTCGTGCTCTGACTCTTGGCGTCAAACGGCGCACAGTTTCTATATTGTGGTTCAAAATATCCGGTTTAGCATCCATCAGCCGTTCCAGATTTTCATAGATTCCACCCATATCAGATGGCAGGACTTCAACAGTTGTAAATGGGTTGGCTCGTTTAATCGCACGTATTGTCTCTGCAAACACAGCAGAGCCGCCATCTTTCAAATCGTCACGTGCGACTGCCGTGATGACCGCATGTTTCAGGTTCATCATTTTTACAGAAGCGGCTACCCGTTCCGGCTCCTGAAGATCCAACTCATTCGGCAACCCGGTTTTCACTGCACAAAAACGGCATGCTCTTGTACAGACGGCACCGAGGATCATGAACGTAGCGGTTCTCCGCGTTCCCCAGCATTCATGGATATTCGGACACCTTGCTTCTTCACAGACTGTGTTCAAGTTATTTTCTCGCATCATTTTCTTCAAATCGGTATAGTTTTCATTGGTATTGAGTTTAATCTTTAACCAATCGGGCTTTCTAAGATGTTCCTGCTTTGTTGACACGCACATCGTCCCCTATCTATCTGATTTATGGATGGAATCCGGTTCTATTCCAAATGTATCATAAAGGCATGTTCCTCACAAGCTCACCTACTGCCATGAAAGCATAAAGAAACCCGGAAACTAGGAGTTTCCGGGCCTTTAAATTAAACGTTATTTGCAGCATCTCTTGCTTTATTCTTTTTGCTGCTTCTAACTGCATGAATGATGCTAGCAGCTAAGCCACCCCAAATGATGACCATCCCAATAATCATGACGACAATCGAACTTACTGTCATATGAAGCTCCCCCTTTTAATTGCGCTCGTCATATTCGCCTTGTTCTTTATGCCATTTACCGATAGAGAAGAGGATTCCAAAGATCAATGCAGCTGCAGCAACAGCCACACCACCTGCTAAGGTGAACATATCGGAATATCCTTCGTAATTTCCGGTTTCCGTTTCAAACTCTTTCAGGATATTCAGTTTCAAAAGTCCAAACATCATATAACCCAGAACGATTGGCGTAATGATTCCTAAGCTGAATTTCCACCAGGCGCCAAGTCGGATATCCGAGATTTCGTTGGCATGGCCTTTGAGAAGATCCGCTTTGCGGAAGACCCAAACAACCAGCACAACTTCCACTAATCCGATTGCTGCAACCCCAAATTGGTTAATGAAGTAATCTGCCAGATCCAGGAAGTACAATCCACCTTGTGTCGCAAACAGAATCGAAATCAAAGCAGCAAGTCCGCCTCCGAATAACACCGCTTTGTTACGGGAAATTCCAAATTTCTCAGAGAATCCAGCGACATAAGTTTCAGTAATTGATATTAATGAAGTCAAACCCGCAAGTGTCAGAGACAAGAAGAACAGAGTCCCGAACAAGCCATTGAATCCTGGAAACTCATTGATGATCTGTGGAAAAACCACAAAAGCAAGACCGACGCCTGCAGTTGCGACATCACCTACAGCGACGCCCTGCTGAGCAGCCATAAATCCAAGAGCTGCAAATATTCCAATCCCTGCTAATAATTCAAAAGCAGAGTTGGCGAATCCTGTGATAAATGCATTATTTGTGATATCTGATTTTTTCGGAAGATAACTTGAGTATGTGATCATGATAGCGAATGCTACTGATAAACTGAAGAAAATATGCCCATAGGCCGCTACCCAAACCGTCGGATTCAGTATGGCATCAAAATCTGGTTGGAAGAAGGCTTCCAATCCTGTCAATGCGCCATCCAATGTGACCGCTCGAATTACAACAGCAAGGAAAATGACCACCAATGTCGGAATGAAAATCCGGTTGGCCAGTTCAATTCCTTTTTTAACACCTGCCAGCAGAATCCCCAATGTAATGATCCACACCAATGCCAATGGAATGAATACACCCCAGACAATTCCGCCGGTCTGTCCCGGTTGAACTGTCAGCTGTAAAAAATCATTGAACAGGAAATCTTGTGTATCCGTACCCCATGCCTGATTGAAAGAAAATATAGTATAGCGCATTGCCCAGGCGATGATTACAGCATAATATACAGATATGATAAAGGACACAAAGACAGCCCACCATCCCATCCATTCCAACTTCTTGCCGCCCATTCTAAAGAATGACAACGGTGCTGACCCGCGATACTTATGGCCAATGGTAAATTCAAGTATAAGAATCGGTATCCCTGCAGTCAACAATGCAAATAGATACGGTATGAAAAATGCACCCCCGCCATTTTCATACGCAACATACGGAAAACGCCATATGTTCCCAAGACCTACTGCAGAGCCGACGGCAGCCATGATAAAGCCGGCACGTGTACCCCATTGCGAACGTTCCATCTCTCTTCCCCCTTTGTTTTCTCCCATTTTATTTACATAAAAATAGGAATTTTGATTATTTTCAGATTATTAGTTAATCTAGAAATAGTATACCGAGAGGCTCCTTTAATGTAAAGATGAAATCAAAATATTTTCTAAAAAAACTATTGCAGCAAAAGTAAAAAGGCAGAGAATAAGCTTCTCTGCCTTCTTTTACTTAAGCATTTTGTTGTTTTTCAATAATAGTTGTCCGTCGTGACCAGACAATGAATAACACTGCCAGCACCAAAGCCACTGTTCCTAATGACAGCAGCAAAGAACCGGTCAAACCTATGACAATATACCCTATTGCAGCAATGACTGCAGCTGTTAATGCATACGGTATCTGCGTTAAGACATGGTCCATGTGATTGCTCCCCGCTCCAGTTGAAGACAAAATCGTCGTATCGGAAATAGGTGAACAATGATCTCCAAACACAGCTCCCGCCAAGACTGCGGATAGCGCCGGCAGCAGCAGCGAAGGTTCCGCTTCAATCATAATGGTTCCAGCAATCGGCAACAGGATGCCGAATGAACCCCATGAAGTTCCTGTTGAGAAAGCCATGATTCCTGCGAGAACAAATAATAAGACTGGCAGAATTGAAGTTGGAATATTGCCATCAGAAACCACACCCGCTAGATAAGCGCCAGTTTCAAGAGAACCGATCAAAGAAGTCAAAGACCAGGCAAAGACTAAAATGAGTACGGCTCCTATCATTGATTTAAGGCCAGCCCAGATGCCTTTTCCAATCCATCCAACAGTAGCTGTTTCGTTCTTTTTCATCTGCAGAACATATAGAATGATCGACGTCAATGCACCCAAAATTCCGCCTGCTAACAGGGAAGCGGGAACATCGGTATTTTCAAAAATCAACCAAATATCGAAAACATGTCCAGCATTCTGATAACCCGTCCAGATCATCGCGCCTACAGTACCGACAATCAACAATAGAATTGGAAGCAATAGGTCTCTTACATGTCCATAAGAATGCGAAGGGAACTCTTCTTTCATTTCACCCGGTATGGTTTTCTTAGGGTCAAAAAGCTGTCCCTTTGTAATTGCCAGCACTTCGTGTTTCTTCATTTCCCCGAAATCCACATCCCGGATAGCTACAAAGAAAACAATCGCCAACGAAGCAACTACATAGAAATTCATCGGTGCCATCCACAGGAAGGCTTCTAAAGCGGAATATTCCACAAAAGTCTGGCCAGCCAAGATCGTAGCAACAATCCCTATGATTGCAGCTCCCCAACTTGAAACTGGCGAGATTACACAAACTGGCGCTGCAGTCGAATCGATGAAATAGGCAAGTTTCGCACGTGAAACTTTGTAGCGGTCGGTGATTGGGCGTGCAACCTGTCCGACAGCCAAAGCATTGAAATAATCATCGATAAAGATGACGATGCCTAAAACCACTGTAAGGACTTTTGCGCCTCTTCTTGACTTGATGCGTGTCGAAGCCCACTCAGCAAAGGCATGGCTGCCGCCGGATAAGCTGACGAACGCGGTGATGATGCCAAGCAATAAAAGAAAAAGAATGATAAAGACATTATAAGCGTTAAAGCCTTCGTCCCAAAAAATGATCGTAAATGATTTGACAAGCTCCTGTAAAGCATCAATTGGTGCAAACCAAGTCAAAATTACGGCTGCCGCGACAATACCTGTCCCCAGTGACAACAGGACACGGCGTGTCAATAACACCATAACGATTGCAATAATCGGCGGCAAAATCGAAAAAATCGTATTCTCCATGAAAACTCCTCCTTATTTTTTGATGGGTGAAAAATGAGACAAAAAAGGCCGACCTCTCCAGTTGGATCAGTCAGCCTTCTACAATTCGTCTGTGCGATACACATCAAACAACCCTGTAGCCCTCCATTTACGCTTCCGCCTAAATGACAGTATCATTCTTGTTCAGAATGATCCCAATCCAATTTCCGGAGACCCCAGAAAATCGATTTCGGCAAAACTTCCTTTCAGATGCGGTCAACGCGGTCAAACTCGCACATCCTACTGATCAGCTCTGCAGCCTCTACCCACCAATATATATTTCTTTGTTAGCATAGCCCAAAATACTGACAAAATCAAATGCCTTTTTAGTCTGAACATTCCTTCTACTTAAGGGCTTTGCTGTGAAAATACTGACTGAAAACATCCCGCAGGAACTCAGGCATGAAATACGTTTTAGGCGCTCTCTTTAAACTCGGGAAAAAATAACCGAATGTCAACATATCCAACGTCACCAGTTTATAGATTTGGTCATGCATCGCCAGCTGTCCATTGATATAAAAATGGTGATCAGTTATCTCCATATTCATATGAAGCATCTTCCCAAAAACCACACCACGGAATCCCATTCCTTTTAATTCAAGCTGTGGCCATTCCGCATTCAGCGATTGCAGGTAGATTTCTTTCAACTCCGCTCCACTCAGTTCGACAAGACACGGATTGATCGGATGTGGCAGCATTTTATGGAAATCATAGCGAGTCAGAGCACCTTTCGGCATATCTTGCATAAAAATTCCAGCATTAAAAAGCGCACAGTCTGCTTCCGTAAATTCGATCAATGCCTGTCCGAATAATAGACCCATCTCGGAGTCTTTAAACCACTCTGCTTTTAAGCTTTTCGTGCTGTGGAAGACCAGTTCCCCCAATTGCAGTTTTCCCTGCTCGACCAGGAATTCATCAAATCCTTCCTCCACTTTTCTTAGTTGGGAAGTCTCGATCAGTTGTGCAGAAGATTTCTCAAACTGCTCCTCTACAGTGACATGGCCGATATAAAAACCAAACTTACCAGCAGCCCCCATCAGCGTATTTCCTTGCCACTTCCCGTCATGAAAAATATGATGGGTATGAGCACCTAAAATAAGGTGGATCTGTGGACAAAGCTCGGCTAATAATTCATCTTCCTTAACACCAAGATGAGACAGGCAGACGATTAGATCCACTTCGTTTTCAATTTCCTTTACTGCTTCTATAATCGATTGTTTTGCATCGGTGATCTTCCAGCCAAGTTTCTGATAAAAGGGGGTGAATTCTGCAGTCGCTCCCACCAGTCCGATGCGTGTGCCATTTTTTGTATGAATAACGTGGAAAGGCTTTGCCCAATCCGGCCGGCGCCCTTGCAAGTCAAATAAATTCGATACCACTACCTCAAAATCCGCTTCAACATATAAATTATTGAGTTCGTCCTTGGACAAGGTGATGCCTTCATTATTGCCGATAGTAACGGCATCGTAATGCACTTCGTTAAGCAAAAGCACATTACCCTGGCCAGCTGTTCCTTCCGTATACGGATGCGAGCGATCAACGTGGTCACCAATATCCAGAATCAAACAAACATCGCCAGCCTCTTCATGCCAGCTTTTCCGCTCAGCGAGAAAAGACTTGATGCGCGGCCAATTCTTGAAATGGCTATGCAAATCATTGGTATGGTAAATATGAATGGTTTCGCTCATGAAAACACCTCTTTAAGAACTAAATATTCCTTCGTAAATCGATCGAAGCCCCAGAACCAGGAGCACTAGACGTAAAATAATGACCAACGTTTCGGAGTTAAGGTGTTTGTTTAGCCGAGCTCCGAGTTTCGCACCAATGTATGCACCTGGGACTACTGCCGCTGTGTAGATCCATGGCACATGCCCCAATGAGATGTGAGTGATGGAATTGATGATGGCTGATAAAAAGACCATGAACATCGATGTTCCGATCGCCACATGAGGCGGAAACAAAAACAATAGAATCATGGCAGGGACAATGATGGATCCTCCACCGATTCCGAAAAGCCCTGAAGCAAACCCCACAAAAAAGGTCAGCAGCAAAGCAAACCAAATAGGGTAACCATATATATATTCTTTCTGCTGCTTATCTATAAAAGTCGTCTGGCGGCCGTTATCAACAAACCAATGGACTTCCTTTAAATGATCTCTAATCAATAAAAGCAAAGAGAGCAGGACCAAAAGAATGCCGAAATAAAGATTGAATGAAGGAAGATCCAGGTTTTTATTGACAAAAGCACCGATTACCGTTCCCGGCGCACTGCCCGCAAAGAAAATGATACCACTTTTGTAATCGACCGTTCCGACTTTCATATAAGCCAAGGTTGAAGACAGACCAGTGAAAATCATCATAATAACGGATAAGCCAACAATTTGTTGAGGAGATAATTCAGGGAAAAAAGCAAAGCCTGTTCCAAGAAATAATAGTGCCGGAACCAGAATGACGCCTCCCCCTAAACCAATCAAAGCGCCTACGATACCGGAAACGATTCCGACAAGCGCCATGACGATAAAAACCATCAAAATTCACCTTCAAACAGATCCATTTGTTTCGGCGAAAGGCCTTCAAATGCCAAACCATTCATTTCCTGAAACTGTTTGGCGTCGCCTGCCGCATGACCTCCCGAATTATTATTGAAGATGACATAAACATTTTCTGTGGTGTCGGATAAAGCCTTTACGGCGCGGCTTATTTCTTCTAATTCTTTTTGATTGTAATCATAGAGATAGCGTACTTCACGCCATTTTTGGCCGTGCCCCGGATTGAGCCAGCCGTGCACATTACGGCCGTGAAGACGCAGCAAGACTTTGTCTTTACGTGTAGACACCGGAACAAGGGGAATGGAACCATCCCCTGCCTGTGGTTCATCACAGACTGAATGGATCAGATGGTTTTCTCGCAGAAACTCCAATGTCTTTTCGCTCATCCCTTCAGCATACCAGGATTGGTGGCGGAACTCGATAGCCATATCAAATTCCTTCAGTCGCTCCGTTATTTCACGAAGCTGGTCGACATTTTCTTTTTGGCAGTCAAACCATGGCGGAAACTGCAACAGCACCATCGCCAGTTTACCGGCTTCTTTCAATGGACGAATGGATTTGCTGAATGCATCAAACATCTCATCGCGCGTTTCAAATGGATTCTCTCCCCGCTGGTGGCCGGTCATGCCCTGATAAGCTTTTACCACAAACTGAAATTGATCAGGAGTTTCCTCAATCCACTTGCGGATATTCCGCTCGGGCTGTACAGCATAGAAAGAGGAATCCAATTCAACGATTGGAAAATGTGCACTGTAATCAATCAATTTTTCTGTTTTCTTTGAGCCTGGGCTATAGACATCCGGATGGTCTCCCCAACCCGTCAAACCTACATAGATCATTGTCCCGCCTCCATTTTTTCGTTATTATTTTATGATAGCATAGAAAAAAACCAGCGTCTTTATAATAGATTTCTGCCGATAGATTAAGCAGAACTGAGGGAATCTATTCTTATTATTCAGTTCCCTGCTTTTGGGTATGCTACACTTTCACAAAAGACTTGGGAGGTTGATCTGATGGAAAAACAGCCTTGGGACTCCAAAGGAATTATAAATAAGTTTGAAGCTCACCGCAACATGGAAATGGCCGCACCAATGGCTGCTTATATGCGCAAACAATTTGCTTTTTTAGGCATTAAAACACCTTTGCGAAAAGCTTTATTGAATCAGCAGTTCCGCGAGTTCCATTTGCCCGAACGCAGGCATTTAACCGAAGAGGTATGGAAACTTTATGAGTTGCCGGAGCGCGAGTACCAATACGCTGCCATTGCTGTGCTTGAAAAAATGAAAACGCAGCTGACTTTGGAGGACCTGCCGTTTTTACAGCAAGTGATTGAAAGCAAATCCTGGTGGGACAGCGTCGACGCCATTGCACCGCGAACTTTGGGGCATGTTATTCAAACAGAACGCGCTGCCGGAACTCTTCATATGCTTAAATGGTCACAAGCAGAAAATATGTGGACAAATCGCGCTGCCATTCTCCATCAATTGAAATATAAGCAAGATACCGATCCTGCAGCACTCAGCCAAATCATTTTGAAGCACGCTGGTTCTTCTGAATTTTTCATTCAAAAAGCCATTGGCTGGGCATTGCGCGAGTATGCTAAAACAGATGCGGAGTGGGTTCGGACTTTCGTTTTCGAGCACTCCCTAATGCCGCTCAGTAAACGTGAAGCGTTGAAAAATATTAAATACTAAAAGCCTTCGTTTCACAGGAAATCCGTTTCTGCTGTGTCTCTTCTCTTTTTAAAAAAATCCCATTGATCATGCAGAAACGCTGTTTTCGTAATGACTGAAAATATCCGAATAAGATAACTAGGCAAAAGGCCTTGCCGCTTCGATGATCGTCTCTCCTCTTTCCATCAACGGGTACTTTGATGCTTTCTGGCCGTTCGCCGGAATTGGCAATCGTTCATATGGATTTTCCATCGTTGTGCCAAAGTTTCTGATAGAACACGAGCTGTAGTGCGATCCGAAAAAGTTGGCAATGGCTTTCGGCAATCCGAAAAAACCCGGCACCAATGCGCCGGGTTTTTTCCTATTCACTATTTTCATCGGTTAAGAAGTTTTATCTTAATGACTTAAAATAATCCGCCTAGCCCTTTTCCGCCAATTACGGATTTAGCCGATTCGAAAAGCTCTTTCTTTTCGTTTTCATCGATTTTCCCGTCTTCATATGCTTGTTTGGCTTGTTCCATGACTTCTTTCGCCTGTCCTAAATCTGCATTGCTTAGTTTTTCTTTCAATGCATCGAATGTTTGACTCATGTCCTACATTCCTCCTTTTAAATTTAAGCTCTTAGTTCCTATACCCATTCTGTAGACCCTAAAACTGAAGAATCCAGCAATCGCCTCTTATTCCCCTGAAAGAAATAAAAATAACCCTTGGCATGAACAATGTCATGCCAAGGGTTTTGGATTAATCTATTAACCGATCGAGCCTTCCATTTCGAACTTGATCAAACGGTTCATTTCAACCGCATATTCCATTGGAAGTTCTTTCGTGAATGGTTCGATAAAGCCCATTACGATCATTTCTGTTGCTTCCTGTTCAGAAACGCCACGGCTCATCAAGTAGAACAATTGCTCTTCAGATACTTTCGAAACTTTCGCTTCGTGCTCCAAAGATACGTTGTCGTTCAGGATTTCATTGTATGGAATAGTATCAGAAGTAGACTGATTATCCATAATCAATGTATCACACTCGATGTTTGAACGAGCGCCATCGGCTTTGCGGCCGAAGTGCACGATTCCGCGATACGAAACTTTACCTCCTTGTTTCGAGATTGACTTCGAAACAATAGAAGAAGATGTATTAGGAGCCAAATGGATCATTTTCGCTCCAGCATCCTGATGTTGTCCTTTGCCGGCGATTGCAATCGACAACGTCATGCCGCGTGCGCCTTCGCCTTTCAAGTAAACAGCTGGGTATTTCATTGTCAATTTCGATCCGATGTTGCCATCGATCCATTCCATTGTACCGTTAGCGTCAACAAATGCACGCTTGGTCACTAGGTTATAGACGTTGTTCGCCCAGTTCTGGATGGTCGTGTAACGGCAATATGCATCTTTCTTCACAATGATTTCAACTACCGCTGAGTGAAGTGAATTCGTTGTGTAGACTGGAGCTGTACAGCCTTCCACGTAATGTACGCTTGCGCCTTCATCGACAATGATCAATGTACGTTCGAATTGACCCATGTTTTCAGAGTTGATACGGAAGTAAGCCTGTAGAGGAGATTCCACTTTGATGCCTTTAGGCACGTAGATGAAAGATCCACCAGACCATACTGCAGTATTCAATGCAGCGAATTTATTGTCAGCTGCCGGGATGACCGACTGCCAGTATTCTTTGAACAGGTCTTCGTTTTCACGAAGAGCGGCACCGGTGTCTTTAAAGACGATCCCCATATCTTCCAATTCAACTTTCATGTTGTGGTAAACCACTTCAGATTCATACTGAGCCGATACACCAGCCAAATATTTTTGCTCTGCTTCTGGAATGCCCAACTTGTCGAATGTGCGTTTGATTTCTTCAGGAACTTCATCCCAAGAAGTCTGGCTTGCTTCAGATGGTTTTACGTAATACGTAATTTCATCAAAGTTCAACGAACCCAGATCTCCACCCCATTGTGGCATCGGCATTGAGTAAAACAATTTCAATGCTTTCAGACGGGATTTCAACATCCATTCCGGTTCTTCTTTGATCTTCGAAATTTCTCTTACAATATCTTCAGTAAGTCCACGTTTGGATCTAAAAACTGAAACATCCTTATCGTGGAACCCATATTTATAATCACCGATTTCCGGCATTTTTTTCGCCATCGTCGTTCCTCCGTTCTGTGTTACGATTTTTCTTCGTTTTGCACGCCTTTTTCCATGGCTTTCCAAGCTAAAGTCGCACATTTAATACGGGCCGGGAACTGAGAGACGCCTTGCAATGCTTCAATATCACCAAGGTCAATCGAATCATCGTACTCTTTGCCAAGCATCATATCAGAAAAGATGCCGGAAAGCCGTAATGCCGTATCAATTTCCTGCCCCTTAACTGCCTGCGTCATCATCGAAGCTGAAGCCATAGAAATCGAACATCCTTCACCGTCAAACTTCGCATCTTTGACGATGCCGTCTTCGACCTGCAAAGTCAGATGGATGCGATCTCCACAGGTCGGATTGTTCATCTCGATATTGACGCTGTTGTTTTCAATTGTGCCCTTATTGCGGGGCGTTTTGTAATGGTCCATAATGACGCGTCGGTATAATTGATCTAAATTAGAAGACATCGTTGAAATACTCCTTTGCTGAACGCAGACCTTCCACTAAGCGGTCAACATCTGACTCGCTATTGTATAAGTAGAAGCTTGCGCGTGCTGTAGCTGTAACTTCCAGCCATTTCATCAAAGGCTGCGCACAGTGATGGCCTGCACGAACCGCAATACCGCTCATGTCAAGGACAGTGGCAACATCATGCGGATGGACATCGTTCAAGTTGAAGGTGACGATGCCTGCCCGATGCTGGGGATCAGCTGGACCGTAGATTTCCAGTCCTTCGATGCCGCCCATTTTATCCATCGCATAAGCAGCCATTTGGTGCTCATGTTTCTCAATTTCATTTAAGCCGATTTCGTTGAGAAAATCAATCGCTGCGCCTAATCCGACAGCACCTGCAATAATAGGTGTACCGCCTTCAAACTTCCAGGGCAGCTCTTTCCAAGTCGAATCGTACAATCCGACAAAATCAATCATTTCTCCACCAAACTCCACCGGTTCCATGTTGTTCAATAATTCTTTTTTGCCATAAAGAACGCCGATCCCTGTAGGGCCGCACATTTTATGGCCGGAAAAAGCAAAGAAATCACAGTCAAGCTGCTGTACATCTATTTTCAGATGCGGTGCTGCTTGAGCGCCATCGACAACCATAACCGCTCCATTTTCATGGGCGATCTGAGCGACTTCTTTGACCGGGTTCATAGTGCCGAGAACATTCGAGACATAGACCATCGAAACAATCTTCGTCCGTTCGGTTACAGCAGCGCGAACCTGCTCCAAGGAAATCGTGCCATCTTTTTCAAGTTCAACATATTTCAAAATGGCTCCACGTTCTTTCGCCAATTGTTGCCACGGAATAATATTGGAATGGTGTTCCATGTAGGTGATGACAATTTCATCGCCTTCATTCACATTGGCTCGGCCGTAGCTTTGCGCAACAAGGTTAATGGCTGTTGTCGTTCCCCGCAGGAAAATGATTTCTTCCGTTGAATTGGCGTTGATGAATTTCCGGACTTTGTCGCGCGCGCCTTCGTACTTTTCAGTTGCACGGTTCCCGAGCGTATGGACGCCCCGATGTACGTTGGCATTGTCGAACTCATAGTAGTTCTTCATGGCTTCGATCACTTGAACCGGCTTCTGTGAAGTGGCTGCGCTGTCCAGATAAACAAGCGGATGCCCATTTATTTCTTGGTTGAGTATCGGAAAATAGCTTTTTATCTCTTGGTTGATCATTAGCGGACTTTCCTTTCGATAACCTCCGTCAATTGCTTTTTAACGCCTTCGATTGGCAATACACGGACAACCGGTGCCAGGAAGCCGTGAATAACAAGACGTTCAGCTTCTTGTTTTGTAATGCCTCGGCTCATCAAATAATACAATTGAAGCGGATCAACACGTCCGACTGATGCAGCGTGTCCTGCAGTTACGTCATCTTCATCGATTAGAAGAATCGGGTTAGCGTCTCCACGTGCTTTTTCACTCAACATCAGCACACGCGATTCCTGTTCGGCATTGGCTTTTGATGCACCGTGTTCGATTTTACCGATCCCGTTGAAAATAGCAGATGCGGCTTCTTTCATCACGCCGTGAGTCAAGATCTGGCCTTCTGAATTTTTGCCCCAATGCCTTACAGTTGTTGTAAAGTTCTGTTTCTGGGACCCTCTTCCAACTACCACTGTTTTTGTATCGCCTGTTGAGTTATCGCCAATCAGGTAAGTTGTATTTTCAGAGATGGTATCGCTGTCGTTCATCATGCCAAGTGCCCATTCAATCGTCGCATCGCGTTTTGCCACTCCGCGGCGGTTGATGTAAGCAGTAAATCCTTCAGCCAATACATCTACTGCGCCGTAAGTGATTTTTGCATTATCTTCCGCAATGACTTCAGAAACGATATTCGCCAATCCGTTCGCGTGCGGAACAGTGGAGATATAGGTTTCAACGTAAGTCACCTGGCTGCTTGTGTCTGCTACCACCAACACGTGGTTGAACAGCGAAGCATCTTCATTGTCATGAATGAATACCACTTGTACAGGTTCTTCAACTATGACGTTTTTAGGAACATAAAGAAATACTCCGCCGTTTAATAAAGCTGCATGAAGTGATGTCAATTTATGTTCTTCAGCTTTTACTGCCTCATTCATAAAGTATTTCCCAACAAGATCTGCATGGTCACGAATCGCTGTGAAGATATCTGTCAAGATAACTCCCTGTGCTTTCAGCTCTTCAGGCAATGCTAAATAGGCTGGTGTATTGTTATGCTGGATATACAAGCTTTTCTGTTTCAAGTCAACAAGAGACTGAACCTCTTCAGGCAGCTCTGTAAGCGATGAGTAAGTTGAACTCTCTGTTGAATGAACCGGAAATTCTGTAAAGTTCCAGGCAGTGATTTTTGTTTTATCAGGTTTTGGCAACGGCAATGTTTCTGCAGCTGCAAGCGCCTGAACACGCAAGTTTGTAAACTCTTCAGGTTCTGATTTAGAAGCCGAGAAGGAACGTACTTCCTGCTCGGTTATTGATAGATTTGTTTCAACCGTCACGTTAGTTGCCCCTTCCAATTAAGCTTGTTGTCCTACAGTCTCATCTTCGATGCCAAGTTCAGCTTTGATCCAGTCATAGCCTTCAGCTTCAAGTTTGTGAGAAAGTTCTTCTCCACCTGATTTGACTACGCGTCCTTGCATCATTACATGGACATGGTCAGGAGTGATGTAGTTCAGCAAACGCTGATAATGAGTGATGATCAAGCAGCCAAAGCTTTCGCTTCTCATTTGGTTAATGCCTTCTGAAACAACTTTCAATGCATCGATATCCAAACCAGAGTCAATCTCATCCAGAATCGCGAATTTCGGTTTGATCATCATCAATTGAAGAATCTCATTGCGTTTCTTTTCCCCGCCTGAGAAGCCTTCGTTCAAGTAACGCTGTGCCATATCTTCCTGCATATCAAGCACTTCCATTTTGCTGTCCAACTCGCGGATGAATTTCATCAATGAAATTTCATCGCCTTCTTCGCGGCGTGCGTTCATTGCTGAACGCATAAAGTCAGCATTAGTCACTCCAGAAATTTCGCTTGGATATTGCATACCTAGGAAAAGGCCAGCGCGTGCGCGTTCGTCAACTTCCATCTCGAGAACGTCTTCGCCGTCCAAAGTGATAGATCCTTGAGTAATTTCATATTTTGGATGCCCCATGATAGCCGATGCTAAAGTAGATTTCCCTGTGCCGTTAGGCCCCATGATTGCATGTATTTCACCTGTATTAATTGTTAAGTCTACACCCTTTAAAATCTCTTTGTCTTCGATTTTAACGTGTAAATCTTTAATGACCAAAGTTGACATGTAAATACCTCCATAAAGTTAATTTTGAATGGCAAAGCATTCTTAATTAGTATCATTCTAATCTTAACCCATATTCACCTTACTGGCAAATCATTAAACTGCTTCAAAAGTTTAAGCAAAACATTTTAGAATACTGTATTTCCTAGTATTTTCTAAAAGCGCTGTATGACAACTGTCATGCTTCTATATTTTCAATAAAAGGTATCTAAATGAGAATCCGTATCAATAAAAAACCAGCATCCGAGGATGCTGGTTCCGTTTTTATATGTTTAGTCTCGATGTACCTGCCGTTCGATTTGGCTGGCTACTTTTTGGCCTAGCTGATAATCCTGTTCACGGCGCTGTTCTACTTCGATGATTTTGTCAGGGTCATTTTGGTACTCGTCAATTCCGAAACCATGTGCGTTTCTGAATGCCTGTTCCATTTTCTCCGTCTTTTCAATTCCTTGCGATTCGATAATGAACCATTCCTTTCAATCTTTTGGGATTTAGGATTACGTTTGTAAGTATACCCCATCAACAACCATATAAACACGGCTATTGTCTAATTAATCTGAAAATAGAACTATTTCCTTATTAATCTACCAATATCAGAAAACCCCAGACAAGTGAATGTCTGGGGTTCAATCTATTTACTGTGAAACTTCATTGTAGACGCTCGAAGGGGCTAAATCCTGCTCCACCAACAATTCATTTAACAAAGCATCCGCTTCACCAAACTTTTTGTCAGCTGCTTCAAAAGAAGCGTCTTTCGCCAATGCTTCGGCTTTCATCTCATAAGATTCCATTATCGCTGTAAATGCTGTTTCGATTTGTTCTTGCTGACCTTCCAATGCTGTTGGAATTTCTAAGGTTTCTACAGCATCTGCCGCATTTTCAGCAGATAGGATAGCTGCATCCTTCATTGTCTGCAGTTCCTCACCCTCTGGCAATGTACCTTCAGCTTGGCCCATTTCAAACAAATTCAAATCGCCGTCAACTGCATTGATCGTATTTGGAATGGCCATATAAAACTTCATCAATTCTTGCTTTACATCTTTGTCCGTTTCAGAAACGCCTGAGTCTGCAGTCGCTTCTTTCGTATCGGATGTTTCATCTGTTCCACATGCCGCCAAAAAAACGGTGGCAGTTAACGCGATTGCTGCAAATTTCTTCATGATGTTTCCCCCTATTGTGTAATATCTCCGTTATAATAGCACAGAAATTACCAATAGAATAGACTAGATGAAATAGCCGCAATCTCCAGAATCGCTTAATTATTGCAAACTTTTCTTGCCATTTGTAAAACGATCTACAATATGTGCCAAAGCGCCGTCACCCGTGACGTTGGCAGCTGTTCCAAAGCTGTCCTGGGCCATGTAAAGGGCGATCATCAACGCCACCATAGTAGGGTCAAATCCAAGCATGACTTCCAGCAATCCGATTGCTGCCATAACAGCGCCTCCCGGAACTCCTGGAGCTGCTATCATCGTAACGCCCAACATTAAAATGAATGGAAAGAAATCGCTGAACACTGGGGTTCCGCCCGTCAACAATAAGACACCGATGGCACAGGACACCAAAGTAATGGTACTGCCTGACAAATGAATCGTCGCAAACAAAGGAACTGTAAAGTCCGCTACCCGTTCATTGGCACCCGATTTGCGTGCCTGGCGAAGCGTCACCGGGATAGTCGCTGCTGAAGACTGCGTTCCTAGAGCTGTAAAATAAGCCGGCATCATGGTTTTTAGTAGGATAAATGGATTTCTTCCTTTCAATGCTCCTGCTGTTGAATACTGCAGCAATAGCATTACCCAATGCAGAATGATGATCATGACAAAGACAATCGCAAACAATGACAGAATTTCAAATACGGCTCCGCCATACGCCATGTTCGCAAAAATACCAAAGATATGAAATGGCAAAAGAGGAATGATGACATAAGAAATTGTCTTTTCAATAATCGCCTGGAATTCATCAAAAAACGAAACCATAACTTTGCTGCCCGTTGACGCCATGCCGATACCGAGCAAGAACGCGAGAATCAGTGCAGACATCACACCAAAGACAGGGGGCATGTCTAATGTAATGAACGTCGCTGCTAATGCCTTTTCCGGATCTTCCATGCCACTTAAAGAACCTTCTTGCATAAAATTAGGCAAGACTGTAACTGCCACAAAAAAAGCTAACACGCCTGCTATGATGGTAGACGCATATGCTGCACCAGTAGCCATCCCCAGTAATTTGCCTGAACCTTTTCCTAATTTCGCAATACCTGGAGCAATGAACCCAAGAATGATCAACGGCACCACAAAGTTTAGGAAATTTCCGAAAAGCGATGTAAAGGTAGCGAAAACCCGCACCATACTTTCCGGTGCAACTAATCCAATAAGGACACCTAAAACGATTGCCACAATGATTCTCGGCAATAAACCAAAATTGAATTTCACGAAATTGTCCTCCTCATATGAACAAATGCTTCTTTTTTATTATTCAAAAGTAGCACAGACTAAGACAAAATGTAAGTTATACATTAATTTACGGAATATTTTTATTATTTCACCAAAAATAAAAAAGCATCCCGAAAGATGCTTTTTAAAATCAATCTACTGGTACGACCGCTCCGCCCCACTCTTCCAGAATGAAATCCTGGATTTCCTGAGATGTCAAAACTTCTACCAATGCTTTTACATTTTCATTCTCTTCATCGCCAGCGCGAACAGCAATAATGTTTACATAAGGCGACTCTGATGATTCAAGTGCAATTGAATCTTCCAACGGGCTAATTCCTGCATCAATGGCATAGTTGGAATTGATCAAGACAGCATCGCCTTCACCGGATTCATACATTTGAACCAGCAGGGCTGCCTCATAGTTCGCGTCAAACTGAAGATTTTTAGGATTTTCAACAACATCGCTTACTTCAGCAGCTGTTTTATCAACGCCTTCAGCCAATTTGATCAAACCTTCAGCTTCAAGCAGTGACAGAATACGCCCATGATCCGCTACCGAGTTGCTCATCAAAATCGTACCGCCTTCTGGAAGTTCATCAAGAGATGCGTAATCCTGTGAGTAGACTCCGATTGGTTCGATGTGGATTCCGCCAGCATTTTCGAATTCATAGCCATGATCCGCTAGCTGTGATTCTAAATACGGAATATGCTGGAAGTAGTTGGCATCAATTTCACCAGACTCCAAGTCTTCGTTAGGGAGGACATAATCCTGATATGTTTCAATTTCCAATTCGATTCCTTGTTCTTCAAGAAGTGGCTGTGCTTGCTCTAGAATTTCAGCATGGGGTACATTGGAAGCACCAACACGCAAAGTCTTAGATTCTTCTTCACCCGCTCCGCCATTTCCGCATCCTGCAAGTACTAAAGCTGTCAACGCTGTTCCTACTACAAATTTCTTCATCTTTATCTCTCCCTTTTGCTGTGTTTTAGTTTATGGAACGGAAAATCCGCAATTACCGTTTATCTGCTTTTGTTGTTACCAAATCACCAATATATTGAATGACGAACACAATGATCAAGATTAGGATCGTCGCCATCAATGTGACGTCTTCACGGCTGCGCTGAAAACCATCCAGGAAAGCCAATGTCCCAAGGCCGCCTGCACCGATGATGCCTGCCATAGCCGTATAGCCGACCAATGCGATGGCTGTTACCGTAATTCCGGAAATCAATGCCGGTTTCGATTCAGGCAGCAGCACTTTCCAAATGATTGTGCCGGTCGTCGCGCCCATAGAGCGTGCTGCTTCGATGACTCCTTTGTCGATTTCCTTTAATGCAATCAACACCATGCGTGCATAAAATGGAGCTGAGCCGATGATCAATGCGGGCAAAGCTGCGTTTGGCCCCCGAATGGAACCCATCAGGAATAACGTAAAAGGAATCAATAAAATAATCAAAATGATAAATGGAATGGAGCGGAATATATTAACGAATGCACCTGTCAGCCAATTGACCACTTTATTTGCCCATAATTGCTTCGGAGCTGTCAAAAATAACAGGATTCCAAGAGCCAAACCGATGATGAATGTAAACAACGTTGATAAAGCTGTCATATAAAGAGTTTCAAGTGTGGCTTCCCACATACTGTCCCAATCTACATTGGGGAATAACGAATCAATCATTGTGCATTACCTCCGTTTGAACATCTTCTGAGTGGAGAAATGCCAAAGCTTCTTCCATTTCACCAGGAGAGCCTTTCAACTGAAGAATCAATGTTCCATAAGCTCCACGTTGCGTATGCGAAATATTGCCTTGGACGATATTGACTTCCACCGAATGGCTGCGAATCAGTTTTGTCAGAATTGGCTGTTCGGTTTGTTCTCCGACAAAAACCAATTTCACCAGTTCGCCTGTCGGATACAACTCACGAAGGTTTTTGATGGTTTCCTGTGAATCTCCACTATCAGTGACCTGGGCCACAAAGCGTTTGGTGATTTCTTCTTTTGGTGATTGGAAAACATTCAGAACATCCCCGAGCTCCACGACACGCCCGCCTTCCATTACAGCAACACGATGACAGATTTTTCGGATGACGTGCATTTCATGAGTAATCAATACGATGGTCAAGCCTAATCGCTTGTTGATATCGACCAATAAATCTAGGATTGCGTCTGTCGTTTCCGGATCAAGTGCAGAAGTTGCTTCATCACATAATAGGACTTCCGGATCGTTCGCCAGCGCACGGGCAATACCGACACGCTGCTTCTGTCCGCCAGACAGTTCCGATGGATAAGCATTTTCGCGGCCCGATAATCCAACCAGCTCAATCAGTTCCTGCACCCGTTTTCCACGCTGCGCTTTTGAGACTCCCGCAATTTCCAAAGGGAATTCGATGTTCTCTTTAACCGTCCTCGACCATAATAAGTTGAAATGCTGGAAAATCATGCTGACTTTTTGGCGCGCTTTCCGCAATTCCCCGCCTTTAATGGACGTAATTACCTTTCCGTTGATTTCCACAGTGCCGGAAGTCGGTTTTTCCAATCCATTCAACAAGCGGATTAATGTACTTTTACCGGCTCCACTATATCCGATAATCCCAAATATTTCTCCATCAGCAATAGATAAATCAACTTGGTCGACAGCCGTAAGAACCGCCTTGCCTGTATCAAATTTTTTCGTCACTTTCTTTAACTCGATCATTCGTTGAACACCCCTGAATCCTAAAAATAAAAAACCCTTCCGCGCATAACTGAGCAGAAGGGCAAACGTATATTATACGGAAACCAATCTCTCATCTTCCAAAGCTTTCGCTTCGTGTGATTTGGCACCATTTCATTTTCATGACGGTTGCCGGGCTTCATAGGGCACTTCCCTCCACCACTCTTAATAAGAGTTCGATATGAAATTAGTAAAACAGAATAGATTTTAATTGGTGGTAAATCTTACGCTTCGCCTATTTCAAATAGAGTCCCGCGCTTTTCTTACCAGAAATTCAATTTACCATGACCGGCTATATTCGTCAACAGATTTCAACTTGCCATATAAATAAGGTACCGATTGGAAAGCGTAAATCTTTTCCTTGAGCTTCCCATTCTCTGTAATCAGCAGGCAAGGAACACTTTCCACTTCATACATTCCTGCAATTTCCTGTACATAGTTCAAGTTCGCTTTGCCAATCGGAAGATCCGGCAATAGTTCTGTGACAACCGACAGCATTTTGGAAGCTACCTGACAAGTCCCGCACATCGGTGTGTATAAGTAATACGCGGTAGTGCGATTGGTATTCTTTTCTTTGATCCATTCTTTATGAGTCCATTCCTGCATCGTCTTCATCCCTCTGTTAATAGCTTATTGACCTGGACATTCGCTGAGATGAGCACATCCATCAGGATCCGGAGCGGCGTTGCTGCGACTTCCTTGTAGCTCCGGTTCACATAAAAATGCCGGGCTTCAGGGAACTCACGCTTGACCAGCTTCCGCAATTTTTCTCCTGAAGAGTCTGCATCCACTAATATAATGATGTCCTGGCCTTCATATGGCAGCAGCAATTCTTCAAGTCTCGTTGGACTTACTGTACCATTTGTGCAAAGAATCGTCACGGGTTCTGCAATGAGCGGTGCAATTCTCGTCTTATCACTGAGCCCTTCCACAACAATCACCTTTCCCATAACACTCACCCCATCGAATATAGAATAAGTTCAAAAGCTGTTTCTATATAAGTTGAAATATACCCCTTTATATTGAGTTATTCCACAAATAAGCTTTTCAAAAACCAGTTGGTGCACGGTTAGTTCAAGAGATTGGACTCGATACCTAGTGAATAGGGGTTCTTCACAACTCTCTCCGTCTTTGGCGCAAATAAAAAAAGCGCCAAATTAAAGGCGCTTTCCGGGAATTATTCGTTGGTCATTTCTTTGTATTGATCAGCATTCATCAGATCACTGATTTCTTCTTCAGAAGGGGCTTCAATAACCACCATCCATGCCTGCTCGTAAGGTGACTCGTTGACGAATTCCGGGCTGTCTTCAAGCTCGGAGTTGACTTCGATCACTTTGCCGCTGATTGGTGCATATAATTCCGAAACTGTTTTAACGGATTCAACGCTGCCGAAAGGCTGGTCTTTTTTCAGTTCATCGCCAACTTGTGGAAGTTCAACAAATACGATATCCCCCAATTCAGCCTGTGCGAAATGAGTAATTCCGATACGCGCATTGCCATCTTCGATCTTAACCCATTCATGTTCTTTAGAATAACGAAGTTCTGCTGGTGTGCTCATCTTGACCCCTCCAAATTATGTAGTTGATTCAATTTCAGTTTGACATAAACATCTGTGAAATACAAGATGATGCCGTTTCTTAAAGCCAGTTATTCTGGTAATCGGCTTCTTTAAAACCTAGTGTCACCTTTTTTCCATCCCAAGCCAACGGACGCTTGATCAACATGCCATCTGAAGCCAAAAGCTCTAATTGCTGTTCTTCGGTCATGGTCGATAATTTGTCTTTCAAGCCAAGCGAACGATAGATTAAACCGCTTGTATTGAAAAACTTCTTCAATTCCACACCGCTAGCCTGATAGATTTCAGCCAATTGTTCTTTTGTCGGCGGGTTTTCTGCGATATGTATTTCATTATATTCCACATTATTTTTGTCCAGCCAGCTTTTCGCTTTCCGGCAAGTTGTGCATTTCGGGTACGCATAATAAGTAATCAAGTTAGAACCTCCCTTTTTTCTAAGCTTACCAAAAAGAAGGCTTTCGGTCGACGCAAAAAAAAACAGGCAAATCCGATAAGTTCGGATCTGCCTGTTACCGTTATCACTTAAACGATGTATTTCTCAACGTCAATCAACTTAACAGCCGCTTCGCGTTTTTTCGCAATGACGTTGTAAGGCGTTGAACGGGTCAATTTACGCAATGCTGAAAGCATCATGCGCTGGTTGTCGCCTTCGATGGCTGCAATCAACGTTTCTTTGGCATCCTTTTCAATCTGGTCGAATGCTTCCTGGCAATAAATCTGCGTATACAGAAGTTTTTGCTTGGCTTTTTCTTCACCTGAAGCAGCAATCGCTTTTTCTGTACGCAACACTACTGATTCCATCGCAAAGACGTTGCTCACGATGTCTGCGATGTTGACAAGCACTTCCTGCTCCGCTTCCAACTTCGTGCCGTATGTCTGAGCCGCTAGGCCTGCAGCAAGCAAAGCAATTTTCTTGGCATTTTTCACCAAGTACTTCTCTTGAGCCAAAGCTTCTGTGCCAACTTCTTCCGGCATCATCATCATCAGTTCTTCCTGAAGCTTCTGTGCATGCTGCAATAATGGCAATTCACCTTTCATTGCTTTGCGCAATAGCGTTCCTGGCACCAATAGACGGTTGATTTCATTTGTTCCTTCAAAAATACGGTTGATGCGTGAATCACGGTAAATGCGTTCAATTTCGTATTCCTGCATAAAGCCGTAGCCTCCGTGCAACTGAACGCCTTCATCTACGATATAATCCAATGTTTCCGTACCGAAGAATTTATTAAGTGAGCATTCTACTGCAAACTCAGCAATCGAATCAGCCACTAATTTGCCATCAGCATGCTGCTCATCCGTAAAGCTGCTCATGCGGTCTTCGAACAATCCAACAGTACGATATACAGAGCTTTCAACTGCGTATAATTTAGATGCCATTGTCGCCAATTTCTCACGCGTCAAGTTGAATGAGGAAATTGGTGTCTTGAATTGCTGCCGCTGGTTCGTGTAAGGGATCGTCAATTCCATTGCGCGCTTAGAAGCCCCGATAGTGCCGACTCCCAATTTGTAGCGGCCGATGTTCAAGATGTTGAACGCAATGATATGTCCGCGCCCAGCTTCGCCCAATAGGTTTTCGACGGGAACTTCAGCGTCCTGCAGAATCAACGTCCGTGTAGAAGACGATTTGATGCCCATTTTCTTTTCTTCCGGTCCAACAGAAACGCCAGGGAATTCGCGCTCTACAATAAATGCAGAGAATTTGTCTCCATCGATTTTTGCATAGACTACGAATACATCCGCAAATCCAGCGTTGGTGATCCATTGCTTTTCACCGTTCAATACGTAATGTGTGCCTGCTTCGTTCAGCTTGGCAACTGTTTTCGCTCCTAATGCATCTGACCCTGAGCTTGGCTCAGTCAAAGCGTAAGCTGCAATCATTTCACCTGTCGCAAGGCGCGGCAAGTAGCTTTGTTTTTGTTCTTCATTACCGAAAAGAACGATTGGCAGTGAACCGATACCGACGTGTGCTCCGTGAGTGATTGAGAAGCCGCCCGCTTTCGACATTTTTTCAGCGATTAAAGCTGATGCGATTTTGTCTAATCCTAAACCGCCATATTGTTCCGGAACATCAGCACCAAGAAGGCCAAGGTCGCCTGCCGTTTTCAACAGACGGACAGAATGCTCAAATTCGTGGTTTTCCAGTTTTTCAACTACTGGCATTACTTCTGTGTTGACGTAATCCTCAGTCGTTTTCGCGATCATTTTTTGTTCTTCTGTGAAATCTTCCGGTGTGAATACCCGTGACAGATCCGCATCTTCAATTAAGAAACTGCCGCCTTTGATCAATGTTTTTGATTGTTCCATTTTGTATTCCTCCTATTTTGTAATTGCTTATTATGTTCTATTTTAAAGAAATCGCTCCAGGCGGACGCTTTCCGCTGGAGTTTCCGCTGATATGCTCCATATCCTTACAAAATATTTATCAAATTCAGTTCTACAGCATTTCAAAGACGCCTGCTGCGCCCATTCCTCCACCGATACACATTGTGACGACACCGAACTGCTTGCCTTGGCGCTTCAATTCACTCATCATACGGATCGTCAGGATCGAGCCCGTCGCCCCCAGTGGATGGCCAAGTGCAATGGCTCCCCCGTTGAAGTTGACTTTGTCGATATCCAATCCAAGCTCCCGAATGACGCCAAGCGATTGGGAAGCGAATGCTTCGTTCAATTCCCATACATCGATGTCATCAATCGTCAATCCAGCCAATTTCAAGGCTTTTGGAATGGCTACAACAGGACCGATGCCCATTACTTCCGGCGGTACGCCGCCAGTTGCAAACGAACGGAATTTCGCAATCGGTTTCAAGCCTAGAGCTTCTGCCTTTTCACGGTCCATCACCAGCAATGCGCCGGCGCCGTCAGAAGTCTGTGAAGAGTTTCCAGCGGTAACCGTGCCACGGGCTGAGAAAGCAGAGCGCAATTTGTTCAAGGTTTGGATGCTGGTGCCATGGCGGACACCTTCATCCATTTCGAACATAGATGTTTTCTCCTGGTATTTATTGTTTTCATCAACATATCGTTTCGTCACTTCGACAGGCACAACTTCTTCATCAAAGTGCCCGGCTGCAATGGCTGCTGCCGCTTTTTCATGGGAACGGACAGAAAATGCATCCTGGTCTTCACGGCTGATGCCGTATTGTGTGGCTACTTGTTCTGCCGTATGCCCCATGCTCATATAGTATTGCGGTGCTGTTTCTGCCAATTTCGCGTTTGGACGGATGACATTGCCCATCATCGGCACCATGCTCATCGATTCTACGCCGCCTGCAATGATTGCTTCAGCTGAACCAACCATGATGCGTTCTGCTGCATAGGCGATCGACTGAAGGCCAGAAGAACAGAAACGGTTGACGGTAACGGCTGAGACCGTATCCGGTAAACCTGCAAGTGCTCCGATATTGCGTGCGATGTTCATGCCTTGCTCTGCTTCCGGCATGGCACATCCCATGATCAAATCATCTATCGGCCCGTCGTACCCGCCAGCCCGCTGTAGCGTTTCTCTAACAACCAATGCGCCGAAATCGTCCGGACGCACCGTGGCTAAAGAACCTTTTGCCGCTTTTCCGACCGGTGTTCGAGCACTGGCCACAATTACTGCTTCACGCATGTGTAGTTCCTCCTTTTATAATCAACGATTAATTACGTAATGGTTTTCCTTTAACCAGCATATGCTGCATGCGCTGCTGGGTTTTCGGTTCTGCTACAAGACTCAAGAACGCTTGGCGCTCAAGATCAAGCAAGTATTGCTCGTCCACTTTTGTGCCATAGGGAACTTTTCCGCCTGACAGTACAAACGCCAGTTTTTTGGCGATTTTTAAATCGTATTCACTGATATAGCCGGAAATGAACATGCCTTCTGCGCCCAATAACAATGTCGCGTAGCCAGGTTCACCGGTTACCGGTACTTTTTCACGCTGCGGTGCCTGATAGCCCGTTTCGTAGAGTGCAAGAGCCGCTTGTTTCGCATCGTAGATCAAATGGTCGCTGTTGACGCTGATGCCGTCCACGAAATTCAAGAAGTTGTTTTCCCGTGCTTCTTCTGCTGACGTGGAGACTTTCGCCATCGCAATCGATTCGAATACTTTGCTGGCGACGTTTTGATAATCTACGGTCACGCCATTTGGCAAACCTTTCAACTGCTTCATATAAAGCTCTTTGTTTCCGCCGCCGCCCGGAATCAGCCCGACGCCTGCCTCCACCAAGCCCATATAGGTCTCCATCGAAGCCTGGATGTGTGCAGCCGGCAATGCCACTTCTGCGCCGCCGCCAAGAGACATGCCGAATGGTGCTGCTACTACCGGTTTATTGCTGTATTTGATTTTCATCATGGCATTTTGGAATGTCTTGATGGTGAAATCAAGTTCAAAAATATTGTCATCCTGTGCTTCCATCAGAATCATGGCGAGGTTCGCGCCTACACAGAAATTCTTGCCCTGATTGCCTATGACTAGCCCTTTGAAGTTTTTCTCCACTTCATCGACTGCGTAATTGATCATTTGCATGATATCCAAGCCAATGGCATTCGAGCGTGAATGAAATTCAAGCAATGCAATCCCGTCGCCTAAGTCAATCAAGCTTGCACCTGAATTTGATTTGATGACGCCGTGCTTTTTCTTGTAGCGTTTCAAGTCAATCACTTTTTCATTCACTGGAACTGGCTGATAGCTTGTGCCGTTGAAGAAATGAAGGTCGTTATTTTCTTCTTTATAGAAGGTTTCGTTTCCGCTGTCGAGCAAGGCCTGCACGAATGCTGGAACCGGATGCCCTTCCTGTTTCATTTTTTCAACTGATTTTTGGACACCGATGGCATCCCAGGTTTCAAACGGACCTTGTTCCCAACCAAAGCCCCATTTCATGGCATTGTCGATCGCAACGATGTCGTCTGCAATTTCCCCGTTCAATTCCGCTGAATAACGCAACGTTGGAGCCAGTATGCTCCAAAGCAGCTCGCCAGTGCGGTCTTCTGCATAAACAAGCGTTTTCATTTTAGCTGAGAGGCCTTTTTGCTGTTTCGCCATTTCCTGTGAAGGCGTTTTCAATTTTCCGGCTGCGCGGTAGTCAAGCGTCTCCGGATCAAGCTCCAGGATTTCTTTGTCTTTTTTCAAGAAAAACCCTTGGCCAGATTTTGCGCCAAGCCAACCGTTCTCTACCATCTTCTTCATAAATACGGGTGCTTCGAACACTTTCTGTTCTTCACCTGAAGTTTGGTCATAGACATTTTTAGCTACGTGCATAAAGGTATCCAGCCCTACAACATCCAATGTACGGAATGTCGCTGATTTCGGACGGCCGATTAATGGCCCCGTTACAGAATCCACTTCCCCGATTGAATAGCCACGTGCCATCATTTCACGCAAAGTGACAAGCAATCCGTATGTCCCAATGCGGTTAGCGATAAAGTTCGGTGTGTCTTTTGCAATTACTACACCCTTGCCTAAAACGTCTTCTCCGAATGTTGTCATAAACTCCACGACTTCAGGAGCTGTAGTTTTCGCAGGAATTACTTCCAACAGTTTCAAATAGCGAGGCGGGTTGAAAAAGTGGGTCCCAAGGAAATGTTTGCCGAAATCTTCCGAACGCCCTTCCACCATCGCATTAATGCTGATGCCTGATGTATTTGAAGAAATGATGGTGCCGTCTTTTCTGACGCCATCAATTTTTTCGTATAATGATTTTTTCACGTCAAGATTTTCAACAATGACTTCAATGATCCAATCGACTTCCTGTAATTTTTCAAGATCGTCTTCCAGATTTCCTGGTGTGATCAATTGAAGATTCTTTTTAGCTGTCAATGGAGCCGGTTTCTGCTTAAGCAGTTTCTGGATAGAACCAGTTGCAATGCGATTGCGTACTGCCTTGTCTTCTAAAGTTAACCCTTTTGCCTGTTCTTCCTTTGATAATTCACGCGGAACAATATCAAGCAATAATACAGGGATTCCTATATTTGCAAGGTGCGCTGCAATTCCTGAACCCATTACACCTGAACCGAGTACAGCCGCTTTTCTAATTTGGTAAGCCACTAGCAAACCCTCCTTGATTTTTTGAATGAACACTCATTCATTTTTTAAGTAAAAAAATAGAACGTTCTCTATGTCTCTTAGTGTAAGTTATATTTCCTTTTTTCGCAATATTTAATCGTTAAAAAATTCCCATAAATTTTCATAAACAGATTCTTTGCGATTTAAGAAAAGCACTGTAAACTTAAAGAGAACCTAGAAGGAGGCAACATGATGAAATCACTTACAACAAACGAACAATTTAACGAAGTCATAAAAGGCAGTGAACCGGTTATCGTGAAATTCCAAGCAGGCTGGTGCCCAGATTGCACGCGCATGGACATGTTCATCGATCCAATCATTGAAGAATTTAACCAGTATCAATGGTTTGACGTCAACCGCGACGAACTTCCAGACCTTGCTGAAAAGTATGATGTCATGGGCATTCCAAGCCTGTTAATTTTCAAAGACGGTGAGAAGACCGCACATCTTCACAGTGCAAACGCTAAATCACCTGAATCGGTTACGGAATTTTTGAATGATCAAAAAGAGTAGGCTCCCGCCTGCTCCTTTTTTTCGCTATAATATAGAACGTATTAATTTTCCATCTACTGATGTAAACTCTATCTATAGTATACAAAGAGGCTGATCAAACTTTTTTTCACATTTACGAATTGATTCAAGCATCTTATAAAAATCCCGGAGGTATTGGAATGGATCCACAACAGGAAATTAAAGAACTAAAAGAACAACTGGTCTATTATGAAAAGCTGATCAAAAACATGTCAGCCCCCATCATCCCATCGATTGTCCCAAAAACTATTTTGGTGCCGATAGCGGGTTTCATTTTTACAGACCGTTTTGATATGATCCGCACAAAAGTCTTGAAGTATGCAGAAAAGCATCGCGAAACAGAACGCGTCATTTTCGATTTCACCGGCGTAACGACGGATGATTTTGCCGAATTCGACTACGACGGGCTGGGCAGTGAATTGAGCCAGTTAAATTCTGCACTTGGACTTATGGGTCTGCGTGCCATTTACGCAGGGTTTAATCCATTATTTGTTCGCGAGATTGTCCATGCCGGCATCCAGGTAGAGCTGGAAGTGTACACAACTTTCAGAGTCGCCTTGGAACAGTTGCTTACGGAAAATAAAAACTAGCCTTTAAGAATATGACAAGCTGTGCAATCAAAATGATTCGGAGGTATTCGCTGTGAAAAAGCTGATCGCTTTTCAAGGACTGTCTCAGCATGATGAATCCGTTTCTGAGAAATACCGTTCTTCTGCATGTGGCCCTGTCACTGCCGCCTCGATTCTTCAACACCATGAAGGGCTAAAAATTGGAGTCGACCAGCTTTACCGCATGCTTGGCTCAACCCCTATCGGACTGTTCACTTGGCGGTTGATTAAGAATTTCCATAAAGTCGGCGGGAAACGTTACGAAGTGAAAAAAATTCGAAGCCTCGATGAGGTCAAGGAAGAATTGTTGGCAGGACGGCCGCTTGCAATGAAGTTCGACCGCTATTTTACATTCCAATGGTTTTCAAAACCGCTTTTCAGCTATCATTGGGTACCGCTGATCGGCTTTAAAGAGGAAGCCGATGATCTGGTTTTGTATATCCACGACAACGGACAAAAAAACCGCCCCAGTAAAATGCGGACGGTTTCTTATCTGGAAAATCGTAAGGTGTTGACTTTTGTAAAGATTATGCCCAGGGATCGGCAGTAACACCCACATCTTTTTCGAGTTGTTTGGCAAGCAACAGCAATTGCTGGTCGCGGCATAATTGAATATGTTCATTGGTGTAGGCAGGAACAGTGAGTTCCTCCAGTGCCACTTCCAACTGGATGTCACATTTGATGACAGCCAGTTTTTTTGATAGCAAAAGCATTTCCTTATGCTCATCGATTTTCTTCTTCTGAGCAGGCTTTAATTCGTCGATGGCTTCAAGCACTCCATCCGTTGAACCGTAGTTCTGGATCAACTGAAGCGCTGTTTTCGGGCCAATGCCTTTGACTCCTGGATAACCGTCGCTCGGATCTCCCATAAACGCTTTGACATCCGCAAATTGTGAAGGCTGAATGCCATACTCTTCGATGAACCTGGCTTCCGTGTAAACATCATAAACATGGTAGCCTTTTTTCATAAAAGCGACAGTGACCGAAGGCGTCAGCAATTGCAGCATGTCTTTATCACCCGTAATGATGGTGAAATCCACTTGATCCTGCCACTGCTTTGTGAACGAACCGATAAAATCATCCGCTTCAATTCCCTTTTCCCCGTAATTCTTCCAGCCAAGCTGTTCGGAAATCGCCTGTGCCAAATCAAACTGGTGAACCATATCTTCAGGAGGCGCCGGACGGTTGGCTTTGTAGCCCTCGAATAAATCCGTGCGGAATGTTTTCGCTCCCATATCCCAGCAAACAGCCATATGCGTCGGCTTCATCATTGTTTTAGCCGCCAGCACGTGGCGAGCAAATCCCTGTACTCCGTTTGTTGCCAATCCGTCAGTGGTGCGGAAATATTGGCCTACTGCTGAGGTTGCGAAAAATGAGCGGAAGAGCAGCGCCATTCCATCCACTAATAATACATGCGGTTTTTCCATAGTTAAAAATCCTCCATCTTGTTGTTTCCTGACTCCCATTATACCTGTTCTCCAATGAAAAAACCGCCGAAGCGGCGGTTTTAACGTTTTCGTTTTATGGCTTTGTATTCAATATTCAATGCTTTGTAGAAAGACGCCATCATCAGCAGCATGATGATCGAGAACGGGAATGCCGCTATGATCAACACCGTTTGCAAGGTATCGAGTCCGCCTGTTGATAACAAAATTACAGCGATTGCTGATTGGGCAATTCCCCATGTCAGTTTTACCGTATTTTGAGGATGCAATGATCCGCCTGTCGTCTGCATTCCCAGTACAAATGTTGCTGAATCGGCAGAAGTGACGAAAAACGTCGTAATCAGGAAAATCGCAATAACCGACAGCAAGACACCTAATGGCAATTCATTAAACACTGCGAACAAAGTTTCCTCCGTCAACAAGCCTGTCAGATCCACTCCACTGCTTTGTACATCAATTGCAGTTGTCCCAAACGCTGAGAACCAAAGGAAACTGATGAAAGTTGGAATCATCAGGACACCTAACAAGAACTGGCGAATTGTCCGGCCTTTGGATACACGTGCAATGAAAATACCGACAAACGGAGCCCAGGAAATCCACCATGCCCAGTAGAAAATCGTCCAGCCATCAATCCAGGCCCGGTTTTCTCCATCTATCGGCGCCGAGCGGAAACTCATCTCAATCAGATTTTGGAAATATGTACCGACCGTATCCGTAAACATATTCATGATCAATAAAGTTGGTCCAAGTATGATGACTGCGATAAGCAATACGACTGCCAACACCATATTTGTATTGGACAGGTATTTAATTCCTTTGCTTAATCCGCTCCATGCAGAAAACATAAACAATACCGTTACAATAGCAATGATGATCAATTGAACAGCAAAGCTGTCTCCTGCTATTCCATCAAATAAGAACGCAAGGCCGCCATTGATTTGAATAGCACCAAAGCCCAGAGTTGTTGCGACACCCACAACTGTTGCAAAAACAGCGATGACGTCTACTAATGTTCCCCATGGACCTTTCATCTTATCTCCAAACAACGGCTTCAAAGTAGCGGAAATCAATCCCGGCTCCCCTTTTCTAAACTGGGCATATGCAAGTGCCAATGCCACTACGGCATATATCGCCCACGCATGAATTCCCCAGTGGAAAAAGCTGAATCTCATTGATTCGCGCATAGCTTCTGCGGTTCCGGGTTCAGCTGTAGCCGAATCGATTGCAAAATGCGACAGCGGCTCTGCGGCTCCCCAGAATACCAGACCAATTCCCATTCCTGCTGAAAACAGCATGGCAATCCATGTTCCGAATGAAAACTCGGGTTTGTCTGTATCTTTGCCCAGTTTAATTTGCCCCATCGGACTGATGAGGAAAAACAAACAGAACAAAACCATGATGGAAACTACCAATAAATAATACCATCCGAACGAAGTTGTCAGGAATGATTCTATATTCCCTGTAACTTCTGCGAAATTATCGGGTGCAATTGCTCCGTAGCCAATGGCCAATAATACGAGCGCAAGTGCAATCCAAAAAACATTGGTTACTTTCTTCATATAGTACCCCCTCCTTAATTTTTATTCCGCTTTAACGGCCAGCAATACTCCTACTGCTCTAAGTAGGAGTCCACTGACCGCCAAAGCACGAATTGAGCAACTTAAAATCAGCGGTGAATGAAGAACCTCCGCTGCCTCAAGTTTCTCATTATCACAAGTTTAAAGCATACGGAAGATTTCTATTCCTGTCAAACCCGCTGTTTTAGTTAGAAAATGATACGGACGATATGTTATATGACTGATAATTGCACCTATTTTCAATACCCTTATCTTCAATCTATAAACCGTTTTCTTATAAATAGGAAATAAAATGAAAGAACTTACATGTAGAATAGGCATAGAAAAACCAGATCCACACGGGATCTGGCTGCTGTTTTATAAGTTAATTGTGACGTCTGCCGATTCGCGGAGTTTAGCGATCAATCCTTGGACAGCTTCACTTTCTTTTTGCATTTTAACCTGTTCTTCAAGTTGCGGCTTCACTTCTTCGAATGCTGGAAGCTCTTCATCACTTCCAGCCTCTTTTTGCTGGGCTTGGGCTTGCTCATAAACTTTCTTGAGCTCTTCTTCAGTCGGCTTTATTTCGCCGGCCTCCTGTGCAACCAATTGATCCACTTTTACTTGTGTTTGTACTTGCTTTCTCACTTCTTCTTCAGAAAGCCCCTGCTCTTCAAGTGCGGCCAAGAACTCTTCAGAAGATGCCAGTCCGTTTTGCTCAGCCAATTCTTTCAACGAGGCATCGGTCTGCTCATCTGTCACTTCGATTTTCTGTTTCTCCGTTTCTTGAACCAACAGCTCTTGTGCAACTAAACTTTCAGCAATTTGCTCTTTCAGCTGAGCCTGGTCTACCTCTTGTCCAGACATTTGGGCCTGCATGGCCATCTGCTGGAATTGGCCTGTATAAGCCGATTCAAATTCTTTTTTATCGATTTCTTCTCCATTTACTTCTGCAACGACATCAGGGATGTCTTTTAAATCAGGTTCCGGCATTTCCGGCTGTTCACCGGTTGCTTCATCTGCTGCTGCAGTTTCTTCTTGTGGCGCTGCTTCCTCGTTTGTTTTCTCTTCAGCATCGCCACCGCAAGCTGCCATTGCCGCCATTGATCCACCAAGTACAATTGTCAATAAAACTTTTTTAATCATTAAAATTCCCCTCTCAAACATCATGTCCGTTAGTGTAGCACATTGAGTCCAGCTGTGAAAACATAAACCATTGCTGAAGACTTGCGCAGATAACTACTGGATAGAAATATGGCGATTTGTTCCCTATTTCATCTCACCTATATTCTTTCAACTTATAAAATCTTTGCGAGTAACAAATATGTTGTTTCTTGCTTCCAGCTCCATCAACCAGCAAATATCATTATGTACTTTTTTCACTTTCTTAAAACCGCATTTCTCATAACATCGAACCGCTCTTGTATTGAAAACTTAAGGATCCAACACAATTAAATCCACGTTTTTCAAATGAAAAAGTGTATTTGTGAATTTTGTAACCATGGTCGTCCCGATTCCTTGGTTAAAGTATTCGGGTACCCCGATAAATTAGTCGATGCCGCATACATTCAACGTTGGAGGATAGCCGAATCCTGCCTGGATTTCTTCAGCCAATTTATAATATTGCATAAATCCGATTGGCATTGTGTCCAACTCCACAATAAACGGGTACACATGAACTTCTCCATTTACTCTCGGTTTATATTTTGCCTTTACCTGATCTAACAAATATGGGGAATCCACCTCTCCGTAGAATTCCAGAACTTCCGGTGTACTTAACCACCGAGCCATAATGTCATAATCGGCATGAACCATTTTGCGAATGGAAACTTTGTGAGAAATCATAAAAAAATCCCTCCAGTGCTTATATAGTCGAGGCAGTGGCTTCACAGTAAAATAAGGTTGGCTTTTGTAAGGAGAGATGGGTTCATCTTCTTCATTCTTGGATCAATAATTGTGAAATGATTTCAGCACTTCCTGGTGAAAACATAAACAGTGAAAAAGCAATACTTGCTGCTCCTATGCAGATTACTGCTGTTCGAATCAGCAAGGAAAATCGACTTTTCGAAAAGATTCCTTTCAACAGCAAATACATTCCGATGCCTAAAATTAAAAAATACCAAAATCCCATTGTGTCACCTCTTTCAAAGCCCTTTTATAAGAGGACGTCATCTATCATTAAAAGTTCGTAAAAACCCATTTCGCTCTGTATTCCCTTGTAAATCAGTGCTAAGGACACTAATAAACCTTCTAATATAAATTGTTGATGGAAGACTCTGCTAGAAATAGAAAGGAGCAGCAACAGAACAACAAAAAAACGCCAAAACCTGTAAGGGTTTTGACGTTTTTTATCTCACTATGGAGACGGCGGGAGTCGAACCCGCGTCCAGAAACTCCGCTACTTGAGCGTCTACGCGTGTAGCTTATTCATTGAGGTTTCATGCACCATTCTGCCAATAAGCAGGCGTCCTGGGCACTAATCTGAAAATCTCTCCCGTTTGCCTCAGATGGCAGCAAACGTTGTATCCCACTAAAGTTGAGCTTTACCCAGCCACATGGGCGATGGATAGATAAAGCAGATCCGAGCTTACGCTGCGAATGCTAGGTTTTGGTTTGTTTTGCCAGTTGTTATAAATACGTTGGTGACGGAGCCGACCCTCCGACGCGCGACCCAAGCCCAGATCATCCCTGTCGAATCCGTAACGTCCCCTTATTAAAAAGAGACACGGAAGATGAATAAACAGCTTCATGTGCTATATCTCTAGTATAAGGCAACATTGGTCTGACATCAAGTCTTAGCGGTTGTGTTCTTTTATGGCACGGTCGATTTGACGTTTTGCGTCTTTCTTCTTCAAATCTTCCCGTTTGTCGTAGTTCTTCTTCCCTTTACCGACGCCAAGCAAAATTTTCGCAAAGCCGTCTTTCAAATACATTTTCAGTGGAATGATTGCAGAACCCTGGATTTTCGAATGTGCCTGCAAGTCAGCGATCTGTTTCTTATGCAACAATAATTTACGTGAACGTGTCGGGTCATGGTTAAACTGGTTGCCCTGCTCGTAAGGGTTGATGTGCATATTTGAAATCCAGGCTTCCCCATTACGGATCCGGACAAACGAATCCTTCAATTGGACTTTGCCGTTTCGTGCAGATTTAATCTCAGTACCCTGCAAGACAATCCCTGCCTCGATCGTTTCTTCGATGAAAAAATCGAAACCGGCTTTCTTGTTTTGGGCAATTACTTTGCCTTCTCCTTTGGCCATGTGGTTTCACCTCAGCTAGATTCAAAAAAGCGGCTCTGAAGCCGCTATTTTATTTTTTCTTGTTGCGTCCTTGTTTTGCGGCGCCTTCATAAAACTTTTTCTTTTTGTTTTTTGGCTTGCGTGTAGGACCGCCGCCTTCTGGCTTCTTGCCGTCGCGTCCCGGTTTTCCGCCACCGTCTTTTTTCGTGGCACGGATTACTTTCGGCTGTTCTCTTCTCGACTGGCGAGTGTTTTGCACCATACCGACAATTTCAAAATCAATGGACGACTCTTCCGGTTTTACGCCGATGACTTTGATTTCAATTTCATCACCAATCCGGAATTGGCGTTTATTTCGTTCGCCGATCATCATCATGCTGCGATCGTCGAAACGGTAATAATCATCTGTCATATTGGAAACGTGAACCAAACCTTCAATGGTGTTCGCGAGTTCGATGAACAAACCGAAATTCGTTACAGAAGAAATGATGCCGGTAAATTGCTCGCCGATTTTATCAGCCATAAACTGTGACTTCTTCAAAGCGTCTGTATCTCGTTCAGCTTCCACTGCGCGGCGTTCGCGTTCCGACGTATGTGTCGCAATATCATCCATATTGGCTTCCCAATAGGCAATTGTTTTTTTCGACAGGTCCTTCTCGATCAAGTAAGTTCGAATTAGGCGGTGTACAACCAAATCAGGGTAACGGCGAATCGGCGACGTGAAATGCGTGTAGAATTCCGTAGACAAACCAAAATGCCCCAGGCTTTCATTCGAGTATTTCGCCTGTTGCATCGAACGAAGCATCATAGTTGAAATGACCGGTTCTTCCGGAGTCCCTGCAATCGACTCAACAATTTCCTGCAAAGCTTTTGGATGAATTTGTGTTCCTGAACCTTTCACCACGATGCCGAAATTCGTAACGAATTCGAAAAAGCGCTGCAGTTTTTCAGGCTTTGGATCTTCGTGGATACGGTAAATAGCGGGCACATTCATGTGATGGAAATGTTCAGCTACTGTTTCATTGGCAGCCAGCATAAACTCTTCAATCAGACGTTCAGCTACTGTGCGTTCACGAACCACAACGTCCACCGGGTAGCCATTTTCATCCACCAGCACTTTGGATTCCTTGAAATCGAAATCGATGGCACCACGGCGCATCCGCTTCGTACGAAGTACTTCAGCAAGTTCTTTCATCAATTCGAACATCGGTACCAATTCGCTGTACTTTTCTTTCAGCTCTTGGTTGTCCTGTTCGAGAATTTCATAGACATCTGTATAAGTCATACGTGCCGAGGTCTTGATGACACTCTGGAAGATTTCATGGGACAGCACTTCGCCCTGATCATTGAAAATCATTTCACAAGACAAAGTCAGACGATCCACCTGCGGATTCAATGAACAAATGCCATTTGACAGACGGTGCGGGATCATCGGAATGACACGATCAGTCAAATAGATGCTTGTTGCACGGTCATAGGCTTCCCGGTCAATAGCCGAGCCTTCCGTCACGTAATGGCTGACGTCAGCGATATGTACGCCTAATTTATACGTGCCATCTTCATACTTCACTACTTGAACGGCATCATCCAAGTCTTTGGCGTCAGCCCCATCAATCGTCACAATCTGTTCGTTGCGCAAATCGGTGCGGTCGTTCAAATCGGCCGGATCAATTTCATCCGGTACATTATTCGCCTGTTCCAGAACATCCGGCGGAAATTCCGTTTCAATGCCGTATTTATGGATAATGGAAAGAATATCGACACCCGGGTCATTTTTATGGCCAAGAATCTGCGTGACCATGCCTGTTGCAGATTTTCTGCCTTCCGGCCAGCCGGTAATCTCAACGACCACTTTGTGGCCATCTACAGCCCCTAATGTATCGTCTTTAGCAATAAAGATGTCCATGTTCATTTTTTTATCATCTGTTACAACAAAACCGAAACCTTTATTGTCCTGGAATGTTCCGACAGCTCTTGTGGTGCCGCGTTCGATGATCCGGATAATCGCGCCTTCGCGACGGTCCCCAGAAGACCCTTCAGATACACGGATCAGCACGGTATCACCATTTATTGCACCATTTGTTTCAGTCGGCGGAATAAAGACATCATCCAATCCTGCTTCTTCAGGAGCGACAAAGCCGAAGCCTTTTGGATGCCCGATGAATTTTCCGCGCATCAGGTTCATGCGTTCCGGCACACCGTAACGGTTTGATCTTGAACGGACAAGTGCACCCGTTTCTTCAAGACGCACCAATGTTTTCACCAATTCCTTAAATTCATCGGCATCTTCAAAACCGAATTGCTCTTCTATTTCCTGTACAGTCAGCGGCTTGTATGCTTCTTCACGCATGAAGACCAGCAATCGCTGTTCCAATGAACGTTCGTTAGTACTCAAATCTAACTCCTCCTTTGTGACGGTTCACACACTCCAATCAAGCGATTCGAGAAATGCAAAAATGTCTTCGTGCAATTGTTTTTTCTCTTTATCAAGCGTAATAACATGGCCCGAATTTTCGTACCACTTGATGTGTTTGTCGGTCGATTCAGCGGTGTCATAAATGACGTTGGCTGAATCCGTATTGATGACATCATCCAGCCTGCCCTGAACAACGAACAGCGGCGCATAAACATGATCCACTTGTTCTTTGACTTCTGCGATCAAGGCACGCAAATCGGCCAGCGATTCCATTGGCCGTTCTTGGAAAGCCTTCATTTCTTTTTCGATATCTTCATCGCTTTTTCCTTCATATTTCTTGTATTCACGCGCATATTTTAAGACACCCTCATACATGAGGTCAGTGGTTTTCATATACATCGGAGCGCACATGGTGACAATTCCCTTGATAGGTTTTGTATACCCTAATTTCAGGCTGAATACGCCGCCCAATGACAGTCCAGCCACCGCAATTTCAGTATATCCCTCTTCCAGCAATGTCTCATATGCTTTTTCCACGTCTTTCCACCAGTCGGCTGGACCGGTGCCCACTAACTCTTCAGGCGCTACACCATGACCTGCATAATGCGGGGCGATGCTTGTGTAGCCTTTGGTCTCCAAAAAACGGCCCAGCATGCGGACGTCTGCGGAATTTCCTGTAAAGCCGTGTAATAGAAGCACTGCCCGAGGGCCTGTTTTAAAGAAAAATGGCTTTGGTTGCGAAATCCGCATTATAATCCCTCCAATTCCAATACTAAAAGAAAACGCCCAACCATGTATGGTCAGGCGATTTAATCATCTACATTAAACTTTCGTTACGGCAACAGCCAGAATAAAGAATAAGGCAGCAAGTACAATCGTAACCCGGTGCAGGACCAAGTCCAAACCACGAGCTTTTTGCTTGCCGAAAAGTTGCTCTGCTCCACCGGAGATGGCTCCTGAAAGACCTGCACTTTTTCCAGATTGCAATAAAACGACAACGATTAATGCGAGCGATACGATGACGAGTAATGTCATTAACAACGTATGCATAAATTCCACCTCCTGAAAAGAACGTTCACAACAAAACTAAGTTTACCAAAAATTGTGACCTGTGACAATAGCAATAGAAAATAGAGGCAAATGCCTCTATTTTCTTTAGCTAATGCATTTACTTTTCTAAAGTTCAAAAACTAGTAGCAGATTGGAAGAAATCGCTTCAGGCGTACGCTTTCCGCAGGCGGTCCGTCAGGCTCCTCAGGCTTTCGCCTTGCGGAGTCTCACCTGGACACGCTATCCCGCAGGAGTCGCCGCCTTGCACTCTTTCTTCAAAGCATCAACTAACAACTCATAGTAAATTAAAAAAGAATCACAGTTACAAATAGGATATGTAGCAAATCAGCGGAGACTCCCGCGATAGCGAAGTGCCGAAATCCACTCGGGCATCCAGCCCGAGTTAGTTCGGCGCAAGCACGCAGGAAAGCGGAGCTTATTTGCGAAATATCCACTGCAACCCATATGATTTAAAAAGCACTTGAACTCATGGGTTATTTTTTCAAGTTGTAAAAAGTTTTTAGACCCAAATATTGACCTGTTTCAAATAACTGATCTTCGATGCGCAACAACTGGTTGTATTTCGCAACACGGTCCGTACGTGATGGAGCACCCGTTTTGATTTGTCCAGCATTTGTTGCTACTGCGATATCTGCAATTGTAACATCTTCAGACTCACCAGAACGGTGGCTGATTACTGCTGTGTAGCCGGCACGTTTCGCCATTTCAATCGCATCGAAAGTTTCTGTCAATGTACCGATTTGGTTAACTTTGATCAGGATTGAGTTGCCGATGCCTTCTTCGATTCCTTGAGCCAATTTTTTCGTGTTGGTAACGAATAGATCGTCTCCAACCAATTGCACTCTGTCACCGATTCGTTCAGTCAATAATTTATGTCCAGCCCAGTCGTTTTCATCCAATCCATCTTCAATCGAAATGATCGGGTATTTATTGCAAAGCTCTTCGTACCAGTCAACCATCTCTGCAGATGTTTTCACTGTGTTATCGCCTGGCAGGTTGTATACGCCTTTTTCTTTGTCATAGATTTCAGAAGAAGCGACATCCATTGCCAATAGTACATCAGTTCCGGGCTTGTAGCCGGCTTTTTCAATTGCTTCCATGATTGTTGTCAATGCTTCTTCGTTTGAACCTAAGTTCGGTGCAAACCCGCCTTCGTCTCCAACAGAAGTGTTATAGCCTTTTTCTTTTAGTACCGCTTTCAAGTTATGGAAGATTTCTGCACCCATTTGAACGGCTTCCCGGAATGATTTCGCTCCAACTGGCATAACCATGAATTCCTGGATGTCCACATTGTTGTCGGCATGTTCGCCGCCGTTCAAGATGTTCATCATCGGTACCGGCAATTGTTTCGCGTTGAAACCGCCCAAGTACTGATAAAGCGGAAGATCTAAATAGTTGGCTGCAGCATGTGCAACAGCTAAAGAAACCCCAAGAATCGCATTGGCGCCTAAGCGCCCTTTGTTTTCTGTGCCGTCCAATTCGATCAATGCTTTGTCGATTGACACTTGGTCAAGGACTGAATATTTTTCTTCCAAAGCTTCAGCAATTTCAGTGTCGACATGCTCAACAGCTTTTAAAACACCTTTGCCAAGGTAGCGGCTCTTATCGCCATCACGCAATTCCACTGCTTCGTGTTCGCCTGTAGAGGCACCTGAAGGTACGATAGCGCGGCCGAATGCGCCGCTTTCTGTGAATACCTCAACTTCGATTGTCGGGTTCCCTCTTGAATCTAAAATCTCACGTGCTTGAATGTTTGTAATAATTGGCAATTAAAACAGCTCCCTTTTAATATAATGGTTTTCCAGTCATTTCGATCGGTTGTTCGATGTCCAGCATTTTTAAAATGGTGGGTGCCAAGTCGGCCAGAATGCCGCCTTCACGTAAAACATATCCGGATTTCGTCAAGATCACCGGTACTTTATTGGTCGTGTGTGCCGTCATCGGCATGCCTTCAATCGTCCGTACTTCGTCAGCGTTGCCATGGTCTGCAGTAATCAATGCCGAACCGCCTTGGGCATGCAAAGCATCAACTATGCGGCCTAAGCATTCGTCGACCACTTCGATGGCACGGATTGTCGGTTCCAGCAAGCCGCTATGGCCAACCATATCCGGATTTGCAAAATTCAGGATGATGGCATCGTGCGCACCAGCCTCGATTTGTTCCACCAGGCGGTCGGTCACTTCGTATGCACTCATTTCAGGCTGCAGGTCATAAGTTGCCACTTTTGGAGACGCCACCAGAATACGGTCCTCTCCAGGAAAGACGCCTTCACGTCCTCCGCTCATAAAGAAAGTCACATGCGGGTATTTTTCGGTTTCTGCAATCCGCAGCTGAGTCAATCCGTTCGCTGAAACCACTTCCCCGATTGTATTTTCCAGGTTCAGTGTTTCAAACGCCACACGAGTCGGCAAGTCCTCACTATAAGAAGTGAACGTGATATAAACCAAGTCTCTCGGGTGCTTCGCACTTAACGGGAACCCGGTAAAATCTTCACGAATAAATGCCGATGTCAATTGGATCGAACGATCCGGGCGGAAGTTGAAGAAAATCAGCGAATCTCCAGAATCGATGGTCGCAACCGGCTTGCCGTCTTCGACAATGGCGAACGGCACGATAAACTCATCTGAAATGTCCTGATCATAGGAATGGGTGATTCCAGCATTTGCCGATGGCGCTGTCTTACCGATTCCGTCAACCAGAACCCGATATGCCAAATCAGCACGTTCCCAGCGTTGATCGCGGTCCATTGCGTAATAGCGCCCACTGATTGATGCAAATTTCCCGACACCAATTTCTTTCATTTGTTGTTCAGCTTGTTCAACATATTTGAGTGCTGTACGAGGCCCTACATCACGGCCGTCTAGGAAACCGTGAACATACACTTCTGTTAGTCCTTGCTGTTTCGCCAGTTTCAATAATGCAAAAAGGTGTTCGTAGTGGCTGTGTACGCCCCCATCGGACAATAAGCCCAAAATGTGCAGGGCTTTCCCGTTGTTTTTAGCATTGCTGACTGCTTCCAGAAAAGCAGCATTTTCATAAAAATCGCCATCGCGAATCGACTTGTTGATGCGCGTCAAATTCTGGTAGACAATCCGCCCAGCCCCAATATTCAAATGGCCTACTTCAGAATTGCCCATTTGGCCATCCGGCAAACCGACAGCTTCTCCAGAAGCCGTCAGCAGTTCATGCGGATAACTTTTCCATAAGCGATCGAAATTCGGTTTGTTCGCTTGCGCTACTGCATTGCCAAAAGTCTCTTCACGGCAGCCGAATCCATCTAAGATGATAAGAGCTGCTGGATGTTCGGTTTTACGCATGTGAACCAGCCTCCAGCAATTTGACGAACGACTCGGTTTCCAGGCTTGCGCCGCCAACCAATGCTCCGTCAATATGCTCCATACCCATCAATTCAACAATATTAGCCGGTTTCACACTTCCGCCATACTGAATGCGCAACTCTTCAGCAGCCTCTTCATTGTACAAAGCTGCTACTTTTTTGCGGACAATTCCACAAACTTCGTTGGCATCTTCAGCTGTAGCTGTTTTGCCTGTGCCAATAGCCCAAATTGGTTCGTAGGCAATGACAAGACGAGAAATTTGCTCTTCAGTCAACCCAGCAATGCCTTTTTCCACTTGTGCTTCGACTACAGATCCTGTTTCGCCATTTTCACGCTGTTCCAAAGTTTCACCGACACAAAGTATCGGAATCAAGCCATGGTTGAAAGCGGCTTTTACTTTTTTGTTGGCAGACTCATCAGTTTCATTGAAATACTGGCGGCGCTCAGAATGGCCGATAATGACGTATTTCACACCGATGTCCGTTAATTGAACTGGGCTGATTTCCCCAGTGAACGCGCCTTCGTCTTCTTCCGACATGGTTTGTGCACCGATTTGAAGTGCACTATCTTGTGAAGAGATGACCAGCTGTGACAAAAATAATGCGGGTGCGCAAATAACTGCATCCACTTTGTCAGAATCCGGAACCAAACCGTTTACTTCTTCAATAAATTGTTTGGCTTCTCCAGCTGTTTTGTACATTTTCCAGTTTCCTGCAATAATTGGTTTTCTCACAAAAGCACTCCCTTTCCAGTCATTCGCCTTACTTGTCGGTCAATGCACTGACGCCCGGCAAGTCCTTGCCTTCCATAAATTCCAGTGAAGCTCCGCCGCCTGTCGAAATGTGGTCCATCTGATCAGCTACGTGGAATTTTTCCACAGCTGCAGCAGAATCCCCACCACCGATGACAGTGTAGCCTGATGTCTCGGCCATAGCTTGAGCTACAGATTTCGTCCCATTTTCAAATGCCGGCATTTCAAATACCCCCATCGGTCCGTTCCAGATGATCAATTTTGAATTCTTGATAACATCTGCATACAACGCCGCTGTTTCAGGTCCGATATCAAGACCCATCCAATCAGCCGGTATTTCTTCGATTTTCACACTTTTCGTGTCTGCATCTTTGGAAAACTCGCTGGCAACTGTTGCATCCACCGGCAAATAAAACTTGACGCCTTTTTGTTTTGCTTTTTCGATAAAGGATTTTGCCAATTCCAATTTGTCTTCTTCCACTAAGGAGTTCCCAATTTCATATCCTTGAGCTTTGATGAAGGTATAGGAAAGCCCTCCGCCAATCAATAGATTGTCCACTTTATCCAGTAGATGATCGATTACACCAATTTTATCTTTTACTTTTGCGCCACCGATGATGGCTGTAAATGGACGATCCGGTTCGGACAACGCTTTGCCCAAAACTTCAAGCTCTTTTTCCAGCAGCAAGCCCGATACGGACGGCAAATGGCTGGCAATGCCTGCTGTTGAAGCATGTGCGCGGTGCGCTGCACCAAATGCATCATTGACGAAGACGTCTGCCAGTGCAGCAAATGCTTTAGCGAGTCCTTCGTCATTCTTTTCTTCACCCGGATGGAACCGGACATTTTCAAGCAGGACGATATCGCCTTCTTGCATAGCTGAAATCTCCTGTTCAACTTTTTCGCCGATTGATTCGTCCAGGCTTTTTACTTCTTTATGTAACAATTCACTTAACCGGACGCCTGTTGCAGCAAGTCTCATATCTTCATTGACTTCACCTTTAGGACGGCCAAGATGGCTGGCCAAAATCACTTTTGCGCCTTGCTCAATCAAGTATTCGATGGTCGGTACAGCTGCACGGATTCTTGTATCATCCGTCACTTTGCCATCTTCCATCGGCACGTTGAAATCGACACGGCAAAATACACGTTTTCCTTTCAAATCCAAATCTTTCATGGTCATTTTCTGCTGCATGAAAATACCTCCTATTTGTATTCAAAAAAATAAGGGGCGGGGTAAGTCCCCGCCCCTTTTACCCTCTTTTATTATAGAGGTTCATTGGTAATTAAGCTATGATTTTGGGATTACAAGCCCTTTTTGTACATGTGCAATGCAAGGTCGATACAACGTCCTGAGTAGCCGGATTCGTTATCGTACCAAGCAAGGACTTTGACCATGTTATCCCCGATGACCATAGTTGAAAGGCCATCAACAGTAGATGATGCAGTGTTGCCATTGTAGTCTCTAGAAACAAGTGGTAATTCGCTGTATTCCAGGAAACCTTTCAATTCGTTTTCAGATGCTTCTTTCAATGCATTGTTGACCTCTTCAACAGTTACATCTTTTTCAAGATGTGCAACCAAGTCGATCAATGAAACGTTTGGTGTCGGAACGCGGATTGCCATCCCATCAATTTTGCCTTCCAATTCAGGCAATACTTTAGCCACTGCAGTAGCTGCACCAGTAGTTGTTGGAATCATGGATTCAGCTGCTGCACGTGCACGGCGGAAATCTTTGTGCGGAGAATCCAATAGGATCTGGTCATTTGTGTATGAATGGATTGTTGTCATCATTGCATGCTTGATGCCGAAACGATCGTTCAACACTTTTGACATTCCAGCAAGGCCGTTTGTTGTACAAGATGCATTCGATACAACATCATGCTCTTCAGGGTTGTACGTTTCATGGTTAACACCCATAACAAGTGTCTTCATGCCGTTTTTGCCTGGTGCTGAAACAATAACTTTTTTCGCGCCGGCTTCGATGTGTTTTGAAGCAGAAGCTGTATCTGTGAAGAATCCAGTAGATTCAACAACGATATCTACGCCAAGCTCTCCCCATGGAAGGTTTGAAGGATCTTTTTCAGAGAATACGCGGATTGTTTTGCCGTTTACGACAATGTTATCGCCTTCTGCTGAAACTTCAGCATCCAATGTTCCGTGGATTGAATCATATTTTAGAAGGTGAGCCAGCATTTTTGCGTCAGTCAAGTCATTTACTGCGACAACTTCCACTTCTTCGTTTGCCATTGCCCCACGAAATACGATGCGTCCAATACGTCCAAATCCGTTAATTGCTAATTTTAAAGTCATTTACTATTCCTCCAATTTTTTAGTCAATTCAAGTATTTTTCGTGCTGCTCCTTCGTCAGTGATCAACACTGTCGGGGTCGGTGCATTGTTGAAATAAGATAAGATTGCCCTTGCCTTGGAACCTCCACCAGCAACTGCCAAAATTGTTGAAGCTTTTTGTACCTGCTCCAATTGAATCCCCGCTGTGCGGATCCGATAAACAATTTTTCCATCTTTATCGAAATAATAGCCAAAAGCCTCACTGACTGCTCCGCCAGACCGTATCTTTTCTACTTCTTCCAAAGAAGAGTGCCGGCGTACCGCCATCTCTTCCGCATTGCCTATGCCATGGACCACTACATCCGTCTGATCATACAAGTCCATCATTTCCTTGATCACTGGCTCTTTCATCATCATTGCAAATGCTTCAGCGCTTAAGTGATCAGGCAAGTAAAGAGTTTTGAACGAACCGCCTGTTTTTTCCGCAAAAGCGGCGGCAATGGTGTTTGCCTGATGCAGGACATCTTCTCCAAGCCCACCGCGGGCTGCGATAAATTGAAGTGTCCGATCCGGCTTGCCGATGGATAATTCTTTCGAAATGGCTGCCATCGTGCTGCCCCCGGTAACGGCTATTTTCTTACAGCGCCCGAATAATGCTTCCAAAAGCCGGGCGGCTTCTTTGCCGATATGGGATTTTACTGCTGGAATTTCATCACTGTCTTGTGGCAAAATCACCACTTTTGAAATTCCTAATATCGACTGCAGCTGAATTTCCATATCAGTCAGCCCGGACAGTTCACGCACGAAAACTTTCAGCTCTTCCAGTACTTCCAATCCTTGCGAAGTAACCGTCATGCCCGCCGTTTTCATTTCAATCAACTGCTGATTGCGCAGCAGATCGGTTTCTTTCCTAATTTCACGCTCTGTAGCTCCGGCAACTTCACTTAACGTTCGCCTGCCGATCGGTTGTTCCAAATTGATGGTCTGTAAAATCTGGTACCGTTTTTTCAGGAGTTCGGACATTTCTGGCATCAGCTTTTGCTGAGCAGCAGATAAAGCATCCATTTGTTCACTCCATTCCAGTTGGACGTTTTTTGTCCCATTAAATAATTTTGTGTCCCACTAAATTCATTCTACCGAATCTTTCTATCAATTGCAAACAAAAAGAAGCGTTAACTTTCTAACGCTTCCAATAAATCTACATAACCGATATTGCCGTACAGCAAAACCTCATTGTCTTTTTCCAAAACCGGAATCATCAGCATGTATTTTTCATGCAATTCATCATCACTTTCGATATCGATTTCTTTGTACGACAATGGAAAGTCTTCATTTACCAATTGAATCATCAACTTAGCTTCATCACAAAGTGGACAATTGGCGCGCGTATACAGGGTAAACATTGGATTCCTTCTTTCTCTAAAAAGCATTAGCTTATACTTTTAGAAGCCTCGCCCGGCACCGCCGCCTCCAGACATGCCGCCTCCGCCTCCACGGAAACCACCGCCGCCGAAACCGCCGCCAAAGTTTCCTGGACCCATGTAAATTGTTCTGCGGCCCATACGCCTGCCACGGCCGCCGCCTTTGCCTCCGCCTCCTCCGGTAATAAGGATGAGAATAGCAGAAACAATCAGGATGGTCATGAATGGCGGAAGTCCTTCCTGCTGCTGTTGGGTAGCCGCTGCCTGCGGTTCTACAGGTTCACCATTCCATTGATATTCAGCGGCAACTTCCTGATACAGGACTTCATACAAATTGATGACGCCTTCACTGTAATTGCCCTGGCTCAAATAAGGAATAGCGTATTCATCCAAAATCCGGCCGACTTTCCCATCCGGCAATGCGCCTTCCAGACCGTAACCGATTTCCACATAAATTTCCCGGTCATTCGGTTCATCCAGTGACAGAACTACCAGAATTCCGTTGTTTTCTTCTTCCGAACCGACGCCATAATGGCGGAACGCCTGATTGGCGTAACTTTCAATCGGTTCACCTTCAAGCGTGGGAATTACCAGTACCATGATCTGGGCACTAGTCGCATCTTCCAGACCACGACCTAATTGGCGCAGCTCCTCTTTTTGCTGTTCTGACAAAATACCGACTTCATCCTGAACGTAAATATCATTCGTCAATTCCGGAAAGTCAGCTGCAACACCTTGCCCGCTGACCATCAGCAGCAGGAAGCATAGGAGCGCTATTCTGCGTCTCATTGTTCATCCTCATCTGTTCCAAAATCGACTTCAGGTGCTTCGGATGCATCCGGATCTGCTTCGAAGTATTCTTTTTCATCAAATCCGAAAATACCAGCAATCATGTTCCCCGGAAAACTTCTGGCTTTACGGTTAAATTCCGAAACGGTTGCATTATAATCTTGGCGGGCTACCGCGATGCGATTTTCCGTACCGGCCAGTTCATCCGACAGCTGCTGGAAATTTTCGCTGGAGCGGATCTCCGGGTAATTTTCCACTACGACAAGCAAGCGGCTCAACGCCCCGCTCAATTCAGCATCTGCTTCCGCCTGTTCACTGACGCCTTCCGCACCGGCCAAGTTCGAACGGGCTTCCGTTACACTGTCGATGACATCCTGTTCTTGATCAGCGAAGCCTTTCACTGTTTCCACCAGGTTCGGGATCAGATCCAACCTGCGCTGCAGCTGGTTTTCAATCTGGGCATACGACTGGTTGACGTCCTCTTCAAGCTGGACAAAACCATTGTAGCTTGGCACAAGAATGGCTGCCACAATGGCAATTAATGCAATTACAATAATAATAGGAATCAACAATTTCCTCAAATGCTCCACCTCTTTAACTAGTATGTACTAGTAATCATTTCCCTTACCACACGACTTTTTAAACGTTTCTTTTTGGAAAAGGCCTGAAAAGAAGGAGTAGACAGATGCCAGCTGCGCCATTCCTTTAGAAGGCAATTTCTCTAAATTGAAAAATAAGACTCGCCCTCTAATCTATTCAGGCAGAATGAACTGGAAAATCCCTAGCATTTCAAATCATTTCATCTGGCCAACTTTCAATTTATCACATCATCATTAGTTAAAATTTCCGTTTTGCACCGCCGCCCCCACCAGAACCTCCTCCACCTCTGCGGGGTCTGCTGCCTCCAGAGCTTTTTCTGGCACTGCCGCTCCGTGATTGGCCTCTCAACCGGCCACTTCTGGATTTTTTGCCATTGCCTCTTCCTGCACCATCTCCAAATAAGGCCACAACAATCCAAATGCCAATGACGATGGCTATAATGACACGATGAAGCGGCCATTTTTCACGGGGCTCATAAGCAGGAACTTGGGATGCTCCAGTCTGGGTAGCGGCAGCTCCAACATTTTGGCTATATTCTGCTGTCACTTCATGATAAAGCGCTGTATAGGTATTCCTAATGCCTTGGTCGAATTGATCTTTATTCAAATACGGCACGGCGTAATCATCCAATATCCGCCCCACCTTAGCATCCGGCAAAACACCTTCAAGACCGTAGCCCGTAGCGATATAGATTTCACGGTCGCCTGTCGAAACTACCATCAGAACACCGTTATTTTCTTCTTCAGAACCAATTTCGTAATGGCGCAGAGCTTCTAAAGCATAGCTTTCAATAGCCTCTCCTTCCAGCGAAGGAATGGCCATCACAGCAATCTGGGCAGTCGTCGCATCTTCTAAGTTTTTACCTAAAAGGCGCAATTCTTCTTCAGCTTCATCGGATAGAACATCAGAAATATCCTGTACATAAATATCATTGGTTAGTTCCGGGAAATCGATTGCGTTGACAGGAACAGCCACCAGGAAAATCCCTAATGCACTCAGAAAGATAATTTTTTTCTTCATTTTTCATTATCCATTCCGAAATTGATGGCCAACACTTCAGAAGCACCTGGATTTTCTTCAAAATACTTTTCTCTATTCAAATCGAATCCACCTTTAATCCATAAGGTTACACTTAGATTGGAAATCACTAATTTCTTCATCCAGCTTCCCTCTTTTCGATACTACGTAATAATATTTCGTTATAATTATGCATGTAAACTTTTTACATATCTTTCGTAGTATAGCTCATTTAACCTCTTAACAGAAGATTCCATCCATAAGCGATTTTTCGCATCTTTGCATATGGCAACCAAAAAAAAGCCCGCATCGCCGATTAAACGGCAAAACGGACTTTCCTGTTTATTGATGCCCTCGGAGGGAATCGAACCCCCATCTCAAGAACCGGAATCTTACGTGTGATCCATTACACTACGAGGGCGTATTCGCTATTAGCGACTTTTCTATTATACAAAACCATTCTGACTTAATCAAGTCCATTTTTTTAATTCGTTAGATTTGACCTTCATTGACCATCATGTGTATGATAATAGTACAGCTGAGAGAACTTTCAGCATTGTTTGCACACCACTTAATCGAGGAGGAACTATTCTATGAACTTAATTCCTACAGTAATCGAACAAACAAGCCGAGGCGAACGTGCTTATGACATTTATTCACGTTTGTTGAAAGACCGTGTTATTATGCTGGGCAGCGGAATTGATGATAATGTTGCGAATTCAATCGTCGCGCAGCTTCTGTTCCTTGAAGCGGAAGATCCGGACAAAGACATTTCCATTTACATCAACAGCCCAGGCGGCAGCATCACAGCCGGTATGGCGATTTACGATACAATGCAGTTTATCCGTCCAGACGTACAGACAATTTGTATCGGTATGGCAGCTTCAATGGGTGCATTCCTATTGGCAGCTGGCACAAAAGGCAAACGCCTTGCATTGCCGAATGCCGAAGTCATGATTCACCAGCCTCTTGGTGGTGCTCAAGGCCAAGCGACTGAAATTGAAATTGCAGCGAAACGCATTCTTCATCTTCGCGAGAAATTGAACCAGATCTTGTCTGAACGCACAGGACAACCAATCGAAGTCATTTCCAAAGATACGGACCGCGATAACTTCATGACAGCAGAACGCGCGCTTGAATATGGCTTGATCGACCAAGTCATCACACGCAGCAAATTGCCTGAAAACCACAAAAAAGATATCTAAAACAAAAACCTCACAGCCCAATGGCTGTGAGGTTTTTATTTGCTCTAATCAGAGGTGATCAAGCTTCCTGCTCGATAATTCCAGAAAGCGACTGAACCGCTTTTTCCTCGTCCAAGCCGTCTGCTGAAATCGTGATGAGTGTGCCTTTGCTGATGGCTAGGCTCATGATTCCCATGATGCTTTTAGCGTTTACTTTTTTATTGTCTTTTTCCAAGTAGATATCCGCTGTGTATCTGTTCGCTTCTTGAACAAATAAAGCAGCCTGTCTTGCTTGAAGACCTGATTTCAATAATACTTTCACCTGTTTTTCAACCATACTTATCCTCCTCTAAAACTTCACTCTCTTATATATGAAAGAACAGCCGGCATTTAGCGGCCGATCATTTCTCCATTTCTCAACGATGCAGCGATTTCATCGATTTTCCGCAGCCGGTGATTGACACCTGACTTACTGACTGTTCCACCAGACACCATTTCACCCAACTCTTTCAAGGTGACGTCTTGATACTCTACCCGAAGTCGGGCAATTTCACGCAATCGTTCAGGCAATTGATCGATTCCAATTGCTTCATCGATAAAACGGATGTTCTCCACTTGACGCAATGCGGCGTCGATGGTTTTGTTCAAGTTGGCCGTCTCACAATTCACGAGACGGTTCACGCTGTTGCGCATGTCCCGAATGATTCGGACATCTTCAAATTTCAATAAAGCGGAATGCGCGCCAGTGATGCTCAGGAAATCCGAGATTTTTTCGGCTTCTTTCAAGTACGTCACAAACCCTTTTTTCCGTTCGATCATTTTGCTGTTCAAATGGAATTCGTTCATTAGATCAACCAAAGAATCTGCATGGTCTTTATAAAGAGAGTAGATTTCCAAATGGTAGGAGGATGTTTCAGGATTGTTGACAGATCCGCCAGCCAAGAAGGCCCCCCGCAAGTAAGAGCGTTTGCAGCAGTTTTTTTCAATCAATGTTTTAACGATTTGGTGCTGGAATTGAAACCCTTCTGTCAATATCTCCAGGTCTTCCAGGATATGCTTGGCACCTTCCCGAATTCTGCAAATATAGATATTGTTCTTTTTTAAACGCATCTTTTTTCTGACGAGCAATTCGACAGGATACGGCTTGTAGAAACGTTTCAATAAGGTATAGATACGGCGGGCAATTGCCGCATTTTCAGTCTGGATATCCAGGCTTAATTGCCGATTGGAAAACGACAATGTGCCGTTCATCCGGATCATAGCGGAAAGTTCTGCCTTTCCACAACAATCATCCACTTCTATCTGTGTCATTTCTTTTTTTGTTTCCGATGCAAAAGACAAAATTCGTTCCCCCTTTCAAAGCACTAGAAGTAAAGCTGCTTTGAATCTTCACTGGCACGGCCCCCAGCATATTCAAATAACCATTCTGCCACTTTCATCGGCTCATGCCGCACTATTTCCCCAAAGATATTGGCGATGTCTTTTCGGTGGACTTCGAGGCCCATCTCTTTCAGCTTCTCTTCGTCATATTCCACCGGCCATGCTTTTTCTTTTTTGTAGCGTTCGGCAACAACCGGCGGCACTTGGACTTTATCTAGCAGAATCGCATCCAAAAATCTTTCGCCGACATGGTCATAAAGTGCCTGTACGTGGTCAGAGGCTGTATATTCATAGGTTTCGCCCGCTTGTGTCATTAAATTACAGATATAAATCTTCTTCGCTTTTGCCGCAAGAACTGCTTTTTTAATATCTTTCACGAGTAGATTCGGCAAAATACTGGTGTACAAAGAACCCGGTCCGACCACGATTACATCGGCGTTTTCAATGGCCGCTATCGCAGCAGGCAGTGCTTTTACATCACGGGGTTCGATGAACACCCGTTTAATCGGCTGCAAATATGCAGGAATCTTGGATTCGCCTTTGATGATCGTGCCGTCTTCCAACTCTGCATTGAGCGTTACAATTTGATTGGCCGCAGGCAAAACGGTGCCATTGACACTCAATACACGGCTCATTTCATGGACGGCATGAGAAAAATCACCGGTAATATCCGTCAAAGCCGCAAGCATCAAATTACCCAAGGAATGGCCATCCAAATCCAAGGAATGTTTGAAGCGGTACTGGAACATTTCCGCTACCAATGGTTCTGTATCCGATAATGCAGCCAGCACATTTCGGATATCTCCTGGTGGCGGGATGTCCAAGTCATTTCGCAAACGCCCTGAACTTCCCCCGTCATCTGCCACAGTAACGATAGCCGTCAAATCCAGCGGATACAGCTTCAATCCCCGCAAAAGTGTGGAAAGGCCAGTGCCACCGCCTAAAATAACAATGCGTTTCCGGTGTTGGTTGCGTTCCATGCACTCAATCCTTTCTTATTTTGACGTCTCTGTGGGTGATGATGACTTTATTGTTCTCAGCGAGAAGTTTTCCGTAGTACTCAGCCAAGGTCACAGAACGGTGCTGTCCGCCTGTACAGCCAAAGGCAATGACCAATTGGGCTTTTCCTTCATTTTTGTATTGCGGAATCATAAACTGCAGAAGATCCGTCAATTTCTCGATTAGCGTCTGTGTTTCCTGCCATTTCAGCACGTAGCTGGAAACCCGTTCATCCAATCCCGACAAAGGATTCAGCTCTTCAATATAGTAAGGATTCGGCAAAAAGCGGACATCGAAGACCAGGTCGGCATCGATCGGCATGCCGTGCTTAAACCCGAAAGACATCACATTCACTGTGAACACATTGCTGGTCTTAGAAGAAAAGTCCGCGATGATTTTCTCCTTCAGCTCACGTGGCGACATATTGGATGTATTGTATTTAAACTGCGCTCTTCCCTGAAGATCACTTAACATGTCACGTTCTTTTTTAATGCCGCCCAAAACCAGTCCGCCTGGCGATAACGGGTGAGATCTTCTGGTTTCTTTGTATCGGCTCACCAATGTTTGGTTTTCCGCATCCAGAAACAGAACTGTGATGGAGACATTCGGTTCCTGCGATAAATGGTCGATCGATTCTACAAGGCTGTCAAAAAAGTCGCCGCCTCGTAAATCCATGACTGCTGCCACACGTTTCATCGATTTCCCTGAATCTCTCATCAACTTGATAAAAGTAGGCAAAAGGGCAGGAGGCAAATTATCAATCGTAAAAAAGCCCAAATCTTCAAAACTTTGGATTGCCACAGTTTTTCCTGCTCCTGACATGCCTGTAATGATGATTAACTCTGTTTCTTCTTGGCGGTTATCCATTTTGGTGGTTCACCTCTTCTATTGATGTTTGGATGGTTTCTTTGATTAACTGGAAGTCCGGTGTGTAATGGAATGTCCCATACTGGATTCCTTGCTGGCTGGCCGCAAATTGCAGGTTGGTCCGGTCGCCTTCTGCCATCGGCAAAAACGCCAGATCCTCAACCGGATGCCATTCCAATAAGCCTTCTCGTGTTTCTTCAAACACTTTTCCGGTCAGTCCACGGGCTGCAAATGTGAAGAGCATCCACTCGTCCACATTTTGTCCATTTTCCTGGATCATCATCGTGTATATGCCTTTTAAATGAGTTCCAACCGGAGTCGCATTCGTTTCTTCTTTAAACTCCCGAACGGCCGCTTCGAAAATCGACTCACCGGGCTCCATCTTTCCGCCAGGTGCCACATACCAGTCACGGCGCGGTTTCTTCAATAATAATACTTGTCCATTTTGGATAACTAATAAATTCGCGATTCGCTGCACATTCGACACTCCGCATCTATTGTAAACTTACTTCATTATACATGTATCCTGGTGTGTCATGCAAAAGAATGCAAAAAAAGAGGCCGTTTACCGGGTTGCCCGGAAAACGGCCTATCCAAATTCTTTATAAAAAGGGGGTCAATTTACTTTCTTAACTATACCTCTTATACATGACAAAGCTGTTACAAACAGATTAAGAAAAAATTAAGCTTGAGTTTTCATTGCCATTTTCTCGATAAGCTCTTCAATAAAATGTTGAGCTGCCTGTGCTGCAATGCTGCCATCTCCTGTTGCCGTAACTACTTGGCGCAAAGTTTTTTCACGAACATCTCCGGCTGCAAAGATTCCTGGAACTTTGGTTTCCATCTTCTCATTGGTCACCACATATCCTTCATCATTTAAAATCCCCAGTTCAGTAAATGGCTTTGTCAAAGGCAACATGCCGATGTAGATGAAGACGCCGTCTGCTTTAAATTCTTTTTCAGTCCCATCATCCGTCGATACCAATGTTATGCCTCCAACTTTGCCGTTTCCATCGTCGTGGATTTCTTTGACCGTGTTGCTCCAGATAAAGTCGATCTTGTCATTGGCGAATGCACGGTCTTGAAGGATTTTTTGGGCACGAAGTTCGTCGCGTCTGTGGACGATGGTTACTTTATCCGCAAAACGAGTCAAATAAACGCCTTCCTCGACTGCTGAATCTCCGCCGCCGACAACCACTAATTCCTTTTGTTTAAAGAAAGCTCCATCACAAACCGCACAATAGCTCACGCCGCGGCCGCCAAGTTCAGTTTCTCCTGGAATGCCCATTTTCTTGTACTCGGCTCCCGTTGTTACGATAATCGCACGTGTTTTGTACTCTTTTGATCCAGCTTTGATGGTTTTGTATTCCTCGCCGTCAATAATTTCGGTAACATCGCCATAAGCGTATTCAGCACCGAATTTCTTCGCATGTTCAAACATTTTTGTAGATAAATCCGGTCCAAGGATATGGTCAAACCCTGGATAGTTTTCAATTTCTTCCGTATTGGCCATTTGGCCACCCGGAATGCCGCGTTCAAGCATCAATGTCGATAGATTCGCACGGGAAGTGTAAACAGCGGCAGTCATGCCTGCTGGTCCTGCTCCAATAATAATTACATCATAGATTGTATTCGTTTCAGTCATAACAATAGACCTCCTATTTCTCAGTAGCTAAATCGTATAAGATTCCGGGAAAACCTTCAACTTTTATGCCTATGCTCCTATTTCGGGAGGTAAGCAATGAGTTCTTTCATGTATTTCGTCAATGTAGCGACCGAAACACTGAACTGGTCAGCCACTTCTTTTTTTGTCAGCTTTTCATTTTTGGATGTACTGACCATATAGTCAACAGCTGCCGCCAATGCTGCCGGATTCTTAAACGCATAGTTGCGCGGGAATGCTTTTTCAACTAACAAGAACCACATTTGAAAAAGGTCTTCCTTCTGCTTCGTGACCATTTCTTGATTTGCGTAGAGGAGCTCTGCAGTTTCCATTGCACGCATGAATGCCCGTTCTTCAGGAACAGACTCTTTGAACGGATGGCCAAGCGCATATCCGAGCACAAACGTTTCCAATGCCGATGGCTGAGTGGATTCCAGCCAATTTGGATGTGAAATAATTTCCTGTTTATGGGACGATTTGCCGAGCAGGAACAACCCTAAGAGCCGCTCACTTTTTTTGGCATGATCCAACTTCTTCGTCAAGTAATCACGGTCATGCTCCAGTGCGTCTGCATGCGGCATCGCGGCATGCTCATTCCATGGCTCATAGCCATCTTTGCCTGGATCCATTTTCTTCAATTGCTCCCATGCTTGGCGGGATGCTTCTTCATGCCCCGAATGGTAGGCAGCATGCGATAACCAGAAATAGAAAGCAGGGTCTCCGTCAAAGCCGCGTTTCTGCAAGCTTTTCAGCCAACGATAAGCTTCCTTGTATTTGCCGACCAGTGCAAACGTCGCTCCCAGTTTGTAGCGATGCTCGAATACGTAAGGCTGGATTTTTTTCAACAGCTCAAGGACATCATCCAACTCCGCATTTTTTTCGTAGTAGTGGAAGACTGCCAAGTTACAGAGGGCGTGGAGATTCCCTGTGTTTCTGCGCAGTACATCATGGAGCAGCGCTTTCGCCATTTCGGCTTCCCCGATATAAAAGTAAGCCAAAGCAAGGTTGTTATAGGCGCCCCAAAAGTCAGCCTTTTCCTCAACAAGCTTTTCCAACAGCTCAATGGCTCCAGTAAAATCGCCTTGCTCCATCATCCGGCGGGCTTTCTCCTGACGGTAATAATATTCGCTGTCCTGCGCTTCCCCGTCATCGTCAAACAGCTGCCAGTCTTCCTGTTCTGCGAAATCCACAATTTCCATGGCTTCGGCTGTATATTTCCCTTGCGTCTCATAGACCAGGTATTTTTTGGCGTATTTTCGCGCATCCCAAAACAAGCCCATATGCGCATGGACTTCTGCAAGAAAGAATAGGATTTCGGGTTCTTTCGGATCCAGTTCATGCGCAGCATGCAGCATATCCATAGCCTGTTCAAACTCCTGCATTTCCATCAGCACAATACCGTATTGCGACAAGATGAGCGGATCTTTCGGGCTCAGCTCTGAAGCACGGCGCAAATATTTATGGGCTTTTGGATAATTTTCACGCTGAAGCTCTTTCAACCCTTTTTTGTAGTAGAATTCTCCTGTCGGTATAAAAGACAGCACGTTTTTATAGTTTGTTTTTTTATTCTCCAAAATATGCCTCCGAAAAAGTAAAAGGAACGATCAGAATCGTCCCTATACTCAAATGTGCTGTAATTATAGCATATTTCCGTGTTATTTACTTGTCGTTTTTACAGCGTGGCGCTCTTTTAGTACGTCAACCACCTGGCTGATTCCTACTTTTTGCTCTTGCAGCAGAACCAATACATGATAGAACAAATCAGCGGTTTCCATCGACAGCTCCTGTGCATCACGATTCTTGGCTGCAATGATTACTTCAGCCGCTTCTTCGCCCACTTTTTTACAGATTTTGTCTACCCCTTCTTCAAACAGATAGGTGGTATAGGCGCCTTCAGGCATTTCTTCTTCACGCGTTTTAATTAACAATGTCAATTGGGCGAACATATCCCCTGGAGATTCATTGCGTTCTCCGTGGATTGTTTCAAAGAAACAGCTGTCTTTGCCTGTATGGCAAGCAGGACCATTGGGAATCACTTCATAGATCAGTGAATCGCCGTCGCAGTCCAAACGCACCGCTGTCACTTGTTGTGTGTTTCCGCTGGTAGCGCCTTTGTTCCACAATTCCTTGCGGCTTCTTGAATAAAGCCACGTTTCATTGGTATCCATGGTTTTTTGGACCGCTTCTTCATTGGCATATGCCAAAGTCAGTACTTCTTTTGTTTCTGCGTTCTGGATAATAACGGGAATCAGCCCGTCTTGGTCATATTGAATCGTTGTCATCGGACATTCACTCCCTCTTTCCGTAGATATTCTTTTACTTCAGCCACGCTGGTTTCTTTGTAATGGAAAATGGATGCAGCCAATGCGGCATCGGCATCCACCGCTTTAAATACTTCGCTGAAATGCTCTTTATTTCCTGCACCGCCGCTCGCAATAACCGGCACTTCGACCGCTTCGCGCACAGCCTGCGTCAATTCCAGGTCAAAACCGTCTTTCGATCCGTCTTTGTCCATGCTCGTCAACAGCAGTTCGCCGGCTCCGAGTTCCACGCTCTTTTTTGCCCATTCAATGGCATTCCATTCGGTTTTATTGCGGCCGCCATGTGTATAGACGTCCCAGCTGTCGCCGTTTTTCTTGGCATCAATGGCGACGACGATGCACTGGGAACCGAAGAAATCAGCACCTTCTTTGATTAACTCCGGACGGTCCAGAGCCGCTGTGTTCAAGGATACTTTGTCAGCACCTGCACGCAGCATACGTTTCATGTCCTCAAGGCTGCGGATGCCGCCGCCTACCGTAAACGGAATGGAAAGCTCGGTCGCAACAATTTTGACTACTTCCACCATAGTTTCTTTCCCCTCATGAGAAGCAGAGATATCAAGAAACACCAGTTCGTCCGCTCCTTGCTTATCGTAGAAACGTGCCAGTTCAACAGGATCTCCTGCGTCACGCAATGAAACGAAGCTGACGCCTTTGACGACGCGCCCTTCTTTGACATCCAGGCACGGAATAATGCGTTTTGTCAGCATGACAAAGCCTCCTCCAATGTAAAACGGTTTTCATATAAGGCTTTTCCGATAATCACACCTGCGATGTTGCTGTCACTAGATGCTTGCTTGACGTTGCGGATATCTTCCAGTGAACCGATGCCGCCGGAGACAATCACTTGTGCGTCTTCAGCTTCAACCAACGCTTGATTGGCTTTGATATTCGGTCCGGCCAGCGTGCCGTCTGTTGCAATATCCGTGTAGATGAAATGCTTAGCGCCTTTTGAAGCGAAATAATTCGCCACTTCCGTCGCAGCCTGTCCGGATGTTTCAATCCAGCCTTCTGTAGCAGCCATGCCATTTTTAGCATCAATGCCGATGACGATGCGGTCAGCACCGAACTCCTCGATGAACGACACTGCAAGTTCCGGGTTGCGGATGGCAAGGCTTCCGATAATGACACGCGCTACCCCATTCGATAAATAATGCTGGATGTCTTCACGTGTCCGGATACCTCCGCCCACCTGCACTTTAGCTCCCAGTTTGGCTGCTTCGATCACGACTTGGTCGTTGATCCGGACGCCGTCTTTGGCTCCGTCCAAATCGACCATATGTATCCACTGTGCGCCTGCTTCTACGAATTTTTTCGCCATATCCACAGGCGAATCGCCGTAGATGGTTTCCTGGGCATAATCCCCCTGGAAAAGACGTACACATTTGCCATCCCGCAAATCGATTGCAGGATAGATTTGAAAGTTAGTCATTTAGGTTCCTCCTGACATTTGCGATCCACTGTTCCAATAAATAATGGCCGAAGTCGCCGGATTTTTCCGGATGAAACTGCATGCCTGTAATCAACCCATTGCCGACCACTCCCGGCACGTCATGGTTCCCGTAACTTGCAGTTGCCCAAATTTCCTGTTCATCTGTATTGACCGCCAAAAAAGAATGGACAAAATAGACATGGGTATCGCTCAAGACTTCATCCAGCCAATAAGGTACACGTGAAAATTCGAGGCGGTTCCAGCCCATATGCGGAATCCGGTAGGTGCCTTTTTCAAAACGGCGGATTTGTCCCGTCAGCAAGCCCAGTCCTTTGGTCGGTTTTACTTCAGAACTGTCTTCATATAATAATTGCATGCCGAGGCAGATTCCAAGTAGCGGAATGTTTTTCTCCGGCAGCGATTGGATGAATGCTGAAAGGCCTTTTTGGTTCAGAAGCTCCATTGCATCCGGAAATGCACCGACTCCCGGCAGCAGAATCCCTTCCGCTTCCAGCAGTACAGCCGGATCATCCGAAACGATCACCGTGCAATCCAGTTTTTTCAAAGCCTGTTCGACGCTGAACAAATTGCCCATGCCGTAATCGATGATGCCGATGATCATGTCAACAGCCCCTTTGTGGACGGAACTCCTTTGACACGCGGGTCAATGCTTGTCGCTTCATCCAGTGCCCGTGCCAATGCCTTGAACACTGCTTCGATGATGTGGTGTGTATTTTTTCCGTAGTGGACGATGACATGGACATTCATACGTGATTCCAGCGCGAATTTCCACAGGAATTCCTGCACCAGCTCCGTATCGAATGTCCCCACTTTTTCATTTGGAAGTTCGCAGCGGAACTCCAGATGCGGCCGGTTGGAACAGTCGATGACCACTTGTGCCAGCGCGTCATCCATCGGCACAAATGCATTGCCGTAACGGCGAATGCCTTTTTTATCGCCAAGAGCTTCTTTAACAGCCTGGCCAAGCACGATTCCGATGTCTTCTGTTGTGTGGTGATCATCGATATGGGTGTCCCCATCCGCTTTAATATCGCCATTGAACAAGCCGTGCTTGATGAACAGGTCCAGCATATGGTCCATGAATGGAACGCCTGTATCGATGGTTGATTTGCCTTCTCCATCCAATGAAAAGTTGATGGCTACTTTGGTTTCATTGGTATTGCGTTTGATTTCAGCTTGTCTCATTGTTCATTCCCCTTTTCCCACGACCGCGATTCGACTGCACGCGCATGGCCTTCCAATCCTTCAAGGCGCGCCAGACGGGCGATTTTATCTTTATTTGTTTGCCAAGCTTGCTCGCTGTAGCGGACAATGCTGGTTCGTTTAATAAAATCATAAACAGATAATGCGCTCGAGAAACGAGCCGTGCTGTTGGTCGGCAATACATGGTTGGTTCCCGCAAAATAATCGCCGATCGGCTCGGATGAATAGCGTCCGATAAAAATGGCACCGGCGTGGTGGATTTTGTCTGCCACCGCTTCTGCATCCTCCGTCATGATTTCCAAGTGTTCAGGAGCCAATTGATTCGCAGCTGCAACCAGCTCTTCCATCGTCTCTCCCAGGTAAATCATGCCATGATCTGCAATCGCAGGGCTGGCGATGGCTTCACGCGGCAAAAGAGCCAGTTGCCGGTCCACTTCTTTGGAAACCGCATCGGCTAAGCTTTCGCTTATCGTCAACAGCACCGCACTGGCCATCGGATCGTGTTCTGCCTGTGACAATAGATCCGCTGCGACTTCATCGGCATAAGCCGTGTCGTCAGCGATTACAGCAATTTCACTCGGCCCTGCAATCATATCGATGGCGACATCGCCGTTGACTTCCCGTTTCGCCAACGCGACAAAGATATTGCCGGGACCGGTAATTTTATCGACGGGGGCAATGGACTGTGTGCCGTAAGCCAATGCCGCAATGGCTTGGGCACCGCCTGACTTATAGACTTCCGAAATTCCCAGGATATAGGCCGCTGCCAACACTCCGTCGGACAAGGTGCCGTCTTTGCCTGGAGGCGAAATCAAAACGATGCGGGAAACGCCCGCTACCTGTGCAGGAATGACGTTCATCAACACGGATGAAGGATAAGCAGCAGTTCCGCCTGGCACATAAAGCCCCGCAGATTCGATGGCGGTGACACGCTGGGCAACATACGAACCGTCCTCGTTGTCCAGCCGGTATCCCTGCTGTTGCTGGCTTTCATGGTAATTGCGGATATTCGCCGCTGCTTCTGTCAGATCCCCCAGCAGTTGGCGGTCAAAACGCGCGACCGCTTGTTCAATTTCTTCTTCTGTTACACGCAAGGATGATAGTTTGGCACCGTCCCATTTTTCAGCGTAACGGAACATCGCCTGATCACCATTTTCCCGAACGTCCTGGATAATATCTTTTACTGCCGCAACCTGCTGGCCGGTTCCTTCTGCAATTGTTCTTCTGATGGAAATTCCTGCTGACAAACGAGTTATTTTCATAAGCTTGCCTGCTTTCTCAAGTTCTCCACAAGTTCGGTAATGCGCTTCTGCTTCAAACGGTAACTGACCGGATTGGCAATTAAACGCGATGTGATGTCGACGATTTTCTCGTATTCGACCAACCCGTTTTCCTTCAAGGTTTTGCCGGTCGAGACGATATCCACAATGCGGTCTGCCAAGCCGATCATCGGCGCCAATTCAATTGAACCGTTCAATTCGATGATTTCGACTTGTTCGCCTTTGCCTCTATAATATTGTGAAGCCACTTTCGGATATTTGGTCGCTACCCGCGGCGTCACTTCATTCATCGGTGTATCGGGCATACCGGCAGTCGCGATATAGCAACGGCTGATGCCAAGATCCAATAATTCATAGACATCCCGGTCATGCTCGAGCATGACGTCTTTCCCGGCAATGCCGATATCCGCGACTCCGTGTTCCACATAGGCAGGAACGTCCATCGGCTTGGAAAGGATAAAGCGGATGTTCTCATTGGGCGCTTCAACAATCAATTTCCGCGAATCGTCGAGTTCTTTCGGCAAATCATAGCCTGCCTTCACCAATAATTCGTATGCTTCTTCAAATATACGGCCTTTGGGCATTGCAATCGTTAATGCATCCATCAATTGGCACCTTCCATTCGTAGGACATCACTGAACAAAGCGCTGAATTCATCTATAGCCAGAACCGCTGGCGCGAATTGCAGCGTAACCCGTACGCCTTCGCCGCGAAGCTTCTGCGCTTTGTCAAACGCCCGTTCTTCATTGGGTTCATCAAAAAGAATCAAGGTATGGTTTTCCTGTTCGGCATCGGCAGAAATGATTTCCAACAGGCGGTCGACACGCAGTCCAAAACCGGTTGCGCCGACCTGAAGCCCGAATTGCTTCATCAAGCCATCATAGCGTCCTCCGTTGCCGAGCGGAAATCCGCTGCCTGCTCCATATACTTCAAACACCAAGCCGGTGTAATAAGTCATGTGGCTGTTAAACGATAAGTCATATGTAACCGCATCGGCCAAACCGCTGCGCTCCAATATGGTCTTCAACTTTTTCATGCCTTCGAATAACGAAGTCTGTTTGGTATTAGCCGGATCGATCCATTGCTGCCATTCTTCGACAGTTGACGTTGACATCAAGCCGATAAACGATTCCAGTCTGGAAGGCTCGATCGGCAACTGTTTAGCCAAACTTTCAAAACCGACGCTGTTCTTGGAAACGAAAGCGCTATGCACTTTCTCAATTTGTTCCTGATCCAATCCGAAGTCTTCAAGGATCAGCTGCAGCAATTGTGTATGGCCAATGACAAAACGGCTGGATTTAATATCCAGGTTCTTTAGGACGTTCCATGCCAGAATGATCACTTCAGCATCCGCATACAAGGAATCATCGCCGATCAGTTCTACGCCCATTTGTTCAAATTCTGCGGGGCGTCCGCCTTCACGCTTCTGGGCACGGAAAACGTTTGAATAATAGCCAAGCCGCACCGGCATTTTTTCTTTCAATAATTTCGAAGCGGCAACCCGTGCAATCGGTGACGTCATGTCCGGACGCAAAACCAAAGTTTCACCTTGGCTGTCCAATAATTTGAATAAGGCATTATCTGCAATGGCAGAAATTTTGCCTATGGTTTCATAGTATTCAAGTGTTGGTGTTTGCAATAGGTCATAGCCTGCTTGCTGGATAATGGCGGTTCCATTCGAACGGAGCTCCGCTTTCTTTTTAGCGATGAATGGAAAATCGTCTCTCATGCCTAATGGTTTTTCAAACATTTGTATAGTCATTCATAAAACTCCCTAATATTGGTTATTTTACTTTAGTTCGCTAATGTGGTGAAGTAATATTATTTTAGCGCATTTTTCCATCCATCGTCAAGGGATAACCTCGAAAAAAATCCTGAAAGCACAAGATGCTTTCAGGATTTTGCTTGGCGCTCCGCCATTTGTTCAGCTGTATAGATGATGTTCATCGGATTGCCCCCGACAAAAGCTCCAGCTGGCACATCTTTATGGACGAGCGTGGCAGCGGAAACAATCGCGCCGTTTCCAATGGTGATGCCGGGCAAAATCGTGGTGTTTGCTCCGATCATGACGCGGTCTCCAATGACTACGTCGCCGAGCCGGTATTCATCTATTAAATATTCATGTGCCAAAATCGTCGTGTTATAGCCGATCACTGAATTATTGCCGACCGTAATCCGCTCCGGAAACATAACATCCGGCATGACCATTAATGCAAAAGAGGAATGTTCACCAATTTTCATTTTAAGAAAAGTCTTGTACATCCAATTTTTCATCGGCAAAAACGGCGTATATCTGGCGGTTTGGATCACCATAAAATTTTTGGCTACCTTCCAGAAAGGAACCGTTTTGTAAATATGCCAAAGCGAGTTGGGGCCATCGACAAAATGCCGTTGTGTATTTCTCATTTCACTGCCTCTTTTGTCAGCTCCAATAAATCACTGATGTGCTGAAGCATATAATCGGGATTGAAACTCGCCAGGTAGTCTTCGCCTTTTGCTGACCAGGCAACGCCAGCCGTCCGGACTCCGGCATTTTTGCCGCCTTCAATATCATGCGAATTATCGCCGATCATCAAAGCTTCGTCATGAGATGCAGCTAATTGTTCCAAAGCCAGATACAGGGGTTCCGGGTCTGGTTTTGGATTGCTGACATGATCCAGGCCAATCAGCACATCGAAAACATCACTGACGCCCATCAGGTTTAGTCCATGACGGATTGTATCGCTTCTTTTGGTCGAGACAATCGCCATTTTCAGCCCTTGTGCTTTCAGCAGTCGCAGTGTTTCCGCCACACCGTCGTATTCTTCCACCAATTCATCGTGCATTGTCCGGTTCAAGGCGCGGTATTGTTCCGTCAACTCTTCCACACGCTCCGGATCAATCGCTGTGAATGTCTGTTTCAGCGACGGACCGATAAAATGCAGCACTTCTTCACGGCCAAAACGGCCAGGATAATGTTCATCCAATACTGCCAGAAAGGTCTGGATAATCAATTCATTGGTATCCAGCAAAGTACCATCAAAATCGAACAATAACGTATTGATTTTTTTCGTCGTCACGTGGAAACCACACCCTTCTCTTTTTCTTCCGCTTTACGCCACATATAGGAAACGAAAATCGTCAAAGCCAGGGCGGTGACGACGCGAATCGCCAGCAGCGGCCATATCGGGATGCCGAGTGGAATAAAAATCAGCGTATCTTCCACGATGGCATGGCAGGCAACCAGGAAGATGAAGACCAAAGTCGCATCTTTTTTGCTGACGCCGTCTTCCTGTACTGCTTGAATCATCACACCCGCTCCCATGGCCAGCCCAAATATCAGTCCGGAAGCAAGTGTCAGGGAAGCGTTTTTTTCTACCCCCAGCAGGCGTGTCAACGGCCCCAGCATAGAGGATATTTTCTGAAGATACTGCTTGTCTTTCAAAATTTGAATCATGAGCATCAAGGGAATGACGATCATTGCCAATTGCAGAACGCCAAACGATGCTTTCTCAAGCCCGATCAGGAAAATCGCCAGCCAGCTTTCTGGCACAGCAGCAGCTTCAGGAGCAAAGCCGTACTGTGCTATTTCGCCGCCGCCTTTCCAAAATAAATTGATCAGGATAGCGGACAGTCCAGCAAGACCGAAACGGACCACCAGCACTACCCACAGTTTGACGCCTACTTTCAGCGCTACGCCCGTCTCAATGAAAATGTTATGTGAGAATGACAGCATGACGGCCAGAATAAACACTTCCTTGACCGTCAGTTCCAATGACAGGATACCGGCGATACCGGCATACAGATTCAGCGCGTTCCCCAGAACCAGCGGAATGGCGGCATCTCCACTTAAACCGAACAAGCCCATAATCGGCGCTACTAAATCAATGATAAAAGGCAGAACCGGTGTATATTGAAGCATGGTGACGAGGAGGGTAATCGGGAAAATGATCTTCCCCAATGACCAAGTCGTCTTCAATCCTGCTTTCAATCCATTTTTCAACGTTGACATCTGATCGCTTCTTTCCAGGTTATTTGTCTTTATAATGCGGCGGATTTTTGATTGTTACTCTGCGGTATATGATAAGCACCACAGCGATAACAACGGCAATAACCGAGACCAATTGTGCGGCACGAAGTTCACCGACCACATAGAGGCTGTCTGTCCGCATTTCTTCGATAAAGAAGCGGCCCACAGAATACCAAATCATATAGAAGAAAAACATTTCGCCACGCACCAAATTCACTTTACGCAGCAACAGCAAAATGATGATGCCCACCAGGCTCCACATGGATTCATACAGGAACGTCGGGTGGTAGTAAGCTCCATCTATGTACATATGGTTGATGATCCAATCCGGAATGAACAGGTTTTCCAGAAACGTCCGTGACACTTCTCCGCCATGCGCTTCCTGGTTGATGAAATTGCCCCATCGGCCAATTGCCTGGCCGATCAGAATACTGGGTGCTAAGATATCCGCTACTTTCAAAAAGGAGGTATTGCGCTTTTTGGTGAACAGATATGCCACAATCACCGATGCAATCAAAGCACCATGGATGGCGATTCCGCCATTCCAGATGGCAATGATTTCACCGGGATTGTCTTTGTAATGTTCCCATTCAAATGCTACATAGTAAATCCGGGCACCGACGATAGCCAACGGCACCGCCCAAATCAATAGATCCGTTAAATATTCAGGGTGCAATCCCCGCTTGACCATTTCACGCTGCCCCACCAGAAAGGCAATGACAATGCCTGTTGCGATGATGACGCCGTACCACCGGACCGAAATCGGACCGAGTGAAAACGCGACCGGGTCTATTGAAGCTAATATTGAAAACATCTTGTGCACCTACCCATTCGCTTAGTTTGTATCTTGAGCAATGACGTCATCCAAACGCTTAGAAAATTCTTCAGCGGCATTGACGCCCATCCGTTTGAGGCGGTAGTTCATCGCTGCCACTTCGATAATGACGGATAAGTTCCGTCCGGGACGAACAGGAATTGTCAGTTTCGTTAAGTGCGTGTCGATGATTTTCATCTTTTCTTCTTCCAGTCCAAGACGGTCATAGGTCTTATCCGGATCCCACAGTTCCAGGTCAATGACCAGGGAAATCCTTTTAAAGGTACGGACAGCGCTCGCTCCAAATAAAGTCATAATATCGATGATGCCGACTCCACGGATTTCGAGAAGGTGTTCAATCAGTTTAGGCGGATGGCCAACCAGAGTATTTTCCCCTTCTTGGTGGATTTCCACGCAATCATCCGCTACCAGGCGATGGCCTTTTTTGACCAACTCAAGCGCCGTCTCACTTTTTCCGACGCCACTTTTTCCTGTCAGCAAGACGCCTACCCCATAAATATCAACCAAGACACCATGAATGGCTGTAGTCGGAGCCAATTGGCTTTCCAGGAAATTCGTCAACAAACTGGAGAAACGTGTGGTCGACATGGTCGTAGTCATCACCGGAACATGCCGATTGCTAGACGCGATAACCAATTCTTCCGGAACCGGAACGCCATGTGACACGATAATAGCCGGCGTATCGTCCGTGCACAGTTTCATCATGCGGTCCAACCGTTCTTTCGGTGTCAGCATGGCAAAAAAAGAAAGCTCGGTTTTGCCGAGCAATTGTACACGGTTTGCTGGATAATGAGTGAAATAGCCGGCCATTTCCAAACCGGGTCTTGAAATATCACTGATGGGTATATGGCGGCCGATGCCTTCTTCTCCGCTGATCAAATCCAGCTCGAACGTTTCCATCACTTGTTTTGTTGTTACTTGTCCCATTTATTACCCCTCATTCCTTATCCACATATTATTTCGAATTTTCATCGAAGTTGTTTTATTCCCATGCGGTTTGCTTTTATTTTAACATGGATAAAACAAATTTGAAGATTTTTGTCCCCTTTCCTCCTTTACCGAGCTATATATACGGCAAAAGGAGGTTTTTCATCGTGAAGATTATGATTGATGCCGGACACGGCCCTGAGACGCCAGGCAAGCGTTCACCGGATGGCAGACTAAGGGAATTCCATTTCAATTCTGCAGTGGCGGAAGAAGTCAAAAAGCGTTTATTTTTAGACGGCCATACTGTTTTTTTCAGCCATCAGGCGAATGTGGATGTTCCTTTGCACGAGCGTGTCAGTCTGGCCAATCGCTTGAAAGTGGATTTGTTCGTTTCTATCCATGCAAATGCCATGGGCCAAACATTCAATTCTGCCAATGGACTCGAAACTTTCACTTACACTCAGCCGCAAACAGCCACCCGCCAATTGGCTCAGATTGTCCAGAACTCACTGGTGTTGGCGACTGGACGAAAAGACCGCGGCGTCAAACAAGCTGATTTCGCTGTGCTGCGGGATACGCACATGCCGGCCATTTTAATGGAATGTGGCTTTATGACCCATAAGCAGGAAGTTGAACTGCTTAAATCAGCCGTATACCGGAAACGATGTGCCCAGGGGATCTGTTTTGGCATTGCCTGTTTTGAAGCAAACCGTTTGCCCTTATCGAAGTGAGTTTGACTTATTGGAACGCGAAAGCCACAGCGGCTTTCGCGTTTTTTGGTATTAGTGGCGATAAATTCTGCTAAACTGAAATTAAAGAGGTGATTTTATGAATAAAACCATTGGTATTCTTGCGCATGTTGATGCCGGCAAGACTACGTTCTCAGAACAATTGCTGTACCACACAAAAAGCATCCGTGAGCGTGGGCGGGTTGATCACCAAAATGCTTTTCTCGATAGCCACGCCATTGAAAAAAACCGTGGCATCACTATTTTTGCTGACCAAGCCCATTTTTCCTTCAACAATTCAACTTACTTTCTGATAGATACACCCGGACATGTCGATTTTTCCCCAGAGATGGAACGTTCGATTCAGGTTATGGATTACGCTATCGTCATCATCAGTGCGGTCGATGGCATTGAAGGGCACACTGAAACCGTCTGGCAGTTGCTGCAAAAATATAAAGTACCGGTCTTTTTCTTTATTAACAAAGCAGATCGTGAAGGTGCAGACCCTGTGGGCGTACTTGATGAAATCCGCTTGAACTTCACCGGTGATGCTTTCGATCTGACAAGCTCTTTTCGTAACGGAACCATGACTGAAGAACTGATAGAATTTATTGCTGAACGGGACGAAGCCTTGTTGACCCGTTATCTGGAATCCGGATACGAAGAGACTCTTTGGCTGGAGGCTTTCCAACAGATGATTGCGGACAAGCGACTCTTTCCAGCTGCCAGCGGTTCTGCTTTGCAGGACACTGGCATCCGTGAATTCCTCATGCAATTGGACCTGTTGACGGTCGGTTCCTATTCCGAAAGCGAGGAATTCGGTGCGTTGATCTACAAAATCCGGCATGATGAAAACGGCAATCGCCTCAGTTTTCTCAAAGCATTCAGTGGAACGCTTCAAGTCCGCGATAAACTGATATATGGGACCAAGCGTCTTGAAGAAAAAGTCACACAAATCCGCCTATACAACGGACAGAAATTCCTGACAGCAGACCAAGTACAGGCAGGAGAACTGTTTGCTGTCTCCGGATTAACCGAAGCGTCCGTTGGCGATTCGGTGGGCGCCCTACAGGAAAAAGCAGAGTTCGGTTTGGTTCCCACCTTGAAATCAACAGTCCTTTTTGATGCCTCCCTTTCTCCTAAAGAAGTGTTAACCAGCTTTCGGATGCTGGATGCCGAAGATCCTTCCCTGTCTGTTTTTTGGGATGAGTATTTTCAACAAATTCAGATTCAAGTGATGGGAACCATTCAATTGGAAGTTCTTGAACAAGTTGTGCTGGAACGATTTGGTTATCGTGTCAGGTTCGGTAATCCAGAAATTCTTTACAAAGAAACCATTGCGTCTTCCGTCAGGGGTTACGGACATTTTGAACCACTGCGGCATTATGCGGAAGTTCATCTGAAGTTGGAACCGGGAGAGCGCGGCAGCGGCTTTCAATTAGACAACACCTGCCATGCGGATGCTTTATCTGTCGGCCACCAAAACCTGGTTCTTCATCATTTGAATGAACGTACACACCACGGTTTATTGACTGGTTCTCCGGTAACCGATGTCAAAGCGACTTTAGTGACCGGCCGCGGACATAACCAGCACACGGCTGGCGGCGATTTTCGGGAAGCCGCATTCCGCGCACTTCGGCAAGGCTTGGAACAGGCACAAAATCGGTTGCTCGAACCGATGTACCATTTCAAAATCAAAGTCAATACTGACCAGATGGGGAAAGTGCTGTCTGACATCCAACAGGCTTATGGCAGCTTTTCAGCGCCTGAAACAACCGGCCCGAAAACGATGATTACCGGCCGTGTTCCCGTTGCTACATTCATGAATTACAGTTCGGAATTCGCAGCATTTACTCACGGCAAAGGAGCGCTCAGCCTGCTGTTCGACGGGTATGATTTCTGTCATAATGAAGATGAAGTGATTGCCCGGATTGGGTATGACAAAAACGCAGATCCCCTCTACACTTCCACTTCCATCTTTTGTGCGAAAGGCCAAGGCTATAAAGTGCCATGGGATGAAGCTGAACAGGCTATGCATTGTCTGTAAGACCACATCCGACAGAAAAGAGGGATGGGCCATGTATGAACCAAAAACAAAAGAAAACGACGCCGACGTCATTGAATTCATCGAAGCGGTCGAAAATCCTAAAAAGCGGCAGGATGCATACAAGCTGCTGGAACTATTTGAACAGGCAAGCGGATTTCCAGCCAGAATGTGGGGATCGAGCATCATCGGCTTTGGTTCTTATCATTACGTGTACAAAACTGGCCATCAAGGAGATGCTCCATTAGTCGGTTTTTCTCCTCGCAAAGCGAAGATTAGCCTCTATTTTGCAACTGGAGACGAGAAACGCGAAACGCTTCTCGAGAAATTAGGCAAGCATACCAGCGGCAAAGCCTGTGTTTATATTAATAAAACAGAGGATATCGATCTCGAAACTCTAAAGCAATTGATTAAACAGTCGATTGATTTTCTGCAGGAACTTTATCCTGATGCACATTAAAAAGTCCGGATGGCCTTTATAGGCCGTCCGGACTTTTTCAATTCTACTTATCTGAGGAAGCTTTGATGCACAATAAAAAAGAACCGGCTTAGAATATCTGAGCCGGTTTCGAGATAATGGTTATTCAATTGTTAAATAGCGGAGCAGGACTGAGCCTGTTTTCGTTTCGCCATAGACCAATAAAGGAGCCGCAGCTGGTTCCGTTCCCTGTTTAGAGAAACGAATGGATTTCTGCATAAACTGTCCTTGTTCATGGGTGCTGTCGATGTCCGACAGCAGTACATCCATTTTGCCCAAGTTCGAAGAAACTTCACCTTTCAGCGGCAAATGCGAAGGGATGTAAAGCTCGACATTGCCAGCCAAAGTTTTTGTTTCCAACTTGCGCGCTTCTTTGCATCTTGTAGTGGCAACAATATTGCCGTTCAACGATTTGGAAACGATTGTTTGAATATCGCCATCGATGTAGATGCGGCCATTCAAGGTTTCGGCTTCCAATACTTTTCCTTTTGTTTCCTGTACATGGATAGCACCATTGGCCGTTTCCAGTTCAGCATCGTCAAACTCCACATGCTTCAAATCGACTTTGCCATTTGCTGTTTTCACTTTGATCAGAGCAGCATCGACGCGTTTCATTGCAAAACCACCATTGAACAAGCGAGCAGTGATGTGCTCGTAAGAAGCTTCCGGCACGTACAATACAACATTCACTTGAGTTGTCTTCAAGTCACTGATGATGCGCAACTTGTGGTCATCAGCTATAAAGACGAACTTATCAAGAAAATCTGCTTTAGCTTGAGCCGGCGATTCTGAGCGATACGCTTTAACGCTGCATTCTGCACGCAGTAATCCGTCCTGCGACGGGAATATTTCCAATTGGCCGTTTGCGATATCCGCAATGATTGTGTTGAGGTCTGTTATTTCTTCGCTAAAGGTGTGAGTGAATTGAACTGCTTCACCAAATGGAGAATCGAATTCCATCGTTTTTAACTTGCCGACAGATGTTTGCATGAAGTCCATCATGCGGCCACCTAAATCGTTGAAGTCGCGGGAAACATTTTTCGAGACATTTTTTGAGACATTTTTCGAAAAGTCTTTCGATACTTTCTTCATAATATCTTCAGGTCTGAAAAATCCGCGTTTCCCTGATTTTTCTCTCTGGTTGTTGCGGCCGTAATCGGGCTCATTTGAAGAACTGCTGCCATCTATAGCGCGCAGCAACTCAACGGCTTCCCGCGCTGAAATTGTACCGTTCTCAACCATGTCCAAAATGCGTTCTTTTTCGCTTTGCATGTATTGTGGCCTCCTCATTGTCTGATTGCAGGCAAGCAGATGCTTACCTGAACAAGCAGATCTTTTCTTCTAAATGATACGTTTGGCAGCTCGAAAAGTTTCACTTAACCACTTTTTTCCTGCGGCTTGCTCCTTTAACCTTAGCATCCATACGCGCCCGATCCCGTTCAAGAATCGGTTTCAAGTACTTGCCGGTATAAGAGTTTTCGACAGCCGCAATCTCTTCCGGTGTGCCTGTCGCTAAGATGGTTCCACCGTTGTCTCCGCCTTCAGGCCCCAAGTCGATGATATGGTCCGCCGTCTTGATGACGTCCAAATTGTGCTCAATCGTCAAAACGGTATCCCCATTATCCACAAGACGCTGCAGAACCAACAGCAAACGTGAAATATCGTCTGCATGTAATCCCGTCGTCGGTTCATCCAGAATATAAAAGGACTTGCCATTCGAACGCTTATGCAGCTCGGATGCCAGCTTGACGCGCTGCGCTTCGCCTCCGGACAAAGTCGTTGCAGGCTGGCCAAGCGTTAAGTAGCCAAGACCAACATCTACGATTGTCTTCAATTTACGGCTGATTTTCGGGATATTCTCGAAAAATACAGCAGCGTCTTCTGCTGTCATGTCCAGGATATCGGAAATATTTTTGTTTTTGTACTTCACTTCCAAAGTTTCCCGGTTGTAGCGTTTGCCATGGCAAATTTCGCACGGCACATAGACATCCGGAAGGAAATGCATTTCTATTTTTATAATACCATCTCCGCGGCAAGCTTCACAGCGACCGCCCTTGACATTAAAGCTGAAACGGCCTTTTTTATAGCCGCGGACTTTAGCTTCGTTGGTCGTAGCGTAGACGTCACGGATGTCATCGAAAACACCGGTATAGGTTGCCGGGTTTGAACGTGGTGTCCGGCCGATTGGAGACTGGTTGATATCAATGACCCGTTCAAGCCCTTCAGTGCCTTCGATTGAATCAAAATGGCCCGGTTTGGCTTTTGCCCGGTTCAGTCGATGGGCGAGTGTTTTGTACAGGATTTCATTGATGAGTGTACTTTTTCCTGAGCCTGATACTCCGGTTACTGCTGTGAATAAACCGAGTGGAATTTCGACATCCACTTTTTTCAAATTGTTTTGATTGGCGCCGCGTATCGTAATTTTACGGTCGTTTGGCACTCTTCTTTCAGCCGGCAATGGAATAAATTTCTTGCCGCTTAAATATTGGCCCGTCAAGGACTTTTTGTTTTTCATGACCTTTTCAGGTGTTCCCGCAGCAATGATCTCGCCACCGTGGACCCCTGCTCCAGGTCCGACATCAATCAGGTAGTCCGCCGCCAGCATGGTATCTTCATCATGCTCGACGACAATTAATGTATTGCCGATGTCCCGCATGCTTTTCAAGGTTTCGATCAGCCGGTCATTATCGCGCTGGTGCAGGCCGATCGATGGTTCATCCAAAATGTATAGAACGCCTGTGAGCCTTGAACCGATTTGCGTCGCTAAGCGGATTCGCTGAGCTTCCCCTCCAGACAAAGTGCCTGATGCCCGGTTCAAGGTCAGGTAATCCAACCCGACATTAATCAAGAATCCAATACGCTCCTGAATTTCCCGAATGATCAATTTGGCGATTTGAGCGTCTTTTTCCGACAGGACCAATCCATCAAAAAATTCATTGGCTTCAATAATCGAAAACTCGGTTACTTTACCGATGTGTACGTCATTGACTTTAACAGCCAAGGTTTCCGGCTTCAAACGGTAGCCTTCACAAACTGTACATGGTTGTTCTCCCATGTATTTCTCCATTTGATCACGGATATAATCTGAGGACGTTTCCCGGTAACGGCGATCGACGTTGGATAGCACGCCTTCAAAATGAATGTGGTTATCCCGGATCTGTCCATAATCGTTTTCATAACGGAAACGGATTTTATCGTTTCCAGAGCCCCGCATAATCACGTTGATATGTTCTTCCGGCAGTTCACTCACAGGAACATCCATGTCAATCTTATAATGCTTGCAAATTGCTTGCAGCAACTGCGGATAATATTGGGAACTGGTCGGCTGCCAAGGCACGATCGCACCTTTATTCAAAGATACGCTCCAATCAGGGATGACCAGTTCGGGGTCAACTTCCAGCTTCATGCCGAGGCCGTCACATTCAGGACAGGCTCCGAAAGGCGAGTTGAATGAAAACATTTTCGGTTCCAATTCACCGATTGAGAATCCACAGATCGGGCAGGCATGATGTTCGCTGAAAAGCAATTCTTCCTCTCCCATAACATCAATCAGTACCCGTCCTTCTCCCAAACGCAAAGCGGATTCCAATGAATCGCTGAGCCGCGGCGCAATGTTCTCTTTCATGACGATGCGGTCGATGACCACTTCAATCGAATGTTTTTTATTTTTATCAAGCGTGATGTCATCATCCAGATCGATCAATTCCCCATTGACACGAACCCGGACATAGCCTTGTTTTTTAACGTCTTCCAGCAGCTTGACATGCGTTCCTTTTCGGCCTGAAACAATCGGTGCCAAAATCTGCATTTTTGTACGATCCGGATAGACAACCAAACGATCGACCATCTCTTCAATTGTTTGAGATGAAATTTCGATGCCATGATTGGGGCAGATCGGTTTGCCGATCCGTGCATACATTAAACGCATGTAATCATATATTTCCGTTACCGTCGCTACTGTGGAACGCGGATTCTTGCTGGTGGTCTTCTGATCGATGGAAATGGCCGGTGACAAGCCTTCGATCAAATCGACATCCGGCTTATCCATCTGTCCTAAGAATTGGCGGGCATAAGAAGACAAAGATTCTACATATCGCCGTTGTCCTTCAGCATAAATCGTATCAAATGCTAATGATGATTTGCCTGAGCCCGAAAGCCCGGTCATGACCACAAGTTTATCGCGCGGAATGACAACGTCTATATTTTTTAAATTGTGCGCACGTGCGCCTTGTATCCGTATTTCCTGATTTTTCAAGTTTCATCATCCTTCCGCTTTCAATTCAAGCACTGTATCACGCAGCTCTGCAGCCCGTTCAAAATCAAGCGCTTTTGCCGCTTCTTTCATTTCTGATTCGAGCAGCGTAATCAGTTTCATGCGATCTTCTTTGTTGAGTTTTTTACCTGATACCGCTTTTGATACATATTCTTCCGACTCTTCCGCAGCGACAGTCGCACGGATGACATCACGGATTTTCTTCTGTATAGTAACTGGCTTAATGCCGTGTTTTTCATTGTATGCAGCTTGAATTGTACGGCGGCGGGTGGTTTCATCCATCGCCTTCTGCATTGAATCCGTCACTCTGTCTGCGTACATAATAACGTGGCCATTGGCATTTCGCGCTGCCCGGCCCATCGTTTGGATAAGAGAGCGCTCCGAGCGAAGGAAACCTTCTTTATCGGCATCCAGAATGGTCACTAAAGAAACTTCAGGGATATCCAATCCTTCACGCAGCAAGTTGATCCCGACGAGCACATCGTAAACGCCCATCCGCAACTCCCTTATGATCTCAATCCGTTCAAGCGTCTTGATCTCAGAATGCAGGTAATTGACTTTGATGCCCGCATCTTTCAAATAGGCCGTTAAATCTTCCGACATTTTTTTGGTCAATGTGGTGACCAGCACACGTTCATTGTTTTCCGCACGCTGCCGAATTTCATACATCAAGTCATCTATCTGCCCTTCGATCGGACGGATTTCGATGGTCGGGTCAAGCAATCCGGTCGGCCGGATAATCTGCTCCACCATTTCGGGTGTATGTTCCATTTCGTAGGGCCCTGGTGTCGCCGACACAAAAACCGCTTGGCTGATATGCTTTTCGAATTCATCAAACGTCAACGGGCGGTTGTCCATCGCTGAAGGCAGACGGAAGCCGTAATCAACCAAAACTTTTTTCCGTGCTTGGTCACCATTAAACATCCCCCGTACTTGTGGCAGCGTTACGTGGCTCTCATCCACAACCAATAGAAAGTCCTCCGGGAAATAATCAATCAATGTGTAAGGCTGTGCGCCTGGTGGACGAAGCGTCAAATGCCGGGAATAGTTTTCAATGCCGGAGCAGAAGCCCATCTCGCGCATCATTTCCAGATCATAGCGCGTCCGCTGTTCAAGGCGCTGCGCTTCCAACAATTTGTCTTCGGCGCGCATTTCCTTCAAGCGTGCTTCCAACTCTTCTTCTATGTTTGCAATCGCTTTGACCATTTTATCTTCACGTGTTACGAAGTGGGATGCCGGAAAAATGGCTACATGATCGCGTTCTCCGATAATTTCACCAGTCAATGCGTCGACTTCACGAATGCGGTCAATTTCATCACCGAAAAACTCGACACGCAAACATCTCTCGTCGCGTGATGCCGGGAAAATCTCAACGACATCTCCACGTACACGGAAAGTTCCGCGAATAAAATTAATATCATTGCGTTCGTATTGAACATCCACTAACTTCCGCAACAACTGGTTGCGTTCGATTTCCATCCCTTTACGCAAAGAAACAACCAACTCACGGTATTCCTTCGGCGAACCAAGGCCGTAGATGCAAGAGACCGATGCAATAACGATGACATCGTCCCGCTCAAATAAAGAACTGGTCGCAGAATGGCGAAGCTTGTCGATTTCGTCATTGATGCTGGCATCTTTTTCAATGAACGTATCCGACTGAGGAACATAAGCTTCCGGTTGATAATAATCGTAATAACTGACAAAATACTCTACTGCGTTATCAGGGAAAAATTCCTTGAACTCGCTGTAGAGCTGACCTGCCAATGTTTTATTGTGGGCCATGACCAGCGTCGGCTTTTTCACCTGCTGGATAACGTTCGACATTGTGTAGGTCTTACCTGTTCCTGTCGCTCCCAGCAAAGTCTGGCAACGTTTGCCGTTGATGATGCCTTGCGTCAATTCAGCAATCGCCTGAGGCTGGTCGCCAGCCGGTTCATAAGGAGCTTGAAGATTAAATTCCTGTTTCATAATAAGACGTCCTTCCGTTATTTCGTTACTTCTACTTTAACATATGCCCTAAAAAACCACTAACAAAAAGCGAACGTATGTTTTTTATGGTGGAATCCGCAAAAATATTGGTCTATCGGTTCAAAGTATCTGTACTCTTCCTTTTAGACATTTCTTATTTTTTAAAAACAAAAAAGGGAAGCCGGTAAAATGCCGGCTTCCCTTTTTCTTGGCTTTTTAAAGAGCCAATTATTCTGTTTCTTCATGCTGCAATGTCTGTAATTGAGCAGTATATATAGTAAATGCTTTTTGATCTTTGTTATCCAGGGCTTCGTCGATTAGGGCCATAAGCTGTGCTTCTTGTTGGGAGCGGTGCACATGTTTCAAGAACAGATCCAAATAGATGTCGTTCAGCAGTTTTTCCGCTTCCGTGATTTTTTTTGTTTGAGCCATCGCTTTCATGAAATCAGCATAAGAATAATAGTTTTCCATTCTTCTTCACCCCGAATGCTTTTCATTAGTATACATGAAGCAAATAGAAAAAATCAAGATTTATTTGAAAATTCCAACCAAATAGAAAATATTTTATTTTCAATCTAATGTGCATTGTGCAATTTCCATTTTTCATTATAATAAGGTATGTAAAGTAAATTTAGGGGGTTATTCTTCATGAGCAAAAAGAATCACAGGCCGCTTTCTTATACAATCTGCGCAAATACGTATGCCCTTTTACCCTATACGGATGGACATCGCACCTGTCTGCGCGTAATCGAAGACCGTAATGAATTTGTGGTTGAAGAAACGGTTTATAAAACAGTGACCACTTCCTGCCGGTTCTACCGTGCCTCTCTTGAAAGCGCCACTCTTTATGCCCAAAAAGCGGTCGGCGTAAAACATAAGCCACCCATCATCATTGGTGAGTATTATGGCAATCCGCTTATTTTCTTCCCGACACACTCTCCAAAGAATAAGGAATGCGTCTGGTTCAATTATGACGCCATTGACCTCATTGAAAGTGACAGCAGCGGCAAAGGCAGCATTATCTACTTAAGCAATGGTGAAACCGTATATTTGGATGTCTCGCCTATCGCTTTGCGAAACCAGCATTCATTTGCCGGATCCCTCCGCCGGTATTTCAAAAAAGCTCAACGAGTCCATAACCATCCGATGGCTTATGTGACAAAACGGACGTTTGCTCCACGTAAAGAACAGCCGCGGGATTGACTGCCTTTCCAAGATTGCACTCTCTTTCAGTAAATACAAAACTCCCTTGCTGCGCAACGCCTCCATATCCCACCTTATGCATATGGACCTTCGCTTTCTCCAGCTTTTTCACAAGACGTATTTCCGCTCCATCCACTAGCTCCAGATCATCAGCGAATTAACTGAAAAGAGTTGCCGCCTGCAGTCACTAAATGTGAAGGCAGGCGGCAACTCTTTATTGTTTCATGCATCTCTAGAAAAAATTTAACTATTATGTTGACCTTATTTGATCGACCGGTACACCCATAAGGAGCCGACGAAAAATACCGACGAAACCCAAAGGTAAGGTTCGTTCCAGAACCAGATTGAAATGGACATCCCCGAAAACGATAGAATGGTGAATATTCCAGCAAACATCCGGGATTGCAGATTTCTGCGGTGCTCCCGTTCCCGGCCGTCCCGATTTTCAAGGTAATGGCGCATCCGTTCAGGCTCTTCCAAATAGTTGATGACTTTCTGCGGCAATACCCGCAACGGACCCGTGGCATTCAACACCCAACGAAGGACATCTTCTTTGCCAAAGAGGCCTTTGCCTTCTTTTTGTGAAGAAGCCCATTCCAGGATTCGTGGACGGGCAAGCGCCAACAGATCCACATTGGGATCCAAAACATGAAGAACGCCGACGAATATCGAGGCCGCTCTGCCAAAAAAGGCAAATTCCGCGGGCAATTGAACCGGTTGGGTCCGAACGATTTCCTGCATGTCGTTGAGCAGGCGTTCCACAACAAAACTGTCCATCTGTGACAGCTCATTGGATTCATAGGCTGTGACGAGCCGTGAAATAGCATCTCCTAGAATTTTACGGTCCGCCTGCGGCAAAAGAAACCGCAGCTCTTCAAGCGAATCCAACACTTGATCGTAATTCTTAAAAATGACGCCTTCCGCCGCTCTTAACACCGCCTGGGAGTCTTTTTGTGTGATGGTGCCGATCATCCCGAAATCGATCAGGACGATTCCGCCATCCGGTTCCAATAGGATATTCCCGCCGTGCGGATCCGCATGGAACTGGCCGCCGTACAATACCTGCTCCAGGAATAAAATAAATAGCCGCTCGGAAATTTCATGGCGATCCAGTTCATTCTTTTCAATAAAGGCTAAATCTGTGATGCGTGCGCCTTCGATCCATTCCATGACCAGTACACGGCGCGTCGTGAATTCATCGAAATACAGCGGGATGCGCACACCTTCCATCGAATCGAAACGATCAGCAAAGGCGCGGCCATTTTGAAGTTCTTTGAGGAAATTCAATTCAGCGCCGATGGTTTCTGTCATTTCCACATACAGTAATTTAAAGTCGATTTGCTTCGCGAATGGCGTGAATTTTTCGGCCATCCAGATAACGATGCGGATGGCTTTGAAGTCCGCACGCAAAATGCGGTCTGTACCCGGCCGTTGGACTTTAACGGCTACTTCCATGCCGTTTTTCAACACCGCTTTATACACTTCCCCAATAGAAGCGGATGCTACTGCTGAATCCGATAATTGATCCAGGTAATTTGTATGAGGCGTATTCCACTCCTGCTCCAATACCGAAACGATGCTTTTCCGTGGTACCGAAGGGACACGGTCAGTCAACCCTTCCAGTTCGGCAAGAAATGTCGGCGGCATGATGTCAGCGCGCGTCGACAAGAATTGGCCAAGTTTGATCATCAAGCCACCCAGTTTTAATGCCAGGTTCTTATACTCTTTCGCTTGCTTGGTTATCATGTCATTCCATCTTTTTTCAACCAGCGGGCTCCAATTTCCACGATTTCTTCTTTGGAAGAACGTCACCTGCAAAAAGATTTTGACTGCCAGCCAGACAATCCGGAAGATGCGGATAAATGTAATTTGATTCATAAGTGCGGTCCCTCCCATGGAATTCATTATAGAGACAGATGGCGAAATAGTCCAAAAAGTGGTATGTTTTTTACGGATGGAATGACACAAGGGGGATGAAAATGGACACAATTCATTATGAACAACGAAACAATTTAGCCTTTATTACATTAAACCGGCCAGAAGCAATGAATGCCTTCAATTATGATATGCTTCTTGAGCTTGGACAGGTGGCCGAAGCAATCCGCATTAACCCGGATATCCGCGTTGTGGTCTTTACTGGCGCTGGCGAAAAGGCATTTAGTGTGGGAGCGGATTTAAAAGAACGCAAAACCATGACCGATGACCTCGTCAAACGCAATATTTTTAAAATCGGTGAAGTGTTTTCAACCATCGAAAATCTGCCCCAGCCCACCATCGCCATGATGAACGGTTTTGCTTTTGGCGGCGGAATGGAACTGGCGCTTGCTTGTGATTTCCGGATTGCTGCAGACGACACCTTGCTCGGATTGACGGAAACCAGCCTGGGAATCATCCCTGGAGCAGGCGGCACGCAACGGCTGCCGCGCCTGATCGGTGAAGCCAAAGCCATGGAACTGATTTTGACTGCCCGCCGCCTGACATCAGCCGAAGCACTCGAATACGGTTTGGTGACACGCCTTGCAACGCGTGAGCAATTGGCTGATGTGGCCGGTGCTTTTGCCGATTCAATTCTCGCCAACGGCCCAATCGCTCTCCAACAAGCAAAATTCGCCATCAAGAATGGCATGAATACCGATTTGCAGACAGGTTTGCAGATTGAGCGCAAAGCCTATGAAATCACGATTCCAACAGAAGACCGAGTCGAAGCCCTGGCTGCTTTCGGCGAAAAACGGAAACCCGTATTTAAAGGGAAGTAAAAAAAACCGGAGCAGCTGATATAGCTGCTCCGGTTCAGACTATAGACAAAGTCTTTCCAAAATGAATAGCAGTGCATACCCCAACCGGTCCGGCCACTTCGCGTTCCGTGGGCTCAGCTTCAGTCTCCTCGTCACTGCGTTCCTGCGGGGTCTTCAGCTTTCGCTGTCCCACAGGAGTCTCCGTGGCCGGCCCGATCGGGGGCGTGTAGCTTCAACCAAAGGAAATGGCCTGCTAGTCAGGATCCTGAAACCATCGTCCCAATAAACTTGGTAACTCCTTCATACAAAGATCCGTAGCGCAAGGCGGCGAAGGGCAAAGATATGCTCCTGCATCGCTTCGCTAGCTTCGTCGCAAACGAGTCAGGCACAGCCCGACTCGCTTCCTGCGGGATAGCGAAGTGCCGAAATCCACTCGGGCGCCAGTCCGAGTTAGTTCGGCGCAAGCCCGCAGGAAAGCGTCCGCCTGGAGTGCAGGATCCAATAGAAAGACAATAAATTGCATATTCACCCTTTGAACGACATAAATATTCTTTTGTCTACAAGCTGAAACGGAGCAGCTGATATAGCTGCTCCGTTTTTCCTGTTTACAAGTATTTTTCCATCCAGCTTGTAATCTGTTCCAGACGTGCAAAGCGAAGATTCGGTTTGCCTGTCCGCGACAGGTTGTGGTCGGCTTCTGGGAAACGGACAAACTCTGTGGTTTTGCCCATACTTTTTAATGTTACATACAATTGTTCCGACTGCTCGATCGGGCAGCGGTAATCATTTTCAGAATGAAGAATCAGCAATGGGGTCTCGACGTTTTTTGCGTATTTCAATGGTGAATGCTTCCATAGCTTATCGACATCCGTCATATCCGCGCCGATTTGCCAATCACTAAAGTAATAGCCGATATCCGAAACACCGAAGAATGAAATCCAGTTGGAAATGGAGCGCTGCGTGACCGCTGCTTTAAAACGTTCTGAATGGCCCACGATCCAATTGGTCATGAAGCCGCCATAGCTGCCGCCGGTGACACCCAAACGTTCCGAATCGACCCAGGCGTTGGATTCCACGATCTGTTCTACCGAATTCATGATGTCCTCATAATCACCGCCACCGTAATCCCCGCGTACTGCGTCTACAAACTCCTGGCTGTAGCCATGGCTGCCGCGCGGATTGACATATAACACGCCGAAACCACGGGCCGCCAGCAATTGCATTTCGTGGACAAACGTATTGGCATACATCGCATGGGGACCGCCGTGAATATTGACGACCAAAGGATACTTCTGGCCTTCCTGATAACCATAAGGCTTCATCAGCCAACCATGGACAGCCCAGTCTTTCGATCCTTTTGTGATGATCGGCTGTGCTTCAACCAATTCCGTCTGTTTGAGGAATTCTTCATTAAATGAAGTTAGTGCCTGGCGTTCGCCAGTCGAAATCGTCAGCAAATACAACTCGCCTGGGCTCACTGGGTTGCTGATGGCTGCCACTGCGAATTCGCCGCTCCGTGAAACATCGTATCCATAAACATGCTCCAAGTCTGGAGACGCCGGGAAAATCATGCCATCAAGAGAAGCAAAGTACAGGCGTACATCACCCATGGTCGAAACTTGAAAATACAAATGATCATCTTTTGTCCATACCACATCCGGTGCAACTGCTCCTTGTTGATGATCAGCTACGACATAATCACCCACCGGTACGTCCAAGCCTTCTGTCAGGGAAATCCGAGTATGCGCCTTTAAATCCGCCACATACACTTCTGTGTGTGTGGCATTTTCAAATTGCCGCATGCTGCCGACAAAAGCCACTTTTGTATCGTCATGAGAGAAAGCAGCGCCGCCAAAGTATCCTTCTTCTTCAATTAATACGGATTCTTCTTTCGTCTCGAGATCCATTAGATAAAGAGGCTGGCGGAATACAAAATCCAAGTTTTCTTCTCGCGTCACGCCATAGATCAATTTTGTTCCGTCATGTGAGACGGTTTCCAGGCTGTAATGATAATTTCCTTCTGTCAGCTGTTCTACTTTTTTCGTATTGAGATCCACTGATCCAATGTGGCGATGGAACTCTTTCGGCAACAGGCCCATTCCATCCATCTTGTATTTCATTTTGTCGACATGGTAGGGCTCAGGCTGTTTCTTTTCTTCTTTTTCTTCCTTGTCGGTGAAGGTTTTTCCTTCTTTGGCCAAGGCATTAAACCAGATCTTTGTTCCGCAAGGCGCCCATTCAAACCCATTGACTCCTTTTTCAAAATCAGTCAATGAGCGTGCTTCTCCTCCAAAGGCTGGCATAACGAACAATTGGTTCTTCTCGTTGCGATCCGATAAGAAAGCCACTGCCGTTCCATCAGCCGACCACCGTGGTGAACTTACGCGTTCTTTGCCATACGTCCATTGGGTTTGTTCTCCCGTTTCCAGGTTGATGTGGTAAAGATGGGCTCTGTATGTATTTTCTTCTTCATCGATTTGTGTATGGATAAACACCGCTCTTGTTCCATCCGGTGAAATCCGGGGATCCGTCACTGATACCAACTTCGTTAAATCCTTAATTTCCATTGCTTTTTTCACCATACTACTTCCTCCTCGGATTCAACTATTTCGTAAATCGTAATACTGCTCCTTAACTATAATAAAAAATGTCAGTTTTTTCAATCAAATCAAAAGAAAACTCTGGAATAATCATCCAGAGTTCTCCAATCATTCATAAGATCTAAACATGTAACAGGTTATTTCTGCATCGCCTGGTCTTTCAACGACCGCCGCAGGATTTTCCCTGTAGTGTTCTTCGGCAATTCTTGCAGAATTTCAAACTGTCTTGGCACCTTGTATTTCGCTAAATGTTCTGCACAGTAAGCTTTTAATTCTTCTACTGTAACAGAAGAATCGGTCAGTACCACATATGCATTGACCTCTTCACCGAAATCCGGGTCCGGCAAGCCGACTACAGCAGCTTCTAAAACCGCTGGATGCGCAAACAGCACTTCTTCGACTTCACGTGGGTAAACGTTATAGCCACCTACGATGATCATGTCTTTCTTGCGGTCAACAATATAGAAGTAGCCTTCTTCATCTACACGGGCCAAATCGCCTGTGTACAACCAGCCTTCACGAATCGCCGAAGCGGTTTCTTCCGGCATTTTGTAATAGCCCTTCATGACGTTCGGTCCACGGACAACCAGTTCGCCGACTTCATTAGCTGCTACTTCTTCACCCAATTCATTGACGACTTTGTTTTCCACATTGATGATGGAAGTACCGATGGAACCGGCTTTCCGCTCACGGTCAATCGGGTTAAAGCAAGTAACCGGTGAGGCTTCCGACAGTCCGTATCCTTCTGAAATGCGGACATTGAATTTTTCTTCAAAACTGTGCAACAAAGCTACCGGCATAGCAGAACCGCCGGAAACGGCCAATCGGACAGATGCAAAATCTGCCGGATCAACATCCGGTAATTGATTCATGAAATTGAACATGGTCGGCACACCAGCAAAAACGCTTGCTTTGTAATTGCTAATCGCATCAAATACTTCTTTTGGATTGAAGCGCGGCACCAGGATAATCGTAGCGCCCTGCAATAAAGGAGCATTCACCACAACCGTCAAGGCAAATACATGGAATACCGGCAATGTAGCGATTACCCGGTCGTCTGCACCAATCTGCAAGTATTCTCCCACATCCCGCGCATTCGAATATAAATTCTCGTGTGTCAGCATAGCGCCTTTTGGTTTACCAGTTGTTCCGGACGTGTACAAAATGACCGCATTATCAAACGCTTCTATTTGCGCAAATTCGATATGTGGCGTTGACTTGCCCAGCAAGGCCGTGAATGAGTGGACCTTCCCTTTTACTTCTTCAGGCAATTGCGCCATTTTTTCCGGTGTAGATGGATCGGTTTCGCAAATAATATAAGATTCAACGGCAGGCAATGCCTTATGTGCTTTTTCAACCAGCGGCAGAAGCAAATCAAGTGCCACAACCACTTTGGCATCGCTATTATTCACTATGTAAGCGATTTCATCCGGACTGTAGATTGGATTGATTGGAACTGCTGTTGCGCCTAAACGCATCGTCGCATACAACGAAATCAGAAAATGTGGTGTGTTGCCCAAAAGAAATGCGACGTGGTCCCCTTTTTCCACGCCTAAACCTTTTAAAGCTCCAGCAAAAACTGCAATCGACTGATCGAATTCGCCGTAACTCGTATCTTTCCCCATAAAGCTGTACGCAATTCTGGAAGAATCCTGTTCAGCAATTTCATGAACACGTGACATTAAATCCATTTCCATCCCTCTTTCGTGTTGAATGAATACTCATTCATATTTTACCCTGTTTTCATTATAAAATAAATCTTCAGACAATACAACAGGCACCGTAAAATTACGGTGCCTGAAGATGAGCTATATAACGCCATCTGATCAAAAAGAAATATAAGATTTGGGCAACGGTAAAGCCGCCAAGCACAATGGCCATCTCGATGAGGATTGACAGCTCGGCAAATTCTTCCCAGACGACTTGCAGCGAGATAAAAGCAAATGCACTGTGCAGCAAAGCAAGGCCCCATGGCAAAAAGAATTGAGGTATCAATTGGCGATTCACGATTTTGCCCAGTTCTTTGTCGGTCATGCCCATGCGGATCAGCAGCTTGTATTGCTTCCGGTCCCGTTCAAGTCCTGTATACAATTTAAAGTAAATAAAGCTGCCTGCTGCCAGCAAGAACACGGCCGCTACCATGACCCCGATGAACAACAGCAAAGCGAATGAAGATTTAAACCAACGGTAATCATCGCCTGGATTTTCAAAAAAGAAATTGACTCCATTAAAATCAGCGTTTTCCACTGCGTTGTTGACGGTTTCCGTTAATCGATTCCCGACATTCACTGTTTCCGTCCAATTCAATACATCGAAAGCATAGTAGGAGAAATCAGACGCACCGGGTTCATATCCCAATAAGGGTTCATCAATTGCTTCATAATCAGCGTCGCTCACGACAATCGTATTGATGTTCAAAGTATGGATCGGGAAGACGACATGTGGATACGTCGACTCAATCGATAAGGCAACATCACTTTCAAACAGCACCGTTTCAACACTGGTTTCCTCCAGCTCTTTTAAGGCATCCAACGAAAATGGAACAAACATGCCTTCTCCCTGCTGCAATTCTGCCGCTTCAAAGCCGAGGCTGGCTGCCAAGCGATTAAACTCAGACAGTGCTAAGATATCGACATCGTTTCCAGTGGCACCGGAAGTTTGCCGTTTGACCGTCAATTCCACCATATCGTAAGCCAATTGTTCATTTTCCAATTGGCGGGTAAGGCGTTCGATATGCTCTGTTTCCTGCTCGTTGCCATTAAATGAAATATAAACGAGCCCCAGTGGATTTGATTCGCGGAAATCTCCTGTATATGACATGAAAGACGCCAGAGTCCCTACTGTCAAAAATGCAACAGTCGAAACGATCGTGACGATAAAGAACATCTGGGCACTGTCTTTCAGTTTGACTGAAGCTTCCGCTAAAGACACCAGCCGCGTCTTTTCCCAATAGACATTTTTTTTGCGCTTGTATAAACGCAATAATGAATGCAGCGTATGGGTGAAAAACAAATACGTGCCGAATGTGGCAAGCGGCGGAACAATGAAAATCATCTGGTATACAGTACGGTCTGAAACATTCGCAGCAAATGTATAGGCTATAGCCAAAAAGACAATGCCCATAACAGAAAGCACGGTTGACGATTTCGATTCTTCTTCCACTTTCCAAAATCCCTGCAGCAAATCCACAACTTGCTTTGTACGGATAAAGCCTACGCTGACGAAAGAGATGATAACGAACAAACTGGCAAACGCGGCAATCGTCAACAGGAAAGGTTCCCAGGAGACATACAGCGGCAAGCTATCAAGATCCATGATTTCACGGCCGACCATGAAAAAGAATTTCGAAAAAGCAAAGCCGAAAGCGATGCCCGTTACGGTTGATACCGTCCCAAGGATCAGCATTTCAAAGAAAATCAATTTATTCAATTGCTTTTTCGTCATTCCTAGATGCATCAAGACCCCGAATTCCTTTGATCTCGCCTGCAAAAAGGCGCTCATGGAATAGAACAGGAAAAACAAAGTGAAAATGTACAGAACGACTTCAGCAATCAGCATTCCGCGGATTGCCAATAGCCGCAGACCTTCTTCTTCAAATGCCGGATGAAAAATGAACATCGAGTAGACGAAGAATACCATGACTGAAAAAACACTGGCTAAAAAGAAAGCCGCATAATTTCTGCGATTGCGGACAACGTTATGGTAAGCGAGTTGCCGAAAGGTCATTCACGGATCCTCCTAGCAAAGACAAGACATTCAAAATCCGCTGATAAAATGTCTGGCGCCGGTCGTCTCCATAGATTTCATTGAAATATTCACCGTCTTTGATGAACAGCACACGGTCACAGTAACTTGCAGCAATGGGATCGTGCGTCACCATGATGATGGTTGTTTCACTGTCATTGGCCACATTGGATAAGATTTCCAATACGTCACGTGAAGATTTTGAGTCCAAGTTCCCGGTCGGCTCATCAGCGAGGATCAATGCCGGCTGATGAATGAGCGCCCGTCCGATTGCAGTACGCTGTGCTTCTCCTCCAGAAATTTCGTTTGGCCGTTTATGAAGGATGGATGTCAGTCCCAATCGTTTGGCAATGACCAGTACACGACGCGCCATTTCATCGATCGGTACATAATCGAGTGTTAACGGCAATACAAGATTTTCCTCAACGGTCAGCATCTGCAGCAAATTGAAGTCCTGAAATACAAACCCCAATTCCCTTCTCCGGAACAAGGCCAACTCATTTTTATCCAATAAATGCGGGTTGATGCCATCAATCAAAATCTCTCCCGAAGTCAACGAGTCAATGGTTGAAATCAAGTTCAACAACGTCGTTTTGCCGCTGCCTGAGGGTCCCATCACTGCCAGGAACTCACCTTTTTCCACTGTGAAGCTCAGCTGGTTGACTGCCCTGTGCGCCACTTTCCCCTCGTATACTTTTGTCACTTCGTCGATTTTTACTACTGTCATCGTTTTCCTCCTGTGTTGCAAGATCTTGGTTGAAGAACAGAACAGAGATGGTCGTCCCTTCTCCTTGAACCGAAGAAATCTCCAATTCATGGCCCAGCTTGCGGCAAACTTCTTTTGCCAGATACAAGCCCATGCCTGTGGATTCTCCAGTCTTCCGTCCGTTTTCTCCGGTGAAAAATGCCTTAGTGATGCGAGGCAAGTCAGATGAAGGAATTCCAATCCCTTCATCCCGTATGGTCAGCAAAGTATTGCCATTTGTACATTCTGCAGCAATAAACACTTTTTTATTGGCTTCAAAGGTGTATTTGACTGCATTCGTCAAAAATTGGCCGATGATGAATTTCATCCATTTCTGGTCGGTCGCAACGATATGCTCTTCTCCAATTGAAATCTCCGGATAGACGCGCTTTGATATGAACAACCGTTTGTTTTCATTGGTGACTTCGCTGACCAACGACCGCAGCGATACTTGTTCAATCTGCATGTCCTGTTCAAATGTATCCAAACGCGCATTCATCAACACTGTATCCAAGCCTGCTTTTAACCGATCCATTTCTTCACGGACGCTGCTCTTATCAAGTTCCTGTTCTTCCTGCAATAGCAGATGCATGACGGATAACGGCGTTTTCATTTGATGCACCCACTGGTTCATGAATTGCAGGTGCCGATTTTGAGTGGCATACAATGTTTGCACTTCGTGCTGATACAGCCGGTACAACTCCTGAAGATAGATTTCTGTCTGAACCTGTTCGGGTGATTTCCCTTCCCGCTGCAAGGCATGCTCCATGCTTTGCGGTTTCGCCAAAATCCGCTGGTAATACTGATACCGTTTGACGAAGCGTGCCGTCAGAAACGTAATCACCAATACGCTGCTGATCACAAAGGAATAAATGGCCGTATCCACGTTGCGGAAACCATCCAACCAATACAGCAGCATGATAAACGCCACAAGCACAATTTGGAAGACAATGAACGCCGCATGTTCTTTCAAAAATAATCGCAGCATCAGGCTTCCTCCTCATGCAACAACAGGCGGTATCCTGCTCCTCTTACCGTTTCGATGACTGATTTAACGCCATAGTCAGCCAACTTTTTCCGGACGCGTGTCATATTGACATTAAGCGTATTTTCATCAACGAATGCCTGATCATCCCATAATTCTTCCAGCAACTGCTCCCGTGATACCACTTTCGGGTAATGAGACAGCAACAGCTCTATTATTGTGCATTCCTTTTTCTGCAGCGGAATGGCTTCCGTTTTGACATGCAGTTCCATACGTTCCATGAACAGCACGATACGGCCGGCCTTGACCGATCGTTCTTCCTGCTTTGGTGCGTATTCACCATAGGCTCTGCGCAGATGGCTTCTTATTTTTGCAAGGACGATTTCGTAATGGAAAGGTTTCGTAATAAAATCGTCTCCACCATTTTCCAAAGCGAAGACTTGGTCCATTTCCCCTGAACGGGCAGAAATGAATAATATCGGACACGTGGTCTGCTGCCTTAATTGGCGGCACCAATAATAACCATCATAAGAAGGCAGATTGATATCGAGTAAAATCAAATGGGGATCAAAAGCTTCGAATTCTTCGATGATTTGATCAAAATCTTTTGCGGTCTCCACTTCGTAATGGTATTTCCGTAAGGTTTCTGCCAACAATTCCGCTATTTTCAAATCATCTTCTACAATGAAGATCCGTTGAACAGCCACAATGATTCCCCCTTTCCTTTTTCTTTCCATTTTAACAAAAGAGCCTGCATAAAAGCAGGCTCCCGGAAATTCTTAATAAATTAATTTCAAAAATTCCTCTGTCGTGATGCCTCCGAGAAGTTTTGGGATATCAATGCCGGCAATTGCTTCATCTAAAGATGCACGTTCGTATTTCGTACCGGTGATAGCTTGTTCAATTTCAGATACGTCGCCGACCCCGAAAAAGTCACCGTAAATATGGGCATCTTGAACAATGCCTTTTTCCACTTGGAGACGAACATCAATGCCGCCAACCGGGAAGCGATGGGAATGCTTAATATTGAACTTAGGCGATTTTCCGTAGTTCCAGTCCCAATTGCCGTAGCGCTCTTTTGATAATTCATGGATTTTCTTCCAATCTTCGTCGGTCAATTCGTAGTAGCGGACATTTTCTTCACCTTCAAATATCGAGTGCAGAATCGCTTTGCGGAATTCGGTCACGGTCATCGGCTCTTTCAAAAACTCGGAAATGTTTGCCACCCGGCTGCGGATCGACTTGATCCCTTTTGATTCAATTTTTTCTTTGCTGACTTTCAATGCTGAGACCACCGCATCAACTTCTGTATCAAACATTAACGTGCCATGGCTGAACATACGGCCTCTTGTAGAAAACTGGGCATTGCCCGATACTTTCCGGCCTTCTGCCATTAAGTCATTGCGTCCCGAAAGTTCAGCATTGACGCCCAGGCTTTGAAGCGCTTTTACCACTGGCTCCGTGAATTTACGGAAATTGCGGAAGCTGTTGCCGTCATCGACCGTAATAAAGCTATAGTTCAAATTGCCAAGATCATGATAGACCGCTCCGCCGCCAGATAAGCGGCGTACGACGTGGATGCCATTTGAATCTACATAATCAGTATTGATTTCTTCAGCTGTGTTTTGATTTTTGCCGATAATAATAGAAGGTTCATTGATATAGAACAGAAGAAACGGATCTTTTTCAACATCCATCGTTTTCAACAAGTATTCTTCAATTGCCAAGTTGATGCGTGGGTCTGTAATGCCTTTATTATCTACGAAATACATAATCTCTCTCCTTTGGCTGCGTTCCTTTTATTAGTTTAACGGATTTTTCAAATAAATTCACGGTTTAGGGTTGACGAATCCAAACTGTTATAATACACTGTTCTAAACACCAACAGTACTATAACAAAAAGGAGATGGAAGTTATGATTGAAAACGTAGTCGAATTTTTCAAGAACTTGCCCCCGAAACAATGCGCATCTTGTGGAGAAAAAATGGAAGAGCAGCATGAATGTTATGGTACTCAATGTGATTCCTGCAACAACTTATAAGATTCAGCAAACATACTTATAAAAAACGAAGCAGCGCTTACTGGCGCTGTTTCTTTTTGTATAGAATCCAAATGGTGAAAAACTGCTTCTATCTGGGTAACTCTTCTTGCTATCATAATATTTGGGGCAGCTACCTGAACATGATATCTTTCTATCTGAACTAATCGCTCCTTTACCTGCACTATCCATATCCTTACCTGCATTTCATCTGTTTCACAAAAGATCAAGCTCGGACTGGAAGCTGTTCGCCGTGCGAACAGCCTGAATAGGTAGAGACACTTCCTGTTACAGTTTGGCTCACATACCAGGATCGATTATTCACCCATTGAGCATTCTAGTTTGCATGACTTTTCGCGAAATTCGTGTAGGAACGCAGAAACTTCATGTAGAGAAGCAACTCGTTCATGTAGAAGCGTCACACCTCCCGGTAGAAACCTGCATAGTTCATGTAGAAACATCAAATTATCCTGTAGAACCACAAAACCACATGTAACCTCACCCAGTCGAAGCGAAGGCGCGTGCATTACCGCTGCCGAGCGTTTCCAAAACTCCACATTACCTAACTACTGCATGCAAATATGGCTCACTATTTATCCCCCACACCCCGGGCTGAGCCGCGTCCAGAAGGGGACGGAGCCATAGGACTGGCAAGCGAAGCGATGCCCGGCTTATGGCGGGAGTCCTCTCCAGAGCGGTCGAAGCTGCTTTTAGAACTTCACTAAAACTATTACCTCTCTAGGTTTCCTGGCTTATTGTGGGAACCCACTCCAAAGCGTCCGAAGCGACTTATAGAACCTCACTAAAATCTATCAATATTACTCTTTCTCTTTTCCACATAAAAAAGGCACCGCCTAAGCGGTGCCTTTTCAATAATGGATCAATGCCCAGAGTGGCCGTCCATTTTGTCCATGCCTTGTGAATCGTCACTGTCATCCGGAACGATGGAATCCGGGTCTGGGTTGCCAACCGTGATTTCCTGTTTCGGCATAACGTGCATGCCTCGTGCTGTTGTATGGGCCTGCATATAATACAGACCTTCCTCATCAAAGCTGGTTTCTGCTTCGTACATGCCGTCTGCCGTATGGTCAGCTGTGATCATCTCACTGTTATCGCGGTCGCCCGACTCCCATACTTCATAAACAACTTCACTTGCATCTTCCACAACTTCGTCTCCTTGGCTCAACGTCACTGACAGCAGAACTTCCTCGGCCGGATCGGCTTGCGGTTCGGTATTGAACTCTACCATCACTTCTTCAATCATCTCACCAGTGCCTGCAGAATCCGCTTCTTCCGATCCGCAGCCAGCCAATAATAAAAATGGCAATCCAAGCCACATCATTTTTTTCATTTTGCAGTTCCCTCCATGCTGAGCGACTCAGCAACAAATCGTTCAAGCAATAGTTTGGCAGCCGCTTTTCCTTGATCGACACAAGCAGGCAATCCGAATCCTTCAAAAGAACCTCCTGCAATCTGCACCATCGGCAAAGCGTCCTGCACTTCATTTTTCGCTGCAGCAATCCGTTCTCCATGACCTACCAGATATTGCGGCATCGCTTCTTTCCAACGCGAGACGATGGTAAATTCAGGCTCTTCCTGTATATCCATCAATTTGTGCAGGTCTTCCAATACGGCTTTAACAATCTCTCCATCAGACAACTCAACGACCGCCTCGTCACCGACACGCCCAATAAATGACCGGTAAAGAGCTTTGCCCGGCGGAATCAACGTCGGCCATTTCAGGTGTGCAGCCGAACAGGCTGTTATGGTGAAATCGCTGTTTCGTGCAACCACAAATCCCGTGCAATCCTTTGGGTTTTTTACGGCCCCTTCTGGAAATGCAATCGATACTGTCGCAATGGATGTGGAAGGCATGTCTTTCAAGCCTTTCAGCAAACCCAAAGGTTCAAAAATCGGCATCAACTTGGCATGCGGCAAAGCGAAAATGACACTATCTGCAATCATCGATGCTTCATTGTTCAAACGCAATTCCACTTGTTTGCCTTTTTGCACCAGCTTTTCAACTTTGATACCTTTTAGAATGGTGCATGTATGCAGCTCTTTTTCCAAGGTTTGCACAAGTGTTTCAATGCCGTTGGAAAATGTTTGAAAGATGCCTGTTTTTTCGGTATCAAATGCGCGGTAATTTGCTACTTGATTTTTCTTCAAGCCACGAATCAAGCTTCGTTGCTGTTCTCCTACTTCCAGCAATTCAGGAAAAGTCGACTTTATGCTCAAACGGTCGATATCTCCGGCAAATACACCTGAAAACAACGGTTCAATCAAGTTTTCGACCAACTCATTGCCAAATCTCCGTCTCAAGAAAGGTCCAAGCGGCTGGTCTTCAGCAGAAGTTGTTGTGGGCAGGAAGAAATCTCCCATAGCCCGAGCTTTGCCGGACCAGGAACTGATGCCTGAAGCAAGAAATGACCCAAAATTCGTCGGGACCCCCATAACAGACCCTGCCGGTATCGAATAAAGTTCATTTTCGACCGCCACTTTAGTGGTGCCAGGAGCACTTTGGATCAATTGGTCTTCAATGGCCAACTCTTTCGCTAATTGCTGGATACTGTTTTTTCGTGAGACAAACGAATCCGGACCACGCTCAATTACAAAACCGTCTTTTTGAAGGGTTTGGATTTTTCCACCAAGGCGATGGGCTGCTTCAATCACTGTAATATCAATCGCCAAACCTTGTTCTATCGCCAGTTTTTGTAAGTAATATGCCGATGACAGACCTGTGATGCCCCCGCCCACGACGATTACTTTATGCGTTTGTTCGGCCACGTTTAATCCTCACTTTCAATTGCTTTATTTTTCCGCCAGTTTTCTCAACACAACGTCAGTCAATCCATCAATGAATAATGGCTGAACGTTTGGCATTTCTGGACGGCGGTAGGTTGCACCAATATCGTCGCAAACAACTTTACATTCATAATCGTTATCGAAAAGAACTTCCAAGTGGTCGGCTACAAAGCCAACCGGTGTGTAAACGAAAGATGTGTATCCTTTTTGTTCAAACAAATCGCGCGTCAAATCCTGAACGTCCGGTCCAATCCAAGGTTCTCCTGTTTGTCCGGCACTCTGCCAACCGATTTCAACGTTTTCAACACCCGTAGCTTGTTGGATCATCTCAGCTGTTTCTTTTAATTGGTCGGGGTAAGGATCTCCGCTTGCGATGATCTTCTCAGGCAATGAATGCGCCGAAACAATCAGGCAAGATTTCGCACGTTCTTCTTCTGACATTTCAGCAAATGCAGCACTGACTTTTTCGCTCCAGTATTGGATGAACTTCGGTTCTTTGTACCAGCTTTCAACTGAAGTCAATGAAATGCCCGCTTTTTCAGCAGCTTCTGCTGCACGGCCATTGTATGATTTAACCGAGAAAGTAGAGAAATGAGGAGCCAAAACGATTGAAACGGCTTCTGTGATGCCATCTTTTCTCATCTCTTCCACACCGTCTTCAACAAACGGCTCGATGTGTTTAAGGCCAAGATATACTTTAAAGTCAATTTCGTCCTGTACTTCATTTAAACGGTCGCACAAGCCTTGTGCTTGATCTTTGGTGATTTTTGCAAGCGGTGAAAGTCCGCCAATCGCTTTGTAGCGGCTGCGCAAATCTTCTAAGCTTTCTTCGCTTGGCTTACGGCCGCGTCGGATATGTGTGTAGTAACGTTCAATATCTTCTTCTGAATAAGGCGTTCCATACGCCATCACTAATAATCCCATTGTCTTCTTCAACATAATCACCTCGAAATGAATTTTATTCTATTTTAAATTACTTTTATAAGCCGCACTGTATTCATGGACAAATGCTGTCAGACGTTTCAATGTATCCGGATTAACTTCCGGGAATACGCCGTGGCCAAGGTTAAAGATATAGCCATCGTTCTGTAAGCCCATATCCAAAATCTTTTTCGCCCGTTCTTCAATTACCGGCCAGTCTGCCAGTAAATAAGACGGATCGAAGTTGCCTTGAAGAGCTTTGGTCAAGCCCATAGAACGCGCTTCGGAAATCGGCAGGCGCCAATCCAAGCCGACTACGTCTACTGGAAGCTCATGCCACTCTTTTGCCAAATGGCTTGCACCGACACCAAAGATCGTCAACGGCACGCCTTCAGTACGCAACTCAGCAAAAATACGGTCCATGACCGGTTTAATGAAGATGCGGTAATCTTCAACGTTTAACGCACCGACCCACGAATCGAAAATTTGAATCGCTTTGGCGCCCGCTTTGACTTGTGCTTTTACATAAGGGATAATGGTATCTGCCAATTTATCCATCAAAGCAAACCACATCGCTGGTTCTGAAACCATCATCGCTTTAGTTTTATTGTAACTCTTCGAAGGTCCGCCTTCGATCATGTAGCTGGCTAATGTGAATGGTGCGCCTGAAAAACCGATCAACGGCACATTCAATTGATCTTTCGTCAGCATGCGGATCGTCTCCAGTACAAAATCAACATCTTGCTCAGGATTGATTTCGCCTAGACGTTCGATATCCGCCATACTGCGGATCGGGTTGTCGATAACGGGACCGATGCCTGATTTAATTTTTACATCCACTCCGATTGCAGGCAATGGCGTAACAATGTCTTTATACAGGATCGCTGCGTCGTTATTATACTGATCTACAGGAAGTTTAGTCACGTATGCACATAGTTCCGGCTGATGCGTGATTTCCTCTAATGAGTATTTCTCCTTGATTTTGCGGTATTCCGGCTGAGAACGTCCAGCCTGTCTCATATACCAAACTGGTGTATGTTCTGTTTTCTCTCCTCGTGCTGCGCGGAGGTATGTGTCGTTAAATGTCATGAATTTTTCATCCCTTCAATCTTCTGCTTTTCTGTTCGTCTACCCATATCCGTCTATACTATAGACGTTCCGCCCTTTATTGTATAGATTGCCGGCGCATTTGTCATAAATTAGACGCTTCTCTTTTCACTTGTTCGTCAAACCTGTTTCATCTAGTTTTCTTAAGGGAAGAATATAAAGAATGTATTATTTATTTCAGGAGGGATTTCAATGAAGCTTTATATGACGACTGGAACATACGATTTCATGAAAAAAATGCGTGACAAGCACCCCGAAGAAACGATGGTCCTTATGCAAGGTGAAAATACAACCTTGATGCTCCACGAAACAGAAGGAAAAACCTTTTTCCAAACACCGCGCCGTTACGAAGTTGTGGACGGCACAGGAGAGTTTAAAGAAAAAGGATTTTTCGTCTTCAATAATGTGCCGGTATCCGATGAAGGCCGTCCTGTTTTTGAGCACCGGTTTAAAAATCGTGCTGGCGCCATCGAAAATGAGCCGGGATACATTGCCTTCCGTGTGTTGAGACCGCTTGATTCAGATACGTACATCGTTCTGACTGAATGGGAGTCACCTGCTTTTTATGAAAAATGGAAAGAATCTCAAGCATTTGCACAAGCTCATTCAGGACAACCCGAAAACAAGGCTGGAACTCAACGCCCCAATATTTTTTCAGGTGTATCATACATCAGTACGTACAAAGCAAAACCTGAAGAAGAATAAATACAGCCTTCATTAATCTGAATGGAAACATACCTGAAAAGGAGGAAATTAATTGGTTTTTGTTATCTTTATTTTAGCAGCGGCACTTACCGTGTTCGCATCCATCAAGCTGTCCCAATACGCCGATGTCATCAGTTCTAAAACGGCGATGGGCGGTATGATGGTCGGTACCTTATTATTGGCGGGGGCTACTTCCCTGCCGGAAGTATCAACCAGTTTCTCAGCAGCAGCAATCGGGAATGCGGATATTGCAGTCGGCAACATGATCGGTTCAAACCTTTTTAATTTGTTCATCCTTGCCGGATTCGACTTTCTTTTGAGAAGACGCCAGATCTTACACCGCGCCTCGCGTGATAACATCTACACGGCCCTTCTTGGGATTCTGTTGACGATTATGGTCATTCTTTCACTTTGGCTGCGTCTGGATATACAAATTTTAGGCGTCGGCTTGGATGCTTTAATTATCGCTATTACGTATATTGCCGGGATGGTGGCCATCAACAAATTGCCTTCTTTGGATCCTGAAGCCGAAGCAATTGTTGAATCGGAAGAAGAGCCTGAAAATCCAAGTGCTTCGCTTTCATCAAAAGCGGCAATTGCCCGCTTTATCGTTGCAGCTCTGGTCATTCTTGCTGCTGGTACCGCCTTATCTATAACCGGCGATCAGATTGCAATCATTACGGGAATCGGCTCCAGCTTTATCGGAAGTTTCCTGATTGCAGCAGCTACTTCATTGCCTGAAGCCATCTCTGTTTTTGTTGCCTTGCGCTTGAGTAATGTCAATATGGCTGTCGGAGCAATTCTTGGAAGCAACATCTTCAACATGATCATTTTGGCTTTGTCTGACCCTGTTTACACGGCGGGCCCCATCATGTTGGATGTTTCCGGTGCGAACATGATCATCGCGGTCGGTGTTCTGATCATGTCTGTTTTAGCGCTATTTTCACTTTACCGGAAGAAAAGTGCTTCTACACTATCTTATGCACTTCCATCGGCAATTATCATCGTTATATACTTTGCAGCATCCTATTTAAACTTTACTTATTAATCAAATCGCCCCAAAGCGCAGCCATCTTCCAAGCGGGAGGTGGCTGCGCTTTTTGGTTTCCATGTATCTGTATCTTCGGCCTGTCCATTTTCACAGTTCTTTCGAACTCCTTTTTCATAATTGACAGATTTTTATGATATGCTTTTAGAAAGAAAGGAGTTTTGACAATGATTGAACAATTATACAGGGATTTAGACGCCGCTTATCCAGAGATGGTGGAAATTCGCCGTCATTTGCATATGAATCCTGAACCTTCTTTTCACGAAACCAAAACAGCCCAGTATATACGCCAGTATTACGAAAAATTAGGTGTGGAAGTCGAGCACGGTGTCGGTGGAAATGGCGTCGTCGCCAGAATTCAAGGCGCCAAACCTGGCAAAACCGTCGCCTTGCGTGCTGATTTCGATGCTTTGCCGATTCAGGACCAGAAAGAAAATGTGCCTTATAAATCAACTGTCGAGGGCGTCATGCATGCCTGCGGACATGATGGCCACACAGCCACTCTGCTGGTGCTTGGAAAAACCTTGCACAATATGCGCAATGAATTGGAAGGCACTTACGTATTGATTCACCAGCATGCAGAAGAACTAGTTCCCGGTGGAGCTAAATCGATGATCGAAGCTGGTGTTTTAGAAGGAGTCGATGTGATTTTCGGCACTCATCTTTGGTCCACCACGCCATTTGGCAGAATCGACTTGCGTGTCGGGCCGATCATGGCCGCTGCAGACAGCTTCGAGCTGAGAGTTCAAGGACGCGGTGGCCATGGCGCCAGCCCCCACGAAACAATCGATGCAGTCGTCATCGGTTCACAAATCGTCTCTAACCTGCAGCCATTGGTGTCCAGACGAGTGGATCCATTGGAATCGGCTGTGCTTTCCGTCGGTTCGTTCGTCGCACAGAACCCTTTCAATATCATCGCGGACCAAGCGGTCTTGTCCGGCACTGTCCGCTCCTTCAAAGAAGATGTCCGAAGCCTGATGGAAACTGAAATGGAGCGCGTCATCGAAGGCACCAGCATGGCCAATAACAGCCGCTATGAATTTAATTTCAAACGTGGCTACCCGCCAGTCGTCAATCATGAAAAAGAGACGCATTATGTAAAAGGCATCGCCCAAACTGTGCCTGGAGTTGAAGAAGTCTATGATTGCCCACCTCAAATGGGCGGAGAAGATTTCGCTTATTACCTGGAGGAGATTCCTGGGACGTTCTTCTTTACCGGCGCCATGCCGGATGGCGATGTGTACCCCCACCATCACCCGAAATTCGATTTCAAAGAAGAAGCCATGCTGCTGGCAGCTAAAACGCTTGGCGCAGCGGCTCTAAATTTTCACAAATGAAAAAACCAAGCCCGTCGGCTCTAGTCAGCTGACGGGCTTGGTTTATTTATTTTTCTGTTTCAATACAGTTGCCGTAATGATGGAAACCAACAGAATGACAGCGAATGTCAATAAAGCGGTAAGCGGCTCTCCCAGCAATAGGAGCGTCACAGCTGCTGCTGCACTTTGCAGAACCTGTACCGCCATGATGAGTTTCCAGGCAGCCTGTTGCCTGCTGAAACGGGTCAGCGGAAACAGATTGTCCATCCGGAAATGCTGTGTATGGGTCAAGCCTTGCCATATCTGAATAACCGTTGCAAATGCCAGTGCTCCGGCAAACAATGCCACACCAATTTGGAATGGAATAAACCATGATGCCAACATAATGATGGCAGTCAAACGAATCCATAAGTAAAATAATTCATCGGATCGGACAAAAGTTCTCCAAACCAAGTAAAGATGCGCATTTTTGGGGCCTGGCTTGATGAGGCGATAAAGCCCATTCAGCCATGTTCTCGGTTTTATTTTTCCTTTTAGATGAGGAACATCGGTAAAGTAATTGGCAAATTGGTAAAAACGCAGCATGCGGTTTTCTTCCAATCCGATAAAATGTTCATAGGCAAAAGGTTTCCCGGCTGCTTTTCCTGCCACCCATTTTCCATACAATATAATGGCGAAAAGGACAACGACCGCGATTATCAATTGCTCTTCTATATAGAAGTAAACAAACAGCCCGACCAGCAAGAGCCGCAACATCCGGTCAAGCCAGACGTTGTCCCCTGCCCCTTGACGGCGGAAAGCAAATTCCGTTTGGACACTCCACCATTTGATCAGCAACAGCAAAATCGGGAAGCCGATCAAATAGGACGAAGGCAAGCCATATAGTGCGTTGACCATCGGCAATGAAACGACAAAGACAATGACCGGCAAATACAATTGGGAAAAGAACGACCATTTTAAAGCAGGCTTCAGAAATTCATCCAGTTTGCTTTCCAAAGGCAGAAAATACACCGAGTCTGCTTCCTTCAACAAAGTTGATGGGGGACTGAAAGCCAGCAATAAACCAAAGATGATGGCCAACACCAAAGCTCCAGGAAATTCCGGTGGGATGTTTTGAATCCATTCACTATAGGCAAATCCAGCAGCGCCTAAAGCAAACAGCAAAACTACAGCAATATGGCCAGTGAAAATATATTTTAAATAATTTTGGACTTCCAATGTGTATTTCTGAAGTCTCCGTGACCAAACATCATGCAAACTCTTCATTTAGCTCATCCTCGGTCATCGCAATGTACAAATCATCCAATGATGCTTCCGGCATATTGAAGGCTTTCCGCAAGTCATCCATTGTGCCACTGGCACGAACCCGTCCATTATGAAGCAGGATGATCCGGTCGCAATAGCGTTCTGCCGTAGACAAAATGTGGGTCGACATCAGCACCGATGCCCCTTTTTTCTTTTGTTTCTCCATCTGGTCCAATAAGGATTTAATGCCGAGTGGATCCAGCCCGACAAACGGCTCATCAATGATATAAAGCGCTGGGTTTACGAGAAAAGCACTCATGATCATCACTTTCTGGCGCATCCCTTTCGAAAAATGGGATGGGAACCATCTCAGGCGCTTTTCCATTCGAAATTCCTTCAATAGTTCAGCAGAACGTTTTTCAAATAATTTCGGGTCCATATTATAAGCCATCGCTGTCAGCTCCAAGTGTTCCCGAAGCGTCAGTTCCTCATACAATACCGGTGTTTCCGGTATATATGAAAATGAAGAACGATAAGCGTCCATGTCTTCTTCAAAAGTTTTGCCGTTCAAGCGGATCTGCCCCGATTTCGGCTGCATCAACCCAATGATATGTTTAATCGTTGTACTCTTTCCTGCACCGTTCAATCCGATGAGTCCAACAAGTTCTCCTTTTTTTATTGAAAATGTCACTTCTTGCAGGACAGGTTTGCGTGTATACCCGCCTGTCAACGCGTCAACTTCCAATATAGCCATATACAACACCTCTTTCTTTCTATTAAACTATTGTACCAAATCCAGCTGTCGAATTCTTTTCTGATATGGCAATTGTGGTAAAATGGGAAAAATGGAAAGGATGATACCAATGACAAATTGTATTTTCTGCAAAATCATTGCAGGCGAAATTCCGAGCGTGAAAATTTACGAAGATGAACATGTTTTTGCTTTTATGGATATCATGCCCTTGTCAAAAGGACATACTTTGCTTATTCCCAAAACACATCGTGAATTTGTCTATGATTTAGCGCCTGAAGAAGCAGCCAATCTATTTTCCGTAGCGCCTAGAATTTCCAAAGCCATCAAAGAAACATTTGAGCCTGAAGGCATGAATCTTTTGAACAATAATGGCGCCAAAGCGGGCCAAAGCGTGTTCCATTTCCATCTGCATTTTATCCCCCGCTATGGTGAAAGTGATGGGTTCGGTGCCAAATGGATGACCAAAGAAAAAGAATTCACATCTGAACGCATCCAGGAACTTGCAGAAAGCGTCAAAGAAAAATTAGCCGCTGATGCTTGATTTTCTAGGGTGAACAGGATAGAATCAGTATAAGTTTTTCGCCGGCGGTCATGAGGACACGTCCGGGAAAAAGAAACTAGCACAGAGCTGAGGAGAGATGAGAAATGAATACGAAGAATTTAGTTTTAATGGCGTTGCTGGTCAGCGTCGGAGCCACTCTTTATGTGGTGATTCCAGGCATTAACGGCGGGATGAAGCCCGATTTCATGTTGACCATGATGTTTGTCGGCATCCTATTATTCCCGAATGTAAAAAATGTGTTTTTATTGGCGGTAACGACGGGTGTTCTATCCGGACTGTTTTCTACATTCCCAGGAGGATTTTTCCCGAATATCATCGATAAATTCATCACGGCATTTGTTTTCCTTGCTTTGGTGATGATCCTGAAGAAATTCGTTTCCAAATTGCCCGTAACCATTGCCCTTTGTTCAGTCGGAACTTTATTGTCCGGAACGATCTTCCTGTCTGCTGCCATTTTTGTAATTGGCGCCAATATCCCATTCAGCCTGTTGGTTGTGACAGTGGTATTGCCTGCAGTAGTGATGAACGGAGTCGCTTTCGCTTTGATTTACCCGATTGTCATCACATTGGTCAAGCGTTCGAAATTTGAAACGGCTGTTTCGCAAGCTGCTTAAACCAAAAGCTTTTCGTCATTATTTTTGGCGAAAAGCTTTTTTTATTGAATAGTCATTCAATTTTATGTTTTAATTAGTTAAAATAAAGGAAAAGAAGCTTATAGGAAGAAAGGGGCGTTTCATACATGAGAGCATCAAGGTTTTTCTTAGGACTCGCTACAGGTTTGGCAGCTGGAGCTGCAACGGCTTTATTCTCTGCACCACAATCAGGGCAGGATTTCCGTACCTCGGTAAAGTCGACATCATCTGAATGGAAAGAATACTTGAACGAACTGAAGGTAAAAGTGAATGGCTTAAAAGAGTCGATCAACCATTTAACAGAAGAAGCAAAATCCCAACTGCCTGAAACAGTTGAAGGATTGAAATCTTCTTTGGAAAATTGGACAGAAAGCACTGCACCAGCTAAAGAGCATCTTCAATTGGAGATCATGGCAATCCAGAATGCTATTGAAGAATTGCAGAATACACTCAGCAAAGATAAAAAAGACAAAGACGACGATGACAAACCGAAAAAAGAAAAAGTCGATGACGATACACAAACTGCGTAAAGCTGGATTTTACGCTCAGTGAAGTTCTTTATCCCTTCTTTACAGAAGAACGGGCTAGAGCAGCTGCCTTCGGGCGGCTATTTTTTTTGCGTTTTATACGTAGAAAAAAGCAATAGATCAAGGGAATTTTTCAAATGTAAATTATTTTACTATTCTTACTTTAATTACGTTTGCTTTACTGCTATAATAAAGAAAATATTTCGGAGGAAAGTTGGTGCCTACATGAACGAGAAGGAATATACCATGAAAGAGGCTATGCTGTTTAGCCAGCGCATCGGACAATTGTCAAAAGCTCTTTGGAAAGCTGTAGAAAAAGACTGGCAGTTATGGATAAAACCTTATGACCTGAATATTAATGAGCACCATATCCTTTGGATCTCCTACCATTTAAAAGGAGCTTCCATCTCTGATGTCGCAAAGTTTGGCGTCATGCATGTTTCGACCGCTTTTAACTTTTCAAAAAAACTGGAAGAACGTGAATTGCTGTCTTTTTCAAAACGGGATACGGACAAACGCAATACATACGTCCAACTGACTGAGAAAGGCGAAAAGCTCATGCAGGAAATGATTGAAAATTATCACGAGACTCCCCATTCTGTAATAGACGGTTCTCTTCAACTGCGCGAACTGTATGGAAAATTCCCCGAGTTCATGGATATTATGGCGGTAATCCGCAACATTTACGGCGATGATTTTATGGAGATTTTTGAAGCTTCCTTTAAAAATATCGAGAACCGGTTTAGTGAAGAAAACCATGTAATTGTGCACCAGGAAAGCCAGCAATAATCAGTGAATTTCCAAAATTAATTTATGGTTGCATTTCCTAAAAAATCATTGTATTGTATGTATCGACTCAAAAATGATTTTAGTAATAGGAGATGCACATATGCACTGCTGGAAAACGATTAATGTAAAAAAACAATATGGATTTGACCGGCTTTTCATGATTTCAGCGCTTTTTGGAATCGCTGTTTTCATGGCCTCCTATATCGGACTGGCAATCGTATACGCTACACCTCTATCCGATCAGTATTTCCTATTATTCATCTTAGCCTTGCTTGCTATTTATCCGCTTCATAAGATTCTGCATTTTCTGCCGCTGATCGGCTGTTATAAGTCATTGAAACTTATTATTCGTAAGCAGATGAAAATCTGTCCGGCTATATTGCTTCATATAAATGAACCTGTTCCGAAAACCCGCTTTCTTCTCTCATTGGCTGCGCCTTTCCTTATCATGAACACAGCCATTGTGACGATGAGTACGTTGATGCCGGCCTATGGCCATTATTTTGCTATGCTGTTGGCCTATCATAGCGGGCTATGTTTAACCGATATCATCTATCTGCGGAATTTGGCACGTTCTCCGAAGTATGCATTAATCGAGGAAACAGACACCGGCTTTGAAATTCTTGTGCCGCCGGTGGTTAGTTGATTCCTGTTTTTTCTTCTCGGATTTGTTATACTAGGTTGTAAAGTCAGAGGGGAGGAAATTCATGATTATCGCATTCATCGTTATGTTCTCCGTATTTTACCTTTTCCAGATAAATCGGATGACATTAGCACTTGTCACTTCACGGGAAATTCCGGAAGAAAATCACCAGAAAATATTCCGTACCATTAATATATTGATTACAATACTATTGGTATCGTTGTATGTAGGCGTAGAATTTACACCTTAAATCCACTTGCCTCCTGGCAAGTGTCTTTTTTTAGGAAATTTACATTTCTTTGAATATTTATAGTAGAATAAATAATGCATCTAGATAGAAAGTTGGGAGCGAAATTCAATGAAAAAGTCCTTTTTAACAGTTACCCTGGCAGCATCCGTATTAGCCTTGGCCGCATGCAGTGATAGCGGAGATGGAGAAGTCATCGTATCTTCTGATGCTGGTGATGTAACAAAAGATGAGCTTTACCAAGAAATGAAAACATCAATCGGTGAACAGGCTGTACAGATTCTGATGATTGAAAAAGTACTTGCCGAAAACTACGAAGTGACCGACAAAGAAGTAGACGCAGAATACAACAGCAATAAAGAAGAATTAGGCGAAAGCTTCGATCAATTCCTTGCACAAAATAACCAAACGGAAGAAAGCTACAAGAAAGTCATCCGCTTGAATTTATTGCAGGAAAAAGCTTTGACTGAAGACGTTGAAGTAACGGACGAAGAAATCCAAGCACAATATGACCGCCAAGGTACAGAGTTGAACGCCCGCCACATTTTAGTGGCTGATGAAGAAACTGCCAACTCACTCAAAAAGGAATTGGATGAAGGCGGCGATTTTGCCGCATTAGCTGAGAAAAACTCAACTGATACAGGATCTGCCGCAAACGGCGGAAACCTTGACTGGTTCGGCCCTGGCGCAATGGTTCCTGAATTCGAGGAAGTTGCATACGGGTTGGAAGTTGACGAAATCAGCGAGCCTGTGGCATCTGAATTCGGATTCCATATCATCCAGGTTCTTGATAAGCGCAAGGTTGAAGACCAGCCTGCTTTTGAAGACCAAAAAGAAGATATCCGTTCTGAACTTGCAATCTCAAAAGCGGATCAAACCACATTGCTTCCAAAAGTCGCTGACTTGATGAAAGAAGCAAACGTTGAAATCAAAGACGAAGACCTGGAAGGCGCTTTGGACGACATCCTGAATCCACAACCCGCTCCAGAAGCTGCACCAGCAGAATAATACATGAATGCAAAACCCCCGCTTCCATTTTGGAAGCGGGGGTTTTCGGTCTTAAGAAACTATATTGTTTTAGCTCTTCATTTATTGTCCAGACTCCGGCAGCCATCTCTTCTAACTAAATTTTCGGTTTGTAGAAGGAACGGTTGTCCAAAGCGAAGACGCGTTCAGAAAACTCGCCTTCCTTGGTTTTTCCAAGAACGCGATCGAGCATCATCATCTTGGCATCAATATTATCGATATAATGCAGAATTTCCGCTTCTTTGATCATCGGTTTTTTCGGGCTGCCCCACTCTTCTTTGCCGTGGTGGGAAAGGATGATGTGTTGCAGCAGCATCACTTCTTCGCCTTCTATTTCCAGCTCTTCAGCCGCTTTTGCCACTTCCGTCACCATGATGGAAATATGGCCGATTAAATTACCTTCAACGGTATACGTCGTTGCAATCGGTCCGGAAAGTTCGATGACTTTGCCGATGTCATGAAGAATGATTCCCGCATACAGTAAATCTTTGTTCAACCCCGGATAAATTTCAATCAAGGCTTTTCCTAATTTCAGCATCGACACTACATGATCTGCTAAACCGGATACGTAATCATGATGATTGCGCGTCGCCGCAGGATATGTCAAAAATTGCTGCTGGTATTTTTTCAGCATAAAACGGGTAATGCGTTGAATCTGCGGGTTCTCCATTTCAAACAGATATTTCATCACTTCTTCCAGTAATTCATCCGTCGATTTTTCCGAAGACGGCATCAGATCTGAAATCGACTGGTTTTCCTCGGGCTTTGCCGGTCGGATGCTTTTGATCCGCAATTGGTTTTTCCCTCGGTAGTTATGGATTTCCCCTCCGACACGGACAATGGTTTCCGCTGCAAAGATTTTTTCCTGTTCATCTTTCGTATCCCATAACTTTGCTTCGATATCTCCGCTCTTATCCTGCAAAACCAATGAAATAAATGGATTGCCAGTAGTAGTGACTCCTTTGACTGATTGCTTAATCAGCAGGAATTCATCAACCGTTTCTCCAACTGCACGCTGTGTAATTCCTTTAGTCATGAATGAACGCTCCTTTCGGTGTTGGCCACCTTGATGATCTGCGCATTAGGCCAAGCCTCCTGCATACCCTCGTGGCAAGTAAAATAAATGAACTGGTGATCCTTTTGCAGCTCTGTCACTAAGTTTATCATTTGCTGCAGCCGACTGCGATCAAAATGGACAAAAGCATCATCCATTATGAGAGGAAACGGATGGCTTTCCTTCATTGATACGGCCAAAGACAGCCTCAAGGCCAGATAAGCCTGTTCTTTAGTTGCCTGGCTGAGTTCAGCAATCCGAAAATAAGTGCCGTCTTTCCGTTCCGCCTCAAAATACCCATCCATGTTCATGGTTAATCCGTGATAAGCGCCAGCAGTCAATTTGTTGAAGTAATGTTGGGCCTGAGTCAGTACTGCAGGCAGCTTCTTTTCTTTCAACTCATTCATCGTTCGGTTAACTGCTTCTATAATCGCTTTATTGATGGACCACTGTTTGGCTAGATCAGCGAATTCCGCTTTTTTCTCTTCAAAAAGCTGAAGCTTTTCTTCATAGGAGCTATCAGACAACAGATTACGGGTCACTTGCTGTTTGCCGGCCTGTTCAGCCAACAACCCATTTCGCTCTGTCTTCAGCGCTGCCAGGTGCTCTTCAAGCCGGCTAACAGCAAGCGGTGCATCATCCGGTTCCCATTCTTTTGGCAAGTCAATTTCACCGATTGTTTTTAATTGCCCTGAAACGAGATCCGCTTCTTTTTCCAGCTGTTGTTTACGCTCCCATGCATCGGCTGCCCCGTAAAAATCAAATGCATCTTTTGCTTGGGCATAATCCAGCAATACCTGCTGCTCGTTTTCAAGTTGTTGCTGAAAAGCAGCCAAACGACTGCTCTCCTGCTGCAATGTGGATTGTTGTTCTTTTATTTTAGCGTATTTCTCCTGCTGCTGTCTTCTCAATGACAGTTCGGAGCGCAGTGAGGGCATCAATTCACTGATTGCTAATTCTTTGCCGCATGCAACTTCCGCTTTCTTGAGCCATCCCTGCTGCTGGTCCTCCAATAAACCGATTTCATGTCCTAGCCGCTGCAAACGCGCATGGCCGGCATGCACGTTACGGAGTTTTTCGAATAGCTCCAGCACCATTGTCCGGCTGGTATCAGGCTGCATACCGATATTCTGCAGCATTTTCTGATAAGCGGCTTTTGCCGGACGTTGAAAATCCCCTATTGAATAAGTTGCAATTTCGTTTTTAATGGCATCCCGCTTTGCCATCAATCCGTCCAGCTGATGATCAAACTCCGCCACTTTTTTTGTGATTGTCTGGTATTCACTTTCTTTTTCCGCATAATTCTTCAAGACTGTCTGATATCTGCCCGACAACTCGCCAGGTTTTGCTGTATTGGAGAAGAGCCATGCCGCAGCTCCAACAGCCGCTAAGCCTGCAACAATCAGCAAAATCATGGATTGCGACATTCCGTAACCTGCGATAATGAGTCCCAACACAATCAGGGCGTAATTGACCACCCGGTTACTTCCGCCATTATTCGTCTGGAATTTTTCAGCTGCCTTAGCTTCTGCCAATTCAGCTGAAATGGCTGGCCATTCTTCAGCAGCCAACCGGTCTTTTCCAGTGGGTTCTCCTGCCAGGAAAGCGGTCAGTTCTTTTTCCGTTTGAGACAACCGGTCTTTTGCGTCCTGCCGATTGCGCAGCCGGAAACGTTCGTCTTCTTCTTCGACGTCCAGCTCTTGCAGGCACTTAAGCAATTGTTCTTCATTGCTTAACGACACATCAATGGCCATTGCCTGCTGCTCCGAAAGTCCGAGCAAAGCCAATGTCTCCTCGCGACTTTCCGACAGCTTTAGCCGCTCTTCACGCTTATCGTTTAGTTGACGGGACAAGTGATGCCAATCCGATTCCCGGTTCAACAGATTTTCCAATTCCACGGCCGGCTCAGCTTCTTCAATCGGCGGCAAGCTGTTTAGTTGCTGCGTTAAGTGGTCCACTGCTGCTTTTGCCTCTGAGAGTTTGTCGATCAGCCGATCCATCTGCCTTTTGCCATCCAAAGGAAATTGCACCTGCCCCAATTTGTTGAGTTGTTCTGTCAACGCATGTTGGTCAGCAATCAAAGGAGCAGCCTGCTGCCATTTACTGATTTTTTTCAATTCCTGTTCCGCTTCCGTTTCTTCTGCTTCAATGGAAGTCAAGCGTACATGAATTTCCTGCAGCCGCTCCAGATAGGGGCTGTATAATTCTGTGCGCTGTTTGTATTCCTTCAGCTGTCCTTCAATGTCCCGAAGCTCTTCAGCCCGCATATTCATTTCGGGATTACGCCCACCTTTTTTGAATAGCAGGGACATTTCCTTTTCAAGTTGGCTTTCCAGACGTGTCACTGCATCGATGCCTGTGGTTCCAGAAGCCAGCAGCGTGCGGCTCAGTTCCGTTTCACTGAGTGCATCAAGCCCCTGCAATTCATGGATGGAAAATGAAAAAATCGCCTCAAAGGAGGAGCGGTCGTAATTGCGCAACAGCTGCTTCAACTCGGCTTCTGCTCCCCGCCGGCCATCCGCAAACCAAACCGTAACATCTCCCGCTGATTTGCCTTTGATCCGTTCAATCACCACTTCCCCATACTGCGGGTCTGTTACATGGAGCTGGCCGCCGTATTTTCCGCCATTTTTCGGTTCATAGCGCAATTGTGCACCTTTGCGTGAAGGGAATCCAAAAAGAATCTGTACAATGAATTGCTGCATTGTGGTTTTTCCGGCTTCATTGGGGCCATAAAACAAGGCCATTTGATCCTGCAGATCGATGGTGCGGTTTTCATGCTTGCCAAAACCATAAATAATCATTTTTTCGATTTTCATGACATCACTCTCCTGCCTGCATGCTGCGCCGGATTTTTTGTTCGGCTGCCAGCTGAAGATCTGCGACGGCTTCATTTGCCAGCGGTTCCAAAAAGCGGCTGCTTTTCGGATGCCTGTATAAATCCTTCAGTACCGTCTTCCATTCTTCGATATCCCATTCTTCCATTGTCTGGATAAGGAGGGCTCCAAGCGGTGAAAGTTCGCCGTTATTTTCTATCTGCTCAAACCCAATCCCTTGAATCCAGACAAAGTGATCGAGTGTCTCCATCGATTCACGGAGCATTTCAAGTAATTCATTTTCCGGAATCTCTGCAATCAGTCCAAAACTCTCGGTATCCAGTTCAGTAAACATCACTTCCACAATTCCTGTCCCAATGGTTGCCCCATAAGCGCTGAGCTCTTTATGGCAGACATCAATCAATTCATTCATATGAAGAAGCCCTTTTGCTGAAATGGCCAACCGATCGAATTGGACGACGGATGTCGGGATGAAATCCAAAGAGGTGTCCGTTTTAGTCAAGGTAACATCATAAAAGCCTTTTGGTCCGGACTCCTTGAGATGGCGCCCTTGAATGTTTCCGGGATAAATGATTGACGGATCCTGATGAAGCTCCTGGCGTTTATGGATATGGCCAAGTGCCCAATAATCATAATGCCTGCTGAGCAACTGCTCTTTCCTGAATGGCGCATACACGGCATGTGACGCATCGCCGTCAAGGCTGCCATGCAGCATACCGATATGAAAACCGGCTGTCCCTCGCGCTTCCGGGTACTGCTCAATCATTGCTTCACTGATATGCCGTTTGCCGTAACTGAAACCGGTAAACACCACCTGCCCTCCTGCAGTTTCCAAAGTATATTGGGAGACTGCATCATCGAAAGCATGGACATTCTCCGGGAGTTCAAAACGTGTCCAATTGCCGCTCAAGTGATCGTGGTTGCCGTAGCTGATAATCACTGGAATCCGCTGTTCCTCCAGCCTTTTCATCCCCTGCTGAAAGCGGGATTGTGCACGGAGGCTGCGGTCTTCACCGTCGTAAATGTCTCCGACAATCAGCACAAAATCCGGCTGCTGTTCAAGGGCATACTGAATCAGCCGATCGAAAGCATCCATCGTGCTGTCTTTCAGCTTGTTCCACTGTTCTTTCTGTAAACCTTTCATGCCGACAAACGGGCTTCCCAAGTGTAAATCTGCCGTGTGGATAAATCGAATGGATTCCATAATTAACCCCTTTTAAAAGACCGAATATTTGTTCCTATTTTACCATGGAATTTCCATAAAAAAAACTGTTTGCAGAAAGTTTCCTGCAAACAGCCCATTTGGTTCGAATTTAAAGTAACGTCTCGTGATTCTTCAGCTGCGTTGAAGGCATATCCTTACTTGCTATTGCCCAAACGGATCGCTTTGCGGATGTCCTTCAGCGATTGCGACGAACCGTACATCAGCACTCCTCCTCGGTAAACACGGGCTCCGAACCAACCCAGAATTCCGATGGTCACCAGCATGATTGCAATCGACAACAGCGGCTCCCATAGCGGCAAGTCCAACATGCCGACACGCAGAAACATCACTAATGGCGCAAAGAATGGAATAAAAGAAGAAATGGTCACATAGCGGGCTTCCGGAATGGAAATCCCTGAAAATGCAATGAGCGATGCGATGATGATCAAAACCATCATCGGCAACATCAACTGCTGCACATCTTCAGTCCGGCTGACCAATGAACCGAGCAAGGCCGCCAGTACAGCATAGAGGAAATAACCCAGCAGGAAAAACAGAATGGCAAACAGGAACGTGCTGATCTTCACTTCCGAAAAGCCCATGACGCTGAAGAAACCTTCTGTCAGGTCCGTACCGGCCGTTTTTATGGCAAAATAACCGGCCAGTCCGAAAATCATCATTTGCAGAATACCCAAGCTGCCGATGCCTGCAATTTTCGCAAACATATGCTTAACTGGCGACACACTGGAAATGAGGATCTCCATAACACGGGATGATTTCTCTGTTGCCACTTCCATGGCAATCATGTTCGGGTAATAAATAACTGCTACATAAATGAGCATAATCAGGACATAAACCAGTCCTCTTGCCTGGCTTAATTCTTCCTGTGATTTGGATGATTCTGAAATGGCTTGCCGTTCAAATTCGACCGGCATAAACAATTGGCCTACCTGATTGTCATCCAATCCGAGTGATTCTGCCGTCAATGCTGTATGTATGGCTTGAACTGCAATTTCAATTTCACTGCCGCTCCCCATTTCGTTGGCAGATTCGGATACATAGCGGGCACTCAATTGCTCATTTTGCGTTAAAACCAAGTAATCATCGATTGTGCCTTCCGCAATGCTTTCCTGTAACTCCTCTTCAGTCAGATAAGTCGGAACAACTTGGATGCCACTGTCCAGTGCTTCCAGCTGAGCCTGCAGGTCCGGCACAAGGCCCGGAGCCTCTTCCAAAACATGCAGAACGTTTTCCTCTGTTTCATCACCATCAAAGACGGCGATAATATTCGATATATTCGCTAAGAGAAAAAAAGCCGCAACGACAACCAGTGTTGTAATGATAAAAGATTTTGTTCTTGCTTTAGTCATGAATGCCTGCTTGAAGATAATCCAGAAACTATGCATGGTGTTTCCCCACCTTTGCAATGAAAATTTCTTCCAAAGAAGGTTCTTCCAACGCAAAATGACGAAGTGTCCCCAACTCCATCGCTTTGGCCAACAAGACCTGTGCCACCTCTTCATCCGTTACTTGAAACAATGCGCCCTCTTTTGTTTTGGTGAAATTTTCGACACCCGGAAGAGCACTCAAGTGGCTGAGGTCGGCATCCACGTTCAAACGGACTTTTTGTTTGCCGAAGGAACGTTTCACTTCTTTAATCGATCCGCCAACCACGACTTTTCCACGATCCAAAATGCTCATGTCGTCGCATAATTCCTCTACGTGATCCATCCTATGGCTGGAAAAGACAATCGTTGCTCCTTGTTTCTGAAAGTCCAGAATGGCTTTTTTCAACATTTCCACATTGACGGGATCGAGTCCTGAAAAAGGTTCATCCAATATCAACAGTGAAGGTTTGTGCAATAGTGATGCAATCAGCTGGATTTTTTGCTGGTTGCCTTTTGATAATTCCTCCACTTTTTTCTGGCCATAATGAGGCACTTCAAAGCGTTCCAGCCAGCCAGCTGTTTCGCGTTTGGCATCTGTTTTTGACATCTTTCGCAGCTGCGCCAGATACACCAATTGATCTTCCACTTTCATTTTTGGATACAGACCGCGTTCTTCAGGCAAATAGCCGATATCTGGACTGCTGGCATATGTAATGGGTTTGCCTTTCCAACGGACTGTCCCTTGCGTGGGGTCCAATAAACCTAGAATCATCCGGAACGTCGTCGTCTTGCCGGCTCCGTTGGCACCGAGGAATCCGTGCATGCCTCCTTCTTCAATGGACAGCGAAAGATTGTCCACTGCGGTGAAATCACCGAACTTCTTTGTTACTTGTTCTACATATAAAGCCATTTCCATTCGCCCCTTCCTTTATATATACTACGAAGCATATGACGAAATGTTTCAAAAATTGCAGGACATTTTCACAGAAACCCTATATACTTAAAATGAATATCCATTCAGAAAGGATTGATTCTTCTTGAGGACTTACAAATTGACTGCATTCGAACAAACAGGCAAGCAGATAATGGACGAAACCTTCACTGCTGAAACTGATGAAGAAGCACGCGATAAAGGAAAAGCCATTTTGGAAGAAAAGGGATTGACCAAGCAAACGCATCGTTTGGCATCACCTGCCGGAAAACTTCTTCTTTTCCATTCATAGGAACCTAAAAAGCATGGCGGAGAAAATTTCCGCCATGCTTTTATATTTCACTTCAACTCCAACAGACAACAAAAAGATCTGTGGGTTTTTCTATATTTTATACACCTTTAAATTCGGGTTTGCGCTTTTCCACGAACGCCTGGATGCCTTCTAGATGATCGGCTGATTTCCGCATAGCTGACTGGGCTTTTGCCTCCATCTCCAGTACCTGTTCCAATTCTTTGACTTTCAATTGATGCAGGATATGCTTGGACGCCAATTTGGCGCTTAGCGGCGACGCAATCGCTTCAGCTGCGTAGCTTTCAGCTTGTTCAAGCCCGCGTCCTTCAGCTGTCACTTCCTCAATCAACCCTTTTGCCAATGCATCATGCGCTTTTAAAGTTTGTCCTGCCCATATAATCTGCTTGGCTTTCGGTACTCCGACACGTTCTTTCATAAAGAAATGGCCGCCGCCATCCGGCACCAGTCCAATGCCGATAAAGTTCATCGCCAATTTGCTGTTTTCTTCCGCGATGACATGGTCGCATGCCAAGGACATGCTGAAACCGAGTCCTGCTGAGGCTCCGTGAATTGCCGCAATTGTAATTTGCGGAAGCGTATAAAGTGCTTTCGCCAATCGGCTGACATCTTTCATGACCAATTCGATATCCATCGGATTTTCCGGATCCATCATTTCTTTGATGTCTCCACCCGCTGAAAACGCTCTGCCTTCGCCCCGGATGATCAGCACTTGCAGTGTGCTGTCCTTCAGCAGCGATTCAAAGCAATCAGCCAGCTCTTTCATCATGGTTCCGTTCATTGCGTTCATGGATTTGGGACGATTCAAAACCAAATGGCCAATCCGTCCCTGCTTTGTCAATTCAATCGTTTCATACATAAAAAAAGACACCCCTTCGTAAAAATGAATTGTCATTCACGTTTACGTATTCGGTGTCTCCTTTAAAAAATCCTCTATTTATTTAAAATTACATGCTTTCGTATAACGCCTGTACCGGTTTGATCAAGACACGGTTCACTTCTTCGATCATTTGGCTCAATCCCATTTCCGCTTCAAGCATAGCCAGGATTTTTTCGTTTTGCTGAGCAGCTTGTGCAGTGCTCTGCGCGTCCATCATTTCTTCTTCTGTGATTTCTTCGCCTTGAGTCTGTTTTTGCTGAAGAGAAATCTGCAAATCGCGGAAGCTTTTGAACAATTCGTTCGCTTCGTTGTCTGCAGTCACTTGTGCTACGGCTTCTTCTAATTTTTTGAACTCATCTGTAGAACGGAACGTGCTTTCCAATTTGTTGATGTCGTCGTAAATGTTTACTGCCATTTTCATCAATCTCCTCTGTAATTAGTTTAGTACCATGACGAAAATCCCTTGGAAGATTCCGATGAATCCTCCCAGAAATGCGCCCAATACGGTAATCATCTTAAATTCTCTCCGTGATATCCCAAGCACCAATTCTTCCAGGCGGCTGAGCGGCAGAGAATCGACTTGCTCTTTCACCATACCTTCCATATCAATCTTCAATATGGTTTCTTCCAATTTATGCTCTGCTTGCTCGAAGACAAAGTCTGTCACAAGTGGAGTAATATTGACACTTGTCCATTCTAACCCTCCTGGCCAAGTCTCTGCAAGTGTTGCGTTTAAACGGCGGGATACCGCCGCTTTTTCACGGACATATTGTTTGACTGCTGCCAATGCCGTATCAAAGTCGAATTCTTTCAGCAGTTCATCGGCTCTCCGGTCCTGGACTTTTTCCCATTCGCTGAATGCTAATGTTCCGACCAATTCAAACGTACGCGGCGAGTTAAGGAATTTGATGATCTCTGGTTGGATGCGGTCAACTAATGGCCTTGACTCGCCAAGAAGCGAATGCAGCATATGCCCGAAGCGCCCGCGCGACTCCAGGAATTCATCCAGCAATGACTTGATGGTCTGTCTGCCATGCGGCGATTCAAAGTAAACCGTCCCTTGATCGATTGCGTACTGTACTCCTTCAAATAACTTTGTTTCCGCTTCCGCTTTCCAATTGTCCGGCATCAATTCACGAATGGTTTTCCCTTCAATGTATGCTTGCAGCGAATCTTTCTGAAGCTCGACCAATTCATCCAATTTGCCTTCAATTTTAACATCCACACCGGTTTGTCCTGCTGCCAACAGCCAATCGTTAAACGATTTTGGCGAATCGAATACGTGTTTATTCAGCTGCCGATTGATCCAGTTTTCTACTTTCACACGCATTTCATCATTGAAAAAACGTTTTTTGAAGGTTTCTGGAGTCAACAAATGCTCAACCACGGTACGGCCCAATTGACGGGATAATTCATCTCTTCGTTTCGGAATCAACCCAGGCGTAAAGGGCATGCGCCATTTTCCAATGTATTTTGCTTCGTAAGGCCAGAATAGCATCTTGATCGCCAAGTGATTTGTCAGGCCACCGATCAGCGCGCCTACAATTGCCATAAAAACTAAAGTCCCTATAATATTCACTTTTGTCACTCATTTCTTTTTCTGCTTTGTGTATTTCCTGGAATCCCCTATAATAGAAAGAGTATAGCAAAGGGGGATCTGCATGCTTCAACATTTTAAATTTAAGCCGATGTTCGAAAATCGTCAACTGCCGGGGTGGGACATTTCCTTTTTCTATAAAAACGAACGGATCACTGGAGAATACCATCCGGATGGCAGCATCGTTTGGCGCTCTAAACCGCCTCAAGATGAAGAAACCATCAAAACAATGATTCACGAGCTGATGCTCTATCATGTATACGATTAAAGCGCTGGAAAGTTCCAGCGCTTTTTTTCGTCCGCTCTTTCAATTATAGGGAACACCGGAAGAATTGAACAGCGAGAGCTTCTCGACAAATAAAAAAGGGAATGCCCCTTTACCCAACTGATTGGGTTTGGGACATTCCTGATTGGATTTTGTACATTTGGAAATAGGTGCCGCCAAGCTTCATCAATTCTTCATGAGAACCCGCTTCGGCAATTTCTCCTTTTTCCAGGACCAATATACGGTCAGCATTTTTAATCGTCGACAAGCGATGCGCAATGATGAATGTCGTTCTCCCTTTTTTAAGGACATCCATGGCATGCTGGATGATTTCTTCCGTTTCTGTATCGATATTGGAAGTTGCTTCATCCAGGATTAAAATCGCGGGATCAAATGCCAAAGCTCTGGCAAAAGAGACCAATTGCCGTTGACCGGAAGAAAGGGTACTGCCTTTTTCCACTACCGGCTCATCGATGCCTTTCGGCAAATGATTCAATACTCGATCGCCTCCGACTGCCGCTAGCGCATCGACCACCATTTCCCTGGTAATCCGTTCATCACCCAGCGTGACATTCGATTCGATTGTTCCACTGAACAGGTACGGATCCTGCAGCACAATCCCCATATGCTCCCTGACTGCTTGTCTCGGCATATCGTTGACATTGGTGCCGTCAATCGTGATGGCACCATCCGATACATCATAGAAACGGAACAGCAGGTTCATAATCGAGCTTTTTCCGGAACCCGTATGGCCGACTAAAGCCACTGTTTCTCCTTGCTTCGCTTCAAATGAAATATCTTTCAGAACATATTCCTGCTCCTTATAAGCAAACCAAACATTTTCAAAACGGACATTGCCTTGATAGCGAGCTACCTTTTTGTCCACTACAGGCTCCCCTTTTTGATCCAGCAGACGGAATACCCGTTCAGCCGCCACCAAAGCCTGCTCTAAGCGGCCGAACTGATTGACGATACCGTTGATTGGATTGAAGAGACGGATAATGTAATCGATAAACGCATATAGGACACCGACCGTCACAACTGCGCTGCCGGACATGGACGCTCCCCCGAAATACCAGACAAACAAAATGAACGTCATGGAGCGGAGCACGCCCACTAAGTTATAGGAAGCCGCTCCTTCAAGCACCAATAATTTCTTCTGGTATTTATAATGTTCATCGTTCAGTTCAGCAAACTCATCCTTCATCTGGCGCTCACGGCGGAACGCCTGAATAATCGTCATGCCTTGAATCGATTCATTGATCATGGCATTCATTTCACTGACTTTTTCCCGTACCACATGATTGTAGCGGGCCGCATATTTTCGGTAGACCAACATCCAGACATACAGCAGCGGAATCAAAACCAGGGTCATCGCAGCCATTTTCCAGTCAAGGTAAAACAAGGCGATGTAAATACCACCCATATACATGAAACTGGTGGCAAATTCAGACAAGACAGTCACAAACAAGTCACGGATGGCTTCTGTGTCATTGGTGATGCGCGATACCACCTTACCCGCCGGCAAATTGTCAAAATAGCGGATCGGCAAGGCTTGTGTATGCTCGTAGACATCATTGCGCATCTTGCGAATAATCCGGTTAGCTCCCTTCTGCAAAAGAATGGATTGCCAATACCGGAAAATCGCCGTAACAATCGCCAATGCGAAAAACAAAGCCAGCAGATAAGCAATCGGTTCAAAGTCCAACGCATCTCCTGAAACGGCTATGTGGTTATCGATAATTTCCTTGGCAATCAGCGGCGCTGCCAAATCGGCAGCTACTGCAATCGCCAGCATCACCAATCCCAAAATCAGCACAGATTTAAAATTTAAAGCATATTGTACTAAACGTCTTCCTGTTCCCATGACTACACCTCCTCGATTTGCTGTCGGAGGTATTGTTCGTTATACCAGCCATTCGTTTCCAGCAAATCACCATGAGTTCCTTCTTCAAGTATCTTGCCATCTTCCAGCACCACAATCCAATCGGCGTGCTGTACTGCAGACAGCCTGTGCGTAGTGATGATCGTAGTTTTACCGGAACGTTCTGCCTGGATATTTTCAATGATGCGTGCTTCCGTTTTCGCATCGACGGCTGACAGCGAATCATCAAGAATCAGGATTTCCGGATTCTTGATCAAAGCACGCGCAATAGAAATCCGTTGTTTCTGTCCTCCGGATAAAGCTACGCCTTTTTCACCGACCAGCGTATCCAGTCCATTCGGCAACAAGGCCAAATCTTTTTCGAAATAGGACAAGCGCAGCGCTTCAATCAATTCTTCTTCACTGGCATCCGATTTTCCGAACAGGATATTTTCCCGGATTGTCCGTGAAAACAAGACATGGTCTTGAGGCACATAACCAATCCAACTGCGCAATTGGTCTTTCGTCAATTTCTTTAATTCAATGCCATTCATCAAAATAGATCCTTGTCCCGTCGGATACTCTCTCATCAATTGTTTGACGAAAGTCGTTTTTCCGCTGCCCGTCTTGCCGACAATGCCGAGTGTTTGGCCACTGTTCATGGACAAATTGATGCCTTGTAGATTGATGGCATTAGACTGTGGATAAGTGAAACTGAAGTCCTTGAAGCCGATTCGTTCCGGCAGCCCTGTTATTACGGGTTCTTTTGGATCCGTTACGTCTTCCGGATATTCCAATGTCTCATTGACACGGTCAAGGGAAGCATTGCCCCGCTGAAGAATATTGATCAGTTCGCCGATTGCAAACATCGGCCAGACAATCATGCCCAAATAGACATTGAAAGCGACCAGATCTCCAAGCGACATGGTTCCTTCCGCCACCAGAAACGCTCCATAACCGAGCCCGATCATATAACTGATAGCAGTCAGCACCTTGGTCACTGGAGCAAACAGCGCATCGATCCGCTCAACAGCCATGTTTTTCTCATAGACATCATCGGTCATCTCAGCAAATTGCTGCTCTGACGCACGTTCTTGGACATATGCCCGAATCACCCGAACGCCTCCGACTGATTCCAAAACACTGTCATTCATATCTCCAAACGCTTCCTGTGCTTCCATATAGCGCACGTGGATCTTTTTGCCCAGCATCTGAACGATAATTGCCAGTATCGGCAAAGGAATCATCGCCAGGAACGTCAATTCCCAAGACACCAGCATCCCCATAGCCACAATGATGGTCGCCATGTATAAAGTCGAGTCCACCAACGTCAAAATACCAAATCCGGCTGTTTCGGAAATCGCCTTCAAGTCATTTGTTGAACGGGCCATTAGATCACCTGTCCGATTTTTCTCGTAAAAAGTCGGTGTCATCTTCAGGAAATGCCCCATTAAACTTGACCGCAATTGGCGTTCAATGACATAGGCTCCGCCAAACAATTGATACTGCCAGACAAAGTTGATGAAGTAAGCCAACACCATCGCCACGGCGAGAACAGCAATATACTGCCACATCAATTCTGCCGTCAGTTGTTCCTGTGCGATCGAATCGATGGCGACCCCAATCAGCCAGGGCGGAATAATTTCTATAATATTTGCAATGAAAAGCAGGCCGATAGCTGTGGTGTATCGCACCCAATTTTCTTTAAAAAACCATCTTAATTTCCATAACACATCAAACATTACTTACGCCTTCTTTCTTTTTCCCGTTGGCTAATCGCCTTCTAACGATTCCTTAATCATGATTTTCCCTTTTTGAATTTGTTTCATCTCCAACATCTCCTCGTATTTTTTTATCCCGCTTTAACGTTCAGTACGACTCCTTCTTCTCCGAGTGGGAGTCTACTGTCCGTAAAAGTCCGATTGGATCAACTAACACTCAGTGGGGAAAAACTTCCACTGAGTGAAGTTTCTCTTTATTTAAACAGTTAAAAAACTGAATAAAACACAAAAAAGCGCACGCCTGGTTTATGGGCGCACGCTCATATAAACAAGACAAGGTAGCAGACCCGTCCTGTTTACTTCTAATTCCGAAATAAATTCAAAGAATAATAACAGAAGGGTCTGGCGATGATATTAAATTGATTGAAGTTGTATTTTTAAACTTTTCCATCGTCATTACCTCCTTTTCTCTTATCCCGCGTTAACGGTCAGTCCGATTTGATCAACTAACACTCAGCAAAAATTCGAAACTGACTGAAGTTTCACTTTATTTGTTAAATCAAGAGTACCAAAGTCTTTTTTGAATTGTCAACATTTTTCGAAAATAAATTTTCCAAAAAATAGCGGATGTTTCATTCTGAGGTCTGAGGGTAATTTAGAACTAAGAGAATAAGGCGAGGTGAAAGGAAATGTATAAAAACATTGCAGTGGCTTATGATGGATCTGACGGAAGCCGGATTGCATTCGATAAAGCTGTTGAATTTGTTAAAGCGTTGCCCGATACCAAACTTTCAGTGATTTATGTCAATGAAGATTATCGTGAGAGTGTCGGTTACATGAGTACAGGCACTGCTTCAGCTCCCGTAATCTCAGCAAATGTCGACAGTAATTATGCTCAGTTCATGCCACCTGAAATTGGCGATGAAGGTTACCGGCCACCAAACGACTACGATAACTCAACAGTGGAATATTCAAAGCACATGCATAACTCTATCCAGCAGCAATTGGATATACACCAAATTAAAGCTTCCGTACTGGCTCTGGAAGGAAATGCAGCTAAAACGATTGCCGCTTTTATCGAAGAGCAGAAGATTGACTTACTGGTCATCGGCAACAGCGGAAAATCGGGATTGCAGAAATTCTTTGTGGGTTCAGTCAGCAAAAAGCTGATCAAAGATTCAGCCAGCTCCATTTTAGTCGTCAAATAAGAAACCCGGTCTGCTGGACTTATATAACCATCAGCAGTACCGGGTCTTTTTAGCATAAAAGTGAAAAACGATCACATTTTCATCACAAATTGAGCAGTTTAACTTTACGATAGATGGGTAAAGATTACTAGTAGCAAAATTCAGTTCGACCAATAGGAAGAAGGGATCACCCATGCCAAGACATACTGTTTATTTTCTATCTTCTCACCAGGACCGTGGATTGATGGCTGAAATCTGGGCTAATCGATTAATGCTTCCTGACTGGGAAATTCGCAGCGCTGCATGGACGCAAAGCCCTCAATCTTCTTTCAATGAAATTCCTCTAGAAGTAATGAAAGAAGTGATATTGGATTTGCCGCCAGTTGAACCACGCAAATATAATTCTGAAGAAGTGAGTGAAGCCGATCTGATCATCGCTTTACATGATGGAGAGCTGGAGCATGGAGATATCCCAACGGATCTACCGAGCCAAAAATTACTGCGATGGGACATTCGCAACCCCGAGCTGCGCAGTAGCGACAGCATTGAACAATGGGCACTTTATCAGGAAATTTGCGACGAAATCGCTGTGAATATAAAAAACATGGAACCTTATTTCCGTGCAGATTACGTATAAAACCTTCACCGGTATATTGGTGAAGGTTTTGTGCGTCTTATAGATATTTTTCGCTAAATTTTATTCCAGAGTTCCGAAGGCGCCGGATCAGCTGAACGTTGCAACAGGAAATCTCACTTTTAGTTCATGGTCCACTAAACGGGCGCTTGTGCTTTTCTAACTATACAAAACCGCTCGGACCGGACTCCCGTCCCCGCCTTTAATCTTCAAGGGCAATGCCGCTAATCGGTAAATCCCTTCTGCTACATCATCGAGTACGATCCCTTCCAAGATAAAGCGCTGATGCCGGTTCATTGCCTGATGCATCGGCAATTCCTTGCTGGTCTCGGGATCGACCGACGGCACATCCACTCCTAAAAGATTGACTCCATTGTCAGCCAGCCATTGGGCAATCGATACATCGAACACTGGCCAGGTTTCTGGAAATACAGTTCTGTTTTTCCAGGAAGCCGTTTTCAACAAGACAGCTGTAACGCCTTCTTCTAGTGGTTTCAAATCAGATGAATTGATTTTTTTTAGTCCACTGACGTCCATGACCTGTGCTTTGCATAAATAAATATCCAATGGCAGTTCATGCGTTTTCAGCCCTTGGTCATCGTAATGAAAAGGTGCATCGATATGAGTGCCGATATGGGTACTGGTCTGCAGTTTTCCAACATTTACAGAGCCGCTTTCCTGCTTAGTCACAGAAAGGTCATAGCTAAACGGCACATCTCCCGGCCATTCCGGCGTTGTGCCACTCAATTCCATCGAAATATCAATAATCTTCTCAGGTTTCATTCAAGCCACCACATTTCGTTCGTTGCTGAAGTTTTTATAAGTTTCATTTTCCATAATGCTCTTCAGCTTTTCTGCTACCTGTTCAACATCACTGAAGGATGTATAAAAAGCAATTGGCGCCAATCGAATAATGTTCGGTGCGCGAAAATCCGGAATGATTTTTGCTTCTTTCAAGGCTTTGCAGATTCTAGCGGCTTCCGGATGGGCAAAAGCGATATGCCCACCTCTGGCATCGTTCTCCATTGGTGTCACATCAACCAGTTCAGGAATCTGTTGGCCAATAAGCTGTCTTAGAAGAGTTGTCAGCTGCAGCGATTTTTGGCGGATTGCTTCAATGCCTGCTTCTTCGAACAGTTCCAGGCTGCCCAGAAGAGGGGCCATACTGAAAATATGCGGTGTGCCGATCTGATAGGCGCCTGCTCCTTCAGCTTTGGAAAATTCATGATCCATATCGAACTGGCGCGTCTTATCAGATCCGAACCAGCCAGCATTTCCTGGCAACAGGTGATGATGCCGTTCATGCAAATAAAGGCCGCCAGTTCCACCCGGTCCGGAGTTCATGTATTTATAATGGCACCAAACAGCAAAATCCACACCAGCGTCATGAAGTTCGTGCGGCATAGCGCCAATTGAGTGCGCTAAATCAAAGCCCACTAGAATGCCTTTTTGATGGGCAGCTTCTGCAATTTCCCGGATCGGCAACAACTGGCCACTTCGGTACAACACAGACGGCAACAGCAATATAGCCACGTCGTCTGTCAGCTGTTCAATAATATCAGCCAGCTCCAGTGTATACCCGTCCCTGCTTCCCACTTTGCGCATTGCTCTCGCCGGATCCAGCCCCCGCAAACGGAGTTGGCTTTCCACCGCGTAAATATCCGACGGAAAATTCAAATCATCCACGACGATTGCAAACCGTTCAAGCGTCGGCTGGAACACTGTCGACAGCATCTGATGGATGTTTGAGGTGATCGATCCCGTCACCATCACTTCATGCGGCTGTGCACCTACTAAAGGCGCAACACGCGCACTCAACGATTCCGCTAACGTAAACCACGGATGCTCCCCTTCGGTCCATCCATCGATACCGAATGTCTTCCAGCTTTCCATCAAGTTCTGCAATGCTGTTTCTGCTCGCTTGGACATCAATCCAAGGGAATTGCCGTCCATGTACATCATTTCTTTCTCCACAAAAAACTCCTGTTTAAAATTCGCCAACGGATCCTGTTGATCCAATCTTTTGCCTGAATTCATTTCCATCCCCCTCTAGCCATTAAATCGCATAAGCGACTGCGCCTAGAACTGCCGTCACCAGTACGACAATCCAAGGAGCCAGTTTAAAATAGACTAACATTGTAAAGGCGATTATCGCAATTGCAAAGTCGACAGGGCCACGGATTCCTGATGTGAAGACAGGATCGTACAAAGCAGCCAGCAAAATTCCGACCACACTTGCATTAACCCCTTTCAGTGCAGCTTGCACACCGGATTTTGTCCGGATAATACTCCAAAACGGCAAAGTTCCCACGATCAGCAAGAATGATGGCAAAAACATGGCAATCACAGCAATGACAACTCCCCATCCCCCATTCATCAATTGCCCCAAGTAACCAGCCAGGGTAAAGAGTGGTCCAGGAACAGCCTGTGCCGCACCATAACCGGCAATAAACGAATCCGGTGTCATCCAATCCGACACTACTTCACGCTCCAGCATCGGCAGTACAACATGTCCGCCGCCGAAAACAATCGAACCGACACGATAGAAGATATCAAAAATTGCAAAGGAAGCAGACTCGATAAACGGGCGGATCAGCGGCAAACCGATCAACAAAGCCGCAAAAATCGACCAAGCCGCAATGCCGGTTTTTTTGCCGAAACTTAATGCCAGCTTCACAGGTTCCGGTGCATCTTCCTTACGGTAAATGGCATATCCCAGGACGCCTGCTAGAACAATCACTCCAATTTGAGCCCAAGTGGTCGGTATTAATAAAATCACAATAGCTGCTCCTACGGCGATTGCAATCCGTTGCCTATCAGGTGCCAGATTTTTGCCCATACCTAAGAGAGCGTGCGCCACTACAGCCACCGCTACAATTTTTAACCCCTGTATCCATCCGCTGTCGAATGAACCATTGGTGACAAGCAGTGCAAACAATACCAATAAAATGACCGAAGGCATTGTAAATCCGAACCACGATAAAAACCCACCGAACATTCCGCCTCGCAGCATTCCGATGGAAATCCCCACCTGAGAACTTGCCGGTCCCGGAAGGAATTGGCAAAGAGCCACTAAGTCTGCGTAGGCCTTGTCATCCAACCACTTTCTTTTCGTGACATACTCATCTCTGAAATAACCAATATGCGCTGCCGGTCCTCCAAAGGACGTCAGCCCCAATTTCGTAGATGCCTTTAAAATTTCTGCATAGTTGTTTTTTTTCTTAGCCATAGTCCTCTCCTTTAAAAAAATTATTCTCACTTCAAGTATAATCTTTTGCTTATATAAGTGAACATTAAATTTATGTAAAGATTATGAACCGACCTGTCATAAAGTCATTTACTATTGACATTGCTGAAAAAGACATTGATACTATTTAAAGACGCTTTGTTAATCTCTATTTCTGCATGCCTGTCGAATCGGGCTTATATTCGGGTCCAGTTCAACATTACCAAAATACAGTCCACAACTTATATGATAGATAAAGATCATGAAGCGGCCCTCCTTTGAGGGTCGTTTCACTTTGTTTCAGAGACTTGGAGGCGGGAAACTTTATGGACCTGTATACAAATTTGCGCAAAGGGGAAAAAGGTGCCTGGATCAGTATCGGTGCGTACGTCTTCCTCAGTGCCATTAAACTAACTTTCGGTTTTTGGGGTTCTTCTGAAGCCCTTAAAGCTGATGGTTTAAACAACTTGACGGATATTATCGCTTCAATCGCGGTCCTCGTTGGTCTGAGGATTTCCCAGAAGCCGCCGGACGAAAACCATCACTATGGACATTTGCGCGCCGAAACCATTGCCTCCTTGTTGGCTTCGTTCATCATGGCGGTTATCGGGCTGCAAGTTCTGATGAATGCGGTCCGTTCGATTTTCGAGCCGGTTGCTGAAGTTCCTTCTTTATTCACCGCCTGGATCGCTTTTTTCTCCGCTATCGTCATGTATGGCGTCTATCGCTATAATTTAAAACTCAGCAGGGAAATCAAGAGCTCGGCGGTCCGTGCCGCAGCCTATGACAACCGTTCAGATGCACTGGTCAGTATCGGTGCCGGAATCGGAATCATCGGTGCAATTTTCGGAGCACCTATCCTTGATATCATTACAGCTTTCATCGTCGGGTTGATCATCATCAAGACCGCACTGGATATCTTCAAAGAGTCTGTCATTACCTTGACGGATGGCTTTGACGAAGATGAAGTGGAGACCTTGTCTGTGCTGGTAAGAAGAGTCCCCGGTGTCATTACACTGCGTGACTTTAAAGGACGCAACCACGGCAATGTCATGTTCATCGATTTGACGGTCAGTGTCGCTCCTAACTTGAATGTAGTGGAAAGCCATTGGATTACTGAAGAAATCGAACGCAAAATCCAAAAGGTGAAACCGCATTGCGTCATTCTCGTCCATATTGAACCGGATTATTCTTTTACGGCCGCTCAGGAAGATGACTTTGACGAATAAATGAAGTAAGATGCTCAAACACAATAAAAGTCCATGGCTTTTCGGAAGCCATGGACTTTTATTGTGTTTCATATACCGTTTTAGCCAATTTCACATCATGGTTAATAAAATCTTCCGCAATGGCATGGCGAATATTGCTTTCAAGCCTTTCTTTCATTTCAACATCAGCCACTTGTACTTCCACTTGGAAATCCAATGCCGAATTCCGGAAATCAATAAACCGAACATCGGCTTTTTTTTCAGGTATCCCTTTCATCAATTCCGCCGCCTTTATTGCGGCATCTTTGAGAATCCTTTCAATTCGTTCTGTATCGCTGCCGTATTCGACACTTACGACAACCCGAGCATATAATTGTGCACTGGAACGATTTTTAACGATTTGTTCGATAAAATACTGATTGGGAACTACCAATGTACCTTCTTTCAATGTCTCGATAACAGTTGATCTGAGTTTAATTTTTGTAATACGTCCAATCTTTTTATCGATTTCCACCATTTCACCGACTTCCATCGGCCTTTCAAACAGAATAATAATGCCTGATACAAAGTTGGCAGCTATATTGCGCACACCGAAGCCGATGCCGATTCCTAGAACACTGAACACGAAACCGAGAGCTGTTAAATCTAAGCCAACTGTCGTGAAACTGATGGCCAATGCCAGGAACATCACCACGTAATACAGAAGCCGATTAATAGTATAGCCCATGCCAATGTCAATATTGAATTGTTCATAAACAAACGGCATGACGTAATGGTTAAATGCTTTTATGAGGCGGCTGGCAAATGTCACAATCATTATAGCCACTATTATGAGCAGAATGGATATCTCCACTCCTTCTGTTTCGTAAAAAGGCAGCGTTAACCATTGTTCTCTGGAAAAATAGAAGAGGAAGAAAAGGATGCCTCCGTAGAGCACAAGCCAATTTAAGACATCTTCAATCACTGGGTAAATACGCTCTTTGAAATCTTTGGAAGGGCTCAGCTTCCTAAAGAGGAATAAAACCAGAGATTTTGCTATGAGTATCAAAGCAAGATAAACGAAGAACATGAAAAATTCCCCGATAGACAAATTCCGTAAGATATCAATTCCTTTAAACAACTAGCTGCTTTGCATCATTTCCCTCCTTTACCGGCTGATGACGGGCGATTCTAATAAGATATTATAAGAATGCCGGCCAGTGGCTTCAGCAAGTTGGTCGACCTTTCGTTGAAGCGCAATATGATCGTATGATTTCAACTGATTTTGATCGATGTTTTCCAGAATATAGCCGTGAACTTCCCATAGTTCTTGGTGATGCTGGCAGGGTGCAAGTTCAGCTGCCACTTTCAATGATTCCATCATGGAGGTCAAAACCGAGATATCTTCTTTTCCATAATGGGATAACTGGTAAAAAGTATTGTACAAGATATTTTTATAAGATGGAAAACGGTACAGCACCCGCTCACTTTTCTTGCCGCCCCCCAAAAGGAATGGACCAGTTTTCAAACAGCCTAATTGCCCTAACAGGCGACCTAGCCGGATGATGATTTCATTGGCAGTGTTGGGATCGTTAATCCCAGGAGAAATAGCACGCAAGGCAACTTCGACTAGTTTTTGAATCGCAAAATCGAAATCCTGTTCAGAAGTCCTGGAAGTCCCGAGCGAATAAAATCTTGCAACAGGAAGCTCCGACTCCTTTACTTTGTAAATATGAAAAATCGGCTTGCCTTCGTATACATAATCTCCAGTTTTGACAAGAATCTCTACTTTCAAGTCATGTTTTTCTGCGTAATCCACCAGCTTGCCAAAAGAAAGGTAGTGAATATAGCCTTCTTTTTCTGCCTGATGGATTTCTTTGATGCCAATCGGATTCCATTCTATTGCTTCTCCGTTTTCGCTTTCTTGCAATTCTCTGATTTTGGAAATAGCTCGTTCTGTATCTCCAATCAACTCATTGACTAATTGACCAACCTGCACATGGGTAGCAATGTAATGAATAAAGTAAGCAAAAGTGGAGAGACAGAAAAAGGCGATAACAATTCCAACAAACGTGGAAATTACGTCAGTACTATATAAATCATCTCTCATAAACAGCAATGATAATGTATTGTAAATGAAGCCACTGAGAAAAATCCCCAAAACTCGCCAGGTAATTTTATCGTGAATGAAATTTTTTAATGTTCGTGGTGAAAATTGTGAAGAATACATAGTCAGAACAACCAGTATTGTTGAAAAAGTAAAGGTGGTCATGGTCAAAAGTGCACCTGATAGACTCCCCATAATAGTCTTAGCCAGATCAACATTCGTCAATAAGATTGAAGGGATATAAGGCTTGAGTCTTTCAATGTATAAAAGATCAATGTAGAAAAACGTAATCGACAGGAGAACTGCCATCAAGATATACAAAGCTGGAGTAAGCCACAGTTTTTCCTTCATCCAAAATGATAGCGACTTCATATTTCCTCCCCTCTCTTGTCACGCCCTTTCTAATCCCCTTTCCCTTGATGGCTTTTGGACAAACAAAAAAGGCTGGATAGCTTCCAGCCCAGCTTATAGATAAAAGAATATTTATGTCGTTCAAAGGGTGAATATGCAATTTATTGTCTTTCTATTGGATCCTGCACTCCAGGCGGACGCTTTCCTGCAGGCTTGCGCCGAACTAACTCGGACTGGCGCCCGAGTGGATTTCGGCACTTCGCTATCCCGCTGGAGTCGCCGCCTTGCGTTTCGGATCTTTGTATGAAGGAGTTACCAAGTTTATTAGGACGATGGTTTCCGGATCCTGACTAGCAGGCTATTTCCTTTGATTGAAGCTACACGCCCCCGATCGGGCCGGCCACGGAGACTCTTTTGGGAGCAGCGCAGCGATGCAGGAGCACGGGTTTTTCCAGTGACGTGGAGGCTGAAGCTGAGCCCACGGAACGCGAAGTGGCGGGACCGGTTGGGGTATGCATTGCTATTCATTTTGGAAAGACTTTGTCTACAGTCTGAGGCTGGATAGCTTCCAGTCTTTTTTCATCTTCATTTGAGCAGCATCGGCAATTCCTTGACGCCGCGGACAATCATGCCCGGCCGCCAATTTAATCTATCGCTGCCTGCAGCCAGTCTCATTTGAGGAAACCGTTTCAACAGACTGGCGATGGCAATTTCCCCTTCCAAGCGCGCTAGAGGTGCTCCAAGACACATATGAATTCCTTTACCAAATGCCAAGTGCGGACTTTTTTCACGCTCGATATTGAATAGCTCAGGATGTTCGAATTGCGCTTCGTCATGATTTGCAGAATTCAACGACACTACCACCAAATCGCCTTTTTTCAGTTGTTTTCCTTGAAACTCAAAATCTTCGCCCGCCCATCGCGACGTACTGAATTCTACAGGCCCATTGAAGCGCAAAGATTCTTCGATGGTTTGAGTAATCAGCTCAGGCTGCTGTTCCAACAGTTGTCGCTGCTCGGGATGTTCCATCAGGGACAGCACTGTATTGCCGATCAAATTCACCGTGGTTTCATGTCCGGCGATGATCAACAACGTCACTACACCATACAGCTCGCGTTCGCTCAACCGGTCACCTTCTTCCTCCGCTTGAATGAGGCTGCTGATCAGATCATCTCCCGGTTGCTCCCGGACTTTCGCAAACCACTGTCCCAGGTATTGGACAAACTCATTCATGTGCTGATAGACAGTAGCTCCCAGTTCTCCACTAGTCCCTTCAATTAGTGAATTGGACCAAAGCCTGAATTTATCACGGTCAGCCGAAGGAACACCCAAAATTTCGCAAATGACAATAATCGGCAAGGGAAAAGCATATTCATCAATCAAGTCGACTTGACCTTTTCCTTCCATATCCGCTAATAGTTCATTCGTTATTTCCTGGATCCTGCCCCGCATACCCGAAATCATTTTAGGCGTAAAAGCTTTCTGGGCAAGTCCGCGCAGCCGTTTGTGATCCGGCGGGTCAGCAAATAGCATGTTTTGTGTAAAGACACTTAACATGTCCATACTGCCCCCATAGATTTTCGACATATCCTTAATAAAACGGGGGTCTTTCAAGACTTTTTCTGCGTCTGCATATCGCGTCACCATCCAGCCGCTCTGGCCATCGGGAAAACGAACCGCGTGCACAGGGTCCTCTTCCCGTAATTTGCTGTAAACCGGATAGGGATTTTGTGTAAATTGTTCCGAAAACAAGCCGTAATTACCGGTACGGTCTGAAGTCATTGCCACTCCTCCTTTTTCCTTTTCTATACCCCTCCTCCATTGGAATCATCTCGTTCAAATTTACCAAATTCTCCTATATGTTATTCCTTCAATTCATAGCACACTTTGCTTTCCACTAAACACGGGTTTGCGTTTTTCCTTAAAAGCAGAGACGCCTTCCAAATGATCTTCTGTCGTAATCATCATTGCTTGCGTGATGCGTTCCTGTTCCAGGATTTCCGCCAATCCCATCGTCGCCGATTGATCTGTAATTTTCTTCATCAGCCCGAAGGCTTTAGCTGGGCCGTTCGCCAATTTTTCAGCAAAGCGGAAGGCCTCTTGCTCCAATTTTTCCAGTGGATGCACATGATTGATGATGCCCCATTGATGAGCAGTTTCAGCAGTGATCGGCTGTGCGTTAAAAAATAATTCCTTGGCGCGGTAAGGGCCGATTAGGCGTGGCAGGAAATACAAACCGCCCCCATCTGAAATCAACCCCACTTGAGAAAAGCTCATAACAAATTTGCTGTCTTCAGCCGCTAAGATGATGTCGCTCGCCAAAGCGATGTTAAAAGCAGCTCCTGCTGCAAAGCCATGGACCGCTGCGATGATCGGCTTTTCCAGTGAACGCATCGCCAATACCACTTCGTTCAATTTTCCGATATGGTCATATGTTTCTTGAGATCCCGCTTGGCCCATCGTCTTCACATCTCCACCTGCAGAAAATGATCTGCCTGCTCCTGACAGGATAATTGCCCGGATGTCCGGATTGCTGGCAGCGCCCAGTATTTCACGATGTAACCCTTCAATCATTTCAGGGCTGAATGCATTCAAACTGTCAGGCCGATTCAGTTGCAGCGACAGTACAGCCCCTTGCAATTTAACGTTTAAGTGTTTGTTTTCCATTTTGTTTCCCCCTCAATCTTATTTGATAACCAATTTCCAATCTTCTAGCCAAGGCACAAGGTCGATCAATCCGCAATCAGCAATAAAATCAATTTCTTCTTCAAATCCACTGCGCATCAGCATTTCTCCCACCCGTGAATCCTTCAAAATTTTTTCTGCCTGGTGAGCATTCGAACGGTAAAAAAGACGCGCTGCTTTTGCCGAATCCGTCAACTCCCAATGGTTTGTTTGGTTCATCAGACAGTCTATAAAATACCCCGCGCCATATAAATCCTCCATGCAAAATTCTCCGCCTGATCCTGAACAGACGGCGACAATCGTTTCTCCACGATGGACTGCAACTATCTTCTTTGCCACTGCCTCCCCATTCAACAAACTAGCGGTGTACACTTTCTTTGCAGCAGCAGATTTTCGTATGGCTACGGTGCCATTTGTGGTCGACAGCAGTACGGTTTTCCCTTTGATTTGCTCCTTCAACTGCAACGGATTTGGATCTAAAAAACCTTCGATGGTCTTGCCGTTGTATTCCCCGACCAAACAAAAACTGTCAGTTTCTCTTCCTTCCGCCTCACGGAGCGCTTCATCGCCATTCAATACCGGCACAACTTCTTTTGCCCCATGCCAGAAACAGGCGGTAATGGTCGAAGTCGCCAGCAGCACATCGAATATCACTGCGGTTTTATCTTCTTGCATTTTGGCATCATCAATCTCTTCTTTTTTCAACAACACATGAAGTTTCGGCACCGATTCACTCCCTTTTCGCTGTCGCCAACGCATGCTGCATCAAACTTTTGACAAATTGGTCAAAATGAGAAAAACGCGAATCCTTTGTTTGTCCTTTTTTATAACGGTAGTAGATTTGCTGGATGATCACAGCCAACTTGAAGTACGCGAACGTTGAATAAAAGTTCATATTTGAAACGTCCCGCCCACTTTTTTCACCGTAGCTGGCGATAAATTCATTGCGGCTATAAAACCCGTCCAATATCGTAACCGGCGGTTTGCCGAGCCCATTTTTCAGCAATTCAGGATCATCTCCCTGAATCCAGTAGCTCATTGCCACCCCTACATCAGCCAGAGGGTCACCAACTGTTGTCATTTCCCAATCAAACAGTCCTGTGATGTCAGAAAAATCTTCCGAAAATAAAGCGTTGTTCAATTTGAAATCATAATGGATGATGGTGGGTTCCCCGGAAACCGGAATGTGTCTCAGCATCCACTCTTTCAACTGCTCGACGCCTTCAATGTCGTCAGTCCGGGCGCGTTCATAACGCCCAATCCATCCTTCCACTTGGCGTTGCATGAAGCCCTCGGGTTTTGCAATGTCTGCCAGTGATGTTTTTTTGTAATCCAGCGCATGAAGTTCAACAAGCAAATCGACCATTTTCTCCGAAATTCTTCGTCCCAACTCTTTTGTCGGTTCGATGCCTTCCGGGAAGTCCGTATCCAATACGATGCCATGCCGCCTTTCCATCACAAAAAAGGGACTGCCGATAATGGATTCATCAGCTGAAAATACAAAGGGCTTTGGCGCTGTTTTAAAAACCGGATGCAGAGCCGACAGGATTTTGTATTCACGCTCCATGTCATGTGCTTTCGGAGCGACCGGCCCTAAAGGCGGTCTTCTGAGAACAGCTTCCCAGCCGCCGATTTGCAAAGCATATGTTAAGTTTGAATGCCCTGTGCCGAACTGCCGGATTTTCAGTTCTCCTGCTGGCAGCTCATCGATATGATGGCGCAGAAATTGTTCGAGCGCCACATCATCCAATTCTTCTCCAGCTCTTACCGGAATCGTCATATGTTCCTGTATCGACATGTCCTTTCACCTCTTCAACTAAATTTCCGTGCTTCCAGAAATAGGCTGGAATCTCGTGTGTTCTTTAGCTATTCCATCGAGTTCTGTTGTTCCCGAAGTGCACGCCTCAAAATCTTCCCGACATTGGTTTTCGGCAATTCATCCCGGAATTCAATGGCGCGCGGTACTTTGTAGGCAGCCATCTTGTCTTTCGCCCAACTTATCAACTGTTCTTCGTTGATGTCTGCCCCTTGTTTTTTTACAATAATCGCTTTGACGCTTTCCCCACGGTACGGATCGGCAATTCCAATGGCCACCGCTTCCTGGACCGCCGGATGTTCATAAAGAACTTCTTCAACATCACGCGGGTAGACATTATAGCCACTTGAAATAATCAGATCTTTTTTGCGGTCGACAATATAGACATAACCGCTTTCATCCATCTTGGCGATATCCCCTGTAAAAAGCCAACCGTTTTTTAATGTACTTGCTGTCTCTTCCGGCATGTTCCAATAGCCTTTCATCACTTGCGGTCCGCGAATGATCAATTCCCCTATCTCTCCGGTCGGCACATCTTCTTCTCCCGTAGCCAAATCGACGATTTTGTACTCCGTAGAAGGAAAACCGATTCCGATGCTTCCTGGCTTTCTCTCGGCAAAAGGAGGATTGCAATGCGTAACCGGTGACGCTTCAGACAACCCATAGCCCTCTAAAATTTTGGCTCCTGTTTTGTGTTCAAATTCCTTCATGGTTTCCAGAGGCATCGGCGCACTGCCGCTATTGCATACATTGATGCTATCGATTCCGTACTCTTTCGCTTTCGGGTGGTTGGTAATGGCAATATACATCGTCGGTACCCCCGGGAATGTCGTTGGCTGCTCGCGCTTGATCGTTTCGAGTACTTCTTCAAGGTCAAAGCGTGGCAATAAAATATTTTTGGAACCGTTCAAAACCGATAAATTCATCGCGGATGTCATGGCAAATACATGGAATAATGGAATGACCGTCAGGCAGCTTTCTTCACCGAATGTCACTTCATCCTTAAAAAACTCCTGCGCCTGCAAGGCGTTGACAGCAATGTTCCGGTGAGTCAGCATAGCACCCTTTGATAACCCGGTCGTCCCGCCTGTGTACTGCAATACGGCTATATCTTCCGCTGGATCAATGACAACTGAATCGACCTTGCCATCTCCTTTTCCGATAAACGATTCAAAATAGCTGGCTTGGTCAAGTTCCTGATTTTTCGTTTCAAAACTGACGACAATGATATTTTTTAAAGCAGTATCTTTTGCGATTGCTTGAATGCGTGGGTATAGAGGCTCGTATACGATGATGGTTTCCGCTCCTGAATCGTTCAATAAATAGCTCAACTCTTTTTCCAAGAGCATCGGGTTTATTTGCGTGACAATGGCGCCAGCTTTTAAAATCCCATAATACGAGATGATGTATTGAGGGCAATTCGGCAGCATGATGGCAACGCGATCATGCTTATGGATTCCAGTTTGCTGAAGTGATGAAGCAAAGAGCGTCGAGAAAAGGTCCAATTCTTTGTAGGAGATTTCTTTCTGATAAAACTTAATTGCGGTATGATCCGGAATTTTCTCCGCTGTTTCCGTAAGCAATTGCGGCATTGTCTTCTCCGAAAACTTCATCTCTGCAGAAATACCTTTTGGATAATGGCTTTTCCAAGTCTGTTCTGTCGTCATTTTTCATCCTCCTCAGTAGTTGAAAACACATTGGACATACCAAAACAATACTAACCAGTTGGTATGTTCAGAATATTACCATTATGTTAGCGTTTTCATTTTCAAAATGCAAGTCTTCATTTATCATTCAATAGAATCTTCAGAAAAATATCTTGACGTTCAAATTCCCTTGCGGTATTGTAGATTTAACTTGAAGAAAGAGGTGAGGCATTATGGCGATTTTATTTTTGAATACACAATTCCAGTCTATAGTGTCTCCTTCTGTGTATCGCTGACGATACGCTTCTTCCATTATGCCCGGAGACCATGGACTGCGAATTGCGCGCATCCGTGGTTTTTTATTTTGCATAAATTAGGAGGAATTATCATTGACGAACATTAACCAGTACGGCTGGAACTCCAGCTGGCAAGAAAAAATAACCGTATCAGGAATCCCTGGCCGCGTTACTTTGGAACATAAGAATTTATACCGTGTCATCACAAATGAAGGAGAATGGCTCTGCTCGTTGTCTGGTAAATACCGTCACCGGCATAACCGCATTGAATTTCCTTGCGTAGGGGATTGGGTCGTGGTCGAGCAGATGCCTGGAGAAGAAAAAGGCATCATTCACCAGGTGCTTCCCCGGACCTCTCAGTTTTCAAGAAAAATGGCAGGGGAAACATCGGATATCCAATTGATCGCCGTCAACATCGATACCGTTTTTCTGACGATGTCACTGAACCATGATTTCAACATCCGTCGGCTGGAACGTTATTTGCTGGCGGCTTGGGATTCGGGCTCCAATCCTATTATCGCCTTGACCAAGAAAGACCAATGTCCGGATATCGAACCTTATCTGCGTCAGGTCGAGAACGTGGCATTTGGCGTTCCGGTTTATGCAGTATCTGCCCTCACAGGCGAAGGAATCGATGAATTGCAGAAGCAGTTGGCCGGTTCCAAAACGGGAGCCTTGCTCGGTTCTTCCGGAGTCGGCAAATCATCTCTGATCAACGCTTTGTCCGGCAGTGAACAAATGATGGTGCAGGACATCCGAGAAGATGACAGCAAAGGGCGCCACACGACGACTCATAGGGAAATGATTCTTTTGCCTGCAGGCGGATTGATGATCGACACGCCTGGTATGCGCGAATTCCAGCTCGGTGATTATTCAGAAGGCGTGGAAGCGGGTTTCAGCGATGTCGAAGAATTGGCGCTCGCTTGCCGTTTCCGTGATTGCGCCCACAATGATGAACCGGGATGCCGCGTCCAGGAAGCTCTCCAAAATGGGGAGCTGGCTGCCGGACGTTACCGAAGCTACTTGAAGCTCAAGCGCGAGCTCGCGCACATGGAACGAAAAAGCGATGCCGCTGCCCAGAAAGCCGAGCGCAGCAAATGGAAACAAGTCACTAAAGACAGCCGGAAACGGCCCGTTAAAAAACGTTAAAAAAGAGTGCGACGGAATTTTCCGTCGCACTCTTTTTAATTTCTTCCCGGTTCTGTCAGCCCATGCTTGACGGCATATAGCGCCGCCTGCGTCCGGTCTTGGACAGCCAGTTTGATGAAAATATTGGAAATATGGGTCTTTACCGTCTTTTCTGTAACGAACAATGCCGACGCAATTTCCCGGTTGCTTTTGCCTTTTGTCAATTCGGCCAATACTTCTTGTTCTCTCGGCGTCAACTGGTTGACGGTATGCGGCGCCGGTTCCGTTGGAGCTTTCATCAGCTCGGAAGACGCTTTCGGATGAAGGGTATTTTCACCGCGCATCAAACTGCGCAATGAAGCCACCAGTTCGTCGGGTTCAATGTCTTTTAACTGATACCCTGCCGCTCCTGCTTCAATCGCCGGCACTACATGATCCTGATCTGAAAAACTGGTCAGCATCAGGACGATGATCTCAGGATACTGTTCTTTAATTTTCCGGGTAGCCTGGATGCCATCCATGACCGGCATCACTAAATCCATCAGGACGATATCCGGCTGAAGGACAGCAGCCATTTCTACTGCTTCTTGACCGTTTACTGCTTCCCCTACCACTTCGATGTCCTTTTGTGTTTTCAAAAAGAACAATAAGCCTCGCCGCACCACATGATGGTCATCGGCTATCAATACTTTCACCATGTTCTTCACTCCTTCATTAATACGGAATCCGGACCAGGATTTCCGTCCCCTTGCCAATTTCACTGGACCAATCGGCTGTTCCACCTTCTGCTTTGGCGCGGTCCCGTATACTTTGGATGCCGATAGATGGCAGATGCACCTCGTGATCGAAGGCGAATCCCCGTCCTTCATCCCTTAAAACCAATAACACATCGGTTGCAGTGACCGATAAATACAATTCCACTTTATTGACGCCGGCGTGTTTTCGCACATTATTCAATGATTCCTGGGCAATTCGGAATAAGGTCTCTTCAATCCGTGAAGGCAATTGGATGACGCCCGTCATTTTTGTTTCAACGGTCAACCCAAGCATTTCGCCATAGCCTTTGATGGCCTCCAACAGCCCACTTTCCAGCCCTTTCGGCCGCAGTTGCCAAATCAACGCCCTCATTTCATTCAACGCTTCCTGCGTCAGGTGTTGGATATCCCGGAATGTCTCCTGAACGGACAGATCTTCCGACATTTCGACGCCTCCACGGGCAGTCAATGTCACCGAAAACAGCAATTGGTTGACCGAATCATGCAAATCACGCGCTAACCGGTTGCGCTCTTTCACGAGTGCCAATTCCTGTTCCTGTTTGGTCAGTCCGATCCGCTTGATGGCCGATCCGATCTGAAAAGCCACCGATTCCAACAACGCCAATTCATCTTTTGAAAAACCGACAGTGTCCGGTGCCGCAATATTCAGCAGTCCAAACTTTTCTTTTCCCGATTGCAGAGGCACTGTCGCATGATGCGTGATGCTGCCTTGCTTTCGTGCTTTGGCTGGCATGGCATTTTCAATACGTTGGCAGGCGATGATATTCGACGCTTTATCCAGATCGCCATCATGGTAACGTTTGACGCACCAGCATCCTCCTTTTTGAAGATGGCGGCAATTATTGTCTTCCAATGGTGCCGGCAGATTTGCCTGCGCCACCAGTTGATGCTTTCCTTTTTCATTAATAAAAAATATCCACGCTGTCTCAAAAGTCGAAGCACTCAATAATTTCCGGATCGCACCATCCAACATACGCGCCATGTCCGTTTCTTCATTGAGCAATTCGGCTATTTCTTTCAATAACGTGATATTGGAGGGTTCACTCATAACCATCATCATCCACCTCATTCATGCTGATTTAACCATACACTTTTCCACACTAATCCTCCCTCGTACTTTTGTACGAGAAAAGCGAAAGCGCCCGTGTAGCTCTGCCGGGCATAAGACAGACCGGCAGTGTGGCGTTCTTTGCCACGCAGTTGGGCTGGCTTATGACCCAAAGAGCTGGGCGCTGGAGTCTGGACACCGAGAAAAGTGGAAGCGCCCGTGTAGCTCTGCGGGCATAAGACAGAAAGGAAAAGCCCCCTTTTCAGGGAGCCCGATCCTCAACGGCTATTGACTTCTTCCAAAAACGATTCCTTCAGCAGTTCCAGCTTTTCGTCGCTTTCCTGCTGGGTTTTGGCGGTGATTCCGAAATAATACTTTACTTTCGGTTCCGTGCCGCTTGGGCGTACACATACCCAGGAACCATCCTCCAGGAAGTACTTGATGACATTCGACTGTGGCAACTCGATTTTTTCATCGGTGCCCAAGTCGACGAAAACTCGGTTCTGTGTTTCATAGTCCTCAATCGACACGACTGGAATCCCTGCCAAAGCCTTAACCGGTTCCGTACGCAAGTTTTCCAACAAGGCTTTGATTTCGCGCGCGCCATCAATGCCTTTTTTGGTGACCGATACCAGCGATTCCCGGTACCAGCCAAAGCGGTTATAAAGTTCAACCAGAACATCGTGAAGGTTTTTTCCTTGTTTCTTATAGAATGCTGCCGCTTCGACAAGCAATAAGACCGACTGCACAGCATCTTTGTCCCGTGCAAAATCACGGATCAAATAGCCGTAACTTTCTTCGTAGCCGAATAAAAACTCAAATTGCGGATTGGCATCATTATGCTTTAATTTTTCGCCGATGAATTTAAAGCCAGTCAGGACATCTTCACAGCCGACGCCATAAGAATCAGCAACCACTCGGCCGAATTCCGATGTAACGATGGTCTTGAAGATGCGCCCGTTTGTCGGCAAAGTGCCTTTTGCCTGTTTCTGGCTAAGCAGATACTCGATCAAAATAGCACCGGTCTGGTTGCCGCTCAATAATTCGTATTGGCTGCCGCTCCAGACTGCAATCCCGACACGGTCTCCATCCGGATCCACAGCAATCAGCAGATCAGCTCCTGATTTTTTGCCGTATTCTTTCGCCAGTTCGAAGGCAGAACCTTCTTCGGGGTTCGGTGATGCGACTGTCGGAAATTCACCATTAGGTTCCATCTGTTCAGTAACATAGGTGATTTGATCATAACCCGCTCGATCGAGCAGGTTTTTGACTGTCGCACCCGAAGCGCCATGAAGCGGTGTGAAAACTGCTTCGATCGGGCTGGCTGAGTGTTCTTGGACCGTCAGTGCATTGGATAAATAAGCTTCATCCAATTTCTCATCAATGCGCACGAGCAGCGATTCTTCATAGCCTTCATTGACGATGGACAGTTCATCTTCCACACGGCTGACGTAGTCGATGACACGGTCTGCATCTTCCAGATTCAATTGGGCACCGTCTTCTGCATATACTTTATAGCCGTTGTATTCCGGCGGATTGTGGCTTGCCGTAATGACGATGCCCATGAAAGCATTCAAATAACGGACACTGAATGATAATTGCGGTGTCGTCCGTGGACCGCTGTATAAATACGTATGAATGCCGTTCGCGGCAAATGTACGCGCTGCTTCTTCCGCAAATTCCGGGGACATGCGGCGGCTGTCATAAGCAATGACCATTCCACGTGACATCGCCAATTCGCCATTTTTTTTTATGTAATCGGCAATTCCCTGTGACGCTTTTCGGACGGTATAGACGTTCATCCGGTTTGTGCCCGGTCCAATTTCCCCGCGCATGCCTCCAGTACCGAAAACCAAATCCTGATAAAAAGCATCTTCCGCGGATTTTTCGTCTTCCATCAGCACAGTCAATGACTGACGTGTTTCTTCATCAAGTGCATCATGCTCCAACCACCGTTTAATGCGTTCTTTCCATGACATATCCATTCCTCCATCCATAATGATCTAGCTTGAATTACTCATCCTCATCTGTTGATATTCTACAAAACAACTGCGCATTCCTGCAGCAGCTCTGCCTGAAGCCTTCTATAAAAAGAATATTCTTTTGTTTACTCTTCAGTTTAGCAAATATTCCAAAGAAAAGCCGCTCCCATTTTTGGAAGCGGCTGTGATCAGTCTTTTTTGTATTCGACACGGTAGACATCATGGCGACGGTCTTTCAGTTGCTTGACTGTCCCGTTCTGGCGTTGGCGGCGCAGAATTTCCAAATCGACATCTCCAATGAGCACCATTTCCAGGTTGGCATTGGTTTCTCCGACAATTCCATCACGCGCAAATTCGAAATCGGATGGAGCGAAAATACCTGATTGGGCATATTGGATGTCCATGTTTTCGGTTTGCGGCAAGTTGCCGACAGTTCCGGAAATGACTGTGTAAATTTGGTTTTCCACAGCACGTGCCTGTGCACAATAACGGACGCGCAAGTATCCTTGGCGGTCTTCCGTACAGAATGGAGTGAAGATGATGTTCGCTCCCATATCTGTCGCAATGCGGGCAAGTTCAGGGAATTCAATATCGTAACAGATCTGGATGGCGATTTTTCCGCAATCTGTATCGAAGACGCGGACAGAATCCCCGGCAGAAATTCCCCACCATTTGCGTTCATTTGGTGTGATGTGGATCTTATACTGTTTGTCGATTGAACCGTCACGGCGGAACAAGTACGCAATGTTGTAGATTTCGTCATCTTCTTCTTTAACGAAATGCGAACCTCCGATGATGTTGACGTTGTAGCGGACAGCAAGATCTGTAAACAATTCAATATACTGAGGCGTGTACTCCGTCAACTTGCGTACGGCCTGGCTTGGCGATGGCTCGTTCAGGAATGACATCAGCTGCGTCGTGAAGATTTCAGGGAATACAACGAAATCCGAATGGGCATCTGAAGCCACGTCCACAAAGTATTCAACCTGGCTGGCCAAGTCATCGAATGATTTAATGGCGCGCATCAAATACTGCACGACACAGATCCGGACCGGCAAGCTGGTTTTGAAATGGCGTTTGGAAATCGGCTTGTAATCAACATTGTTCCATTCCATCAATGTCGCGTATTTGCCTGAAGCCAAATCATCCTGCAGGTAATTCGGGTTGATGCGCATCAATTGGAAGCCGTTCATCAACTGGAAAGTCAAAACCGGATCATAGATTTTATGGCGCGATACTGAATCGACGTATTCACGCGGCGACATTTCATCTGCATGTTTATGGTAATTCGGGATGCGCCCTCCGATGATGATCGACTTCAAGTTCAATTCGCGCGCCAATTCCTTGCGGGCTTCATATAAACGTTGTCCGACTTTCATTCGGCGGTATTCCGGATGCACCATGACTTCAATGCCGTACATATTGTAACCGTCGGGATTGTGGTTGGTGATATAACCAGCGTCCGTTACATCGTCCCAAGTATGGCGATCATCGTATTCATCAAAGTTAATCAACAAACTCGAACATGAGCCAATCACTGTGCCGTCCAATTCAGCGACCATCTGGCCTTGAGGGAAGACCCCCAAATGGCTTCTCAGTTGCTCTTCTTTCCAAGGATCCATTCCAGGAAAGCATAAACGCTGCATTTCCAGGATGGCATCTATATCTGCATAATTCATTTCGCGAATGATCATGCTTTTTTCAAAATGGGATAAATCGAATTGTTCTGCCACAATACAGCTCTCCTTCACAAAAGTTTCAAACTTTATTATATAGGAATGTCGCTCAGGTTGATATTATTTTACTTGTATCACGATAACATTTATAATTCTATGGAAGTATTTATTGAAAAGAGGGAACATCAAATGACGAAACGCCAGGAAAATGTTTTGCTTTCCATGTGGGTTGTGGCACTTATCGCCACAGCGGGTTCTCTTTATTTTTCTGAAATCCGCGGATATGCCCCGTGTGAGCTTTGCTGGATCCAACGCATTTTCATGTATCCGCTGGTTATCGTCATCGGCGTGGCCTATGTACAGAAAAATGTCCGAATTGCTGCCACCACGTTGATTTTCTCCATCGTAGGCGGAGGGATTTCCCTTTACCATTACGGACTCCAGAAGCTCGATTTTCTGGCAGATTCCGCCCCATCCTGCGGTCAGGTGCCGTGTACCGGAGAATACATCAACTTGCTCGGATTTATCACCATTCCGTTTTTGGCGTTGACTGCATTCATCCTGATCGCTGGAATGAGCATTTATTTAGTTAAGTCCCTTAAGGAGGAAAAAGCACAATGAAGAAGTTACTGATCATCGCAGGTATTGTCGTTGTCGTGTTTGCCGGCATCATTTTCTTGACCAACCAGGCAAACAATGAAAAATTGGCGGACAATCCGTACGATACAGAAGATTTGGAACAAGCAACTATTGATCAATTAGACGATGAAAACTACCAGAACATTGTCGTACCGGCTGAGTTGGAAGAGAAAATTGCCAGCGGCGAACCAACCACGGTTTATTTTTTCAGCCCGACTTGCCAATATTGCCAACAGACCACACCGGTGTTGATGCCAGTTGCTGAAGACATGGATGTAGACGTTTTGCAGTATAATCTGTTAGAGTATGAACAGGGCTGGCAGCAATACATGATCGAAGCAACACCAACATTGATCCATTATGACAATGGAGAAGAAGTTTCACGTTGGGTCGGCGCACAGCCGAAAGAGAATATTGAAAAGTTCTTCACCGATGTAGTTAAAAAATAACTGACAAAAGGATCATGTGCCTTGCGCATGATCCTTTTTTATGGAGGAAACCAGATGACTTGGAGTTATGAAATCAAAGACGACGGCATGACTGTCGAAGAATTATTGAGAACCGAATGGGGCCTCGGCAAGAAAGTGGTCCATCAAATGCGCATGGCCAAAAGCGTCAAAAACGAAAAATTCCAGGAAGTGATCTGGAAAGAGCCATTGCCGGCGGGTACCATCCTGCAATTCGATTTGCCCCCTGCCGACTCACCTTATGAGCCGAAACACGATGTAGAGCTTCCGGTTTTATTCGAAGATGACCACTTTATCGTTGCCCGCAAACCGAAAGGCATGGCTACACATCCCAATGAGGTCGGACAAACCGATACATTCATCAATGCCATTCTCGGCCACATCATCCGTAACGGCGGATCGTACGGCGAGCATGTCCACCGCTTGGACCAAGGAACTTCCGGCCTGTTGATGGTCGCAAAGCATCCTGTTGCCAAAAACGTGCTGGACCGCATGCTGGAACAAAAGCAGCTGGTCCGTGATTATGAAGCTGTCGTCAAAGGCAAGGTCCATAATAAATCCGGCACCATCGACTTCCCAATTGGCCGCGACCGCCACCACCCGACGCGCCGCATGGTTTCCCAAACAGGACAAAGTGCTGTGACCCACTACCGCGTCCTCAAGCAAATGGAAGGCAAATCTTTGCTTCACCTGACGCTTGAAACCGGACGCACACACCAAATCCGTACACACCTTTCACATATCGGCCATCCGATTATGGGAGATACACTTTACGAAGGGCCGCCGACACAAGACGGCGCTTACCATCTGCATGCTTTCCGCATGTCCTTCATCCACCCGTTCACCAATGAAAAAGTGGTTGTTGAAGACTCGGCTAGATAACGAAAAAAGCAAGTTCCTTTTCGGGGAACTTGCTTTTTTTATACCTTGATTTTATCGGGATGCGTGCCGGAGCGCCAATCCTGGTTCAGTCCATCAATCATTTTCATCTCTTCTTGTGTTAAAGAGAAGTCGAAAACCTGCGCATTTTCTTTGATGCGTGATGGGGTCACTGATTTCGGAATGACAATCAAATCGCTTTGCAGATGCCAGCGGATGACGATTTGCGCAATCGATTTTCCATGAGTGGCTGCAATTTTAGCCAGCACGGGATCTTCCAGTAATCGACCACGTGCCAGCGGCGACCAGGAAGTGATTGCAATGTCGTTGGCAGCACAATATTCCCGCAGCGGTTCCTGCGTCAGTTGCGGATGCAATTCGATTTGATTAACCATCGGTTTGGTATTGGCAGCAGCCAGGATTTTCTCCAGGTGGTGCTGCTGGTGGTTGGAGACGCCAATTGAACGGATCAGTTTTTCATCGTAAAGGCGCTGGATGGCACGGTACGTATCAACGTATTTCCCTTCGATCGCCCAATGCGTCAAATACAGATCCAGATAGTCAAAGCCTAGACGCTTTAGAGAAGCTTCGAAAGCGCGCAGCGTTTCATCATAGCCCTGCTCGGTATTCCAGACTTTCGACGTGATGAACAGGTCTTCCCGCTTCACGCTGGAATTCCGTACCGCTTCCCCTACCTCCACTTCATTGTCGTAAATGGTTGCCGTATCAATCGCTTTATAGCCTGCATTAATCGCTGTGGTCATAGCTTCCATTGCAGCTTCTTTATCCGTCATTTTATATACCCCTAAACCAAAACGCGGCATTTCCACTCCATTATGTAAGGTTTTTGTTGAATTGATCGTTAAATCCATTTTCATCATCCTTTCTTTCTTTTATTGTACAAATAATATTTGATAAATTCGACTTTAAAGATTTCCCAAAAGACCCTTGCACTCTTCCAATAAAGCGAATAATATATATGTTGTCGTTGAAAATCGTTCGTGTTTTGGAAGGAGCTTTTTGATGTTTCATTTAAAAGAAAACCACACTACTATAAAAACTGAAATCACTGCCGGTATGACGACGTTCTTGACTATGGCCTATATTGTCATTGTCAACCCCGTCATTTTGGGCGCTGCCGGCGTACCGTTTGATCAAGTATTTCTGGCAACCATCATTGCCGCTGCCATTGGTACACTGTGGATGGCGCTAGCCGCCAATTATCCGATTGCTATTGCGCCGGGGATGGGGTTGAACGCTTATTTCACTTCCATGGTACTCGGGTCGAACGGTGCCATTGATTACGTCACCGCATTTGCAGCCGTGTTCGTCGCCGGACTTATTTTTGTTGCATTGTCGTTGACTTCCATGCGCAAAGTCCTGATTGAAGCCATTCCTGAAAACTTAAAACATGCCATCACTGCCGGCATCGGACTTTTTATCGCCTTTATCGGCATGAGACTGAGCGGCCTGATTGTTGCCAATGAAGCCAATCTTGTTGGCTTAGGTGATTTGACTTCGCCGCCAGTAGCGTTGACTCTTCTCGGATTGCTGGTTACAGTCATTTTCATGTCACTGAAAATACATGGCGGCATTTTCTACGGAATGATTGTTACAGGAATTGTCGCATTTTTCACTGGGCAATTAAAATTCGAAGGCGGATTGATGCAGCTTCCTTCATTGCCTGAAGGCATCCTGGTTTGGAATCCAATTGAAGCGTTCCAATTAGTCATTCAATATGGACTTTATGGCGTTGTCTTTTCTTTCCTTCTGGTCACTTTATTTGATACCACCGGCACCATGATCGGTGTAGCCAAACAAGCTGGCTTGATGAAAAACAATAAAATGCCGAGAATGCGGCAGGCATTGCTGGCAGACTCCCTTGCCGCGACTGCGGGTGCCATGGTCGGGACAAGCCCGACTTCCGCTTATGTGGAATCATCTGCAGGTGTTGCAGCGGGTGGGCGTACCGGCTTGACCAGTTTGACCGTCGCCATCCTGTTCATCATGGCTGCATTTTTCGGCCCATTAGTCGGCGCCTTATCGAATGTCGCAGCCATCACAGCCCCTGCATTGATCATTGTCGGAAGCCTGATGATCGGTGCCGTAAAACAGATCGACTGGGAAGAATTCGATGAAGCGTTTCCTGCATTTCTGATTGTCCTAGCCATGCCGCTGACTTCCAGCATCGCAACCGGGATCGCTTTCGGATTCATCACCTACCCGTTGATGAAAGTATTTGTAGGCAAAGGCAAATCGGTTCATCCGATTCTGTATATTTTTGCGGTCCTGTTTGTCATTCAATTGCTGATTGCACCCCATTGACCCAACTAAAAAAACCGCCAACCGGCGGTTTTTTTCTGTTAGATTCGCGCTCTGCTTCCTGACATCGCTGCAGTAATAAGCAATACTGCTGCAGTAATCAAATGGAATACCCAGCCGATTCCTGGAATCCAGGCAATCAAGCTGGTGATGATCCCAAGTATCGATCCGGTTTTCGGTGAATATTCACGGAAACAAAAGAACAAGGTAATGGCGTGAAACACGAACATGACGCCTAACGCTGAGTAGCCTGTACTGATGACGAAACCGCCACCGATTAATGGAATCGCCAGAAACGCTTCAGCCAAACCTGTAATCCAAAGCAAAGCGATAGAAATTTTCATTTTCATTCGTTATCATCCCTTCTTTGGCTTTCTTATCTATACTATACGGATGAACAGAACCAAGGTTTCATTTCTCTGAATGTCTCCATCCTTTTCAGACCGTCAGAAATTATCCACATTTCACTTGATGTGGATATTTCATTTTTCCCGATTGTAAGCTATACTAAACAAAGATGCACATTTCAAGGAGGTCATTATTTATGAACTTAATCCTTATTTTGGGTATTTGTGTTTCGTTCCTAGTAGCTATTTTCACTGCTGGATACGATGACAAGCCTGGAACAAACGAAAGAGAATAGTACAAAAGGACAGCGGAATCCGCTGTCCTTTTTTCTATGCCTTTATTCCAATCCAGGGTAATCCTGTTGGCGCAATGCTTCGTACATGAGTATCGCTGCCGTATTCGATAAATTAAGCGAGCGGATGTTGTCGTTCATCGGGATGCGCAGGCAATGATCCGGGTTCTGCTCGATCAATTCCTTCGGCAAGCCTTTTGTTTCCTGTCCGAAAACGAAGAAATGGTCTTTGCCTCTGTCGGAAAAATCGAATGACGTATGCGGCTGTGCCCCAAACTTTGTAATATAATAGAATTCCCCATCCTGATAGCTGTCAAAAAGTTCCTGCAAGCCGTCGTAATAATGGATATCGACATGCTCCCAATAATCCAGTCCCGCACGTTTCAACATCTTGTCATCTGTCGAGAAACCGAGTGGGCGTATTAAGTGCAGCTTGACTCCCGTCCCTGCGCATGAACGCGCGATATTTCCGGTATTCGCTGGAATCAGCGGTTGGTACAACACAATATGAATAGCCAAATCTGTCACTTATCCTTTCAATTCTTCAGCAAAAAATGCCAATCCTTTTTGAATTTCCTCTTGAACTTCTACGTCGTTCTCTACCACTTCTGCTCTCTTTAAGGCTTGAAGCCCTTCTTCTGTCCCTATTTTGCCGAGTGCCCATGCCGCGGTTCCTCTGATCACCGGCCGCTCGTCGCTTTCCAATAACTTAATCAATGCCGGCACTGCAGACGTTTCCTTGAAATGCGCCAGCGCCAAAATAGCGTTTCGTTGAATCGGTTTTTTGCCCCGCCACGAACCGGATACATAGCCGAACTTATCCTTGAACTCCCGATTGGAAATAGCCAATAAAGGCTCAAGCAAAGGCTTGGCGATTTCCGGATCCGGCTCGAATTCCGCATGGATCCGATTGGCTTTGCCTTTATTTTTCGGACAGACCGTCTGGCACGTGTCGCAGCCATAAAGCCGGTTGCCGATTTTGCCTCGGAATTCATCCGGCAGAAATCCTTTCGTCTGCGTCAAAAAAGAAATGCAGCGCTGGGCGTTCAATTGGCCGCCTTCAACGATGGCTCCTGTCGGGCAAGTGTCGATGCACAAACGGCAATCGCCGCATTGATCTTCCATCGGCTCATCGAAACGGAATGGTATGTTGGTGATCATTTCACCAAGATACACATACGACCCGAATTCAGGCGTGATGATATTGGTGTTCTTGGCACTCCAGCCGATGCCGGCGCGTTCCGCCACTGCCCGATCAGACAGCTCTCCGGTGTCAACCATCGACCGCATCCGTGCTTCCGGATAACGAGTGGCAATAAACGCCTCCAACAGCGTCAGACGCTCCCTGAGCGCCGCATGGTAATCCTTGCCCCAGGACGACCGGGAGAAAATTCCCCGCCGTGCGCCTTTCACTCCTTGCGGTGCATCCGACATCCGTGATGGATAAGCGATGGCGATGGCGATGATGCTGACAGCTTCATTCAGCAATAGTTCAGGCCTCGTGCGCTTTTCCACATCCGATTCTTCAAATCCGGACTGGTAATTCAATTGCTGCTGGCGAATCAATTGATGCTTTAAGCTATAAAAAGGTTCGGCTGAAGCAAAACCGATTTTGTCAATTCCGATCTCCGAGGCATACGCAACAAGCTCTTTTTGAAACTGATTAAGATTCATGTCGTAACCCCTCACTCAATTCTATGATACGATAATGAAAACCACATACGTGAAAGGAAGATTGCAATGAAACTGACAATCGATCCTCAAATAAAAGAAATTCTGAGCGAATTTAAAATTGGCATCATTCATTATAACAATATCACCGTTTCCGAGTCACCTCAAATGTTAAAAGGCCGCCTCCAGCTTTTTCAAGAGCAGCTGTACTTTGATTTGGAGGATAAGGACATCACTGAATTCCCCGGCCTGCTGGAATGGCAATTGATATGGAAAGCATTGGGGGCAGATCCCAGCCGCTACCGCCCAGCTGCAGAAGCGCTTTACCGCCGCATCAAAAAGCAGAATTACTTAGCGACCGTCAACTCTGCCATCGATATGAACAGCTTCCTGTCGCTGCAATACGAAATCCCTCTGGGCCTTTATGATGCCGATAAAATTGAAGGTGATATTCAAATTGCTGTAGGGACCTCCGCTGACCGCTATGAGGGCCTGAATAACCGCGTCAATACTTTGACTGGGATTCTGGTATCCAAAGATTCCAAAAGCGCTTTTGGCAGCCCCTACGTCGATTCTAAACGGACCGCTGTGACTGAACAAACAAAAAACGCAGTACATATCTTCTATCTCCGCCCTTCTATGGAAAGAGATACCGCTCTTCAACTGCTGACTGCCGCATCGAATATGTTCACCGGCATCAATGGCGGTGAAGCCGAGTTTTATGTATTATGACCTAAACTAGAAAAAACCGGCGCTCTTATTCAGAGTTCCGGTCTTTTTTTTCACCTTATTTTTTAGCAACCACTTTCGTGGCTTTTTTGCTGACGTTTCCTGCTTTATCTTTCGCAGTCGCTTCAATTGTCACGCCAGCTTTCTGCGCTTTTATTTTCACAGAGTAAGTGCCTTTCGCATCGGCTTTCGCTGAACCGAGCACCGTATTCCCAGCTTTTATTGTAACTGTAGAGCTTACTTCCGCTTTACCAGTTACTTTCAAATCTTTAATTGTGACTTTGTTGATGGTCGGTAGTGGAGGCGCTACAACATCAACTACTGTTACTGAGGCTGTTGAACTAATATTTCCTGATTGATCCTTGGCATTAACCGTCAAAATGGCTCCGGCTTTTTGTACCGGAATCTTTACTGAAAATGTACCTGAGGCAGTAGCTTTTGTTGTAGCGATAACTTTGCTGTTATTTTTTACTGTGACTGTGGAACTTGCTTCCGCTTTACCGGAAATGACAGCATCATTGTTGTCGACCTTATTGATAGTTGGTTTTGCTGGTGCTGTTTTATCTGCCACTTTGACTGTGACTGTTACAGCAGCACTTTTATTTTTTGCACTGTCTTCAGCTGTTACGACCAACTTCACACCAGCTTTTTGCACTGCTATTTTAGCTGAGAAAGTGCCTGAAGCCGCTGTTTTAGTTGTAGCGATGACTTTGCTGCCATTTTTTACAGTGATTGTAGAATTCGCCTCTGCTTTTCCAGAAATAGCTGTGTCGTTGTCATCGAATGCATTGACAGTCGGTTTAGACGGAGCTACGTTGTCCAGAAACGACGTGGCGATGATATATAAATCTGACGGGCTGTTGCTGTAGTCATCCGCATCCAGCACTGGTACATAATAAGTCCCTGCTTTAGCCTGATAGAATTGAATCTCAAGCTCGTCGTCATAATCACTGCCTAAATACTCCAACTTCCCGGTTTCTCCAAATTCTTTTTCAGCAGCTGCGAACAGCAAATCGATTTCATAACTAGTGGTTCCTCCCCCAACTGCTAATATTCCGTTCGACGGAACTTTTACTTTATAAAAATCCATGTCGTAATAAGGCATCAATTGCCCTACAGTCGCTTTTGAATAAGATAATTGATCTGCAAAATTAAAGCTATCATTCGGCTCCTGCTCCCACAGATAATCGGAAGCGGCTTTATTGACAGCAGAAGCATTTACTTCTGAAAAAGGATAGTTCTGAATCGACAGACCTTTATGCAGTTGCGTTTCAAGTTGCTGAATAACAGAAGATTTTAGTATTCCCTGTTCAATTGGTATCTCTTTTTGAAGATCAGTTAATTTTTTTGCAGCATCTGTGTGACCTGTATTGGCTAACGTTGTTCCGGTTGAAACCGATAAAGCTAATATACCTGAAAAAATCAATGCAAAGCGTGTTTTTTTACCCATAATAATCCCCTTTAAATAATCATTTTTACCTACCATGGAATCATACAACATTTGGAAAAGTTCGCCAAGTCATTTTTTATTATTATTTCAATAAATATTCATTAATTAAAATAAGTTTAATGTCAACACTGAAGTTGGCATTTCCCACAACTCGCATCCTCAATTCCAACCCATAGGCATATTCTTTTTCATTCACCCGCAGATGCAGTAAACTCTTGTTACATTAATGAAAAAAGAGGGATCCACACGTGAAACGAGTGCACAGCGACATTGTCCAGTTTCGAGGAAGCCATTACGATTTCGGCCGGATGCAGGGAGAACTGCTGAAGGAATCGTTGATTCTTTCCAACCGCAAAAAACAACGGCAGGCTTCGAGCCGCCATTTGATTATAGACGAACAACGCGCAAAAAATATATTGCTTACTTTAGCCCCTAGAGTATGGGAAGAAATTACCGGCCTAGCCGATGCACTGGAATGGCCCATGAATGAGGCCATTCGGGAATTCGGCGGCTATTACTTGGAATACACGCGGAGCGGCTGCTCCATCTACACTGAATCTGATTTCATGGTCCGCAATTACGACAGTTCACCGGAAGGCTACGAAGGGCGCTTTGCTTTGTACCAGCCGACTGACGGCGGATTTGCCACCATCGGACCGACTATGCAGATTACTGGCCGCACAGATGGCATGAACGAAAAAGGTTTGGTGATGGGCTATAATTTCATCAACCGCCGAAATTCAGAGGACGGTTTCATCTGCAATATGATCGGCCGTTTGATTTTAGAAAACTGTGCGACCATCGACGACGCCATCGCATTGCTGGAAGAACTTCCGCATCGTCGTTCCTTTAGCTACGTCCTGTTGGACCGCACCGGGAAATCTGTGGTTGTTGAAGCTTCTCCGCGTTCTGTCGTGGTTCGCGAGTCCGCGGTTTCCACGAATCATTTCGAATTGCTGGTGGAGGAAAACCGCTACCAGACAGACGATTCCCGCAGAAGAGAACAAATGATGCTCACCCAGCAAGAAAACCAAATCGATGCCTACAGTGCGTTCCGGCTCTTGAATGATTCGGATAAAGGCGTCTTCTCTAAAAAATACAGCACAGCTTCCGGCACATTGCATACCGCCTCTTATTTCCAACGCAGTCTGGAAGTGGGATTCGCCATTGGCCCGGACCGTTTGCCGCTCATGCTCGATTTCGACAAGTGGCTGCAAGGCGAACGGTTATACGCCAAACGCATCAACGGAAAAATCGATACGCACCTGCCTTTTGCCCATATGGTCGAACTTTAAAAACCAAAGGCGCCAGCATGATAGATGCTGGCGCCTTTTTCTATTTTTCTATACAAATTGTTTATCCACGTGTGCAAAACCGATATCCGTATCCACTGCTCCATGAATTTTTTGGACATTCAGACCATCTCCCTGCAGCCAGCTCCCAAAATCGAAAACTGTCGGTTGCTGATTTCCGCCAAGCGCAAACCAGACACTCTTTTCCTTCGGCAAATAAAGAGAGGTATGAATAGTCCCTGCCCAGCTTTTATACAACTTCGAGAAAACCCCTTTGTCGGTGTCGTTGAACAGACGGAATGCCTGCAGCGCATCTTCTGCCTGGCTTTTCTGATTCTGAATCGCCTCCAGGCGGTCAAATGAATCCTTCAGATAATTACGGTTTTCATGTTGTTGAATTTCAAAGTGATTGGTGCAGACATTACTGATACGTACATCCACTGCACGCGGACTCGCTTCGATGATCCGTGTTTCACCACTCTGATCAGTCACGATATAACTAAATGAACCGCGGTGCGGAATCTCTTTCAGCAGCTCCACCGCCTCTTCAATCGTTGCGCAAGTTTCCAGGATAATGCGGCCGATCAAGTAGCAGACAAATCCATCACCTGGCTTTTTACGGTGGGTAAAGTTATAGCCCATGGCCAATCCTTTTTCATTCATGCCGTCCATACGACCTGTAATTCGTGAAGTGGGTCCAATGATCGCATAGCCCTGGTCATCCGGCTGAAACAGGCTGAAACGTCCTTCATAAGTCTGCGGGTGGAAGTCGTAATTGCGGACCATAAAATCCCTTCCCGTGACAATTGAACAGCCAGACGGCATCGCATCGATCCGGTATCCCCCGAAATCACGCAGTACATCTTCCATCGGCAATTTGAGGCTTTCCTGCAGTCCCGTCAATTCGTCCCAGATTCCGGGGGCGAATCTGTGATAGGCCGCCTTTGTGTCCTCTACATCTATTTCAAACCTCGGCCTTTTCGCTTTCCACTGCTTTCTCCGGTTATCCAATATAATACTGTCTTTTAAAAGCTCACCTTGCCTGACTCCAAAATCATAATGGCTTCCTCTTAATTCCAAAATATCACTATGTATATCTCTCATCAAATTCTCCTTTATTTGCAGAATCACTCGTTATGTTTCAGCATACACATTTCCAGAATGAAACTCAAAAACTCCGCGCTGAAGAAATTTAGGCTAACAAAAGAGCTGTCTTATAGAATGATAAGACAGGTACAGCCACCCCCTTTATTTTCCACCTTCGATATGCACACCTCAACTCAGCAAGATCCAATTTCTTCATTTTTATTGACGAATATGCCCTATTCTTGACTTTCGAGTGTATCTCTTCCATGAACTCTGTTTGTAAGATCATCTGAAATGTTAAGCCCAGCAAATGGATTCAATTCTACAGAACTACTTGCCAGTTAGATAAATCCGCGCTTAGATTGGGCAAAAGAAAAAGACCCTGACAGTGAAGTCAGGGTCTTTTGGGCTAGCGGTATACCGGCGGTCGGGGTCGAACCGACACTCCGGTGAAGGAACGGGATTTTGAGTCCCGCGCGTCTGCCAATTCCGCCACGCCGGCAAGTATTGCTTTAGCGGACAAGATTTATTATAGCACATCTTTTTTCGCTCGCCAATACTTTATTAATATAATAGATAAATTTCTTAAAAAACTTTTAAAGTTTTTCTACATTACAAGATTGAGGAGCAAATAGAACATGGCAGCCAATAATGCTGAAATCGGCATCGTGATCAGCCAGGTGATCAGCATGGTTTTAGCTGTCCCCCACTGAACGCCTTTGACGCGATGCGCTGCGCCTACCCCCATAATAGAAGATGAAATAACATGAGTAGTGCTGACCGGCAAATGGATCAAGGTAGCGCCGAAAATCACTGCTGCCCCCGTCAGATCTGCTGCAACTCCATTGACAGGACGGATTTTCATGATTTTTCCACCGACAGTTTTAATGATTCTCCAGCCACCGATGGAAGTTCCCAATGCCATCGCCAGCGCACAAGTTGCCTGAACCCATAGCTGAACGTCATCCGAAGTTTGGTAGTTATTGACGATCAAGGCCATCGTAATGATCCCCATCGCTTTTTGGGCATCGTTCGTCCCGTGAGAAAACGACTGCAAAGCGGCAGTAGCAATTTGGATCAACCTAAAATTCCGATTGGTTTTCGTTAAGTTATGATTTTTGAAAACTACTTTAAAGATGCTGTACATTAGATAACCTACAACCAACGCAAGAATTGGAGAAAAAATCAAAGCCTGCAGGATAGCCAGAAACCCACTGTAATTCAAAGCGGCAAATCCAGCACCCGCAATAGCTGCCCCAGCAATCGAACCGATTAAAGCGTGCGAGGAGCTGCTTGGAATGCCGTAATACCAAGTTAATAGATTCCATGTGATGGCAGCCAGTAACGCTGCCAATATAACGACAGAGCCATTATCCAGCGCAAATGGATCGACAATGTCTTTTGTGATTGTTTTAGCAACTCCTGTAAAAGCCATTGCGCCCACAAAGTTCATTACAGCAGCCAGTAAAATGGCACGCCTTGGCGTTAATGCCTTTGTGGAGACTGCCGTAGCTATCGAGTTCGCCGTATCATGAAAACCATTGATAAAATCAAATACGACAGCAAAAATGACAATCAAAACCGTTAACAGCAATATCATATCCATCAGTCATTTTGCTCCTTAAGCGTTTTTCATTATAATTGATTCGAATGTATTTGCGACTTGCTGACAATGGTCAGCAATTTCTTCCAGCTCTTCGTAAATGTCTTTGTATTGAATAATCCGGATTGGATCTTTTTCAGTTTGGAAAAGGTTTTTAATCGAACGGCGCAAAACAGCGTCGCATTGTGACTCGTAATCTTTGATTTTTATTGCATGTTCTCTCATTTGAGGCAGCTTTTTAGAAACCATCAGTTCAACAGCTATTTCAATTTCAATAGTGCTCAAACGGATTGCTTCTACAAATTCAAGCATGTACTCATCTGCACTTACGATTGAATACATTTCAAACAAGGCGGCTGTATGTTCTAAGCCGTCCAAAACATCGTCCATGCTCATTGCCAGCGCTAAAATATCTTCACGTTCAATTGGTGTGATGAAAGCATTGTTAAGATCATGTATGACCGTGTGAACAAAAGAATCACCTTTTGTTTCATAATCTTTCATCGTGTTTGCAAAAATGACTACGTCACTGATTTTCTCCAGCTTATAATCTGCAAAATAAGCAGCACTTTCTTTTAAATTCAACGCAATATCACTCAACTGTAATGCAAACTTATCTTTCTTTTTGAACGCCATTTTCTTTGCCCCCACTATTTTTCTAAAATAACTTCTTAGCTAAATTATAATAGCTTATTTCACGAAAAAATAATACTGGCTTTATTAGAATTTACAAAACCGTAATAAAACAGAATTCTCAATTTAAAAGCGGCTGAATAATCGCTGGCATAACAAAAAAACCCTCCAGCTATGATTACTCATAGTTGGAGGATTTCTGGAAAGGGCAGGCAGGCCCTTTCATGATACCGGCGGTCGGGGTCGAACCGACACTCCCGTGAAGGAACGGGATTTTGAGTCCCGCGCGTCTGCCAATTCCGCCACGCCGGCAAATCATTATGGAGGCGGCAACCGGACTCGAACCGGTGATAAGGGTGTTGCAGACCCATGCCTTACCACTTGGCTATGCCGCCAATTATTGGAGCGGAAGACGAGGTTCGAACTCGCGACCTCCACCTTGGCAAGGTGGCGTTCTACCACTGAACTACTTCCGCAATAAAGCTGGGGTACCTGGATTCGAACCAGGGCATGACGGGATCAAAACCCGTTGCCTTACCGCTTGGCTATACCCCATTAATAAAAGATGGGGCGGACGAGGGGAATTGAACCCCCGAGTGCCGGAATCACAATCCGGTGCGTTAACCACTTCGCCACGACCGCCACTTTACTATTTTATAAGTACATTGAATGAAAATGAAAACATGGGGCGGACGAGGGGAATTGAACCCCCGAGTGCCGGAATCACAATCCGGTGCGTTAACCACTTCGCCACGACCGCCATCATATAATTTAAAATTGGCAGGGGCAGTAGGAATCGAACCCACATCGGAGGTTTTGGAGACCTCTGTTCTACCGTTAAACTATGCCCCTAAAAACTGGTGGTGGGGGGCAGATTCGAACTGCCGAACCCGAAGGAGCGGATTTACAGTCCGCCGCGTTTAGCCACTTCGCTACCCCACCTTAAAAATGGTGCCGGAGAAAGGACTTGAACCCTCAACCTACTGATTACAAGTCAGTTGCTCTACCAGTTGAGCTACTCCGGCACGGAGTTGTTTCAT
>NZ_JASDCT010000006.1:0-236686 GCF_030407735.1 Planococcus sp. APC 3900 | reverse complement strand
CGATGGTAGTTGGGGGTCTCCCCCTGTGAGAGTAGGACGTCGCTGGGCTATTCTATGTTTACTTTTTGTACCTGAATGATTCTTTTGCCTTGCTTCCATAGCTCAGTAGGTAGAGTGCTTCCATGGTAAGGAAGAGGTCACCGGTTCGAATCCGGTTGGAAGCTTTTGTTCTTTTTAAGAGTTTCTTTGCAGAAAGTTAAACAGTTTTTAATTAAGGCCCCTTGGTCAAGCGGTTAAGACACCGCCCTTTCACGGCGGTAACACGGGTTCGAATCCCGTAGGGGTCACCATTTTGGAGGATTAGCTCAGCTGGGAGAGCATCTGCCTTACAAGCAGAGGGTCGGCGGTTCGATCCCGTCATCCTCCACCATTTTTTTCGAAACAGCATACGGTGGGGTAGCGAAGTGGCTAAACGCGGCGGACTGTAAATCCGCTCCTTCGGGTTCGGCAGTTCGAATCTGCCCCCCACCACCAGTTTTCTTTTAGTTATTGGGGTATAGCCAAGCGGTAAGGCAACGGGTTTTGATCCCGTCATGCCCTGGTTCGAATCCAGGTACCCCAGCCATTTTTACTATGAGCCATTAGCTCAGCTGGTAGAGCATCTGACTTTTAATCAGAGGGTCGAAGGTTCGAATCCTTCATGGCTCATTTTTTATTTTCCTTGCGCCTGTTCAGCGCGGGGCCTTAGCTCAGCTGGGAGAGCGCGTCGCTGGCAGTGACGAGGTCAGGGGTTCGAGCCCCCTAGGCTCCATTGTTCCATGTGTATTTGTACTATCCATGTGTAAAAAACCCGTATCCATTAACTTGGATACGGGTTTTTTTTATTTTCCGACGTATTCGGATTGTGGGCGGAAAATGACGTTGTCCTGCTGCTGTTCCAAGGCATGTGCGGTCCAGCCGACAATGCGGGCAACGCTGAATGTCGGAGTGAACAGCTGCGTCGGCATGGCAATCGACCGCATGATGGCGGCTGCGTAAAATTCCACATTGGTGTAGAGGGCGCGTCCTGGTTTGCGTTGGTTCAATTGTTCAATGATGCGGGTTTCAGCCGCAACGGCTAAATCCAGCCAGGCGTCTTCGCCTTGCAGTTCCTGGCATTTTTTCCGGAGGATCACGGAACGGGGATCTTCGGTCCGGTAAACCCGGTGGCCAAAGCCCATGATTTTCTCGCCGCGGTCGAGTTTGTCTGCGATGACGGCATCGATGCGGTCTTCGGTTTCTATTTCATCCAGCAGATCGATTACGCCGGATGGTGCACCGCCGTGAAGTGGGCCTTTCATAGCACCGAGTGCCGAAGTGACTGCAGAGACAAGATCGGATTCAGTGGAGATGGTGACGCGTGCTGCAAATGTCGAGGCATTCATGCCGTGCTCCATGGTCAGCTTCAAGTATGTTTCCAAGGCTTCGGTTTGGGCACTGGTCGGCTCTTGGCCGTTGATCATCCACAAGTAATTGGCGGTATGCCCCAAGTCGTCACGCGGTGCTGCAGGGTCCTGTCCATTTTGAAATCGGTAAAAACAAGCAGTCATGACCGGCAAGGCAGCAGTCAGCGCAACAGCTTGTTCCCGGGAAGGCAAAGCGGTGAAAGCCGCATGCGTATAGGCCGAAACCAAGGTGCGCATGGCGTCCATCAAAGGTGTTTCTTTTGGCAATGCCTGGGCAATCGCGATGATATGTGCAGGCAGTTTCCGGTAGCCAATCATTTGCTGCTGCAGCTGTTTCAGCGATTCGGCATCCGGCCATTCCCCGTACCATAGATAATAGGCAGTTTCTTCAAACGAGCGATTTTTAATCACTTCATCCACCAGTTGGCCGCGATACCGCAACTCTCCTTTATCTCCATCTACAGAAGCAATAGCTGTCTGAACCGCTACAATTCCTTTCAACCCTTTTTGGAACATAAGAAATTCCTCCTTTTCTTTTAGTTTACCCCCGTGGATTGATAAAAAAAATTAAAGATATATAATTAGAATAATTAAAATTATTAATTGAAATGGGGAATGTCATGGAAGTCCAGTGGTTGAGAACCTTCATGGACGCATCCGAAACATTGAATTTCAGAATGACATCGGAGCGGCTGATGATGTCACAGCCCAGTGTCACGGTCCACATCCGTTTATTAGAGGAAAGCTTGGGGCTGCTTCTCTTTATACGCAGCAATAACCGGGTGTCATTGACCGAAGAAGGCCGGCATTTTAAAGAACGGGCCAGCAAAGTGCTGGAACAGCTGGACGACAGTGTCGAAGAACTTCATTCATTTGCGCAGGGCTATCGAAAAAAGTGGATTTTGGCCATTTCCCCTTTGATGGCGGAAACGATTTTGCCTTATGTGCTGAAGTCATTCACAGCTGAGCATCCCCAAGTGGAATTGGTGATCCGCGTGGAGGAATCCGAACAGATTGAAGCTTTGGTGGAAGAGGGAGAAGTATCCGCAGGCATCTCTGCTTTGCCGCCTCACGGGCGCAGTATCGCTCAGCATGTGGTTTATGACGATCCGTTGTTGTTCATCCTGCCGCGGGACGCTTATGACGATGAGACAGGGCCGGCAATTTCCGTCGAGAAGGCGCTTCGGACCACGGTGCTGTTTTCTCACCATCATCCGTTGTTTTGGGAAGAGCTATTGGAGCAGCTGAGGCTTCATGTCCCGGGCCTCCGGACAATGAAAGTGACACAGGCTCACATTGCCAAACGTTTTATTCAGGAAGGGTTGGGTGTTTCCTTTTTGCCGAAATCGATGGTCCGGCGGGAACTGGTGGAAGGACGACTAATGGAAGCCCATTTTGACTTGTTCCCATTGCCGGTAGCATCGACTTACTTTTTAACAAAAAAAATGCGAGAGCTTGAGCAGGATTTTCTGCAACGGATCCAATCAGTGTATTTTATTTAATAGGGGGAAATCGGCATGATTATAGAATCGGATGGCATTCGTTTGCGGTTGTTGAAAAGAGAAGATTTTGAAGCACTATGGGCTTTGTATACGCCGAAGATCTTCGAATATATGCTCAATAAAGTCGAGGTTTTTGAAGACATGGTGACGTGGCTGGAAGCCGGATTGAACCAGTCAAATGTGCTGATATTTGCGGTGGAAAATCCACTGACGGATGAAATCATCGGCACCACACGCATATATGCAATTGATGAAACCCATAAAAGCTGTGAAATCGGTGCCACTTTTTATGCACAATCGGCGCAGCGGACGCATGTCAATACAGCAGTCAAACGGGCATTGCTCAGTTATTGCTTTGAAGAACGCGGCATGATCCGTGTGCAATTCAAAACGGATGCCGAAAATATCCGGTCGCAGAAAGCGATTGAACGCATCGGCGCTGTAAAAGAAGGTGTCATGCGCAATGAACGCATCCGTTCAACCGGCAAGCCAAGAAATGCCGTGGTTTATTCAATTATCGATAAAGAATGGCCAAAAGTTAAAAAAGACTTAGCAAAAAAAGTGAATAAATATACCTGATTTTGTACGGTTGAGCCAATGAGACCTTAGCGGTTACAATGAATCTATCTTGCTAAGGGGGTATAAAATAATGAATAAATTAAATATATCTATTATCGGCGTTCCAATGGACCACGGTCAAAATCGCCGTGGTGTCGACATGGGACCAAGCGCTATCCGTTATGCGGGTGTCGTAGAACGCATTGAAGAATTGGGCCATCATGTAACGGATGAAGGGGACATCCAAATCGGCCTGGCAGACGGCAGCGTTGATACATCAACAAATTTACGCAACTTGAAAGTGATCACTGAAGCGACTGAAGCGCTTGGAGATAAAGTATTTGAAGTGGCAGAAGCGGGCAATTTCCCGTTGGTGCTGGGCGGCGACCACAGCATTGCCATCGGCACGCTTTCCGGAATTTCGGAGCGCCACGAAAACCTGGGCGTCATCTGGTACGATGCACATGCAGACATGAACACCAGCGAAACGTCGCCATCCGGCAACATCCACGGCATGCCGCTTGCTGCAAGCTTTGGGCATGGCCACGAAAAGCTGACGAACATCCGTGGCTATTCACCAAAAGTAAAACCTGAAAACATCGTCATCATCGGAGCCCGTTCAGTGGATCCCGGTGAGCGCCAATTGATTAAAGAGCATGGCATCCGTGTTTACAGCATGCACGAAATCGATAAAATGGGCATGAATGCGGTTATCGAAGATTCCATCCGTTATTTGAAGGAAGAGCGCAAAACGGACGCAGTCCATTTGTCGCTGGATCTGGATGGCATCGACCCGATGTACACACCAGGCGTCGGGACACCGGTTCCGGGGGGCATCAGTTACCGTGAAAGCCATTTGGCGATGGAAATGCTGTTTGATGCAGATATCATCACTTCTGCTGAATTTGTGGAAGTCAATCCGATTCTGGATGAGAAAAACCGCACAGCTGATGTAGCTGTCGCATTGATCGGCTCTTTATTCGGTGAAAAATTACTGTAATCCAAGACAGGCGAAAGCCTGTTTTTTTTATGCCGTTAAACAGGAAACTTTTCACTTATCAAAAACGTCACAAAATTGGTTGGATTTATTTGGGTATTGTCTGATACGATAGAATAAGGAAAAAATAATTGAAACCTTTAGAGACAACGGACGTATATAAAGTACAGCCGCATAGGCGGAGGGAAATGAGATCATGGATGCGTTAGTCAATAAACGAATAGCTAAAGTATTAAAAGGCGATCAGAACGCATTCGCCGAAATCGTGGAGCTTTACCAAAACCAGCTGTATCAGATCTGCTACCGGATGCTTGGCAACAAGCAGGAAGCGGAAGATATTGCGCAGGAAGCTTTTATGCGGGCTTATGTAAATATCCACACGTTTGACCAGAATCGGAAATTTTCGACATGGCTGTACCGCATCGCCACCAATCTGTGCATCGACCGGATCCGCAAGAAAAAGCCGGATTACCATTTGGATGCTGAAGTGCGCGGGACGGAAGGCTTGAACATGTATTCGAAAATTGCCAATGATGACGAGCTTCCGGAAGAAGAATTAATGCGGATGGAAGTACAGGAGCGGGTACAGTACGAGATAAGTCGCTTGCCAGATAAGTACCGTGCCGCTATTGTATTAAAGTATATTGAAGAATTGCCGCTGGCGGAAATCAGTGAAATCCTTGATTTGCCGTTGGGTACGGTAAAGACGCGTATACACCGAGGAAGAGAAGCTCTTCGCAAGCAATTGAGCAATTTGTAGGAGGCGAGCACGATGAATGCGTGTCCGGAAAATGTGCTTCATCTAATGGACGATTACCTGGATGGGGACATCAGTCAAAACGATGAACGACAACTGAGAGAACACCTGGAGAGTTGCAGCGACTGCAGAAAGCTGTACCAGGAATTAAGCAAAACCATTGCATTTGTCCAAAGTGCATCACATATACAAGCACCAGCCGACTTTGTCCAAAAGACAATGGCGCGGCTGCCGAAAGAAAAACAGCGGGCGGGTGTCCAGCGTTGGTTCAGAAGACATCCGATGCTGGCAGCTGCCGCATTGTTCTGTGTGCTCATGAGTGCCGCGCTGTTCACGAACTTCAACGACGACCAGCAGTTTGCTTTTACCAAGCAGCCGAATCTGGTGGTTGAAGGACAGACGGTGGTCGTCCCTGAAGGCGAGAAAGTAGTCGGCGACCTGACTGTGCGCAATGGCGATTTGCGTGTGGAAGGCGAACTTGAAGGGAACGTCACCATCGTGAACGGCCAGTACATGGCTTCAAGTGGTGTCATTACCGGTGAAATCGAGGAAATCGATAAAGCTTTCGAATGGCTTTGGTATACCATCAAAAACGGCTTCAAGGATGCAGCCGCTATTTTTGATGCAGACGGCACCCAAACAGAAGAGTAGAACCCATCCTCCTAAAGGATGGGTTTTTTCTATGAAGGCAAGCCCAATTCACTTATGATATACTGAATGCATATGCAGATGTAGAAAAGCGAGGGTTGCAGATGCCTTTTTTGGAAAATTTAACAGACCAAACACCACTCGAACTTCTAGGAAATATCATAGATATTTTATTAGTTTGGTTCGTTATCTATAAATTGATCACTGTCATCAAAGGAACGAAAGCCGTTCAATTGTTGAAAGGGATCTTTGTCATTATCATTGCGCGCCTCGTAACACAAGCACTCAACCTGGAAACGCTCGGCTGGATTATGCAGCAGGTCCTCGAATGGGGGTTCCTGGCCATCATCATCATTTTCCAACCGGAACTGCGCCGTGCACTTGAACAGCTCGGCCGCGGCAAGCTATTCTCCAGCAGTACCTTGAATGAGGAGTCCGAACGCAACCGGTTGATCGAAGCAATGTCCAAATCCGTCAGCTATATGGCGAAACGGCGAATTGGGGCGTTGATATCGATCGAGCGCGAGACCGGTTTGAGCGAATACATCGAGACGGGCATTCCGATGAACTCGGATATCACGTCTGAACTGATGATCAATTTGTTCATTCCCAATACACCGCTGCACGATGGAGCGGTAATTGTCCAAAAAAACCGGATTGCTGCAGCGGCTTGTTACTTGCCGTTGTCTGAAAGTCCGTTCATTTCAAAAGAGCTGGGAACCCGCCACCGTGCGGCTCTTGGCATCAGTGAAGTGACCGACGCGATCACCATTGTCGTATCGGAAGAAACAGGCGCCATCAGTTTAACAGCGAATGGCGATTTGCACCGCAATTTGTCACTTGAAGACTTCGAAGTAAAGCTGCGCCGGATCTGGTTTGGTGCAGAACAGCAGGAAGTCGCTCCGGCCTGGTGGAATTGGAGGGGGAAAAAGAATGGATAAGATGATGGACAATCGCTGGTTTTTACGGATTACGGCGCTGCTGTTAGCCTTTCTATTATTCTTCTCGGTACAGGCGGAAGACAGTAACACGGGAACGACGGATACCAGCCGCGTTTCGGAAGTGATTGAAGATGTGGAACTTGAGGTATACCATGATAATAGCCTGATGGTCAGCGGTGTGCCGAAAACAGCAGACCTGCATTTGAACGGCCCCGTCAGTATTGTTCAGACGGCCCGGCAATTAGAAGACTTCACCTTGTTTGTGGATTTGCGCAACTTGCCGGTGGGAGAGCATCAGGTCCCAATCCAAACGGAAAACCTGTCTGAACAATTAAATATCCGGGTTGATCCGGCGTTCGTCAATGTCGTGATTGAAGAGCGGGTATCGCAGGAATTCCGCATCGATCCAGAAGTGAATGAACGGATGCTGGCGGAAGGTTTTATCTTGGAAAATGTGTCTGTTAAACCGGAAACGGTGACAGTTACAGGTCCGAAAAGCATGATCGATGCCATCAGCTTCGTGAAAGCGACGGTTTCGGGCGAACAGGGAGTGAAGGAATCCTTTACGACTGCCGCGCGTGTCCGTGTTTTGGCGGAAGATTTGACGAAGCTGGAAAGTGCCGAAATCGAACCGCAGGAAGTTGAAGTGGACGTCGATGTGATTGAATACAGCAAACTGGTGCCTGTGAGGCTCGAGCCTACCGGGGAAGCCCGTCCTGGCATCACCATCAACGATTGGAATACAGCCACCGAAGAAGTCCGGATTTTTGGCCCGAAAACGGTGGTGGATGAAATCGCCGAATACGTGATCGAAGTCGATGCGGCAGACGTGACGGCTGAAGATGCCACATTAGAAGTAGAACTGGCGATTCCATCTGGAACTTCCGGCGTTTCGCCAGGGCAAGTCTCGGTGAAGGCGGAAACCGTGATCGATGAAGATGCATTGCTTCCGGAAGGTTCCGGAGCTTCCGGAGCTTCCGGCAATTGAAAGCATAAAGTTTAAAATAAAAAAAGCGAAAGCTTAACTAAAAAATCAGAGTTACATGATTGAAGGAGCGAAAAGTAGAATGGGAAAATATTTTGGTACAGATGGAGTGCGGGGAGTCGCCAATAGCGAGCTGACACCTGAATTGGCTTTTAAATTAGGACGAATTGGCGGATACATTTTAACGAAAAGTGCGAAAGACAAGCCGAAAGTGCTGATTGGCCGCGATACACGGATTTCAGGTGAAATGCTGGAAGGCGCACTTGCTGCCGGACTTCTTTCTGTAGGAGCTGAAGTGATGCGCCTCGGCGTCATCAGTACACCAGGCGTCTCGTATTTGACGCGTGTCATGAGTGCTGAAGCGGGTGTCATGATTTCCGCTTCACATAACCCGGTGGAAGACAACGGCATCAAATTCTTCGGCTCAGACGGCTTTAAATTGTCCGATGCACAGGAAGCCGAAATTGAAGCATTGCTTGATAGCGAAGAAGATCTATTGCCGCGTCCGACTGGAGGCGACCTTGGCAGCATTACGGATTATTTCGAAGGCGGCCAGAAGTACCTTCAGTACTTGAAACAGACAGTCGATGAAGAATTCGACGGCATCCACGTGGCACTTGATTGTGCGCATGGAGCGACTTCTACACTGGCAACGCATGTATTCGCGGACCTGGATGCAGACATTACATCAATGGGAGCTTCACCGAATGGTTTGAACATCAACGCAGGCGTCGGTTCTACACATCCAGAGAAATTGGCGGAATTGGTTCTTGCGAAAGGCGCAGACATTGGGCTTGCTTTTGATGGCGATGGCGACCGCTTGATTGCAGTGGACGAAAAAGGCAATATTGTCGATGGCGATCAGATCATGTATATTTGCGCCAAACATCTTCACTCAGAAGGCCGCTTGAAAAAAGGCACTGTAGTTTCGACGGTCATGAGCAACATGGGCTTCTACAAAGCTTTGGAAACTCACGGCATGAAGAGCAACAAGACAGCTGTCGGTGACCGTTACGTAGTGGAAGAAATGAAGAACAATGATTACAACCTGGGCGGCGAACAATCAGGTCACATCATTTTCCTTGATTACAACACAACAGGCGATGGCTTGTTGACGGGCCTTCAGCTTGTCAATATCATGAAAATCACCGGCAAGAAATTGTCGGAGCTGGCTTCTGAAATGACCATCTATCCGCAAAAACTTGTTAATATTCGAGTGACGGATAAACATGCGGTGACAGACAATGCCAAAGTGGCAGCTGTTATTGCCGAAGTTGAAAGCGAGATGGCCGGCAATGGCCGTGTGCTGGTGCGTCCATCCGGTACAGAACCATTGGTGCGCGTCATGGTGGAAGCAGCTTCTGCAGAAGACTGTGAAAACTACGTGGAACGCATCGCAGAAGTTGTGCGCAGCGAAATGGGCTTAAACTAATCGAATGAAATACTAGAGAGGCCGTAAGCATTCTTGCTTGCGGCCTTTCTTTTATTTATAGCCTAACATTAAAAATAGTAAAAGGAAGAAGAACCAGTTAACGGAAAAAACTACTGAATTAGACCTAAATAACTATCTGCTTTTATTGACGGGATTGTGTGGAGCCTGTATGATGGTAGAGTCGGTTTACGACCGCACCAAAAGGGGGAAAGAGAGTAGTGCGAGGAAAACAATTACAGCGCCTGTACTGAAGAAATCGGACGGACCAGTCATCTTTAGTAGACGAGGAGAAGGAGTATCGAGATTTCGGCGGATACCTTCCGGCCGTGAAGCCCGGTCGTTATGTCCATTCTTAAAACAGTCGAGTGATCGATTGGACAACAAGGTGGATGGGCTCAAGCAGAAGTGTTTGAAAACTTAGCAAACACTCTATTTGGATTTTAGAAAAACGGAGGAATTAGACTATGTGTGGAATTGTTGGATATATCGGAGAAAATGATTCAAAGGAAATTTTATTGAAAGGCTTGGAGCGCTTGGAATACCGCGGTTACGATTCAGCAGGAATTGCTGTCCGCAACGGCAACGGCGTAACGGTCTTTAAAGAAAAAGGACGCATTGCAGATTTGCGCGGCGTTGTGGAAGAAGAAGTAATGGGCACCACAGGAATCGGCCATACACGCTGGGCAACACACGGCAAGCCGAACCGCGCCAATGCTCACCCGCATCAGAATACATCGGACCGTTTCACGATCGTCCATAACGGCGTAATTGAAAACTACCACCACATCCAACGCGATTACTTGGCAGGAGTGGAAATGGAGTCGGATACGGATACAGAAATCATCGTTCAGCTGATCGGTAAATTTGTGGAAGAAGGCCAAACAACACAGGAAGCTTTCAGCAAAGCTCTTACCTTACTGAAGGGTTCATACGCGATCGCGTTATTGGATGCAGAAGAAGAGCAAACGATTTTTGTTGCGAAAAACAAAAGCCCGTTGCTAGTTGGACTTGGCGAAGATTTCAACGTCATCGCATCAGATGCAATGGCTATGCTTCAATTGACTGACCAGTTTGTTGAATTGATGGATAAGGAAATCGTCATCGTCCGCAAAGACAGCGTGGAAATTTTGACGTTGGAAGGCGAAACTGTAAGCCGTCTGCCTTTCACTGCTGAAATCGACATGAGCGATATCGAAAAAGGGACATACCCGCATTACATGCTGAAAGAAATCGACGAGCAGCCAGCGGTTGTCCGTAAAATTGTTCAAGCTTACCAGGACGAAAACGGCAAATTGACCATCCAACCGGAAATTCTGGAAGCGATGCAAGCTGCAGACCGCATCCACATCATTGCGGCTGGAACAAGCTATCATGCAGGATTGATCGGCAAAGAATACATCGAAAAACTAGCGGGAATTCCGGTTGAAGTGCATGTTTCAAGTGAATTTGGCTATAACATGCCATTGCTGTCGGAAAACCCATTGTTCATCTTTATCTCCCAATCAGGGGAAACAGCGGACAGCCGCCAAGTATTGGTGAAAATCAAAGAGATGGGCCATGCTTCATTGACAATCACGAACGTTGCAGGATCTACGTTGTCACGCGAGTCTGACCATACCTTATTGTTGTATGCAGGCCCTGAAATTGCAGTAGCTTCAACAAAAGCTTACACTGCACAATTGGCAGTATTGTCTATTTTGGGTGCAGTAACAGCAGAAGCACGCGGCATCGACATTGGCTTTGACCTGGTTCAGGAACTGGGAATCGTTGCGAATGCGATCCAGGCACAAGTGGATTCGAAAGAAGAAATGGAACAGATTGCTGCAGACTACTTGTCTACAACACGCAATTGCTTCTTTATCGGACGCGTTATGGATTATTTCGTTGGACTTGAAGGTTCATTGAAATTGAAAGAGATTTCATACATCCAGGCTGAAGGCTTTGCCGGAGGCGAGTTGAAGCACGGAACGATCGCTTTGATTGAAGAAGGCACACCGGTTATCGCGCTTGCGACACAAGAAGCGGTTAACTTGAACATCCGCGGAAACGTCAAAGAAGTAGCGGCACGCGGCGCACACACTTGCATCATTTCAATGGAAGGCTTGCAGGAAGAAGGCGACAGCCTGGTTCTTCCGAAAGTCAACGAATTGCTGTCACCGCTTGTATCGGTTATCCCGATGCAATTGATCAGCTATTACGCAGCGCTTCACCGCGATTGCGACGTGGATAAGCCACGTAACTTGGCGAAATCAGTAACAGTTGAATAAATAAAGTTTTAGATGAACTATGCAGCACCCCTTCAGATTTGGAGGGGTGCTTTGTTGTTTGCTTGGAATTCTTTTCTGCTGGAGCAGTCAATATGATTTCAATATACTGCTTTATATAAACGGACAAAGAATTTACAAAGAATAGGCTTGTATTTTCTAACCCAAACCCTGCCAAATGGTATAATTAATTCAACATAAAGAAAAAGGTGTGAAATAGATGTCGTCGTTTAATGATTTTTCCCAATACATAAGTGAAAACGCTGAAACGTTATCAGCGGAAGTGGTTGAATCAGTTGTCCAGGAGATGAAGCTGGACATTCCTGAGTGGGAAAAAGAACAGGCTACCCAGATGTACGTGGAGCTGCTTGGATTCTTTGGTAAATTCCTTCGAGAAGACCGTTTTGAAGTTCCAGAATCGTTGATCGAGTGGAGCAAAAAGAATGCCGAAATGCAGGTGGCTTCGGGAGGCAAGATCTCGGAAATCGTCGTTCGTTATCCGGCGACACGGCAGGTCTTTTCAGAGCTCTTCACGCGGCTTAGCCTGAAGTTCGGATTGACGGTCGTGGAAAATGCCAAGGCAACCAGAGACATCAATGCTATCTTGGATGTTAGTTTAAATGAAACCTTCTATGCTTTTGAGCGGCTTTCTGAACGCTATCAGGCGGAAACCCAGATGGAACTGCTTAATTTGTCTGCGCCCATCGTTCCGGTTCTTGAAGATGTAGTGGTGTTGCCGCTGATCGGTGTGATGGACAGCTACCGGATTGCTCATATTATGGACAATGTCATTCCAAGAATCGCGGAGAAGAATGTCCAACACGTCATTACGGACTTTTCGGGAGTCTTGACCATCGATGACCAAATTGCACAATCACTTCAGCAAATCGGCAGTACGCTGCAGTTGATGGGGATCCATGTCATCATTGCGGGATTGCGTCCGGACCTTGTCCAGACCATCGTCCACAGCGGAATCGATATGCTGGATACGGACGCCTATGCAACAGTCAAGCAGGCGCTGGAAAGTGTTAAATAACTGAATTGGACAAAGGCGCATCCCCCGTTTATCCGGTGGGATGCGCCTTTGTTTTCATTGGATGGATTTTGCAGCGGGCTGATAAAACTCTTTGATTTTTTCAGGCGGCAACGGCGGGTTAAAGTAATATCCTTGTGCCTGATTGCAGCCTTGTTGTTTTAGGAATTGCAGTTGTTCTGCAGATTCGACACCTTCAGCTATGACATTCAGCTGCAGGTTGTGCGCCATTTGGATGATGGTATCGACAAGTGCCGCGTCTTTTGGATCCGTAGTGAGGTTGCGGGTGAAACACTGGTCGATTTTAAGGGTATCAATCGGAAACAGCTTCAAATAGCGGAGCGATGAATAGCCGGTGCCGAAATCATCAATGGACAGATGAATGCCCATCGCCTTGAGTTTCCCCATTGTTGAGATAGCACTGGGGGAGTCTTGGATAATGCTTTCAGTCAGTTCGAGCTCCAGATACTGGGGAGCGAGTCCCGATTCCGACAGGGCGGCCTGAACGGTTTCGGTCAAGTTGCTTTGTGAGAACTGGCGGGAAGAGATATTGACAGCAACCCGAAACTGCGGCAATCCAGCCTTCTGCCAGGCCATGTTTTGCAGGCAAGCCTGCCGCAGAACAAATTCACCAATCTGGATGATGCTGCCGGTTTCTTCTGCGATGGGAATAAATTCAGCAGGCGAGACGTTCCCCCATTTGGGATGTGTCCAGCGAAGCAAAGCCTCCAGCCCCACGGTCTTTTCAGTTTTTAAATCGATTTGTGGCTGATAATGAAGAGAAAATTCACCGCGTTCCAAGCCTTTTTTCAAATCCATGGCCAGTTTGGATTTTCTGGAAACCAATTGATTGGTTTCTTCTGAGAAAAATTGAAAATTATTTTTGCCATGATCTTTTGCTGAGTATAATGCAATATCTGCATTTTTTATTAACGTCTCTACGTCGTTGCCATCAGAAGGGAATCTGCTGATGCCGATGGATGGCGTGATAAATAATTCTTCCTGCTGGAAATGGAAAGGTTCTTCAAATAACTCCAAGATCGCTTGTGCATGAGCAGCTGCTTCTGCACCATCGGTATTCGGCAATAATAGGATGAATTCATCTCCACCCAAACGGGAAATGGTGTCATTTTTTCGTGCGATGCTTTGGAAACGCTCAGATGTTTTAATCAATAATTGATCTCCAGCAGAATGGCCATAGGTGTCGTTGACTATTTTGAAATGGTCCAAATCAATATACAGGAGGGAGAAACTTTGCTTATTTCCATCCGCCTGGTCTAAAGCAGCTTGTATTTGGTCAATGAAAAGACGGCGATTTGCCAAGCCGGTCAAGGAATCCCGGTAAACGAGAGTGTTGATCTTGGCTTCCGTATCTTTCCGTTCGGTGATGTCGCGGATGATGCTGCTGAAAAATATACACTTATCTGTTTTCCAGGTTCCGAGAGACATTTCAATCGGAAACTCACTGCCGTCTTTGCGGCGGCCAATCAATTCAACCCGTGTGCCGATTACATGGGGGACAGCAGTGTCCAGGTAACGCTTTAATCCTTTCCGGTGTGCCTCCCGTAAAGGCTTGGGAATGATGATTTCTAAATTAGAACCCAACGCTTCGTCTTTGCTGTAATGGAATATCGCTTCGGCGCCTGAGTTCCACTGCAGAATAATGCCTTGGTGGTCCGCTACGATAATGGCGTCAGTAGTGGATTCGAAAATCGATTCGAACTTCTTTTCCGATTCAGCGGAATTCGCTTTCAGCTGGAGCTTTTGGCGCTTCCGTGAACAGAAGAAAAGCAAGGTCGCCAACAACAGGGAAACGGAAAGAATAATCGGCAGAAAAACAGGAGAAAGCTTATCTGTGATTGAAATAATGTCCATAGAGTATACATCACTCTCTTTTCTTTAAATGGATTGGGCTGGAATCATACGGCTTGCGTAGAAATGGCAATGCCTATCTGTATTGTTTACATATCATAGCACAAGAATTACTTCCAATAAACGTAAGTAAAATAAAACTTTGGAACGAGTTGAAGCCCGAAAGCCATTAATTTTTCAAATGTTATGTTAAAATAGGAAGTACGTAATTTTATTTCTTCCAACAGTTTTGTATGGGCGAATAAAATTCCGCTATTTTTTTGTCTTTTGTGAATCGAGTTTAAGCTTCCCCTTTTCCAACCTCAGAACGACTTCCTTATATCCACCCACGTACGCGAACGGGAATAGGCCAAGCCTAGACACATTCCCAAAGGACAATGAAAATTGAATAGGAAAGGAATTGATTAAATGAGATCTGAGATTACTGCAGATCAAGAGTTAGTTAAAAAGAAACAAAGCTACGGAGACGAATCAACAGGCGACTATACGTTTGACCGTGTACCGCGGGAAGAACGCAAAATGGGTTGGCTGAGCATCACCAACATCACATTCGGCATCGCGACCGCCATCTTCTACTTCCAGATGGGAAGCGTCATGGCGCTGCAATTTGGAGCCGCCAATGCCATCATTTCTGCCATCTACGCGATCCTCGTCGCAGGCATCCTCGGAACCATTATCGTTTACCTATCGGCCAAGTCCGGTATGAACGTCAATTTATTATCCCGCGGAGGGTTCGGTTACATCGGAGCCTCATTAACCTCCTTAATCTACGCATCGAACTTTATTATGTATTGCGCTTTTGAAGGCATGATCCTGGTCGCTGCAGTCCATGCTTATTTCCCCGCCGTCCCCATGTGGCTTCTAATTATCGGATTCGGTTCAGTGGTCATTCCATTAAACTGGTTCGGCATTAAACAATTGGACAAATTACAAAAATGGTCATTGCCGGTGTTTGCGATTTTCCTGGTTGCGGCAATTTATGTAGCTTTCAACACCACATCGAAATTTGACGGAAATTTCTGGACCTATATGCCTGAAGGCGTGCAAATCGGTGGAACCGCGTTGCTGTTGTGCATCGGGATGCAGCACGGCATCATGGGACTCACTGCGTTGATCGCTTCCGATTACGCACGTTTCCTGAAACCGAAAGATTTGAAAATCGGATCGGTCGCCATCGGCTTTATTCCGCAGATTTTCTGTTTTGGCGTTATGGGCGGACTCGGCATCTGGTTCGGTGTGACACTTGGCGAATCCAACCCGGGTGTCTATATCGTCGTCCTGCTTGGGCTTGGCGGTGTGCTGTTTACGATGCTGACGCAAATCCGCATCAACATCACCAATATCTACAGCAGCTCGCTGTCCCTGTCGAGCTTTTTTGAGAACATGTTCGGCTTTACACCGGGTCGCCGTTTCTGGGTCGTCGTGGCAGGCGTGATCGCAATCGTCTTGATGCTTGGCGGCATCGTCGATCACTTGGATGTCGCGATGACATTCCAAGGGGTAGCACTGATGAGTTGGGCATCGATTCTTGTGACGGACGCTTTGGTCGTCAAGAAATGGCTGAAAATCGGTCCGGGCTATTACGAATCCAGGCAGCGGAACCTGCATAAATGGAACCCGGTCGGCGTCGTGTCCTTGCTGGTGCCGACTGCACTTGGAACCATCGCAGCGCTCGGTTATATGGGCACATTCCTGCAAAGCACAGCTGCGTTTTTCGCGCTGATCCTGGCATCGATTTTGACTGTCGCTCTGGCAGTAGCTACAAAAGGGCGTTATTACGTGAAACGACAAGCGCACGATATTCCGAAAGAAGATTATATTGCCTGAGTAAAAATTCTGCGTTACACTGGTGGCAATAAAACGTATGGTTGTCTATTCCTATTCAGAAAGGATGATCGAGTTGACGACTTCTACTGTGGTGTTATCTATGGCACGCCGATTCAATGCCAGCGACAAAGCCGTATACGAAGCTTGGACGGATCCGCAACTGATGAAGAAATGGCTGTTTACGACAGAAGACACCAACCAGGTAACCCAAAATTCCTTGCGCGCGGGCGGAAGCTGGGAAATCGTCGACCGCCGGGAAGGCACCGATTACCGGGCGGTCGGCGAATACCTCGAACTGAAGCCGCCGCATAAGCTGATGTTCTCTTTCAAGATGCCGCAGTTCAACGACCTGGAAGACCGCATTACAGTATGGATTTCCATGGTGCAGGACAGTTGTGAAATGGCGTTCGTCCAGGAAATCACGGTGCTGCATGAAGAAGGCTGGACGGAAGAAGACATTAAAAAAGCCGGCGAAGACTATAGCAGTCAAAGCCAAGAAGGCTGGAGCCTGATGTTTGAGAATTTGAGGCAGCTGGTGGAAACACCTGAATAGGAAAAACCGCAATCTCCCGAAACCGGAGAGATTGCGGTTTTTTTGAATTCAAAATGAAGTAATAAAAATATGGGTAATATTGCATAATTGTATTTAAAAGGATATGATCGACAAGAAATAAAAAAACGTTAAAAAATAATGCAAGAGTGACAATGATAATGAGTTTATAGTAAGTTGAACCGCTGGAAAAGGCAAACCCACTTTAGCATATCGGAGGAAGTCCATGACCCAAATAACGGATTTGGAATTTAAAGTTCAAGAGCTGGTTACGTTGTTGGAAGCATCGAAGCAATTGAACTCGAATATTGAAATGGAAGAAGTGCTTGAAAACATCCTGCTGCAGATGGTACAGGTTGTGGGAGCAGAAGCAGGGACCTTGTGGGTGCTGGACAAGAAACGGCAACAGATCAAGGCGTCCGCGGCTTACGGACCGTCTGCGTCGGACATCCTCAACATCGAACTGGAACTGGATGAAGGCATTGTGGGAAAAGTAATCCGGACGGGTGAAGCCCAGCTGGTCGAACATGTAGCATCCAATCCCGACTGGACAGACCGTGTGGATCATTCAAGCGGATTCGTGACCAAGTCAATGATCACCGTTCCATTAACGGTCAAAGGAAATGTCCTTGGCGCTTTGCAGCTGCTGAATAAAAAAGACATCGCCTTTTTCTCTGAACAGGACATCCGCCTCGCCGTTGCACTCGCCAACCAATCTGCATTGGCACTCCACAACAGCCAGATGTACGACGAACTGCAGCGCATGCTGCTGAGCATGATCCGCACATTAGCGAAAGTGCTGGACGCGCGTGACCCGTATACCGCCGGACATTCGGAGCGCGTAGCAAAATACTCGCTGTGGATCGCTCAAAAGCTCGAGTTCGATGCGCATACGTGCGAAGAATTGTATAAAGCGGCGCTGCTTCACGACATCGGAAAGATTGGCATCGCAGACGACATCCTCCGGAAGCCCGACCGGCTGACGACTGAAGAGTATGAGGCAATTAAACAGCATACCGTAATCGGAGCGGACATCCTATCCAATATGGAGCCGAAAGAAGCGGTGGCACATGCCATGGAAACAGCGCTGTCCCATCATGAACGGCTGGACGGCACCGGTTACCCGCATGGCTTGGCAGGAGATGACATTCCCTTATTTGCGCGGATTGTCGGTGTGGCCGATGCCTTCGACGCTATGACGACGGCGCGTTCCTATAGTGAAGGCTTATCTTTCCGCTTGGGTGCAGAAGAACTGATCCGCTGCAGAGGCACGCTGTTCGACAGCGAAGCCGTAGATGCCTTTACGGCGATTCTTGCCGACTGTGATTATAAATTGGAACGTTATGAGAAATAGGAAAGAGGCTGTCGGCTATGAGCCAGTTTGATTACTTATTGATCGCCCATTTGATCGGCGATTTTCTGCTGCAGACCGGCTGGATGGCGAAACACAAAGCCAGCAAATGGCTGCCCCTATTAACACATGTCTCTATTTATACGACAGTCATTGCGCTGTTCGGCCATTTCTCAGGAGGCTTGTCCTTTATGGCGGTGGCCATCGTTTTTATCGGCCATATCATTCTGGACCGGAAAACCTTTGTCTTGTTTTGGGTGGAGCGGGTCCAGATGGCTAAAGGGCCGGAGAAGGTTTGGCTGTCGATTATGGCTGACCAGATTTTCCATATTATTTTGCTGGCTCTTGCCGTAGCGATTTCTTAGGAGTGAAGACCATGAAGCCCAAAACTTATGTGCTTGAAAAAGAATATGCAGTAGACCGGCAAACTGCTTGGCAGCTGCTCGCAGACAATAACCGCATGAACCTCTACATCGGTTTGTTTCCGGTAAGCTTCAGCCCGGCAAAACAAGACGGCGCGGAAGTGTTTTACCGGGAAGCCCATGCCAAAGTGCTGGGGCTTGTGCCAATTTCGTGGCAGGAGTTTCCCTTTCAGTGGCAGGAAAACGACAGCTATACCGTTGAACGCCGTTACCTCACTGGGCCTCTCAAGCATTACACGTTGAAAGTGGAGCTGTTCGACAATGGCAACAAAGGGACGCGGGTCAAGTTGACGGCTGATTTCGTACCGCTTAATCCTTTAGGTTACGCTGCCATTTGGGCGACCGGCCTGCCGGCTATCAAAAAGATCATGCGCTATTTGGATGATTATTTGGCGTCGGATGCAAAAAACGTTTTGGAAGCGCCGCAAAAACCGGCAACCGTCAAAATCAATCTGCTGGAACTCGATCGGCTGTCGGCTCTTCTCGCCAAGTCGCCTGTCGCTGGCAGCTATGTCGAACGGCTTCACCAGTATTTAGCCGGGAAAGGCGACCACGACGTCGCGCAAATCGAACCGATTCAACTGGCAAAGCTGTGGAACGCCGATTTGGATGATACCTTGCGCGTACTGCTCTATGCCACAAAAGCGGGCTTGCTGAACTTGAGCTGGAACGTCATCTGTCCGAATTGCCGGGTGTCGAAAGTCGAGCACAGTTCGCTGTCACAGCTGGAGCAGGAGTTTCATTGTGACTTGTGCGGCGTCAATTATGATGCCAATTTCGATCAATTTGTCGAGCTGAACTTCTCGGTTCATCCAAGCATCCGCCAGGCTTATGCCGAAGTGTATTGCATCGGAGGCCCGATGATCACGCCGCATGTTAAAGCGCAGCAGGTCATTCAACAAGGCAGAACGGCGCGGTTTGTGATTCCGGAAGGTAAAGATGCACTGCGTTTTCGGGTGCTGCAAGCGAATGACAGAGTAACTATAGATGAAAATGCGGAAACGGGTTCGCTGGATTATTCCGATGCGGGATGGTCGCAGGATTCGGTATCGGCTTCAGGTGAAGTCTCCATCACAAACTCAAGTTCACTGGATATTGTCGTCGCCTTGGAGCATGCCGATTGGAACAAACAAGCCGTGACAGCCGCCAAAGTGACGGCGATGCAGGAGTTCAGGGACCTGTTTTCTTCTGAAGTGCTGTCGCCCGGCCAAAAAATCGGCATCGACCATGTGACGATCCTCTTTACGGATCTAAAAGGCTCAACTTTGCTGTATGAAACGATGGGCGACTCGAACGCTTACGGCCAGGTACGCAATCATTTTGATTTTTTGACCGGGCACATCGTGCGAAATTCAGGCAGCGTCGTGAAAACAATCGGCGACGCGGTCATGGCGATATTCAATAAACCCGAAGACGGGTTGAAGGCAGCGTTGGCGATTCAGAAAAACCTGGCAGCGTTCAATGACACCGCCAATGAAGACCTAGTGCTGCGCATCGGCTTGTACAGCGGAGCGGCCATCGCTGTCAATTCCAACGACCGGCTCGATTATTTCGGCCGAACCGTCAACCTTGCTGCGCGTATTCAAGGGCAAGGTGAAGGCAATGACATCGTCATCAGCCGTGAAGTATTGGCGCAGCCGATGTCAGCGGAATTACTTGCGTCTGCTGAAGTGGAGCTGGAGGAGTTTTCGGCTGCCTTGAAAGGGATTGACGGGGCGGTGGAGTTGGTGAGAGTTCGATTAAGAGAAGAATTGTTGATTAAAGAGCAGGCGGGTTGATTGGTTGCCAATAGCTGGAGTTATTTAAAAATAGTTTGTTAATAAATGCCTGTTGAGATATCTTTATCTTAAGAGGCATTTTTTTGTTATGGAAAGGGAGTTGGACATGAAAGTTCAAACAGAACAATTCGGTGAAGTGGAACTGGCGGAAGAACGCGTCATCACGTTTGATAGAGGGATTCCAGGATTTGATGAATATAAGAAATATGTCTTGCTGCCGGCGGATGCAGAAGGCGAATCGCCATTCTTTTTCCTGCAGTCGGTGGATACGGTGGAAGTCAACTTCTTCCTGGTTGATCCGTTTACGTTTTTCCAGGATTACGATATCAAGTTGGAAGAGCAGATGGTGGAGCGGCTGCAGTTGGAAGACCCGTTAGACGCCATCGTGTTGACGACAGTGACAGTCAAAGGCGACATCAGCAGCGCGACGACGAACTTGAAAGCGCCGCTAGTCATTAATAATAAAAAACAAATGGGCATGCAGGTTGTCTTGAATAACAAAGACTACCAGATCAAGCAGGCTTTATTCCAGAGCGGCGACACTGCTGCAAGGCAGGTGTAGAGAGTGTTAGTACTGGGACGGAAAAAAGGCGAAACGATCATCATCAACGACGACATTGAAATCACGGTCACCTCTATAGAAGGCGACATGGTGCGCCTCGGCATCAACGCACCGAAGCAAGTAACTATCCACCGGAAAGAAGTGTACCTGGAGATTCAGGAAGAGAATAAGCAAGCAACTTCGAATGTCATCAACTTGAGTGATTTTTTGAGCATGAAAAAGAAATAGAGCGGAAGCCTGCAGATTTCGCAGGCTTTTTCTATACGCGTCGCGCCACGGTGGCAGACTCAATTGTTCCTCAAATTGTGGCTGCCGCGGGGGCGCAAAAAATATTCTAAAATCTTTTTCAAAAAACGCTAAACATTTATTAAACCCCTCCGATATAACTACTGTAAGGCAGTTCAAAAGGATTTGGGCGCTTGCAAAAAAACAAAAAAACATTACATGGAGGTAATACACAATGATTATCAATCACAATATCGCAGCACTTAACACTCACCGCCAAATGGGCTCGGCTCAAAGCGCACAAATGGAAAATATGGGGAAATTGTCTTCAGGACTTCGCATTAACAGCGCAAAAGATGATGCAGCTGGACTTTCGATTTCTGAAAAAATGCGCGGACAGATTCGTGGGTTAGAGCAAGGATCTCGTAACGCTCAAGATGCAATTTCAATGATCCAAACTGCAGAAGGTGCTTTAAGCGAAACACACGACATCCTTCAACGTATGCGTGAGCTTACTGTACAAGCCGGGAATGACTCTTATGACGCTGACGATCGTACTGTAATTCAAGTCGAAATTGACGATCTAGCTGGAGAAATCACTCGCATTTCTGAAACTACTCAATTTAATAGTCAAAACTTGTTAGATGCAAGCGGTGGAGCTGGCGAAAACGGTACATTCTCTTTCCAAATTGGGGCAAATAACGCTCAACAGTTAACTGTTGACTTTGCAGCGATGGATGCGACTACTTTAGTGGTAGATACTCTCGATGTCAGTACTTCAGCTCTTGCTACTGCATCTCTTGACACTCTTGATGCTGCAATCAAATCAGTTTCAGATGAACGTTCTCAATTAGGCTCTAAACAAAATCGTTTTGAACATACGATCAATAACTTGAACACATCAGCCGAAAACCTAACAGCTGCGGAATCAAGAATCCGCGACGTTGATTATGCCGAAGCCGCGTAAGCGAGCAGAGGTACAGTCGTCCTGGCCGGTAACAGCCAGAGATTACGACCGGGTGAATTGCTGGAAACCCCTTATAGCTTTTATTGCCACAACGCAGCTGGAAACGGCAAACGTGACGGTTCGAAAAAATAAAAGATTGGGCAATCAGCAGCCAAGCTCCTGTCTCGAAAGAGTGGAGAAGGTTCAACGACTAGGATAGACCATCTAAGGCGAAAGCTATGGTGATGAAATCCGTAGGTGACACAGTGGCCATCACCACTGAGCGATCCGAAGTGCCCGGCCCCTACTAACACTAGAGGGTGAAGATATAGTCTAGTCATTTATGAAAGTAAATGTTCGCACGATGGCGAAAGAAATGATGGAACAAACAAAGAACTCGATTCTTGCACAAGCATCACAAGCAATGCTAGCTCAATCCAATCAAATGACTCAATCAGTTTTACAACTGTTGAGATAATTGATTCTAGGGCGTCTAACCGGGTAACGGGTTAGAGTATAACTGGGTGAATTGCTGGAACTTCCTAAAGCCCCATCAACCACAACGTAACTGGAAACGGTCGGCGTGACGGTTTGAAAATGATGAGGATGGACCAATGGATAATCAGCAGCCAAGCTCCTGTGAGGAAACTCTGGGGAAGGTTCAACGACTAGGATAGACCGTCTAAGGCGAAAGCTATGGCGATGAAATCCGTAGGGTGGCAAGCGCCATTCGAAGTGCCCAGCCCCTCTAAATAGAGGGTGAAGATATAGTCTATTCTATGATCGAAAGACATAGCGGCAAAGCAGGCCAACCAAGCACCACAGCAAGTACTACAATTGCTGCGTTAATCTTAAAAATGAGAAGGAGCCTAATTTTAGGCTCCTTTTTTCATAAGGAGGCAATCTAATGGATATCGCCGCATTATCAATGGCATAAAGCCAGATGAACGTCCGGACTGAAGCGAACGTATCGATTATGAAGAAGACAATAGATCAGGCAGAAACAAACGGTCGAGATGTTGTGAAGATGCTGGAGCAGTCTGTTCAGCCTCATATTGGAAGTTCTCTTGATATAAAAATCTAAAAAGGAAAAAGATCTCATACTTTGAGATCTTTTTTTAATCCGGCAATATATACTCACTGTTATTCTTTCGCAGCTCAGCCCATTTATAGACAACGGACCAGTACGGCCGGTTCAAGTGAGCTGCAATTTCTTTATCGGTTCGGCCTTCTCTTTTCATTTTGCATAATACCTCGCATTCTTCCTCGGTATAATTTTTCTTTCGATCAGACGAACTGACAATTACTTCGTATCCTGGATAAGATTCTTGATATCTCTTAACTTCCTGCGAAAAACGGAATTCCCAATCTGTTTTGTGATACATAGAAGGGCAATCTCTAGATACTTCGCCAACTATTTTCAGGAACTTCATTGTTTCACAGACTTTTGTTGTTTTTAATATATAACCAAACCCATCTGATCTCTTACTGGTGTTAACTTCTACTGAAAATTGAGTGTGGATATGCAATTTTAGTTTGCATAGGTCTTCTAAAGAAAGACATTGCAAGTAAAGATGGATATGCGGCGTTAAATAAATAGTTTTTTTCAAGTGATTCTTACTAACCGATATAGACAGCGAACCGTCATCTAAAAATAAAGTTGTCAGAAACAATGGGGACTTGCACAGTTTCAGCATTTCTAGAGAAACAATTTTATCGCCGTTTGAATTATAAAAATGATTAAACATTTGTGTTAAAAGAGGCAAGGAGGGAGAGACTAGGAAAGAACAAGATTTATTAAAATAAAAAGTGGGCGGTAGTAGATTCAATTTCCAAATACGGTAATCTAATTGTTGGATACTGAAATGCTCCCTATAGCTATTATTTTTTCGACGAGATCCTGGATACCTCTTAGTGATTTCTCCATCTCCTAATATACTAGCGATTAAGACATTTTGTTCGTCTGATGTTAGAACATGTAAGTCCATAGTGACCCTCCTTTAATTAAGAACATATGTTCTTTTTTAATATACTATGAAGTAGTTGTAATTGTCTAATTACTGTCGCATTAATTTAATTCAAGTTTAAAAATAAACTTTCTCTCCCACAATTATCCTATTCTTTTTTCCTTCGTTATCTTGTAAACTAAACAAGATTAACTCAAGCAAGGGGTGTGAGAACCGATTGACCAGTCCGATTTCTAACAATTTTCTTTTATATAATACGATCGCTTCGATGGCGAAGTCGATGCCTGCTTTAGGCCAGACCGACAGTGGCGCTAGTTCTGTGGGCAGTTCGACAAGCCCAAGCACATTTTTCGCCATGCTGATGAGCGCGATGATGGAAAGCATGGAACAAGCGAATACTGGAACGACACCGCAAATGGGAATTCAGGCTGCTATGCCATCTTTAACTACGCCGTTAACGGCACCACTAACAAATTCCTATAATCCGGCGATCACGATTCCGCCGATCGATAAGAAAGAAGTGCCGACCGCTGCGACGGATACGAGCGATTTGAAGTTTAAGCCGACGCAATTTATCAAGCTGGACAATACATTAGAAGGTAAATTGAGCGGAACGGCTGCACACTTTATCAACGCCGGGAAAAAGTATGACCTGGATCCGAATTTATTGTCGGCCATCGCCATCCATGAAACCGGCAATGGTTCATCACGTGCGGTCAATGATAAGAATAATGTCGCCGGCATGATGGGCAAGAACGGCCTGCGGAGCTATGCTTCCGTGGAAGACAGCATTTTCGACATGGCCCGCAACCTGCGCCAGAATTATTTGAATGAAGGCAAAGACACCATCGCGAAGATCGGGGCGAAGTATGCGCCGGTTGGAGCCGCTAACGATCCAACCGGGTTAAATAACCACTGGACAAAAGGCGTCAGTAATCATTACTCCAAACTCACATAAGATGAGGCAGGCTCTTTACGGGCTTGTCTTATTTTTTTTGATTTATTGCTAAAAAAATCTGCTTTTCTGCCGATAACTAATATAGAGAACCATTTAGCGAGTTTAACCAATTAGGAGAGTGTCCATTATGGAAGTAACCAATACATCAATACCGCATTTTCCGAAAGTCACTGAGGCGGATCCGGTAGTCTCGAAGGAGACAGCTGCTGCTGGGAAAAACAACGGCGAAAATGCAGAAAAACCTATTACGAAGGAAGCACTCATAGATAAAGTGGACAGTATGAACAAATTTTTAGAGCCAACATCGACAAACGTGAAATTTCAGCTGCATGAAGAGCTGGAAGTTTATTACGTGCAAGTCATTGATTCCAAAACTGACGAAGTTTTAAGGGAGATTCCCAATAGGAAGTTTTTGGATATGTATGCTTCATTAGAGGATTTAGCAGGCTTGATGGTGGACGAGAAACGATAAGAAGGGAGGGAAAACCCAATGCGCGTTGGCGGATTAGCATCAGGCATGGATACCGACTCAATCGTCAAAGATATGATGAAGATCCAAAAGATGCCTTTAGATAAATTAATGCAGCAAAAAGTATTTACGGAATGGCAGCAAGAAGCGATCCGCGATACGAACCTGTCCATGACGAACCTGCGGACAAGCGCGAGTAACTTACGTCTGCAATCGTCATTCAACTCTTATAGCGCCACGTCGCCGACACCAAACAGCTTCACGGTTGCGACAACAGCGAATGCGATGAGCGGTTCTTACAAGGTGCAAGTGACAAGTGTCGCGAGTGCAGCGAAGTTGAACTCAGCTAACCCCGTTACAAATTCAGCAGGTACTGCGGCAAAATCAACAGATCAAATCGGTGTAGCCGGAAAAATCACCATAGGCACTATCAGTATTGACGTAGCGAGCACCGATACATTTGCGGACGTAGCAAAAAATCTACAGGACAAGACAGCAGCTTCAGTTCCAGCGTTACGGGCAAGCTTTGACAACACGACATCCCGATTTTTCATAGCGACAAAAGGGATGGGCAGTGAACAGGCTTTTACAATGGAGTTCAAGAATGCAGACGGAACAGCAGCAAGTGCCGAATTGGCTAACAAGATAATGAATAACAGCGGTGCTACTTCAGCAACGGCAATCGGCGCAGCAGACGGCGAAATCATGTTTGATAATATCAAAATCGAAGGATTAAAAACCAATCAGACAACAGTTAATGGAGTAACAGTCAACCTCCTGCAGGCAGGCGCTGAAGCAACCATCAACGTCCAGTCCAACCCGGAAAAGCCACTGGCCATGATCAAGGACTTCGTCGACAAATACAACGAAACCATCGAGAACCTGCAGAAGCAGCTGGTCGAAAAGCGCTACCCGGATTTCCAACCTTTGTCTGACGAACAGAAAAAGGACATGACGGAAAAGGAAATCGAGTTATGGGAAGACAAAGCACGGAGTGGTTTATTGCGCAATGACCCAGTATTGAAATCCGCCATGCAGGACTTGCGGAGAGCTTTTATGGACAGTGTAACCGGTCTTGCGGAAGGCAATATCAATCATTTATCGCAAATTGGCATCAACACCGGATCGTATACAGAAGGTGGTAAATTATTCATTGATGAAAAGAAATTGAGCGAAGCGCTTACCAATAAACCCGATGAAGTAATGGCGCTTTTCACCACACGTGATGCAGCGGGGAATGGTGTCGGTGCAAGAGTCTATGACACATTGAACAACATCGTCAAAAATCTCAGCGAAAAAGCCGGCAGTTCTTCAAGCTCGGTCGATAACAGTACATTGTCCAAAAAGATCAAACAGATGAACGATGAAATCAGCCGCTGGCAGGACCGTCTGACACGTGTTGAGGACCGCTACTGGAAGCAGTTCACTGCAATGGAGAAGGCGTTAAGCCAAATGAACTCACAAAGCGCCTGGATGCAGCAGAACCTGTTTGGAGGTGCGTAATGAACAGCGCGAAATCGATCATGCATGCATTTCTGAAACAGACACAGGAACTTTATGAAAGAGCGCAAACTATCCATTCCCGCATGGAAGCCAATGAAGAAGGAACAGTCGAAGCTCTTGAAACCTTATTCTTCCGGCGGCAGGAAACCATTAAGCAATTGGAGACGTTTATGAGGCAAAAGAACTTTCGGTGGACCACAGAAGAACACTTTATCATCGAGCAAGTAAAAGAAAGCGACCACCAGCTTCAACAACTGCTCAATGACCTTCATTTTGCCTTTCTGACCCAGATCAAACGCATTGCCCAAACAAAAGAAGTATCGAAAAAATACAACGGTGCCTATCAGACGATGGCGACCGGCGGTTCATTCATAGACAAGCGGAATTAGAAGCAAGGGGGAATTATTTACATGGCAACGATCAATCCTTACCAGACTTACCAGCAAAACTCAGTACTGACAGCATCACCGCAGGAACTGACGTTAATGCTTTATAACGGCAGCCTGAAATTCATGAAGCTTGCAAAGCGCGCGATGGCAGAAAAGAAATTCGAAGAAAAAAACACCAACATCATCAAAGCGCAAAACATTGTCCAAGAACTCCGCATCACTTTGGATTTGGAGATCGAAATGTCGGCCGCTCTTGCTCAAATGTACGAATACATGTACACCCGCTTGATGGATGCCAATATGAAAAACGACATAACAGCTTTGGAAGAAGTGGAAACACTCATGACAGACATGCGCAACACCTGGAAACAGGCGATGGCATTGGCGAAGAAAAATTAATTATAAATATAAAGTGATACAAATAAACTTTTTTCGTTAAAGATATGGAGCAAAACAGCTGAGAAGAGCGTACTGCTCCTGCATCGCTTCGCTGCTTCGTCGCAAAGACGTAGCCTCGCAAGCTTCGACTACTGTCTTTCCTGCGGCTTAGCGACTCGACCGATACACCGCAGGGAGCGAAGCGGACGAGGAGGATTGGGCGGGAGCCCGCTGGCAGACGGCACCGCGCCGTCCTGTCGCGCCGGCTGCATGACCCACATCCTGTGGGCCCGAAAGCAAAGCTGTTTTGCGGAATGTCATTCAAAACAATAAAACAACACAGGTAAATGAAATGAGGTATGAACGTGGATAAGACATCATGGATAGGGGTCATCATGGGATTTGCTGTGCTGATTGGCGGAATGATCCTGAAGGGGTCAAGCCCAATCGCATTATATAATCCAGCGGCGCTGGTAATCATTTTTGCTGGAACCATCGCCTGTATCCTCGTTGCCTTCCCGATGGACGAAGTGAAGAAAATCCCCAGTTTGTTCAAAGTGATTTTCAGAAACGAGAAAACGGTCTCCATCAAAGAAATGATTCCCATGTTCACGGGATGGGCGATGTTGGCGAGAAAACAAGGTTTGCTGGCATTGGAAGAAAAAGCGGAAGAAGTGGAAGATCCGTTTTTGCAGCGTGGACTGAAAATGGTCGTCGATGGCCAATCACAGGAACATATTCGTGATTTGATGGAAGAAGAAATTGCCGCCATGGAAGATCGCCATGAATTGGGTGCGAAAATCTTTGCGCAAGCTGGAACCTATGCACCGACGCTCGGTGTACTGGGTGCCGTGATTGGACTCGTTGCCGCACTGGGCCACTTGGACGACGTGGCGCTGCTCGGAAAATCGATTTCCGCAGCCTTTATCGCTACCTTGTTCGGGATTTTCTCGGGCTATGTATTATGGCATCCATTTGCCAACAAGCTGAAGCGGAAATCGGAACAGGAAGCCAAAATGAAAATGATTATGCTCGAAGGCTTACTGGCTGTCCAAGAAGGTTTGCCTGTCCGGACAGTGGAAGAAAAGTTATTGACTTATTTGCCGGCGAAAGACCGTGTGCTCGACTCTGAAGAAGGAAGCGGTGTTCCACTTGAAGCGCAAAAAGAAGCATGAAGAACACGTTGATGAAGCCTGGCTATTGCCTTATGCGGATATCTTAACGTTATTGTTGGCGTTATTTATCGTCCTCTTTGCAGCGAGCGAAGTAGATTCAAAGAAATTCCAGGCGATTTCCAGTTCGTTCAATAGCGAATTGCAGGGCGGCACCGGAATCCTGGATCAGGAAGCGCCGGTCGAAAGCTTAGATCCATCGACGACCGCTAAGTTGAACGAGGATCTGCCATCGGGTGAAAGCGAAGAAGAAATTCTGGCTGCTAAAGACCAGCAGGAATTAGAGGATTTTCAAACAAAGATTGAAGCATATATCGATGAAAAAGGGCTATCCCCTCGTCTGCAAACCGAAATGACTGTAAAAGGCTTGATGATCACCATCAGAGAAGGGGTTTTATTCGAATCGGGCAGTGCTGACATCATCGGCGGTTCACAGACCATTGCGGATGAAATTTCGAATCTATTGGTTTCCGATCCGCCCCGGATGATTTTCATTGAAGGGCATACCGACAATATTCCGGCAGGAACAAAAGAATATCCAACGAATTGGGAATTGAGTTCTGCACGCGCTATTAATTTCATGAAAATCCTGTTGGAGAACGACAAGTTAGATCCGGAAAAATTCAGTGCGACAGGTTACAGTGAATACCATCCGATTGCCACAAACGATACACCAGAAGGGCGTACGGAAAACCGCCGTGTCGAAGTGTTGATCTCACCTTACGAAAAAGAAACCGAAGAATAAGAGGTGCACCATGGGGAAATTGGGGAAATTAGAGAAAATAATCGCCATTGTCATTATCGCGACTATTGTCGGCGGAGGCGCCGCATTTTATGTGGGGCAAAAAGATGCTGAAGCGGAAGTGGACAAGCCGCTCAGCGCTGAAGAAGTGGAAAAATTGAGCGTTGCCACCGATATCATTACAACCAACTTGGCATCTCCCGGAAGTTATGGTGTGGTCCAATTCAATATTTTGTTAAGTGATAAAGACACAAAAAAAGAAGCGGAAAAACGGACCGCTGAAGTGCGTGCTGCGGTTATCGCAACAGTTGCAAGCTTCGAGAAAGACGAACTGATCGGTGAAAATGGGATTGAAACGCTCGAAACCGCGGTTGCCGCCCGTTTAGCTGAAGTTATTCAAAAAGGCACCGTCGACAGGGTTTTGGTGACAGAATTTAAAGTACAATAATTATGAAAGAAAATAAATTAAAATTAGCGCTAAACTTTTCGACCAACCTGCCGATATAAATCTATAAGAGAAGATCAGGTGAATGATATGGGAGCAAATCAGCTGGATAATTGCCGGATTTGCGGTACATTATACCTTAAAGACCACACGGATTACTGTTTGGACTGCTACAAGGATATCGAGCAGGAATTCAAGACAGTGAACGAATTTTTAAAGATCGAAAGCAATCGCTTTGCGAATATTCGAGAAACCAGCCAATCCACAACTGTATCTGTTAAGCGGATTACCGATTTTATTCGCGATGGACGCATCTACGCGGATGACTTCCCGAATTTAGGTTATCCGTGCAAACATTGTGGTACAGAGATTAAGAAACAGATTCTATGCGATGACTGTTACACTGAGTTTGCGGCGGAGATCGATGCGACATTGAAAAACGATGAGTTTTTGCAAGCTACCGGCAGAAAACGGGAAAGACCGAAGATCAATGCGCAATACTGGCAAGCACGTAAATAAAAAACTTAAACTAAAGGGCGGTGAAGGAATGAATATTGATAAAACGAATGCTTCTTCCTTTATTCAATCTTATCAAAAAATGCAGGTGACTCCGGCAGCTAAGACGAAGCCGCTGCAAAAAGAGGACGAATTGCAGATTTCAAACCAGGCTAAGGCTATGTTTGAAAAAAACGCCAGCGTCGATATTGAAAGACAGGAAAAAATCAAGCTGCTAAAAGCGCAAGTCCAATCCGGTGAATACGAAGTCAACAGCGACAAAGTAGCCGAACAAGTTTTTAAATTCTGGTTTGATAAGTAAGTGAAAAGGGAGGGTATCGGATGCTGAATTTAGTAGTAAATACGCTGGATGAATTGATCAGTCTACAAAAGCAGCTTATCCGTTATGCCGAGCGCAAGCAGACGGTGTTGATCGAACGAAAAGTCGATGAACTGACCGAGCTTGTGAAAGAAGAAGCGAAGCTGGTCAAACAGCTTAGCCAATTGGAAGACGAACGGCAACTGCTTGTGGCCGACGTATTGGAAGAGCATCCGGGTCTGACATTCAGCCAGTTTGCAGAACAGATTCCAGATGAACATGTAAGACAAGAGCTGCATTTACAATTGAAAACTTTACAAATGCTTTTAACAGAGCTTCAGGCGAAAAACAGAAGTAATGAAAAAATCCTGGAAGACTCGATGAGCTTTGTTCAACATATGATTACCCAAGTAACAAAATCGAAGCAACAGCAATTCAACTACCAATCGCCGGCAGGGCAGCAAAAACCACAAACAACCAATCAAGGCTTTTTCGATACAAGAGCCTGAAGGTTGCAGGAAAGCAGGGAAAACAATGGTTTCATCATTTCACGGTTTGGAATTAGGGAAACGCGGATTGTCCGTTGGGCAGGCAAGCATTTCGACGACTGGCCAGAACATCGCCAACGTCAATACGAAAGGCTACTCACGCCAGCAGGTGAATTCAAGCGCTTCGCCATCTTTGGATGTTTGGACCAGCCAAGGTGCGAATACTGGCCAACTTGGAACCGGCGTCAACCTCGATTCGATCACCCGTGTAAGAGACCGTTTTTTGGACCAGCAGTCCCGGGATCATTCAGAAACTCTCGGCCAGTGGCAGGCAAAGCAGACGACATTGGACCGGTTGGAAACCATCGTCAACGAACCGAGCGACAGCGGTTTGAATAACGCGATGGACGGACTGAAAAATGCGTGGCAGGATTTGGCCAATGAGCCGGACAGCCTGTCTGCACAGGCAGTAGTGAAAGAACGTACGCAAGGCTTTATCGAAGTGGCCCAGTCGATGAACAAGTCGATGGACAATTTGAACAGTGAACTGGTGCAGCAGTCACAGCAGACTGTTGAAGAAGCGAATGCCTATTTAAAACAGATAGCAGATTTAAATAAAAGCATCGTCCGCGACGGCAACCAGTCAAATGACTTAAAGGACAAACGGGATGCGCTGGTGGAAGAACTTTCGACTTTGATGTCCATCAAAGTGGATGAAAAATCGAACGGCAGCTATTCCATCAGCCTTGCTTCCAACAATCAGTCCTTGGTCAATGGTGAAGAAGTTTCTGAAATCGACTACAAAACCGGCGCTGGGGAAAACGAAATATATGGCGGTAAACTAGCAGGTCTAAGCGAGTCGATGGCCATCGCGAAAAACTACCAAACAGACCTGAACAACGTGGTTGCTGATTTTGCGTCAGCCAACAGCATGTCCGCAACAGGCGGGAAGGATCAGGCTTTATTCATCGGCAATGCGGCAGAATTCAAGCTCTCGGAGTTGAAAGTCAATTACGCAGCTGATCCTTTAAAGCAGCCGGCGGTAACAGAAAAAACATCCGAAGGAGCGCAAAGTAATTTCCGCAAACTGGTCAGCCAGCTTGGTGCGCAAAGCCAGGCGGCGGTCAACTCCGTAAGCAATCACGGAGCAGCCCTTCAAGCGACAGAAAACCGCAGGCAGTCTGTGACCGGCGTTTCCCTTGATGAGGAAATGGCCAATTTGATCAAATTTCAGCATTCGTACAATGCGGCAGCACGGTTAGTATCAATGACAGATCAGATGCTGGATACCATCATCAACCGTATGGCCGCTCGTTAAGCAGAGGGGGAAGCAAAATGAGAGTGACACAGCAGATGCTCAACCAAAATTCGATTCGCAACATGAATCAGAACTTGAGCCGCTTTGAAAAAATCAATAATCAGGTGTCGACAGGAAAATTGCTTCACCGGCCATCGGATGATCCAAATGGAGTCAGCCAGGCAATGAACTTGAAAAGTTCACTTGCTGCCAATGCACAATTTGAACGCAATAGCAGCGAAGCGAAATTGTGGATGGATGAAACCGACCAGAATATCGGTTCCATGGTGGATGTTGTGCAACGGGTTCGCGAGCTCGCTGTACAAGGCAATAACGGCACTTTATCTGAACATGACCGTACAGTGATTTCTAAAGAAGTGGAAGAATTGACCGAGCAGATGCGCCATTTGGCGAATGCCAAGGTCAACGGAAAGTCGTTGTTCAACGGACAGAAAACAAGCGAAATTCCTTTCCCTGAAAAAGGAAACTTTACTTTTGACAGCAACGGACTTGCTGCAAAAATGGTTAACATTGGGGAGGGCATCAGCATCCAATCAAGTTTCTTGCCAGATGATTTGTTTGGAACAGCAACAGACGGCAATAACCTCTTTAAAACATTGGAAAGCATGAATGCTTCTTTAGAGGCTGGAACTTCCATTGATTTGGAGAAAATCGATAAAGGAATGGAGCGGTTGTTGACAGCCGCTGCTGAAAACGGCGCTCGCCAAAATCGTGTGGAAGCCGTGGGAAATCGGATGCTCGACAGCAACCTGCAATTGAAAACAATGCTGTCAAATGTTGAAGACATCGACTACGCGGAAGCAATCATTAAGTTGACCAGCGAAGAAAGCGTCTACCAGGCGAGTCTTGCTGCTACTTCGAAAATAATTCAACCGAGCTTGATGGATTTCTTAAGATAACTTAAAAACGATAAAAAGAGCAGGCACCCCGCGGGGTGCCTGCTCTTTTTGCATTATCCTTTAATCGAATTGACCAAGCCCATCATATCATCTGCGTAGGAAATGGCTCTTCCTTGTGATTGAAACAATCGCTGCGTTGCAATCAATTCGGTCATTTCATCGCTGAGTTCCACATTGGATGCTTCGAGCGCACCTTGCTTAATACGGATGGAACTGTCATTTTGTTGGGACAAGTTGATCAGCTGCAAATTGCCGTTAGCGATTTGCTCAGCTTCGGTGCCGGCCAGGCGGTAAAGATTGCCGCCTACTTTTTCAAGTGAATTCGTCCGGTTTACTTGGGCGATGCCCATTTGGATTTCTACCGGTTGTTTGGGATCGTTATAGAAAATTTCCAAAGCACCATTTCCATTCAACTGAAGGGTTTCGTAATCGGCATCAAAAACAATTGGCTGGTTGTTGGCCCCAAGAACAGCTTCTCCGTTGGCAGTGACCAAACTTACTTGATTGGAATTTAAAATCGGTTGAACTTGGAAAGAACCGTCTTTTGTATAAGATACTCCATCTTCGGAAGAAACCCGGAAATAAGCGTTTTCTCCTTGGATCATGAAATCAAGCGGCCGGTCGGTTTGACGGACAGAACCTTGTTCGTTGCGTACGGCTGTTTGTGAAAGAATCGCACCTGCCCCGATGCGCAAACCATAAGGTGTATTCCGTCCGACTTCATGTTGCTGGCCGACTTGTTTTTCGATGGATTGCACCAGTGCGTCTGAAAAACTGGCTTCCTGGCGCTTATAGCCATTGGTGTTGACGTTGGCAATATTATTGCCGATCAAATCGATTTTCTTTTGCAGCTCACTCATTGTATTGCTGGCTGTGTTCATTTGGATATTCAACTTGATAATTTCCTCCTTACACGCGTCCTATTTCATTGACGGCTTTTTCCATGCTTCGGTCATATGCTTGAATCACTTTCTGATTGGATTCGAATCCTCGGTAAGTCGTCATCATATCCGTCATCGTTCGAGTCAGATCGACATTCGACTGTTCAATAAACCCTTGTTTGACGAAGGACTCTGTATTGTTAAGAAGAGCAACATCCTCAACATTTTGAGGAGCTTGGTCCGCATCTCCCTGCCAGCGCAATAAATTCTGGCCTTCTTTTACAAATTGATCAGGATTTTCAGTATGGCCAATCCATAGACGGTCCAGTTGTGTACCATCAGCCAAAATGACTTGGCCGTTATCGGCTACAGTAAAGTCAGTGGAACCGACTTGAATCGGCTGAAGATTTTCGCCTAATACCGGAAATCCCTCACTAGTTGTTAATATGCCTTCGGGATTTACAGCGAAGGTCCCATTTTTTGTGTAACGTACTTCACCGCTCTCAGATGTTGCTGCGAAAACCAGCGCACCTTTTTGTTGAGTTTCTGGATTTGCAGGAAGAAGTTCATCCAAAAGCGCAAAATCCGTCGAATTTCCGGTTTCTTTTAACGGACCTTGCAAAAAAGAAGGAATTCCTTCTTGAGCATATACTCCTGTAGTTAAAGTCCCGATATTTTGTGAGGCTATTGTACCTTTTTTACCGGTTTCCATCGCTTTAATCAACTGATCAGGAAAAGCGCGAAGGACCGTTTGATCTTCTTTAAATCCAGGAGTATTGGCATTCGATAGGTTATTTGTCAATATTTGTTGTTGCCTGTTATTGGCCATCATCCCTGATGTAGCAGTATATAATCCACGAAACATGGTCTTTTCTCCTTCTTGAACAACAGTTAGTATTTCTCGCGTAGCATACCATTAAAAAGTCGATAAAAATAGAGACTTTTATATTAAAATGGAAAAAATATGATAAATTTTTTTATTAAATAAAAATATACAAAAATGTTGAAACATGATACCATCACTTTGCTATTATTTTTTGAAAATAGTGCGAAATAACGAGTTTGAAAATCAAATACTTGAAATCATTGTGACAATGGCAAACTTATTCGAAAGATAAAGACGCAAAGCCACGGGCCTAAATACACAATGTACAGGGCAGCCGGGTTATCAAAATGGTAGATTTGAAACAAATCCACCTTTTTTAAAGGTGGATTTTTATATACTAAATAAATGTTAAAAAAAGGAGTTTATTAATGAATATATTCCCTAAATCTCTAGAAGCAATGGAACAAGCTTTATCGGCTTCAACTTTACGGCAGCGGGTTCACTCGGCAAACATCGCCAATGTGGATACGGCCAACTACAAAAGCAAACAAGTCGATTTTCAAGCGGCCTTGGATACTGCAATGAATAAGCAAAGTTTAACAAGTTATAAAACAAATGATCAACATCTTTCATTCAGTAATGAAGTTTCCAAAACCAAGACAGAAATTACTACAAATAATTCCACTCAATACAACAATAATGGCAATAATGTCGACATGGATGTCGAAATGGCCGAGCTGGCAAAAAACCAATTATGGTACAACGCGGTAACCGAGCGGGTCAACGGCAAGCTTAACAGTCTCAGTTCCGTAATTAGTGGAGGGAGATAAAAAAGATGAGTTTATTTAATGGATTTAACATCAGTGCTTCAGGGCTGACGGCGAACCGGTTGCGCATGGACGTTGTCTCTGCCAATATTGCCAACGCGAATACCAACCGCGCTGAGCTGGTAGATGGAGAATGGATGCCTTATCGCCGGAAAACAGTGGAGTTGTCGCAAAGCGAGACATCACCTTTTGCGAATCAACTGCAGTCGGTGATTAATAGAGGGAATACGCCTGTTTCGGGTGTCAAAGCATCAGAAATCAGAGAAGATCAGACACCTTTCACCATGAACTATGACCCGGAACATCCGGATGCGGGAGAAGACGGTTATGTGCGGTCATCCAATGTCGATCCACTGAAAGAAATGGTTGACCTGATGTCTGCAACCCGTTCATATGAAGCGAACGTCACCGCCATAAACGTTTCAAAAAGCATGTTCATGAAAGCGTTGGAGATTGGGAAATAAGCTTTTTAATTCAAATCATAAAGCTCAATAAGGAGGCACCATGGAAAAAATTAGCCAAGTTCAGACGCCTTTCATTCAAAATCAATTGCTGGATAAAGTAAAACCTGAAAACAAAGTTGAAGGGTTTGGAGAAATATTCAAAGATGCGTTGAAAGAAGTCAGCAAAGCACAAAATGAATCAGATAAATTGACCAATCAATTGGTGACAGGAGAAGTACAGGATGTACACGAAGTCATGATCGCTTCCCAAAAAGCCAGCTTATCGCTGCAGATGACCATGCAAGTAAGAAATAAGGTTGTCGAAGCTTACCAAGAAGTTATGAGAATGCAAGTATGATACGAACTGGCGGGATGATGACTAAATGAAAGAAAAGTTTGCGACATATAAATCAAAATTGAGTGAATCATGGGCCAGTTTTTCTCCTGTAACAAAATGGTCTGTCATTGGCTCATTTTTAATCACTTTGTTAATTTTGATTGTCTTTGTTTTTCTAAGCAACCGCTCCGATTTTTCGGTATTGTACTCGAACTTAACAGCGGCGGAAGCAGGAGAAATTAAAGCGGCAATTGAGGCACAGACTATTCCGGTGGAAGTATCAGCCGACGGCAAGACCATCAGTGTGCCCAGGGAACATCTGGCGAATTTGAAAGTCAGTTTGGCTGCAGAAGGCATACCGAAAAACGGCAATGTCAATTACGGCATATTCAGCGAAAACATGGGTCTCGGCATGACCGACCGCCATTTTGATGTGGTCGAGCGTGACGCGATGCAGAACGAGTTGGCGTATTTGATCCAACAGATTGATGGTGTGACGGAAGCGAATGTCATGATTACACTGCCGAAAGAAAACGTCTGGATTACGGATGAAGAGCAGACATCTACAGCTTCCATCGTCGTTAAAGGCGATCCGACATTCCAATTGGACCAAAAACAGGTTAATGGCCTGTATCATTTGATCAGCAAATCGGTGCCAAGTTTGCCGCCTGAGCAAATTGTCATCATGGATCAGAACGGCCAAGTGTTTGAAGTGCAGGATGCCAGCCAAGCCGATACGAATTTGACAGCGTACCAGCAGCACCGCGAAATCCAAAAAGGGATTGAGCAGGACATTCAGCGTGAATTGCAGCAAATGCTCGGCTTGCTTTTAGGGCAGGATAAAGTCGTCGTTTCTGTTATGACGAATATTGATTTTACGAAAGAAAAGCGGGAAGAACAATTGGTTGAACCCGTCGATATTGAAAACAACGAAGGTTTGGATATCAGTGTGGAACGGATTGTGGAAACCTACTCGAGTGAAGGTACTGTAGCGGAAGATGCAGCGGGAACCGGAGACACCGAAGTCGCGAATTATCCGGCTGGAGATGCAGCTGGAAACAGCGAATCCGAACGGACAGAAGAACGCATCAACAGTGAAGTCAACCGCATCAATCGCCAAATTGAAATGAGCCCGTACGTCATCGATGACATTACAATCAACGTCGGTGTGGAACCGCCAGTGCCAGAAAATCCAGCGAGTTTATCGCAGGAAAACATCACCGACATCAGCAACTTGCTGAAAAATGCAGTGAGTACTTCATTGAGCATGAATGAATTCCCAGTAACGGAAGCGGAACTGGAAGACAAGATTTCGGTGTTTGCAACAGAATTCCAGGGCCGTCCGGCAGTTGAAGAAGAAGAACCGGAAACCACGTTCCTGTCAGGCATACCGAATAATCTGCTGCTCGTTATTGGTGCAGCCGTGGTGTTGCTGATCATCATCATTATTGCGGTCATCTTGCTTCGCAGAAAGAAAAAAGAAGAACTATTTGAAGAAGACTATGATTTTGGAGGATTTGAACAGGCATTAGCCAAGTCCAATCAAGTAAATCTGGAAGCAGAAGAAGAAGAAATGGACTTGTCCGAGTTCAGTGCCAAAGCAAATCCAAAACGAAAAACTATTGAAAAGCTTGCCAAAGGACGACCTGAAGACTTTGCTAAATTGTTGCGGTCATGGATGGCAGATGACTAGGAGAGTGGCAAATGGTTAGACGCATGAGAGAGTTCACAGGGGTACAAAAAGTAGCCATTTTGTTGGTCGGCTTAGGGCCGGATGTCTCCATTGAAATATTCAAGCAGTTGACAGAACCGGAAATCGATCAATTGACTATGGAGATTTCCAACGTTCGCCAATTGAAAAAAAGCCAGACGGAAGACGTCATCAATGAATTCTATGAAATGATTTTAGCTCAGGACTATATGAATGAAGGCGGATTAAGCTATGCCCGCAACATTTTGGAACAGGCATTGGGGAAAGAAAAAGCGATAGATACCATCAACCGCCTCTCGAACAGGCTGCAAGTAAAGCCATTCAGTTTCGCTCGAAAAGCCGATCCCAACCAGATTTTAAATGTTTTGCAGCACGAGCAGGCTCAAACGATTGCGTTGGTGCTGTCGTATTTGGATCCCAAGCAATCTTCACAGATTTTGTCTCAGCTTCCTGCTGAAAAACAAGCGGAAGTGGCAAGAAGAGTTGCGTTGATGGAAAGCACATCACCTGATGTCATCCATCAAGTGGAACAGATTTTGGAACGTAAGCTGACTGCCACAGGAACACATGATTATACAGCTACCGGCGGAGTCGAAACCATTGTCCGTGTATTGAGCAATGTTGACCGAGGAACAGAAAAATCCATTTTGACGAACCTTGAAAACGGCAGTCCAGAATTAGTAGCCGAAATTAAGAAGCGGATGTTTGTCTTTGAAGATATTGTCAATCTTGAAATTCGTTCGGTACAACGGATTGTCCGTGAAGTGAGCGATGCTGATTTGATGTTCGCTCTGAAAGTAGCGAGTGAAGAAGTCAAAGACAGCATTTACAGCAATATGTCGACTCGCAGAGCGGAAGCCATCCGTGAGGAAATTGACGTGATGGGCCCTGTGAAACTGAAAGATGTAGAAAACGCACAAACAAATATTGTCGGGTTGATTCGAAACCTTGAAGAAAAAGGAGAAATTAGCGTTTCCCGTGGAGAAGGGGATGAAATGATTGTCTAATATCATTCGCCTTTCTCAGACATCATCAAGTGAAAAGAAAATCATCCATACCCGAAAGATTGAAATGAAAAAAACTGTGTTCAATGATTCCGAAACGGATCCGAGGGAACAGCGGCAACAATTATTGCAGGAAATCATGGATTTGGAAACACGCCGTGAGCAATTGCGGATCCAGATTTCAGAAGAGCAGCAAAATGCTCAACAGGAAATCAGTGAATGGTGGCAAGTCAAACAGCTGGAAGCCCGACAACAAGCTGAAAAGCTGGAGCAGGAAGCTGAACAACAAGGGTTTCAAGCTGGATTTACGCAAGGTCTCCAACAAGCAGAACAGGACAGTGTTGAAAAGCGCTCGGAGATGAACCGTTTATTGGAAATTGCTTATGAAGAAAAAGTGAACATCATTCAACAGGCAGAACCGTTTTTATTGTCGTTAAGTGTCAAGATTGCAGAAAAAGTGATTCACAACGAATTACACCAAGATGAACAACAAGTGCTGCACATTATTCAACAGGCATTAAAGCAGGTGGAAGAATCGGAAGACGTGACAATGCAGGTTTCTCCTGAAGATTACCCGTTGATTATTCCCTTTTTGGAAGAGCTCAAGACCTATGTTAAAGCGGATTCGGAATTGAAGCTGATTCCGGTTGCCAGCCTGACGTCAGGGGGCTGCAGAATCCATACAGCAAGCGGTTCTTATGACGCGATGGTCGATAATCAGCTGGAAGAAATCAAGAACCAATTGCTTTCTTACTGTGAGGAGAAAACAAACGATGAATCTGTGGGCAGATGAATATTTAGAATTGATGAATGACATTGAACCGATCAAAAAGCATGGGAAAGTGATCCAGGTCATTGGTTTGACGATTGAATCAAGAGGGCCGAATGCAAAAATCGGTGAGCTTTGTCTCCTATACCCGAATCGCAATGAACCGCCCATTGAGGCGGAAGTTGTCGGCTTTAAAGAAAACCGGATCATGTTGATGCCTTTGCAGGATCTTTCGCAGGTCGGTCCGGGATGCCTGGTGGTTGCGACCGGAGGACCGCTTCAAATCAAAGTGGGTCCGTCCATTCTAGGGAAAGTCCTCGATGGAACAGGTATGCCGTTAGATGAGAGTTTGTTGCCGCGTGGCCTGAAAAAGTATTCGACCAACAACGCTCCGCCGAATCCTTTGAAACGTCCGCGGATCGACAAATCGCTGGAAGTCGGCGTCCGTGCAATCGACGGCTTGCTGACAGTCGGACAAGGCCAGCGGGTTGGCGTTTTTGCGGGAAGCGGTGTCGGAAAAAGTACGTTGATGGGCATGATCGCCCGCAATACAGAAGCCGATATCAACGTGATTGCGTTGGTCGGTGAACGTGGCCGGGAAGTCCGTGATTTCATTGAACGGGATCTCGGTCCAGAAGGATTGAAGAAATCGGTGGTCGTCGCAGCGACTTCCGACCAGACCCCGATGCAGCGCATTAAAGCTGCATTGACCGCAACAGCGATTGCGGAGTATTTCCGTGACCAAGGAAAAAACGTCATGCTGATGATGGATTCGGTTACCCGTTTCGCCATGGCCCAGCGTGAAGTCGGGTTGGCGGTGGGTGAACCGCCGACCAGTAAAGGCTATACGCCGAGTGTCTTCGCACTGCTGCCTAAATTACTGGAACGATCAGGCACTTCAAGCAAAGGCTCCATCACCGCTTTCTACACGGTTTTAGTGGATGGCGACGATATGAATGAACCGATTGCCGATGCGGTGCGCGGAATTTTGGATGGCCATATTGTGTTGGACCGAAAAATTGCCCAAAAAGGCCAATTCCCAGCGATCAATGTCATGGCCAGCGTCAGCCGGGTTATGCATGAAGTCGTATCGGCGGAACATCAGCTGGCCGCGCGGGAATTCAAGCGGCTTTTGGCGGCTTATGAAACATCGGAAGACCTCATCAACATCGGTGCTTACAAAAGCGGCGCCAATAAAGAGATCGATGATGCCATCCGGTCGCATCCGCTGATTAAAGAGTATCTGCAGCAGGACATTTACGAAAAAGCCAAGCTGGAACAAAGTGTAGAACGGTTAACAGCACAATTTGGAGGCGTTTAAACTGACAGGATTCAACTTTCGATTTCAAAAGATATTGGACTTAAAAGAAAATGAAAAAGGCGTTGCGCAGCTCCAAATGGCTGAAGCCATTAAACAGCATGAAGTAGGACATCAACGCAACAGAGCCATTGAAAATAAAATCAATGATATAGAACAATTGAAAAATGCCAAGCAACAAAGCGGCGTCAATATATCGGAACTGAGAATGCTGGAAGAATACATCCATCAGCTTCAAGACCAATCGCTTTCCTCCAAAAGAGAGCTTGAATATTTACAAAAAAACGTTTCGGCGTCTCAAGGTTTATTGCAAAAGAAAGCGCAGGAAGAAAAAACCTGGGAAAACCTGAAACAGCAGAAACTGAATCATTTTCAGGAAGAAAGCAAAGCGGCTGAGCAAAGCTTTTTTGATGAAATGGCCAGTACGCGCTTTTATCGCTTATCCAAAGCGAATAGCTTAGCGGAAGGAAGTTAATCGGATGGAAGCCATAAAAATAGCGGTTCCCCAAACGGTTACTCTACCTGCAAAACCAATCGTTGCAACGGCTCAAGATCAAGCAATGTTTGCTTCTCTGCTGGAATCGTTAAGTGGAGAAGCGGAACTTCCGGCAGAAGAACAGGCACCTGAAAAAGAGTTGTTGGAAAGTCTGGAAAGCCTGCTGGCATTGTTACAGGAACTGCCGACTGGCAAACAACTGCCCGAAGCGCAGGATTTTCAATACGCTGTCTATCAGTTGGCGAATCTTCAAATTGAAAATGGAGAGATTCGCATCCCTTCAACCAGCAAGTCGGGTGAAACTAGTGAACCTATAACTGATGGCACGGGAAAGCTGATTGGGTTGCTTGAAAAAATCCAGCAGAACCTGCAGATTCTCTCCGCCGAATTTACTACAGAATTCGCAGGCTCGGTTGTCTTTACGGGGGCAGATGGAAAAAAGAATGCGATAAATGCCAATACCTTAGAAAAAATTTCAACCCAACTCGATAATGTGATTTCGATTCTCGAAAAGCAACAGCAGCTAATGTCGGTTCAGCAATCTAAGATAGATGGACAAGAATTAGCAGTGTTGCCACCGATTGAAGGAATGAAACCTGTCAGAGAGGCTTTGAAGTATTCAAATGAAATCACCAAACCGGTAGAGGATGTGTCAACAAAGCCTGTTGACATCCAGCAGATTCCGCAGAAAAACGAAGCGAAGGAAGTACAGCCGGCCATCAAGCAACAACCCACTGACGAACTTCAAACGAAAGTGCCGGCCGAAAACAAAGCGCCTCAAGAGCCGGCTGTTCAACCGACTGCGGCTGTTGAATCTGGAAAGACTGCAGGTGCTGTGGTCCGGACGGAAACCAATCCCCCGACTCCTTTTGTCCGGTTAGCCAACCTTTTGGAAGACTTGGGCGGCATGTTGAAAAGCTCCATGCGTTTGGTGGAAAGCCAGGAAGGCATGAAGATGCGCGTTAATATTTTCCCTGAGCATCTAGGCCATCTGGAAATCTTGCTGACGTCAACAAATGGCAAGCTGGCCGCACAAATACTGGCGAGCACCCCAATGGCGAAAGAAGCCATTGAACTTCAGCTGAATCAATTGCGGGCTTCGCTGGTTCAGCAAGGGGTGGCGGTGGAGAAAATTGAAGTGCTGCAGCAAAGTTCGCAGCAGCCATTCAACCAACAGCACTCCCAAAACAACCAACGGTTTACACAGTCTCAGCAAGGCCAAAACTCTTCTGTGAATAACAAAAATGGTTATTTGAAAGAAGACGGCAACGTCGTTGCTGAACAGAGACAGTCGTTAGGTGAGGGTTTGATGAAAGTGGATTACACCGTATAGAAGAAAGGGTGTTTAGATGAACGTTACAAATGCAACGGCAGGAACGACTAACACTCCGGCTGCTGGTACAGCAAGCAAAACAGATCCTCAAAATTCTTTGGGACAGGATGCTTTCCTTAAAATCCTGGTGACACAAATGCAGCATCAAGATCCGATGGAACCGATGAAAGATACCGAATTTATTGGGCAAATGGCTCAGTTCACCAGCTTGGAGCAACTGACTAATTTAAATAAAACAATGACGCAATTCGTCAGCAACCAGGGAGCATCTTCCCTTGCAGACTACGCACACCTAATCGGTACTTCAGTTAAATGGGAATCAGAAACGGATTCAGGTGAAGGAATCGTCAAAGCTTTGTCCAGCAAGAACGGCGAATTGATGGCTGAACTTGAAGGGTCCGATATCAAAGTGCCGATCGAGTCCATTCAACGAATCGAGAAACAAACAGCAAGCACAAATGAACAGGAAATCATCTAATCCATAACGGACAAGAGGTGATTCTTGAAAGGGGAAAATTAAATGTTACGTTCAATGTACTCAGGTGTGTCAGGTATGAAAAATTTCCAAACGAAGTTGGATGTTATCGGTAACAACATTTCCAACGTCAATACAATCGGCTATAAGAAAAGCACGATTAACTTCCAGGACTTGATGAGCCAGAACATGTCCAATAGTGGAAGCAACCCGATGCAGGTTGGATTGGGATCATCAACTTCTTCAATCAATGTGGTCCATACACCAGGTTCTTCAATGTCTACTGGAGTAGGTACGGATTTGACTGTCAGTGGAGACGGATTTTTTGTGGTTGGTTCAGAGGATAATCCTCGTCTAACTCGTTCTGGAAGTTTTACTGTCGATGATGAAGGGTTTTTAAAAACGACTCAAGGACTGAGTGTTTTAGACTCTGAAGGAAAAGAAATTAAAATTGATGAAGACTATCGGAGTTCTTTTGTTATTAATAGCCAAGGGGAAATTAAAGTACCTGGTGAAGATACTGCGACTTTCCCTAAATTAGGTATTGTTACTGTTGACAATCCAAGCAGTCTTAGAAAATTGGGAGGTTCTATGTATGGAAAACCGACTGATGCGCCAATTCGAAATGCAGAAGATGCAAAAGTAGCCATCGGTTCTGGACAACTTGAAATGTCCAATGTTGACTTAACGGAAGAGTTTACAGAAATGATCATCGCACAGCGAGGATTCCAAGCAAACTCACGGACAATCACTACTTCAGATGAAATTCTGCAGGAAGTCGTCAACTTGAAACGTTAATAGAGGAGGCTTAGGCTGAGCAAAGATTTGCTTTGCTCAGCAATCGATATGATTCAATTAACCAGGTTAAACCGATCAGCGATCGTATTGAATGCAATCTATATTGAACGGCTGGAATCGACACCGGATACGGTGGTGACATTGACGACCGGCAAGAAAGTCCATGTGTTGGAAACCGTTGAGGAAGTTATGGATAAAGTGACGGTGTATTACCGGAAACTGAACATTTTGCCTCGTTTGCATGAGCCGAACCTGGACGAATGAGGGGGCAATCAATTTGACAGATGTTTTATCAGAAGAGAATATCGAAACCATTCTTTCGGCAATGGGGCAACAAGAACCGAAAGCTGTTGAGAAGGAAAGAAATGTCCAGGTTTACGATTTTAAAAAAGCGTTACGCTTTTCGCAGGATCAAATCCGGACTTTGTCCCGAATCCATGAAAATTTTGCACGTTTGTTGACTTCTTATTTTTCTGCCCAGCTGCGGACTTATGTTCAGATCCACGTAGATGCAGTTGAGCAGGTTTCTTATCACGAATATATCCGGAATGTCCGGAAAAAATCGATTTTAGGTGTGTTTGAAGCAATGCCGCTGCAGGGCAGCATGGTCATGGATTTTTCCCCGAATGTGGCATATGTCATGTTCGACCGGCTTCTGGGAGGCCAAGGCACTGTTCTGGAAAAGGACAATGAGTTGACTGAAATTGAAATCAGCGTTATTGAGCGGGTATTCTCGAAGTCATTGGAAAGTTTCCAGGAGGCTTGGTCTTCAGTTTTGAAGCTAACTCCGGAACTGAAAGAGATTGAAGTGAATCCTCAATTTTTAACAATGTCCCCACCAAACGAAACGGTCATTCTGGTCAAGCTTAGCGCGAGAATAGGGGAAGTCGAAGGCTTCGTCAATATCTGTTTGCCCCATGTGGTGCTAGAGCATATTCTGCCGAAGTTATCGGCGAAACACTGGCTGGCAAATCAGAAAAAAGCAGTTGAGACACATGAGCTGGAAGCACTGGAAGAAAAGCTCCAAGGCACCAAAATGGAAATAAAAGCTGTTTTAGGAAAATCAACGATTGAACTTGGAGATTTTCTGAACTTGAAGAATGGCGATGTGATTCGTTTGAATGAATCCTACGATGCACCTGTCACACTTCTAGTAGACAACAAAACGAAGTTCCATGCACAGCCTGGAGTCTCGAAAGGCAGAATGGCAGTACAGATAACGGAAGTGAACGTTGCGGGAGACTTGTCTGATGAGGATTAATCAGCTAATTTCTGAAGAATTATCACGAATGCTAAAGCATAAAAAGACAGGGGGAAAAGGCGATGCCTGAAAGTTCATTGTCCAAAACTGAAACAGAAGCAGTCAGCGAATTGCTGAATGCATCATTGAGCGGATCGGCTGCCGTGTTGTCTTCTCTGCTTTCTGAACAGGTTTTTGTGACTGCGCCCGTTTTGAGCGTGACCCATAGAGATGAAGTGTTGGCATCAGCCGCTGCACCATTTTATGTGGTTTTGGGGGAATACAGTGGAGCAGCCAATGGAATGCAAATTCTGTCCATATCGAAAAAAGATGTTGATGCTGCGGCTGGAATAACTGGCTTAGCTGATGTGGAAGAAGAAAAGCAATTTCAGCGTGTACAGAAAATAATCGGAACCATGTTTGAATCGGTGGCGGAATCGATGTCGGCGCTGCTGGAAGCGGAAATTTCCCATTCTTTGTCCGGTATGGATACTGTAGAACAATTGGAAGATTTTCCGTTAGCTAATTTCACTAAAGAGCAATGGTTTGTGGAAGCTAAATTTGAACTCAATATTGGCGGCAAACAGAATGTTCGTTTCCATTTATGTATTTCAGTGGCGTTGGCAACACAACTGGCAGCGATACTGACCGAACCGTTTAATGATGAAGAAATAGAGGAGATACGCGAAATGCCAATGCAATCAGATAAGCAGCCGAACGAAACAATCCAAGAAACACCGACTGTGCAAAATGTCCAGTTTTCAAGTTTCGACAATACGGAAACAGCACAAACCGAACCAAATAACCTGAATATGCTGTTGGATATACCGCTTCAAGTGACGGTGGAACTGGGGCGCACAAAGCGCATGGTTAAAGACATACTGGAAATCTCCCAAGGGTCCATCATTGAACTGGATAAATTAGCTGGAGAACCGGTTGATATCCTCATCAATAACAAGTTGATCGCAGTGGGAGAAGTAGTGGTCATCGACGAGAATTTCGGTGTCCGTGTAACGGATGTGCTGAGCACAGCTGAACGCATCTCGAAATTGCGTTAATGCCTGAAAGAAGGAGTTTGTCCAGATTGAACAAATCATTGTTTTTAGTCATACCGCTAATTATGGCGATACTAATGCTGTCTGTACTGTCCGTGCCATTGTCTGCTCAAGCCAGCCCGAATGTGGTGGAATGGCTGAACAATGAAGAACCGGCAGAAGAAACACCGGTAGATGATGCGGCGCCAATAGAAGAAAAAAGCCTGGCCGGCATCATTGTCCAATTGGTGCTTTATACGCTATTGATCGTGGCGATGATTTACGGCTTGATCAAGTTTTTAGCAGCACGCCAGAAAAACTTTCAGCCGAATCAAGCGGTCAAGCTCATGGGCGGTACGCCTCTTGGCAACAACAAATCGCTGCAGTTGGTGAAAGTCGGCGGACAGATGTATTTGATCGGTGTGGGCAATGAAGTAACGCTGATCAAGGAGTTCTCGGATGCAGCGGAAATCAGCGGCATTGAAAAGGATTTTGAGCAGCAATCGCCGCCGCTTTCCAAAAATCTGTTCGACTTTACAAAAAAGAAAATCGGCAGTTTTTCAAAAAACCCACAAAAAAGTGGTTTTGATCAACTGTTCAAGCAAAGCCTGAACAAGCAGAAGGCCCAGCAACAGGAACTTGAAGCAAGGCTTGGGCAAGAACAGAAAGATAAGGAAGGACGTCCGCTATGATTCCGGAAATTTTATCATCCATCAATATTCCGGGCATCGATTTTGGCGGAGAGTCACCTGAAGATGTCTCGACGACGCTCCAGTTGTTCTTCCTGCTGACTGTTTTGTCTCTGGCTCCAGGCATCCTCATTTTGATGACCAGTTTCACGCGGATCATCATCGTCCTGTCGTTTGTCCGCACGGGTCTTGGTACGCAGTCCATGCCGCCGAACCAGGTATTGGTCGGATTGGCCTTATTCCTGACGTTCTTCATCATGTCGCCGATTGCGGTGGAGATGAATGAAACAGCCCTGCAGCCTTATCTGGACGGAGAATTGGAGCAGCAGGAAGCGCTCGACACAGCCATTGTTCCATTAAAGCAATTCATGGCACAGAACACTCGGGAAAAAGATTTAGCTTTGTTTTTCAAATACGCCGAGCTGGAAAAGCCTGATAGCATTGAAGAAATTCCGTTGACATCATTGATTCCGGCATTTGCCATCAGTGAGCTGAAAACGGCATTCCAAATAGGCTTTGTTATTTTCATTCCTTTTTTGATCATCGATATGGTCGTAGCCAGCACGTTAATGGCAATGGGGATGATGATGCTGCCTCCGGTCATGATTTCATTGCCGTTTAAAATTTTGCTGTTCGTCTTGGTGGATGGCTGGTACTTAATAATCGAATCGCTGCTTGTCAGCTTTTGACGAAGGGAAGAAAACGATGACTCCAGATATGGTGATCAAACTAGCCGAACAATCGATATTTACCATTATCCTTATATCTGCTCCGATGCTGTTGATTGCGTTGGCGGTCGGATTATTGGTCAGTGTTTTTCAGGCGATGACGCAAATTCAGGAACAGACATTGTCGTTCATCCCCAAAATATTGGCGGTCTTCATCTCGCTTGTAGTTTTTGGGCCTTGGATGCTGACGCTGTTATTGGATTACACGAGAGACCTGTTTCAGCAACTGCCAAGAATCATCGGGTAAAGGGATATGGAAATGATTTTTGACATACTGCCTTACTTTCTATTGATGCTTGTCCGCTTGACCAGCTTCTTTCTGATCGCTCCGCTGTTCTCGATGCGGGGTGTACCCACTCAGTTCAAAATCGGCATTGCCGCTTTTCTGGCATATGTAGCTGTTTCGACTCTTCCGATGAACGAATCGATTTTACTGGACTCTTCTTATATTTTATTGATCCTCAAAGAACTTGGAACCGGTTTGGCACTCGGCTTCACAGCGGCGTTGGTGCTATATGTAGTGCAGATTGCTGGAGCGTTCATCGATTTCCAAATGGGTTTTTCCATGGCCAACGTATTGGATCCGCAAACAGGTGCCCAGGTGCCGATCATTGGCCATTTCAAGTACATGCTGGCGCTCTTATTCTTACTGACAGTCAACGGCCATCACTTGATGCTGGATGGCGTCATGCAGAGCCTACGCGTGTTTCCGGTGGAGCGTTTGGCGATTTCAGTGAAGGCTGAAGACATCGCCCAGTTTATGACCGGCTTGTTTACGGAAATGTTCCTGATTGCGTTGCAGATCGCGTTGCCGATTGTGGGTGCTTTGTTTTTAGTGGACATCGCCCTCGGTATTTTGGCTAAGACGGTGCCGCAGCTGAATATATTTGCGGTTGGTCTGCCGTTGAAGATTTTTGTCGGCTTTATCATGCTGTTTCTGACCATGCCCGTGTTCTTCTACATCCTGCAGATTCTTTTCGAGAAACTGTTGGTGAGCATGGCTCAGCTGATCAGTTTATTAGGAGGAACATAAGTGGTGAAAAGGTATCCCTTGGACCTGCAATTTTTTGCCGGTGAAAAAACTGAAAAAGCGACACCGCAAAAACGTCAGGAATCCAAGCGGAAAGGCCAAGTCGCCAAAAGTCCGGAAGTGGCGGCTGCCATGATTATATTAGGAGGCATCATGCTGCTGAATTCGATGGGCGGCTGGATGTTGGACCGGATATTGGCTATTTACCGCATTCATTTCACTGAATATATTTCCTGGGAAATAACACCGGCGACGATCCGTACATTATTTGAGCAAATGGCGATGAATGCATTTTTATTGATGCTGCCCATCATGCTGGTTGGGGTAATCTTCGGTTTTCTGGGAAACTTTATCCAAGTAGGGGCCATCTTTACGACCGATCCCATCATGGCGAAGCTCGAACGCCTGGATCCGGTCAAAGGGGCGAAGCGGATTTTCTCTCTTCGTGCCCTGGTGGAATTAGGCAAATCTCTGCTGAAAATCGCCATCATCGGCGGTGCCGCTTTTGGTGTGCTGTGGACCAGTAAAGCAGAACTGTTTACACTGTCCCAAAAAAGCATCAGCTTTTCTTTATCATTTATCGGCTCATTGGTCTTTAAAATGGGTCTGACTGCTGGCATCATCCTGCTGTGTTTATCGATCATGGATTATATGTACCAAAAATACGAATTTGAAAAAGGCATACGGATGTCGAAACAGGACATCAAAGATGAATACAAAAAAGCGGAAGGCGATCCGCTGATCAAAGGAAAAATAAAAGACAAGCAACGGCAAATGAGCATGAATCGCATGATTCAGGATTTGCCTGGTGCGGATGTATTAATCACCAATCCAACGCATTACGCGATCGCCATCAAATACGATGCCGAAACGATGGCGGCTCCGGTCATCATCGCAATGGGCAAAGATCATCTGGCGTTAAAGATTAAAGCAAAAGCAAAAGAATTTGGAATTGTGACGATGGAAAATAAACCTCTTGCGCGCGCACTGTATGCCCAGGCTGAAGTCGGAGATACCGTTCCGGAAGAGTTGTTCCTGGCTGTGGCAGAGGTTTTAGCATATATTTACCGATTAAAAGGAAAAATCCGATGAACAGGAAAGAGGAGGGATACGCGTGAAATTTAGAGATTATGCCATCATGGTAGCCGTCATCATGATTGTGGTGATGATGGTCATCCCTCTTCCGCCGCTCTTATTAGATGTCTTAATCATGATCAATATCAGTCTTGCCTTAACGATTTTGTTAGTGGCAATGAATACAAAAGAACCGCTGCAATTTTCTATTTTTCCTACTTTATTATTATTAACGACTTTATTTCGTTTAGGCTTGAACGTCTCGACGACACGTTCGATCCTCACTAACCAAACCGGTGGACAAGTCATTGAAACATTCGGCTCATTTGTGGTCGGTGGCAGTGCCATTATCGGGATTCTGGTATTCCTGATCCTCGTCATCATCCAGTTCCTGGTCATCACAAAAGGATCGGAACGCGTAGCGGAAGTGGCTGCACGTTTCACACTCGATTCCATGCCCGGCAAACAGATGAGCATCGACGCTGATCTTGGCGCTGGCATGATTTCGGATCAGGAAGCCAAGAACCGCCGCGAGAAAGTCAGCTCAGAAGCGGATTTCTATGGTGCCATGGACGGTGCCAGCAAATTCGTCAAAGGAGATGCAATTGCCGGCATCATCATTACGCTCATTAATATTCTCGGGGGTTTGCTGATTGGTGTGATGGTCCACAAGCTGCCATTCGGTGAAGCGGCCCAGCTGTTCACCCTGCTGTCGATCGGAGACGGTTTGGTTTCTCAAATTCCAGCCCTACTGATCTCGACTGCAATGGGTATTGTTGTAACGCGTGCGGTATCGGATGGCAATTTAGGTTCGGATATCACCAAGCAGCTTTTTGCTTATCCGAAAATGCTGTACATCGTAGCTGGAACCTTGGTCATGTTTGCAGTGTTTACACCGATCAGCCCTTTGTTGGTGGTGCCGATTGCAGGTGTCATCGCTTATGGCGCGTTCAGTATGCAAAAGACCTTGAAATCTGAAGAAAAACAGGACGTCGACTTAAGCAAAGATGAAAAAGAAATCGAAGGGATGAAAAGCCCGGAAAGCGTCATCGACTTATTGCATGTCGACGCCATCGAGTTTGAATTCGGCTATGGCCTGATCCCGATTGCCGATAAAAACCAAGGCGGCGATTTGCTGGACCGTGTCATCATGATTCGCCGGCAATGTGCAATGGAACTGGGCATTGTGGTTCCAGTTATTCGGATCCGTGATAATATCCAGCTTCAGCCCAATGAATATGTCATCAAGATCAAAGGGAACCGGGTAGCTTCGGGTGAAATCATGCTCGACCATTACCTGGCCATGAGTCCGGGCATTGACGACGAAGCGGTGGAAGGCATCGAAACAGTTGAACCCGCCTTCGGCATGCCGGCTCTATGGGTCAATGAAGACATGAAAGAAGAAGCCGAAATGGCAGGCTATGCCATCGTCGATCCGCCTTCTGTCGTTTCCACTCATTTGACGGAAGTTATCAAGCGCCATGCCCATGAATTGATCGGGAGGCAGGAAGTGAAATCATTGATTGAAAATGTACGGGAAACCGCACCTGCAGTGGTGGAAGAATTGGTGCCGCAGCTGATGACAATTGGTGAAGTACAGAAAGTGCTGATGAAGTTGCTGAAAGAGAAAGTGTCGATCCGCAATTTATTGGTCATCTTGGAAACGCTGGCCGATTATGCTTCGCAAACAAAGGATACGGACCTGTTGACGGAATACGTACGCCAGTCCTTGTCGCGCCAGATTACGCTGCAATATGCGACACAGAGAGAACCGCTGCAAGTGATTACAGCTGGAGCAAGTCTTGAGAAGAAGTTCGCGGATTCGGTTCACCGGACGGAACAAGGCAATTACTTGTCCATCGATCCGGAGTCTTCCCAGACAATTTTCCAGAAGATTACGGAACAAGCCGCACAGCTTCAGCAAACCGGCGTCCAGCCGATTCTGCTGACGTCTCCGGCCATCCGGATTTACATGAGGCAGTTCGTGGAGCGTTTTGCCCCAGATCTGCCGGTACTGTCCTATAACGAACTGGAACCTGAAATTGAAATCCAAAGTGTTGGAGTGGTTAACATCTCATGATGCTGAAAACCTATATCGTCGGCACAATGACCGAAGCGATCCCCCTGATCAAGCAGGATTTGGGTGCTGATGCTTTGATCTTGAATACCAAAAAAATCAAAACCGGCGGATTTCTTGGGTTTTTCCAGAAAGACAAACTGGAAGTCACTGCTGCCATTGACCCCGAAGTGAAGCAGGAGATGCAGGTCCAGCAAGTTGAATTTCCAAAAGCTGCGACCAGTGTAACACTGGAAATCGAATCCACTGCTGAACTGCTTCAGGGAATAAAAAGACTATTGGCGGCACAGGAAGTGGCAGTGGATGTCCAAGGGGAATTGCTTTCAAAACTGCTTTCAAGACTAAAGGACAAAACTGACCATACGTTAGAGATTGTGCATCAGATGGCTCGCGAAGAATTGATGGAGATGGTTGAAAATAATCAAAGCCCAAGCATTGTTACAGAACCGGAAATCATTTGTTTTATGGGTCCGACGGGTGTCGGAAAAACAACGTCCATCGCTAAAATTGCTGCTGATTATATGCTGAACAAAGATAAAAAAGTGGGATTAGTTACTGCAGATAAGTATCGCATTGCCGCAGTAGAGCAATTGAAGACTTATGGCAGCATCTTGAATATTCCGGTCAGAGCGGTTGAAACGGCAGGAGAGGTGTTGGTTGCACTGGAGGATTTTCAGGACTGCGACATCATTTTAATGGATACGGCAGGACGCAATTATCAACAGTCCCAGTATATCGAAGAGCTGAAACGATTATTGCCGCTTGCCAGCAAGATTCAAATTCATTTGGTGTTGAGCTTAACCGCAAAGTACGAGGATATGAAAAAAATCATTGATAATTTTCAATCGCTTTCCGTGGATGAATTGTTGTTAACCAAAAAAGATGAAACCAGTTCTGTGGGAGCTATCCTCAACTTAATTCATCATTATGATATCCCTATTCGCCAGATTGCCAATGGGCAAAATGTTCCCAACGACATACTGAAAGTCACTCCAAGTGTAGTGGCGGATTTTATATTGGAGGAAGACAATCATGCTTGATCAGGCAAATGGACTAAGAGAAAAGATGAAGAATCAGCAATCCGAAAATCCTGGCAAAAAAGCTGGTAAAAAAACCCGTGTGCTGGCAGTCACCAGCGGCAAGGGCGGGGGAGGAAAGTCCAACTTCGCTTTGAACTTTGCATTAAGCCTGATTGAGCAAAATAAGAAAGTGTTGATTTTTGATGTTGATCTTGGCTTTGCCAATATTGAGGTGCTTCTTGGCCTTATGCCGCGGGAAACCATCGCAACGATGATCGAAAAAGATCTGGCTGTACAGGACATAATCGAAGAAGGACCGAATGGCTTGTTGTTCATTTCAGGCGGCAACGGTTTTAATGAATTATTTCAGAAGAATGATTTGAAATTGGAAAAATTCTTTAAGGAATTGGGCACCCTGCAAGGCAAGGTGGATTACATCATCTTGGATACTGGATCTGGCTTATCCTATGAAAATCTGCGGTTTGTCCTGGCTGCAGATGACGTCATTTTGGTGGCGACTCCAGAGCCAACTTCGATTACGGATGCTTACTCGGTCGTAAAAATGGTTCATGGCATAGACCCTAATGTTCACTTGAAATTGGTAGTCAACCAATGCATCAGCGAAAAAGAGGGGCAGCAAACAGCAGACAATTTCAAGCAGGCAACTGAGCAATTCTTGGGAAAAGAAATCGGTACACTGGGGTCTATTCCAAGCGATGTACGCGTTCCGGAAGCTGTGAAAAAGCAGCAGCCGCTTCTGTTGGCCTATCCGAACAGCGAATCGGCAACAGCCATACGCCAGATAGCAAGTGGATTTCTGCAGTTGCCGTTGCCATACAAGCTCGGCCTTAAAGGCTTTATAATGAAAATCTTGTTTAAATAAAGGCGGTTTTTTCGCTTGGAAATGGTGGTGAAAATTATGCTGAACCAGAAACTATCAAAAGAAGAACTTAATTATTGGGGTGACTGGCAACAGCACCGGGATCCGCAGGCTGGTGAGTATCTGGTTGAACAGTATCTTCCGCTAGTGGATTACGTCATTCAACGCTTTATGATCAGTTTGCCCAAAACTGTAGAGAAAGACGATGTCCGCAGCTACGCCTATGAAGGATTGCTTGATGCATTGAGCAAATTCAACATCGAGCGGGATCTGAAGTTTGAAACCTACGCTTCCTGGCGCATTAAAGGAGCCATTATTGACGGTCTTCGGAACAGCGATTGGCTTCCGCGTTCTGTCCGGGACAAAGTGAAAAAAATCGAAAAAGCTTATCTATTGCTGGAACAGCAAAATAACGAATCGGTCTCTGATGACCAAGTCAGCGCCTACCTCGGCATCACCAAAGCGGAGCTTAATAAGACGGTTTCCGAAGCCGCTTTATCGACAATGATTTCAATGGATGATGAACATTTCCAAGAGCAAGGAAGCATGGGAAGCTACCATGTCGATTCCCCTGAACGTCATCTGTCTGAACAAATGACCAAGGAATCTCTGGTCCGTGCGATTGACAAATTGCCGGAAAAAGAAAAAATCACCGTTTCGCTATGTTATTTTGAAGAAATGAAATTAACTGAGATTGCGGAAATCCTCAATGTCAGCGTTTCAAGAGTCTCACAGCTTCACTCGAAAGCCATGCTGCGTTTGCATGCTTCGATTTTATCCGTACATGATGGTTATTAAGGTGCAATCAAAACAGAAGGTGCGGGGATGACAATGGAATGGCTATCGGTCGCAATAATCTTCTTATTGCTGGCAATGAATATAAAGTTGATGCTATCTGTTAAAAAGCAGCAGGCGGAACAAGCCCCAGCTGGAATCCATGAAGATATGGCGGAATTCATAGCCCAACTTGAAAAAGAAAATAAGGAACTTTACGATAAATTACTTTCCCATCTGAAAGGCAGCGAGTCGGATTTAGTGGAGCGAATTGAACGTTTGGAAGAAAAACTTGCCTCTGAGTTTGAAGAGGTGCCGGAAATCGATTCTATAGAAACTGAAAAGATCATGCAGCTTTCCAGACAAGGATTTTCTTTCGAACAAATTGCCAAAGTGCTCCAAACGGAGTATGGAAAAGTGGAACTCGTCGTTAATAGAAACAATCAGCATCATGAGAATACGAAAGAAGACGAGGTGCTGTGAATGCGCATTGACAGTCAAAACAATATTCAAAACGAACGGCTCTCGGTACAGGGCTCGGGAAATAAGAGCGGTGATCTTTTTTTGACAGCCATGAAAAAATCCCAATCTAAGCTTCACAATGATTCCCTGAACCAATTGATGGGGCGTGTAGATGCACAAGGCCAGAAGCTTTCCAACCAGCGGACACTCGAAAACCTATTGAATTACAAGCAGGCAGTCAAGCAATTCGTCGGCGAATCCACACGGCATGGTTTACGTTTATCGGATGAACAAAGCCATGCGCCAGGCGGAGGAATGAAATCTCATCAGGTCATCAAAGTGATTGATCAAAAACTGATTGAAATTCAGGACGAATTATTGAATAATGAAGAAGCTGGCATCGGTACTTTAGATCTAGTTGGGGAAATTAAAGGCTTGCTCGTTAATTTGTATATGTAACCAGGGGTGGAGAGGGCGAAATGGGAGAAAATCGTCGCGAATTTTTTAGGGTAGTTTTTAATCAGGCCGTAACTGGTAAAGTATCGGTTTACGGAGGCAGATTCTTGCCGATTGAGATTTACAATGTCAGTGTAGGGGGACTGACATTTTCTTCAGCGCTTAATATTCCTTTGCAGGAAAGTGTAAATTGCAGCTTTCAAATACTGGACAGCGCTTTTCTGTTGCCAGGGGCGATTGTTCGAAAATCAACAAGAGTGGACACCATAGAATACGGAGTTGAGTTCTCAGTAAATCAGGGAACTTCTTCGGAATTATTCAAGCAACTGAATTACTACCAGATTCGTCAGCGCAAAGGTTTATTGGCAGAGTGATGCCACAAGCTGCGCTTACAAAGAACAAACCCTCGGGCTTGTTCTTTTTTTGATTACTGTAAATGTCTGTAGTTCGTCTGAGCTTAGAAGGACTTTCTAGAGGGAAAAGAGAAGTAATAGCCATACGAAAAAAGAGAAGGTGGAAAAAATGGAAGCACCAGCAGAAATTCTTTCCGTTTGGCGGCAATTCGATGATTTTCCAATGGAGACCTTGACCAAAGCTTGGTATTCTCAGCGTTCAGGCGAACAGAAACAGCGCAGCGTAGAGTTGATGAAGGAACAGCGGGAGCAGTATGGAATCACCGGCAATTGTTTTGATTTGGCCATTTGGCTGCTTGCAGCTTTTGATGAAGCGGGTGTGAAAGCTTATCCGGTAGGCAGTGAGCTTGGAACGGAACAGGCACATGGCGCTATTATGGCCGAAGACCGGGATGGGCGCAGATTCCTGTGTGATTTAGGGGATCAATGGATACAGCCAATCTTGATGGATGTCGATAGACCGGAGTTTACAGGTGAAAGGCTGGCAGGATTCTTTCCGGGAGCGGAAGTGCAAGTACAGAAAACCGAAGAAGGAATAAAAGTCATTTATTATCGGCCGAACGGCAAACAGTCTCAGCAGATCTATACGATAGAGCCGGTGGATCGCGCAGACTTTATGGAAGCGGCTGAGTATTCCCAGCGCCATATCCATCCAGAGCCGCTCGTTGAAGTCCGGTTGCCGGGAGAAGGCGAAACCGTTCATTGGGAGTTCGACAACTGGACAAGCTTTTTAAGCACCAGTACGGGTCTTTATCCGGACGAACCGATTGAAAGGCTGGAAGATTGGGTAGAAAGAATACATGACAAAACGCATTACGATAAAGAGTTTCTGGCAGAAGCCTTAGGATTTTACCGCCGGCTGAATTTGGGTGGGCATGAATAGATAGAGTGTATGGGGAGAAAAGGGCAGGTGATGAATGGCATGGAACTTAAAACACAATTACAATTTGAACTTACCGAATTCATAGACGGTGATGGAGTCGAAAGAATACCTGCTATCGGAAATTATGATTATTGGCTTTTGCTGATGGAATATTTTCTGGCTAAATCCGATACATTTGAAATTCATTGCTTTAATGAAGAAGCAGGAGTGATTGAAGAGCTTACAACCAGTTTGCCTGGATTGTTCGATATTGATGACAAGCAGGGTATGACCATTTTCTCGGGGTTGTTGACATTGGAAATTGCTGAATACCTGATGAGCTGCCATGTCAGTGAAAAGAAAAAGCTCAAGTGGTTCTCCATTTTCTTGAGCAGAGGAGAACAGCATATTTTCTCTTCCGAACATTGGGGCACTGAATTTTTCGTTCCGGATATCACCGAAAAAGACCTGCTGTTCATCAAGCATGTAGCGCCGGATGATACACATTTTAATGAATACTCATGAATGCATTTGAAGAGCTTAAGACCAGAGAAGAATTTTATGATCGGAAGAAGGACCGGCCAGGTATACGGCCGGTTTTTTTGCTATGCTAAAAAGAAAAAAGGGGCAGGGCGATGGAAACGGAGAAATTGCGTGTGTACGATGAACATGGAAATCCGCAAGGGATAGAAACTCGGCAAGCTGTCCATGAACAAGGGCTTTGGCATGAAACGTTTCATTGTTGGATGGTGGGGCGTAGGAACAACAGAGATACGGTTTATCTCCAGTTGCGCAGTGAAGCCAAGAAAGATTTCCCCGGTTTGTTCGACATCACTGCGGCCGGCCATTTGCTGGCGGATGAAACTGTAGAAGACGGCGTGCGGGAAGTTAAAGAGGAACTTGGCTTGGAAGTGGATTTTGATAAGCTCATTCTTCTCGGTATGGTCAAAGATCAAATGGAGATTCCGGGTTTTATTGACAACGAACGCTGCCATTGCTTCTTATATCCTATGCCGAATAACAATGACCTTAGGTTTGAGTTGCAGCTGGAGGAAGTGTCCGGCATGGGGGAAGTTGATTTTGAGGCATTGGCGGATTTGTTTGCGGGTAAGGAAGAAGAAGTGGAGATTGATGGGTTTATCGCAACGCTTGATGGCCATAGTCCTTTCAAAAAAAGGATTGGCCTGAAGGAGATAGTGCCGCATAGCTCCTCTTACTTGGAAAAAATCATCTATCTTATCAGACAGGAGTTGAACAAATGAAATCATCCATTCAAGCCTTGATATTCGATGTTTATGGCACATTGTTCGATGTCTACTCGGTCAAAGAGAAGTGCAGGGATCTATACGGTGACAAAGGAGAGGAAATCAGCATCGTCTGGCGCCAGAAGCAGCTCCAGTACTCATTCTTGCGGCAATTGATGGGGCAATATGAACCCTTTTCCAAAATCACGAGAGATGCCCTGGATTATACGTTGACGAAATTGGAACTTCCATATGATGAGGAAAAAGTGGAGACCTTGCTTGAGGCTTACAGAAATCTCGAAGCACATCCCGAATCCGCAGAAATTTTAGAGCAGATGCGCGACAAGAAAATTGCCGTTTTTTCAAATGGCTCACGGGATATGCTGGAGCCGCTTATCAAAAACTCGGTTCTTTCTGAACTGATCGATGAGATCATCAGCGTCGACGACATCAAGCAATATAAACCGACGCCGGCGTCGTACAGCTATGCCTTGAAGGTCCTTGGAGTGGAACGCCACGAAGTCCTGTTCATGTCTTCGAACGAATGGGATATTGCAGGAGCAAAGAGCTTTGGCTTTCAGACCGCCTGGATCAACCGGGACGGGATGCCGTTGGATAAACTGGGTATGGAGCCCGACAGCATCTATCGGGACCTTACCGGTATTTTGGAATGGCAATGAACAGCATTTTCATCAAACAAAACGGCAGTGCCTTTTACAGGCCTGCCGTTTTTTTATTGGTTAATCCAAATAATACAAAGCAACAGAAATCACCAGGCTGCTGATGGAAAAAAGAAGGCCGATCTGAAGAAACGAATTTCGGTTTGGGAATTCTTTGCGGTAATCCACTCGATCAACCGAACGTTTTTCGCTTTCCCGAATGAGCTGATCCTTTTTATTTACTTTTGCAAAAAAGTTTCGGGTGCTTTTTAAAAATGCCGTAAAAAATTGGCCTTCGATCAATACCATGATGAAATAGACCATCAGCAGCAAGAGGCCCACTAAAAACAAAGCATCAAACCATCTAGCGATTGACCATTCCGTATATAGGAAGAAAGGCAACGTTAACGAACTGCCCAGTGAAATCAGAAACAAAACTCTTTTAAAATTCATACAAGTCGACCCTTTCCTTACATAAATAGAGATTACCATGTAATTTATAAATTTGAAAATTAAAACATCTTGTTGCCTATTTCCGCAATAACAATTATGATTATAAAGAATTACCAAAATAAAGAATTATCAAAAAATGGGGGTAGGGAAAATGGAGAGAAAGAGAAAAACGCAGATTTTCATGATTTTGATCGCATTCGTTTTAATCTTATCGGGGTGTAATTTCAATTCTTCGGAGAGTTCAAACGAAGAAAGCGCAGCGGAAGGGGAAGCTGGACAAGTATTGAACATTTCGACCACAGCAGATATCCCTACTTTGGATTCTACCAAAGCACATGACGGCATCGCGTTCACTGTGTTGAATAACGTCAATGAAGGGCTTTACCGCCAGGATGAAAACCATGAACCGATTGAAGCTTTAGTAACGGACCATACAGAAAATGAAGACAAGAGCGTTCACACGTTCACATTGCGCGACTCGAACTGGAGCAATGGGGAACCGGTTACTGCGCAGGATTTCGAATATGCTTGGAAACGTGTTATGAAAGACGCAAGCCCTTATAACTTCATGTTCGTAACAGCAGGGATCAAAAACGCTGAAGCGATCATGAACGAAGAAATGGACGCAGAAGAATTGGGCGTTAAAGCAATCGACGAGAAAACACTGGAAGTTACGTTGGAAGCAGCGAACCCATTGTTCCAGTCATTGATGACGTTCCCGACTTTCTTGCCACAGAACCAGAAATTTGTAGAAGAGCAGGGTGACCAATACGCACTGGAAGCGGAAAATATCCTGTTCAACGGACCATTCACATTGGTGGATTGGACACATGAGCAAGGATGGAAATACGAAAAGAACGAAGATTACTGGGATGCAGACACAGTTAAACTTGATGCTGTGAATGCTTACGTTGTGAAAGATCCGGCAGCAGGCGTCAATTTATACGAAACAAATAAAGTGGACCGCATCGTATTGAGCTCAGAAGCTGTCGACCAGAACAAGGACGACGAAAACTTCGATACGATTTTAGAGCCGGAAGTCATCTTCCTTCGTTTCAACCATAACCATCCGGTACTGGGCAATAAAAACATTCGCCAAGCAGTTAATATGGCAATCGACAAAGCAAGCTTAACGGATGTTATTTTGAAAAATGGATCGACTGCCTTGAACGGCATCGTGCCGAAAGGATTCTTCAAATCGCCAACAGGTGAAGATTTCCGTGACTTGAACGGAGACTTCAATACAGGCACGGTTGAAGAAGCCCAGAAGCTTTGGGAAACAGGGCTGAAAGAGACAGGGGCAACAGATGTAACAGTCTCCATCAACATTGCCGATTCTGAAGACCATAAAAAAGTAGCTGAGTACATTCAAGCACAATTGGAAGACAATCTTCCAGGATTCAAATTGGACATCAAAGCGGTTCCTTTCGCACAACGTCTGGAAATCGAAAAAGCGGTCGAGTATGATTTGTCTCTATCTTCATGGGGACCGGATTACAGCGACCCGATGACTTACTTGGATATGTGGTTGGAAGGTGGATCAGCTAACCGCATGGATTACAAAAATGCCGAATTGGAAGAATTGGTGGCTTCAGCAAGAACGGAAACGGATCTAGAAAAACGTTACCAGATGCTGTTGGATATCGAGAAAATCCTATTGGAAGAAGATGCAGCAATCGTGCCGCTTTACCAGGAAGGTGCTGCTGTCTTAATGAGAAGCAAAATCAAAAATCTTTTGGTGCATCCGACAGGGGCTTCATTCTCCTACAAATGGGTGACGATCGAAGAATAAAACAGGTTTACAGCTTATAGATACGAGGGTGTAGCCGATTTATGGGCGCCCTCGTATTTTTTCATCACTGAACCATCACATGGGCGCTTCCACTTTTCGTCTTGGCCAGACTCCAGCACCCAGCTCTTCGGGTCATAAGCCAACCCGGCTGTGCGGCTGAAAATACGCCGCTTTGCCGGTCTGTCTTATGTCCGTCAGAGCTACCCGGGTGCTTCCGCTTTTCGCATCAAGAAGTTAAATTCACCCTATAGAACTGAGGTGTTCGCATGAAACGTTATTTACTGCAGCGGATCGGCTTTATGCTCATTACGCTTTTCATTATTGTGACAGCTACCTTTTTCCTGATGCAGCTGTTGCCGGGTACACCGTTCACCAACCCGGAGAAATTGACCGATAGCCAATTGGCGATATTGAATGCTAAATATGGACTGGATCAGCCAGTCGCTATCCAATACATTCAGTATATCGGCAACCTGGTACAGGGCGATCTAGGTTATTCATTCCAACATGAAGGCCGGACCGTCACCAGCATGATCAGTGACCGCATCGGGCCATCAGCTTTTATCGGCTTGCAGGCATTGGTGATTGGCGCCATTATCGGACTTGTTCTAGGCATTGTTTCGGCTTTGAAGCACAACTCCCTTTTGGATTACGGGTCGGTGACATTAGCCGTTTTGGGAATGTCGATTCCATCTTTCGTTTTTGCGGCGTTGCTGCAGTATTACGTAGGCGTTAAATTGGAATGGCTGCCCGTCGCGTTATGGGAAGGGTATTCCAGTACGCTGCTGCCGTCCATCGCTTTGTCGGTGACGGTGACGGCCACGGTCGCGCGGTTTATCCGCAGTGAAATGCTCGAAGTGATCGGCCAGGATTACATCATTACGGCCAGAGCCAAGGGCTTAAAAGAAAACCAGGTCATCGTCAAGCACGTCATCCGCAATGCGCTGATTCCGGTTGTCACCATGCTTGGGCCGCTTGCTGTCTCGATCATGACGGGAACCTTGGTCATCGAAAAGATTTTCGCAGTGCCGGGGCTTGGCGAGCAGTTCACTTTATCGATCCTGGTATTGGATTACAGCGTCATCATGGGCATTACCATTTTCTACAGCGCTTTGTTCATTTTCGTTGTCTTTGTCGTGGATATCATTTACAGCTTCCTGGATCCACGCATCAACTATAAGGGGGAATCAGCATGACGAAAAACATACCACACCTTCCCCCGCATCAAGATTTGCAGGCGCAAAACCAATATGCTTACGACGAAATCCCATCGGATCTGTTTGTAAAAGCGCCGCTGGACCAACGGAAAAGCGAGGAAATTGGTACGCCGTCCGTGTCTTTCTGGAAAGAAGCATTTCAGCGTCTCATCAAAAACAAAGGCGCCATGATTTCACTCGTCATGCTCGTCTTGTTGATTGCTTTGGCGTTGATCGGTCCGAGCCTGAATGAATTCTCTTACCGGGAACAAAATTTGGCGCATTCCAATATGCCGCCGAAAGTCGAAGGGTTGGAGTGGCTCGGATTCAACGGACAGAACTCGGCAGGCGTGGATCAATATGCGGAACGGGATGTTCAGATCAATTACTGGTTCGGTACCGATGAATTCGGCCGCGATCTGTGGACCCGTGTTTGGAAAGGGACGCAGATTTCCTTGTTCATCGCTTTAGTGGCGGCTTTCCTCGATTTGGTGATCGGCGTCATTTACGGTGGCATCTCCTCATTTTATGGAGGGCGCATCGACAACGTCATGCAGCGGATCATCGAGATCCTTATGGGGATTCCGAACTTGATTGTCATCATTTTGTTTATCCTTGTGCTGGAGCCGGGCATCACATCGATTATTCTGGCGATGGTCATCACCGGCTGGGTTGGCATGGCGCGTGTGGTACGCGGCCAAGTGCTGCAGCTGAAGGGCCAGGAATTTGTTTTGGCTTCCCGTACCCTTGGCGCATCAAATCCACGGCTGATTTCGAAGCATCTTTTGCCGAATGTCATGGGACCGATCATCGTCACAGTCATGTTTACGATTCCGACCGCTATTTTCTTCGAAGCGTTCCTGAGCTTTATCGGCCTTGGATTGCAGGCGCCTCTTGCGTCGCTTGGTGTTTTGATTGAAGACGGCTATAAATCAATGCGGTATTTCCCGTATAAATTGATTTTTCCGGCCTTGGTTATCAGTATCATCATGATCTCATTCAATTTGCTTGGCGATGGTTTACGTGATGCATTAGATCCGAAAATGAGAAAATAGGGGAGGGTTCAACATGAGCGAGACCATTTTGACAGTCGACAACCTGCATGTAGCGTTTAAAACCCAAACCGGCAAATTGACGGCGGTGCGGGGTGTAAGTTTTGATTTGAAAAAAGGGGAGACGTTGGCGATTGTCGGCGAATCCGGTTCGGGCAAGTCAGTCACCGCCAAATCCATCATGCAATTGCTGCCGGCAGCCACCACAGAAGTGACTAAAGGCGATATTGTCTATAACGGCAAAAGTTTATTGAAGATGTCCAAGCGCCAAGTTACGGATTTGCGCGGATCGGAAATCTCGATGGTGTTCCAGGATCCGATGACTTCACTGAATCCGACGATGAAAGTCGGCAAACAGATCATGGAAGGCGTCCAGCGGCATGAGCAGCTGACAAAAGCGCAGGCGCGCAGCCGGGCGCTGGAAATGCTCAAGCTGGTCGGGATTCCGCAAGCGGAAAAACGGCTGGATAATTATCCTCATCAATTTTCAGGCGGCATGAGGCAGCGTGTGGTCATCGCGCTGGCGCTTGCCTGCAACCCGAAAGTGCTGATTGCGGATGAACCGACCACGGCACTCGATGTTACCATCCAGGCGCAAATTCTGGATTTGATGAAGGACCTGCAAAAGAAGACCGAGACAGCCATTATTTTGATCACGCACGATTTGGGCGTGGTCGCCAATATGGCTGACCGTGTCGCTGTCATGTATGGCGGCAAAATTGTGGAACAGGGCACACTGGATGAAATCTTCTACAATCCGCAGCATCCGTATACATTGGGCCTGCTTCAATCGATGCCCAAACTGAATGAAGACCGCTCGCAACCGCTCTTGCCGATTGCGGGTTCACCGCCTAACTTGGCGACGCTTGGAGAAGGCTGCGCATTTGCGGCCAGGTGCCCGCATACGATGGCGGTATGCCATACGTATACACCGCGTGATACAGTGACGGAAACAGGGCATTCTGTGGCTTGCTGGCTGCAGGACGATCGGGTAGCGGCATCACGTGATCTTGTGGAGACCGGAAGCCCATCATAAAAACACATTAAAAAACCAGTAAGGCCCAAATCGGCTTACTGGTTTTTAGTGTTTATATGACACTGATTTCTTCAGTTTTCAAATCGGTAATGAACATATGTCCGGGGGCATGGGTGATCATGATTTCGGGTTTGACGTGCATGGCAATCGCCTGTGGCGTCACACCGCAAGCCCAAAATACAGGAACTTCACCTTCTTTGACAGTCACGCGGTCCCCAAAATCAGGCTGGCTTAAATCACGGATGCCGATGCCTTCAGGATTGCCGATATGCACGGGAGCTCCGTGGACGCTCGGAAAACGGCTCGTCACCTGGACGGCCCGGATAACGTCTTTTTCCGGCATGGGGCGCATGCTGACTACCGTCGGCCCTTCAAAGCGTCCCGCTTTCACTGCGGGAATGGAGGTCCTGTACATCGGTACATTGCAGTTTTCTTCGTTATGGCGAATCGGAATGCCATTGTTGATCAGGGCTTCTTCAAAAGTGAAACTGCAGCCGATTAAAAACCCAACCATGTCATCTGTCCACAAGTCGGTGATCTGGTCTGTTTCTTCCGTCAGTATGCCGTCTCTGTAAATCCGGTATTTCGGAAGATCTGTCCGCAAATCAGCGGTTGGCGCTGACAACTCCGGAATAAATGAACCCGGTTCTGTTACATCGATTAACGGACAGGATTTCGGATTGCGCTGACAGAAAAGCAGGAACTCAAAAGCCATTTCTTTTGGCAGCACCGCCAGGTTGGCCTGGATAAAGCCATTAGCCAAACTGGATGTGGGCTTTTGCCATTCACCATTGCGGATCAGCTGCCGAATTTCACGAGGGGACTGTTGATTGATGATGTTCATCTCATTCCACTCCTTTATTCAAATAATGCCGGAATTCCGTTCATCAAGGTATAGATTCCCATCCACGCCATAGCGACCACGATGACGACACCGAAAACAGTCATCCATAGAGGATGCTTGTAGTCGCCGACAATCTTCGCTTTATGCGCGGCAATCAGCATAACACCAAGGGCAATCGGTAAAATCAAACCATTCAAGGATCCCACAAGCACCAATACCAGAACGGGCTGGCCGATGATGACAAAAACAGAGGTGGAGATGACAATGAAACTGATGATCAATAGACGATTGTACTTTTCCAGCACCGGACTGAATGACCGGATAAAGGATACAGATGTGTAGGCAGCTCCAACAACTGATGTGACTGCAGCCGCCCACATGACGACGCCGAAAATTTTATAGCCAACGTTGCCGGCGGCCAATTGGAAGACGGAAGCAGGCGGATTGGCAGGATCCAACGAAAGGCCTTGTGACACAACGCCGAGCACCGCCAGAAACAAAATAATGCGCATGAATGAAGCGATACCAATCGCATAAATGGAGCTTCTGGTCACTTCGGGCAAGGCTGCTCTGCCGGTCAGGCCTGCATCAATCAGCCGGTGTCCGCCTGCAAAAGTAATGTAGCCGCCGACGGTTCCGCCGACGAGCGTGACAATGGCAAAGATGTCGATGGTATCGGGCACGAAAGTTTTTGCGATCGCTTCGCCGACAGGCGGCTGTGCAGTGATCATAACGTAAACGGTCAATGCGATCATGACAAATCCAAGAATTTGAGCAAAACGGTCCATCGCCCGCCCAGCTTCTTTTACAACAAAAATGCCGATAGCGAGCAAGCCGCTTAAAACAGCCCCGACTTTCGGATCGATTCCGAACAGCACATTTGTGCCAAGCCCAGCGCCGCCGATGTTGCCGATATTAAAAGCAAGCCCGCCCATGACGACCAATAAAGCCAGGAAATAACCCAGGCCAGGCAAAACGTCGTTGGCGATATCCTGCGCCCGTTTGCCGGAGACGGCGATGATGCGCCATATATTCGTTTGGGCACCGATATCAATGATGACAGAAATTAAAATAACAAATCCGAAAGAAGCCAATAAAGTTTCCGTAAAAACTGTCGTTTGTGTCAGAAATCCAGGTCCGATGGCGGAAGTCGCCATCAGGAAAGCGGCACCCAGCAAGACGCTGGCATTGGTATTTTTCATCTTCTTCGCATTCTTCATTGAAATCCTCCTCGGCTTGTATTAAACGAATTCACTCACTTTAACAATATCAATATCGGCTCCTTTCAAACATTTTGAAATCTGTCTGGCGAACTCGAGTGCGTTAACGCCGTCTCCGTGAATGCAGATGGTTTCTGCCTGCAGCTCGGCATCGCTGTTTTCAACCGTCGCCACTTTATTTTCCTTGACCATGCGAATGACCTGGTCGATGGCAATCTGTGGATCGGTGATCAAGGCGTTGCTCTGGGTCCGAGGCGTCAGCGAGCCGTCCGGTTGATAGGTGCGGTCTGAAAAGACTTCATTGGCTGTACGAAGTCCGATTTTCTCGCCAGCTTTGATGATTTCACTGCCGGAAAGCCCGAACAGCACCAGTTCCGGATCGATTTTGTAGACAGCTTCTGCAATGGCTTCTGACAAAGCCGCATCTTTTACCGCCATATTGTATAAGGCACCATGTGCTTTGACATGCTGCAACTGTCCGCCTTCGGCTTTGATAAAGCCTGATAAAGCGCCGATTTGATAAACGGTTAAGTCGTAGGCTTCCTGAGGAGACAGGGCGATATTGCGGCGGCCGAAGCCGACCAGGTCCTGCAAGCCAGGGTGGGCGCCAATACCAACATTTTTTTCGAGGGCCAATTGAACGGTTTTGCGCATTGTCGAAGGGTCGCCGGCGTGGAAGCCGCAAGCGATGTTCGCAGAGGTAACGTAATCAAGAATTTCCTCATCATTGCCCATCCGGTAAGCACCAAAGCTTTCGCCCATATCACAGTTCAAATCCACTTTATAACTCATGTCCATTCCTCCCGTTTCAACTTAATCGCGGCTTTTATTTGCCGAATCGATTGTTCTTGTTCAATCCAACGCTGTTGTGCATCTGCCAGGGAAATTTCTTTAAAGCGCAATTGCTGTCCCGGCTTCAGCTGGCTGATGAGCGGCAAGTCAACAGACGCAACCTGTCCGATCTTCGGATAGCCGCCAGTCGTTTGGCGGTCTGCCAGCAGGACAATCGGATTGCCATCCACCGGTACTTGAACAGAACCGAAAGCCACCGCTTCTGAAATCAATTCCGCCGGATTTTCAAGAGCCAGATGAGGACCTTCCAACCGATAGCCCATGCGGTCAGAATTGGATGAGACGGCGAAGGCTTCTTGGAAGATCCGTTTTTTGCTGATGTCATCGAATAAATCAAATTGTCGCCCGGCCATCATCCGAATGACGGGTTCTTCAAAATACCTGACAGGCGGCAGCAACCAATCTGAGTCATTGTCAGCTTCCTGCAATAGTGAAGAAAGCCGTTGCCTGCTGATCTGGCCAACCGGCACTTCGTCGCCTTTTTCCAGAGAGCGCCCTTGAAACCCTCCAATCCCGGCCCGCATGTACGTAGAGCGGCTGCCCATGACTTCAGGAACATCGATGCCGCCGGCAATTGCCAAATAACAGCGGGCGCCTACGCGAGGCTCACCAAAAGTCAGGGTATTGCCTTTTTTAACGGACAGCATCCTCCACATTGGAGCAGCTTGGCCATCCAGTTTCGGGCTCAAATCGCCGCCGCATAGCGCGATGACCGTGTCTTCGATGAATTCAATTGCAGGTCCGACGAGTGTGATTTCAAGTGTGGCGGTCTGTTCTTTATTGCCGACCAGTAGATTGGCCAGGCGATGAGCATAAGGGTCCATCGCGCCGCTGGCGATGACGCCATATTTCTGAAAACCGCTCCGGCCGAGGTCTTGTACAGTGGTCTGCAAGCTGTTTTTAAGGATTTTCAGCATTCGGATCCTCCTTCCATGCGTGGTAGTCTGTTTCAGAGATTTCCCAGAAGACCACTTTGTCTCCTGCCTGCAGCAGGCTCGGAATGTCATTTTCCGGCCGGAATAACCGAAGCGGCGTTCTGCCGATCAGCTGCCAGCCGCCCGGTGTTTCAATCGGATAGACACCAGTCTGCATGCCGGCGATGCCGACTGTCCGTTCCGGGATGCGGAGTCGTGGGGAATCGCGCCTTGGGGCCGCAATTTTTTCAGACATGCCTCCGATAAAAGGAAAGCCGGGCGCAAAGCCGATCATGTGGACCGAATAACTGCCGGAAGTATGGATGTCAATGACCTCGCGCGCAGTCAAGCCATTGTGTTGTGCCACGAATTCCAGGTCGGGTCCGAATTCACCGCCATAACAGACAGGAATTTCAACGGTTCTGGATTCGACAGCCAACTCTTCCCCCAGGTGCGCCAGAAGTTCCGCCAGCTCTTCTTGTACCTTGCTGTATGTTGCTGCGCAAGGATCGTAGAAGACAGCTACCGTTATAAATGCAGGGATAAATTCAATCATCCAATTGGGTGGCCGGCTTTCCAGCAAAGTGGACAGTCTTCGTATTTTTTTTTCTGTTTCTTCATTGATTTCAGTGCCCAGTTCAATGACAATCGCCTGATCACCCAGCGGCGAAAACGAAGTATTCATCTGCTCGCCTCCTTAGACTGACTATTCTTACTTTTAGTTTAGTATAAGGCTTTTGGAAGCGGCTGGAAAGGAGAGATATGGGTTCTCCAAATAACGTATTAACTGTATCGGAAAGTATTTTAAGTGAAGTGGAAAGTATTCAGGCCGAATCAGAAAGTATTTGAAGTGAAATGGAAAGTATTCAGGCTGAATCAGAAAGTATATCCACTTAACTGGAAAAATCACAGCCACCCCGCAATAAAAAAAGTTCCAAAAAAAGAAGCCGCTCAATCAAGAGGGGCTCCTTCAACAATTATTCTTCAATTTCCACTTTCTCAGTCACATCGGCACCATTAAAGAATTCTGCTGAGATTTCGGCGATTGTGCCGTCCTCCAGCATTTCTTCGATGACGCGATCCACATTCTCGGCAAGTTCGGTATTGTCTTCGTTCATCACAACACCCACTTCAGAAGGGCTGTACTTGAGGTTCGGATGGATGGTGATGTCCAGTTCCGGAAAGGCTGCAATCGCCAATGTCTGCAAATAATAATCGTTCAGAATGACATCTGTCCGTCCAATGGCGACGTCGCGGAGATAGGTTTCATTTGTCGCATTGTCATAGACAACTTCCTCAGCGCCATACTCGCGTGCGGTCTCCATGTAAACGGAAGTCGAAGCACCAGCGGCTTTTTTGCCTTCCAGGTCTTCTAAGGTTTCGATGCCGGACAAATCGTCTGAACGGACGATTGCAGTGCCATAAGAATACTTAAACGGTGTGGAGAAAAGAAAATTGTCCTTACGGTCTTCCGTGATTTCAATGTCATTGGCTGCGATGTCGACTTGTCCGGTTTGGACAGACGTCAGCATTTCATCAAATCCTAGCTCCGTAAATTCAACTTCCAATTCAAGGCGTTCACCGATTTCTCGTGCCACTTCCACTTCGAAGCCGGTCAATTCATCCGATCCTTCTTCCCGATAGGAAGTAGGAAACAAGGTGCCTGATGTGGCAACGATCAGGCTGCCTTTTTCCTGGATTTCATCCCAAGCGGTCGTTGTTTCTTCAGGAGCTGTATCTTCGTTATTTCCACAGGCACCTAAGAGCGACAAAGTCACTAGGCCGGCTATGATTGACGCATTTTTTCGGGAAAAGAATATTTTCACGGGGTCTTCCTCCTCTATTATGATTGCACCTAAAAGATAGCATTCTAAGAGGGCAGGGGCAACGGTTTAATTCACCAAATAAAAAATCAGATAATTTAGACTAATAAATTGACCAGTGTGGTCGAATGTTGTATTCTGTAGTCGACCAGAGTGGTCCAAAGAAATGAAAGAGGGCATGAACATGGAGAAATTTGAGAACCTCGACCCCAAAAAGCAACAGAAAATCCTTGATTCAGCATTGATGGAATTTGCCGAAAATGGATTTGGGCAAGCTTCAACCAACCGCATCGTCAAAAATGCCGGTATCGGAAAAGGGATGTTGTTCTACTATTTTAAAAACAAAAAGGACCTTTACGAGTACTTGGTCGACTACAGCATGAATTTCATCATCAATGAATATTTCAGCTTAGTGGATATCAATGAAAGTGATTTTATTAAACGAATGAGGGATGCGGCGCAAATAAAAATGAAGGCACAGCTGGAAAACGAGCATATCTTCAACTTTATGGGAACGTTTATGTTAACGAAAGATCTGGATCTTCCTCCACATCTTCAGAAGCGTTATGAGCATTTGCAGCAGCAGGGTTATGCATTGCTGTATGAAGGAATCGACAAAACGCTTTTCAGAAAAGATGTCGACGTTGACAAGGCATTCAATTTAATCCGTTGGGGAGTAGATGGCTACCAGCAAAATCTCCTGCAACAGCTGCAGGGGAAAAAAATGACCGAACTGGATTTGAAGCCTTACTGGGATGAATTTTACGAATATCTCGATATTCTGAAGAAAAGCTTCTATACGAATTAGGAGGGAAACTCATGGCAGTCTTGAGAACGGTTGATCTGACGAAAAAATTCGGAGATTTTGCAGCACTCGACGGCGTGAACATTGAAGTGGGCGAAGGGGAAGTTTATGGCTTTATCGGTCCGAATGGAGCAGGCAAGTCGACCACACTGCGCGTGCTGCTCGGTATTTTAAAAGCGACGGACGGACGTGCAGAAATTTTTGGGAAGGATTCCTGGAAGGATGCTGTGGAAATTCATAAACGCGTAGCTTATGTTCCAGGAGATATCAACTTATGGCCGAACTTGACCGGAGGAGAGGTCATTGATCTGTTCGTTAAACTGCGCGGTGGCAATAATCTGGACCGGCGAGAGGAACTGATCCGGAAATTCGACTTGGACCCGACGAAAAAATGCCGGACCTACTCCAAAGGAAACCGGCAAAAAGTGGCATTGATTGCGGCATTCTCGTCGGATGTGGATTTGTATGTATTAGACGAACCGACTTCGGGCCTCGATCCGCTCATGGAGCGTGTGTTTCAGGAATATGTAGTGGAAGCGAAAAAACAGGGCAAGAGCATCCTGCTGTCGAGCCACATCCTGTCGGAAGTCGAAAAACTCTGTGACAAAGTGGCGATTATCCGCGAAGGAAAAATCATCGAAACCGGAACGCTCAAAGAATTGCGGCATTTGACTGGGACGATTCTGCTGGTAGAAACCAAAGAGCCGATTGTGGGATTGGAAGAGCTGAAAGGAGTCAGTGGCATCCAGCAGAAAGGCAGCGCTTTGTCTTTCCAGGTCGACACAGCGGAAGTGGATCATGTCATCCGTTACATCAGCCGCTTTGGGGTGAGCCGCATTGAAAGTTCACCGCCGACGCTGGAGGAATTGTTTATGCGCCATTACGAGGGAACCGCTGGAGCGGTGGAATCAGGAGCAGGAGGCGAACGGTAATGACCAGACATCTGTTTGACGGAACCGGAACCTTGATCCGTTTTGTTTTACGGCGCGACCGTTTGCGTCTGCCCATCTGGCTCGTCTCATTTGCGGCCATTTCGGCAATTGTCGCCCTGGCTTTCGTTGGTTTGTATCAAAATGCGGAGGAAAGGCAGGCAATGGCTGAAACGATGCGCAATCCCGCGATGACTGCGCATGAAATGCTGCTGATGACAGCGGTTGTTGTCGGCTTGATGAATATTTTGCTGGTCATCCGCCATACACGTACAGATGAAGAGGATGGCCGCATCGAATTGATCCGTTCCTTGCCGGTGGGCCGATTGTCGAATCTGTCATCAACGTTGCTCGTAATGACCGGTGCCAACATTGTCCTGGCGTTGCTGACGGCTTTTTCACTGGCTGCTTTAGGGATTGAGAGTGTCGATCTGCAAGGGTCGCTTGTCTATGGGTTTGCACTAGGCGCTGCCGGTCTGGTTTTTGCCGGCGTTGCGGCTGTCTGTGCACAGTTATCTCCCAATGCCAGAAACACACTTGGGCTGTCGATTGCCATATTGTTGCTGGCTTATATGGTCCGAGCGATTGGGGACGTCGCAAATGAAACCTTGTCCTGGTTGTCGCCGCTTGGCTGGATTTTGCGGTCTGAGGCCTATGTCAATAATTATTGGTGGCCAATTTTGCTGACAATTGCTGGAGCCTTGCTGCTGATGGCTTTGGCTCTGTACTTGAACTCGATCCGTGACCTTTGTTCTGGCTTTTTGCCTTCGCGGGCGGGAAAAGCCAAAGCTGCCCGATCCTTATTGAGTCCGTTTGGGCTGGTATTTCGGCTTCAGCGGACTGGATTCATCGCCTGGTCAGCAGGGTTGCTATTAATCGGGGCGTCTTATGGTTCGGTTTTGGGCGATTTGGAGTCGTTTTTTGAAGACATTGACCTGATGCAGCAAATGATTGTTCAGTCGGAAGGCTTTTCACTGACAGAACAATTCATTCCGGTGCTGATGGCCGTCATGGCGATTCTCGGAACCATTCCTGTATTGATGGCGGTATTGAAACTGAAAACAGAAGAAAAAAATGACCGGCTTGAGCATATTTTAAGCCGGTCCGTTTCCAGAAATCACGTGCTGGGCAGTTACTTGACGATGGCTGTTTTGACAGGTTTTGTCATGCTTTCTTTAGCAGCACTGGGTCTTGGATTGGTCGGCAATGCCATGATGGAGGAGCAGCTTCCATTGGGGATGTTTTATGGCTCGGCGCTGGCCTATTTGCCGGCGATGTTTGCCATGGTCGGTGTGGCGGTGCTGTTGCTCGGATGGGCTCCAAATTTAACCGGTGCCGTTTGGCTGTATTTAGCTTTTTCGTTTTTTGTCATTTATCTGGGCGGCTTGTTCCAATTTCCCGAATGGGTAGGGAAGTTGACGCCGTTCGGCTATGTGTCTGAGATACCGATTGAAGAGATGAATTACCTGAACGCGGCGATGCTGACAGTTGTGGCGATTATTTTGACGGCAGTCGGCATCACCGGATTTAATCGCCGGGATATTGGAAGGTAGCCGCCAATTGAACAGCAATAAAAAGACCTCCTTTCCGATTGTGGAAAAGGGGGTCTTTACGTTTTACAAAAGCAAAAGCCAGGCAGCGACCGGTCCCAATAAAGCGCCAAATACTGCGCTTAATGTCATCGCAACAGAACTCATCGATGCTTCCTGCTGGCCGTATTCAAAGGCTTTGGCGGTCCCCATGCCATGGGCGGAAGTGCCGAGGCCGATGCCGCGGCCGATCGGCGAATCGATATGCAGCCACTTCAAGAGAGCAGGGCCGAAGATATAGCCGGTGAATCCAGCTACCATAACAAAAACTGCGGCGAGCGAAGGGATTCCGCCGAGGTTGCTGGCAACTTGCATGGCAACCGGCGTGGTCAGTGACTTCGGCAGGACGGTCAAAATCAGCTCTTCTGAAAAGCGAAAAAGCTGAGTAAACAAAATGCCGCTTGCCATGCCGACAACAACACCCGCAGCAATACCTGAAAGAATCGGCAGCATATTGTTGAAAAGCAGATCCCGTTGTTTATATAGTGGAATCGCGAGTGCGACTACTGCCGGCCCCAGCAATGTGCCGATCCAGTTGCCGCCCATCATATATGTATCGTATGGGATATTGCCCAACACTAAAATAAGGACGAGGATGGCTGTAGATGCAAGCACTGGATTCAGCAAAGTCTTTCTGTACTTTAAATATAAAATATTGGTCAGCAAATAAATACTGACCGTCAAAACCGCAAAAAAAGCAGCAGTCAGATTGAATTCCATGGTCAAGACCTCTCCTTTCGGTCAGTGCTTGCCTTGGCGGCATACTGGCTGACCCTGCCCGCAACCGCCATTGTCAGAAACGTGCTGGCAATGACGATTGGAATCAACAGCATGCCTTTGCCGGAAAACAATTCCCCGTATTCAACAACCCCGACGGTAGCCGGGATAAAGTAAAGAGATAAAAAAGCCAATAGGAAATGAGCGCCTGACTCAATCCATTCAAGCGGATAGATTTTCAGCATAAGTGCAATAAACAGCAGAAGAAAACCGATGATGCTGCCCGGCAATGGAATATTGAAAACACCTTGCAACGCTTCGCCTAATAAATAAAAACCCGTAATAACGACAAGCTGAAGAATGATTGAGATTATTTTCAAAGAGAACACCGCCCTCCAAATAGATGCAAAAAGTAAATTCGGCTCTTTCCATATTAAGTTATTTTACAGGATTCCAGTCTAAAAGCGAGAGCGGATTCGGATATCTCTTGCATTTTCAGAAAATAACAGAAAATTTTCCGTACAGTCTTTTTAACTTTGGGCAGTGGGGTATAAGAAGGGAAAAGCAGCAGTCTGTGGCAATGATGCATAAGCAGGACCTCTTGCTGGTTCTGTTATTGAAGAGAGGTGAAGTTATATGGACAGCGAAAAGAACTTGGCTGAACAGCTGGAGCAACAGGCTTTAAAAGGTCTCAACAAACAAATAAAAAGAATCCAGCAAGCTGGCCAAAGTTTATACCATTACACGAGCTTGACCAGTTTAATGGGTATGATGGAAACCAACCGTTTATGGATGAGCAAAGGGACTTTTCTGAACGACTCCAGCGAACTGGTCTATTTTTTTGGCATTTTAAAAACTGTACTGGACAAAATGGAAGTTTCGGACAAAGGGAATCTATGGGCTATGTTTATTGAACAGCTGCAGCAGGCTTTGGATCATTTTATGAAAGAAATTGAAGAAAGCGGTTTTGAAGTCTATGTTTTTTCAATGTCGCAAACAGAAGATTCATTGGCTCTTTGGTATAACTACGCAAAAGGTGATGGCTATAATATCGGCTTTTCTGCAGAGGAGCTTCTTGGGAAAATCAATCATTATTTAGTGGATGCCGGCTTATTGCATGGTCTTGTGGTCTACAGCAGGCGGGAGCAGGAAACCATCTTGGAGGATTTGCTCGTGGAAAGTTTTGAACTTATCAGCGAATATGAAGAGGAACAGATGAACTCGGTATTAGCCGATCATTTCTTTTCGGTGATGGCATCATGTGCAATCTTTTTTAAAGATGCCGCTTTCAAGAGTGAAGAGGAATACCGAATTGCAATCATCAGCCGAGGAGAACTGGACGGGAAAGTGAAATTCCGGGCACGGAATGGGGTGATTATTCCTTATATTGAGGTATCGTTTGAAGAGAAATTACCCATCAGCCATATAACGATTGGCCCTAAGAACAATATCGATATTGCCAAAAGCGGCATTGAACATTATGTAAGGAGCAAGGGGTACGACCTGGAAACCCTTACCGTCAGTAAATCCGTTGCGGCTCTCAGGTATTAAAAATAAAAGGGAGTGTTAGTATGTATCCGGAATTAGCAGGAAAGACAGCGATTGTGACAGGGGGATCAAAAGGGATCGGCAAAGGCATCGCAGAGCGTTTCGGCAAAGAAAAGATGAATGTCGTAGTCGATTACCTGACAGATGCTGAAGGGGCGGAAGAGGCGGCCCAGGCAATACAGAGGCAGGGTGGGAAAGCGGTCACGGTGCAAGCGGATGTCTCGACAGAAACAGGCATCAAAAGCTTGATCCAAACGGCACTCGATCATTTTGGCTCGGTAGAGGTATTGGTGAACAATGCAGGTTTCAGTGAACCTGCACCTTCTGATGAATTGGCATTGGAAACGTGGCAGCGCGTACTGGACGTCAATCTTACAGGAGCTTTTATTGCCAGCAGGGAAGCGTTGAGCTGGATGAAGGCAAATAAAGTCAAAGGCAGCATCCTTAATATTTCGAGTGTTCATCAAGTCATTCCCAAAGTGGAGAATGTTCACTATAGCGTCACAAAAGGCGGTTTGAAGATGTTGACAGAAACATTGGCGCTGGAATATGCAGAACAAGAAATACGGATTAATAGCATTGCACCTGGAACCATCACGACACCAGGAAATCCGACACAAGAACAGGATGCAGAAGAAAAAGAGAAGACGCTGCAGAAAATCCCGATGAAAAAGATCGGGAAACCGGAAAACATCGCCGCAGCCGCAGCCTGGCTTGTTTCTGATGAGGCTGCTTATGTCACCGGAACTACCTTATTTGTAGATGGTGGCATGACATTATATCCTTCTCAATTGTTCTAGCAGTAATTGCTTACCGCACAGGGGGACTTAGTCTGTGCGGTTTTTTATGCACGCTTAAGTATATATACTATATTGAAAAAATAACCATTTAACTCCGGATTTCGAAATAGACAGAATTTAAAAAAATCTTTGATTATAATGCTTGCATTTTAAGCTAATTGTTGTATTATTACTTTATGCAATATATCGCATACATTTTTTTAAAAGAGAATGTATTATACTAAAATTATAGATACAAGTACACGAGCCAACGGATTTAGAATTTAGGAGGAAATAGGAATGGATAGTAAATTGTCGTTTAAATCATATGCAGTTGTAGGGATGATGTTGTTTGCGCTGTTTTTTGGAGCAGGAAACTTAATCTTTCCCGCGCAGCTTGGACAATACGCAGGAACAAACGTCTGGATCGCGATATTCGGATTTCTGATTACAGGTGTCGGTCTGCCATTGCTAGGTATATTAGCGATCGGTTACTCGAAAAGTAATGACTTACAAGATCTTTCAAGCCGTGTTCACCCTGTCTATGGGTTGGTCTTTACGGCAATGCTTTACTTAACGATCGGACCCTTCTTCGCTTTGCCAAGAACAGGCGCTGTTTCATATGAAGTTGGAATTGCACCGTTTGTTGGAGAAGGAAATGCCACAATTGCTTTATTGGTCTTCTCTTTAGTCTTCTTTGCAATATCATTGCTCGTATCATTGAATCCGTCAAAAATGGTCGACAGCATCGGCAAGATCCTTTCGCCTGCGATTCTTGTGACCTTGGGTGTTTTATTGGTTACATCGTTCGTTAATCCGATGGGAGCTAAAGAAGCGCCACAGCCGGCTTATGCAAACGATGCCTTCTTTACAGGCTTCACTGAAGGCTATAACACCATGGACGCACTCGCTTCCTTGGTTTTCGGGATCATTGTCATTTCTGCAGTCCGTAAATTGGGTGTGAATTCGCCTAAAGGCGTCTTAACCGCGACTTTAAAAAGTGGGGTTGTAGCTGCTGCTCTTTTGGCCATCGTCTACACAGGAATTGCTCTGCTCGGTTCAACAAGTACGGCAACTTTAGGACTGATGGAAACAGGGGGACCTGTTTTAAGCGGCGCTTCGGGCCATTATTTCGGTAATTTCGGTTCCAGTTTATTGGCCGTCATTATCATTCTGGCGTGTTTGACAACTGCTATCGGCTTAACTGTTGCTAACTCGGAGTTTTTCCATAAGTTGACGCCTTCCATCAGCTATAAAACGTATGTTGTGATTTTCTCTGTCTTTTCGTTAGTTGTCACTAATGCTGGGCTTTCGAATATCATCACTTATTCAATCCCGGTATTGATGTTCCTTTATCCACTGGCAATTGTCTTGATCATCCTGGCTTTCTTGTCGCCATTATTCAGACATGCTCAGTTGGTGTACGTATCGACAATCGTTGTCACATTCTTTATCAGCATTGTTGATGGATTCAAAACCCTAACTTCTTCGTTGGGAGTCGATAATCCCGCTTTGCTTCAATCAGTAATTGACTTCTATGCCGCAGTCCTGCCTCTTTACGACAAAGGGCTTGGCTGGTTCTTGCCAGCGTTGATCGTCATTGCCGTCACCACGGTAATCGCACGCAGCAAAAAAGAAGTGAAAGTTCAAGTTGCTCAAAACAACGCCTAATATCAATAACTATAGGCCGTTCCAAAAATCGGATCGGCTTCCATATAAAAAGCTGTTACAAAAGCGAAGAGGCTTTTGTAACAGCTTTTTTCAATTAATTTAAAAGCTTTTTTCGGTAGTCAATTCTTCGATGGTCCGGATCCAATTGGATTTCATCAGCTGAGTCACTTTTTCCGGATCTTTCTCTTTTAATGTCTGGATAATCTGGACATGCTCGTCATATGAGCTTTTCGTCAGCATCAGCGAGTGATGAAAAAACTGTCTTCTGACATGTGATTGGAGGCTGCCGAGCATGGTATGGATATATGGATTTTGAGCGGTGTCAACGATGATCTGGTGAAACTCCTGATCAATTTTCAAAGCTGAAAATCCATCCTGGCTGTCGATGGCTTTAATGAATCGCTCATTGGTTTCTTCCAATAAGTTGAAAATGTCTTCATCAAGATTTGGAATGGCCAATTCTGCTGCAAGTGCCTGCAGAACAGCGAGGGGAGGCAATAAGTTTTTGAGATCGTCTTTTTTCACATTCGTGACGCGTGTCGCTTTTCCGGGAAACATCTCGACAAATCCTTGAACTTCCAATAATTGAAGTGCTTCGCGGATAGGGGTACGGCTTAAACTCAATGCCTGGGCCAAGTCTGTATCAACCAACTTTTCTTCGGGCTGTAAGGTGCCATCGATGATCCACTGCTGCAATTGAAGATAAGCGCTTTCCTTCGCTGAGACGCGGACAGGCTTCGTATAATTTACGGGAATAGGCATTGCAAGCTCTCCTTTTTTACTGCAAAATTTATGACACGGAAACACGCAATGGGATTGGGAACCTCCCAATGAATGAATATCTCTTAATACCATTATACACCAATTCAGACTATCTATGAAATATTTTATGCAATATATCGGTAAATGACATCGAAATACCTCTATCCCTTCGTTTGTCAGATTTCAAATAGGGAATAAGGAGTGCAATAGCAGATATACCAATGGAAGAGGAGGAATTAGGATGCTGACGTTCATTCCGAGTCAGGATTCACAGACTATTGCTTTCAAAATTGAGGGAACAATAACCAAGGAAAATCTGCAAGAGCTGGAGCGGGAGATCAGTGAACGGTTTTCTAAAGACCAGCCCTTCAATGCTTATGCCGTGATTGGGCAAGTGAAGGTGCCGACGATCAACGCATTGATGGAAGAAGTGAAAATCGATATGAAGCGTTGGAGCCAGTACAATAAGTTGGCTGTTGTCAGCGAAAAAAATTGGCTTGTCACCATCACCGATCTTGGTGATTTGTTGCTGGGCATCGAAGCAAAGCATTTTAAAGCGAGGGAAGCCGAGCAGGCTTGGAACTGGATCAGAGCCTGATCAGCTCCACCACTAATTAGAGGAGGGGAACTATGTTATCATTTGTGCCAAGTAAAGACATAGAAACCATTGCGATTGAATTTGAAGGGGCGGCTACAAAGGAAGATGCATTGAAGATCAATAAAATCATTCAGGAAAAGTTTGCCGATAAGGGAAAGTTCAATATTTATGCCATTATAAACGAAACGGACGGCATTCCTTTCACAGGGCTTGAGCAAAGTATGCAAGTGAATATGGATGCCTGGAATCAATTCCATAAATTCGCTGTCATCAGTTCTGCGCATATGCCGGGCCATGTAGCGGAAATGGAAAACCTGCTTCCGAAACTTGAAATCAAGCATTTTCAACTGGATGAAATGAACGAAGCCTGGGATTGGATTCAGGAATAGGAAAAAAGCGTTTTGCAGATTTTGTGCAAAACGCTTTTTTAGGAGGAGAAACATGACGTTATTCCTCCACATGAATCAAATCTGCTTTGACGATATGAAAAATGCTCAAAACGATTGTTTTTCCATCCATATTTTCTACAGGGAAGAGGCTCAGAGCAACACCGGAAAAATGGTCTTCAAGAGGCCCTTCAATGCGGATGTTCTCCAAGTATTCCCCTGTTGTCAACAAAATATTGTAGACATGGAACTTCTGCTTCATGGCAATCCCTCCTATGCGCAGTTTTGGAAAAATCACATGGCCAGGGTGGGAATCAGGACAGCTATCGTATACACTAATTATAAAGCAAAACGGTGTTTTACAGATAGGATGAGAGACGATGAAATCGGAAATTTCAATTAAAGTAACGGATAAATACAAGGCGGAATATGCCAAAGGCTACCCCTTGATCACTAAAGAGGCCCTGGAGAATCCGGAAGCCTTGCAGAACGAGGGAAGCATTTTAAAGCTGACCGATAAGCAAGGGCGCTTTTTGGCGAAAGGCTATTACGGCCTGCAAAACAAAGGTTTTGGCTGGATTTTGACGCATGATGAAAGTGAAACCATCGATCAGGATTTCATGGAACGCAAGCTGGCGACGGCTATCGGCCGCAGGCAAGCATTCTACAGCAATCTGGAAACGACGGCTTTCCGGGTGTTCAACGGTGAAGGCGATGGGTTTGGTGGACTGATCATTGATTATTACGCCGGCTTTTATTTGCTCAGCTGGTACAGCGAAGGGGTATATACCTTCAAAGACGAGATCATTGCAGCGCTGCAGAATGTCACGGAATGCAAAGGCATTTACCAGAAAAAACGATTTGATACAAAAGGCCAGTACATCGAAGAAGACGATTTCGTGACAGGCGAGCGCGGGGAGTTCCCGATGATCGTCAAAGAAAACGGTGTGAATTTTGCTGTTTACTTGAACGATGGGGCGATGACCGGCATATTCCTGGACCAGCGGGATGTCAGAAATACCATCAGGCAGAAATATGCCAAAGGCAAGACCGTGCTTAATACGTTTTCGTATACCGGTGCTTTTTCGGTAGCGGCGTCACTTGGCGGTGCTGCTAAAACGACGAGTGTCGATTTGGCGAAAAGAAGTTCGAGCAAGACAATCGAGCAATTCAGTGTCAATGGCATTGATTTTGAGACACAGGACATCCTGGTCATGGACGTGTTCAATTATTTTAAATACGCCAAACGAAAAGAATTGAAGTTCGACGTGGTCATTTTGGATCCGCCAAGCTTTGCACGTTCAAAAAAATACACGTTCAGCACTTCCAAGGACTATACGAATTTAATGAAAGAAGCGATTGCCATTACTGAAAGAAATGGCGTCATCGTCGCTTCGACCAACAGTGCCTCTTTTGGAATGAAAAAATTCAAAGGCTTTATCGATAAAGCCTTTAAAGACCTTGGAAAGAAATACAGCATCGTTGAGGAATTCACTTTGCCAAGTGATTTCCGTGTGCAAAAGGAATTCAAAGAAGGCGATTACCTGAAAGTGCTTTTTGTGAAGTTGGGCTAAGAAAGCCAGAATGGGATTTGTGTTTGTGACGAAAATTTGCGGGTGATGCGAAACGCTTCTCCATTTCTTCCCTTAATCCCTGTACAGTCATCTGCTGCAATTCTATAATAAAAGCAGATTGTGAGGGATAGTGAATGTTTAAGAATGCGTTAGGGACATTTCGTTTCATGGGCGTGCTGGAAGGCAGCTCTCTATTGATTCTGCTTTTCATTGCCATGCCGTTAAAATACTTTTTTGAGTTTCCGGAAGCCGTCAGTGTCATCGGACCGATCCATGGAGCTTTGTTCAGCATCTACATCTTGATGACTGTCTATATGACCTTCATCTACAGATGGCCTTTCCGTTTCTCGGTTGGTGCCGTCGCTTCAGCGTTTTTGCCGTTCGGCAATTTCATTTTAGACAAAAGGCTTGAAAATTGGCAGCAGTTGAAAACAGCGACTGTGTAATTGCTGATGTAACTCGGGCACCAAACACCTGCAGGTTTTTCCTGCAGGTGTTTTTATTTGGGGTTATCGAAAGACGTTCAACTCCTCTATAATGAAACTATTGAAATTTACAGATTTGCATTGGAGGTCACATCATGGCGAAAGCGATAAGTTCTTCTTCTTTAGCCGGAAATCCTGTTTATCCGGTGATGTTTGCGATTGGCGGCTGCCATTTGCTGAATGATTCTTTACAGGCCGTGATTCCTGCCATGTTCCCAATACTTGAAGCGGATCTTGGTTTGACGTTTACGCAACTGGGTTTGATTGCGTTTGTACTCAATATGGTAGCCTCTGTCCTCCAGCCGGTTGTAGGGTTCATTAGTGACAAGAAACCAATGCCCTACGCGCTGCCGCTCGGCATGACGAGTTCATTTTTCGGAATTGCAGGGTTGGCGTTTGCGCCGGAATATTGGATGATTCTTGTTTCAGTTATTTTCCTGGGGTTGGGTTCGGCTATTTTCCATCCGGAAGGCTCACGTGTTTCCTATATGGCAGCCGGCTCCAAACGCGGCTTGTCACAATCGATTTATCAGGTGGGAGGAAACTCCGGCCAGGCACTGGCCCCATTGATCAGCGCATTCATCCTGGTTCCACTCGGCCAGATAGGAGCGGCTTTGTTCCTCTTTGTTGCAGCGATCGGCATTTTTATCCTATCGAAAATCTCCATTTGGTATAAGCAGCAACTGGAGAAGGAAAAGCTGCAGAAAGTGAAGAAAGTATTATTGTCTTCATTGCCTGAGATGACCAAAAAACAAGTGGGCGTGGCGTTGGCGCTTTTGATGATCATTATTTTCGCCCGTTCATTCTACGTCACCAATATGACGAGCTTTTACATATTCCATTTGATCGAGTCTTACGGGCTGACAATCCAGCAGGGACAGCTGTATGTCTTCCTATTCCTTGGCGTCGGGGCAGCAGGCACGTTTTTCGGAGGGCCTATGGCAGACAAAATTGGACGGAAGAACGTCATTCTTCTTTCCATTTTGGTGCCGATCCCGCTGGCCGCTTTCCTGCCGTATATTCCGCTTTACGCTGTACTGATTTTCCTGGCATTGATCGGTTTTTTCATTATGTTGAGTTTTTCCGTTACGGTTGTCTACGCGCAAGAGCTTGTGCCGAGCAAAATTGGCACGATGGCTGGTTTAACGGTTGGTTTGGCCTTCGGGATGGGCGCAATCGGCGCAGTAGTCATTGGGATTTTAATGGATGCCATCGGTGTCTACGAAACAATGGTCGTCGTTTCATTCCTGCCAATCATTGGAATAGTTGGCCTATGGCTGCCGCGTGACCGGAAAATAGTCTCGGCTTCATAAAAGAGAAATTTAAATAAGGGGGATACTGTATGACGATGAAATTGCCGGAAGTGCCGACAGCAATAAGAACGGAGCGTTTGCTTTTGCGGATGCCGATGCCTGGAGATGGAAAAATTGTGAATGCAGCAATTCAGGCCTCACTTGATGACTTAAAGCCATGGCTTGGGTTTGCGCAGGCGGAACCTTCTCCGCAGGACACGGAAATCAATCAGCTGGAGGCGCACTTGAACTTTATAAAAAAGGAAGTTTTGCGTTACCTGGTTTTTGATAAAGAAACAGGGAGCTTTATCGGCTCCACTGGCTTCCATGCTATTGAATGGGATGTGCCGAAAATGGAGATCGGCTATTGGCTGGATTCGAGAGCTACTGGAAAAGGCTATATGGCAGAAGCGGTTTCTGCATTGACTGAATTGGCTTTCTCAACTTTTAAATGCAAGCGCCTTGAAATTCAATGTGACACAGAAAATCGGAAAAGCCGAGCGATTCCAGAAAAACTGGGCTTTGTACTGGAAGGTGTTTTGCACAACGATGAACGATCAGTAGACGGCAAAAGGTTAACGGATACATGCATTTACGCTAAATTCACTTAACCCAAAACGAATAGGGGCTTTAAAGATGAAGAAGAAAGACAAAAATCAAGACGCCGGTCTGAAACCATTCATTTCATTGCTGTTGTCACTGAAGATTCCAAAGCTTGCCCTGACAATTGGGTTGCTGACAAGTTTAATCACCACACTCGTGGGCCTTGTAGTACCGCTGTTGACGAAAAACCTGGTTGATGGCTTTTCCTTTGATTCGTTGAGTGTGCCGCTGATTTTCGGAATCGCTGCGGCATTTATTGTTCAAGCCGTCATCAACGGGGTTTCGATTTACTTGCTGAGTATGGTCGGACAACGTGTGGTAGCGGGCTTGAGGGAACGGATGTGGGCACAATTGATCCGTTTGCGTGTCAGCTATTTCGATCAGCACTCGAGCGGCGAAACGGTAAGCCGTGTGGTGAATGATACAGGGATCGTCCGAAATTTAATCACAGACCACTTCCCGTCCTTCATCACAGGAATTATTTCAATTATCGGGGCAGTGATTATTTTAATCATTCTGGATTGGAAAATGACCTTGGTCATGATGCTGTCGGTACCGCTGACGATTGCTGTGATGATCCCCCTAGGCCGCCAAATGGCCAAGATTTCACGGAACCTGCAGGATGAAACCGCTCAGTTTACAGGTCATGTCCAGCAGACTTTGGGAGAAATCCGTTTAATGAAATCTTCGACAGCTGAAGAAATTGAAGAAAACAAAGGGGTACAAGGCATTCAAAAGTTATTTGCTCTTGGTATGAAAGAAGCGAAAATCTATGCGTTGATAGCACCTTTGATGTACCTGGTGGTTATGGTAGTCATTGTATCGATTATCGGCTATGGCGGGATCCGTGTGGCCAATGGCGAAATGTCGACGGGATCGTTGGTGGCGTTTCTATTGTATCTCTTTCAGATTATTGTTCCGATGGCAACCTTTGCCCGGTTTTTTACAGAGCTTCAAAAAGCCAAAGGCGCTACTGAACGAATCATTGGAATTTTAGAGTTGCCTTTGGAAGAACAGCAACAGAAGCCCGCGCTGGATATTGCCGGGAAAGCGCTGCAGGTGGAAGGAATAAGTTTTGCCTATGAAAACGGGGAACAGGTTCTAGAAGATGTATCGTTTGAAGCGCAGCCAGGGGAAATGATTGCCTTTGCAGGGCCAAGCGGCGGCGGAAAAACTACTGTGTTTGGTTTGGTCGAGCGATTTTACGAACCTTCATCCGGACTCATTTCTATTGGGAATATCCCCATCAATGAAATATCAATCGCTTCCTGGCGAGATCAGATCGGCTATGTATCTCAGGAAAGTGCCATGATGGGCGGCACAATCCGGGAAAATCTCACCTATGGCCTGCCGGATTCAGAAACGATTCCAGCCGAAGAACTTTGGCGGGTGGCTCGCATGGCTTATGCGGAAGATTTTATTCGCAGCTTCGCCGACGGATTGGATACGGAAGTCGGAGAACGCGGCGTCAAGCTATCCGGCGGACAGCGCCAACGGATTGCCATCGCACGAGCGTTTCTGCGTGATCCGAAAATCCTCATGATGGATGAAGCAACGGCCAGCCTGGACAGCCAATCAGAAGGGATTGTGCAGCAGGCATTAAGCCGATTGATGGAAGGGCGGACGACGCTGGTGATTGCTCACCGGCTGTCGACGATTGTCGATGCTGATAAAATTGTTTTTATTGAAAAAGGGCATGTGACAGGAATCGGAACACACCGGGAACTGACCGCTTCACACTCACTTTACCGTAAATTTGCTGAGCAGCAATTAACTTGATTGAACCGCTTGACCTTGACGCAACGTTAAGGTGTATGGTGGATGTATCAGGAGGTGTAGAAATGGAATATACTGTGCAAAAACTCGGGAACCTGGCAGGAATCAGTACCAGGGCTTTACGTTATTACGATGAAATCGGACTCTTGAAGCCGGCAAGAAAAAGCTCGTCGGGATACCGGATCTATGGCCAGCCGGAAGTGGATAAGCTGCAGCAAATCCTTTTCTACCGCGAACTTGGGCTGGAGCTGGAACAGATAAAGAACATCGTCAACGATCCCGGTTTCAACGGTTCTCAAGCTTTGGAAGAGCACCGTGAAAAACTTCTCGCCAAACGCATGCAATTGGACCTCTTGATCATCAATGTGGAAAAAACCATTTCCGCAAAAGGAGGAGAAAGCATCATGGCCGATAAAGAGAAATTTGAAGGATTTAAGCAAAAGCTGGTAGATGACAATGAACAGCAATATGGCGACGAAATACGCGATAAATACGGCGACGATGTAGTCGATCAATCCAATGCCAAAATGCTGAACATGAGTGAAGAGAAATACCAGGCGTTTACACTTCTGGAACAGCAGGTGTTGGACCGTTTAGCAGATGCAATCAAAACAGGTGACCCATCGAGTGAGCTGGCGCAGCAAACAGCTGAATTGCATCGCCAATGGCTTGGGTTTACATGGCCATCCTACAGCAAAGAAGCGCATATGGGGCTGGCGGAGATGTATGTGGCAGATGAACGGTTTGCAGCATACTATGACAAAGTGCAGCCGGGAGCCGCACAGTTCCTTAGGGATGCCATTGCTGCCTACACGGCTCAGGATCAGTGAACATCAAAACACAGCCAATCCGACGGAATCGGGTTGGCTGTGTTTTTTCGTCTAGATTTAATGAACGTGCGTAAATGTTGCCGAGTGTGCACAAAGTTGCTTTAACGTGCACAAGTTCTGCTGAACGTGCACAAATCCAATGAAGCGTGCGCATATTTTCTCAAACGTGCATAAGCCTATAATGAGCTGAACGGCCGACCCCACTTTTCATGATGTCCAGCTCCAGCGCTACATGGGCGCTTCCGCTTTTCTGGTTTACAAACTATTAACAAACCTTTACACCCCTGTTATAGCTAATCCTTCTCAGCTTGGTATACTGAAACCAATTAAAGCTGCTACCGACGATTCGGTTTAAACGAAAAGGAGAGGTTTGCATGCAAGGTTCGAAAAAGAAAGCACCGATTGTGAAAGTCATGTCATTTAACATTGCTCATGGATTAGGGATGGATGGAATAGTAGATCTGGAGAAGACCGCTGAAGTCATTGAGGATTCCTGTGCTACAATCATCGCTTTACAGGAGGTTGACCGTTATTTTTCCGACCGCAGTTCGTTTGTGGACCAAGTAGATTGGTTGAGCCAGAGATTGAATATGCATGCAGCCTATGGCGCCAACATGAATTTTGCTGCTGAAGATTCAGAGCGCCCGAATCGCCAGTACGGCAATGTGATTTTAAGTAAGTATCCGATCAAGTACGTCGAGAACCATCTGCTGACACAGGTCTATTGTCCGTTCGGCAATAACGAACAGCGGGGAATTTTAGAGACCGTCATTGAAGTAGATGGCATTTATTTAAGTGTCTTCAATACGCATTTGGCATTGAAAGACGATGAATTGGCTGTCAGTATCGATGAAATTCTGGCGATTACCGGGAAAAGCCGTTTCCCGCGCGTACTCGCTGGAGATTTCAACGCACCATCTTCAAATGTTCACATGCAAAAGCTGAACAAACAGTTTAGAGATGCTTTTCTGAAAATGAAGAGAGGGGATGCTTATACATATCCTGCTCCTTACGTGGACAAAGAGACAACAGAAGTTTTTTGGCCAGCAACGCGAATCGATTATATTTTTTCGGACAATGATGTAGAAGTCGTCCAAGTAGCGGCTATTGAAACAGCGGTTTCTGATCATTTGCCGATTGTCGCAGATATGGTTCTGGCAGATGTGAAAGTGGGCGTCAAAGGCCGTAGCCAGAAAGAACGTGCCAAAGTCTAAGCAATTGCCATCATAAATACATGTATGTAAAAACCGGAAGCTCTAGTGGAGAGCTTCCGGTTTTTGGTGTCCGTAAATTTGTTTGCCGGACTGGAATTCGCGCCTGCAAAGTTTGACCAGTAAATAAACCAGCGGCGTATCGGCTGCGGCAACGAGCCATTTAAACACGTATTGTGTAGCAATCATCCCGAGCAATGCACTGGTCGGCATAGTTCCGTAAAATGCGATGGTAATGAAAATGGTGGTGTCCACCAATTGGCTGGCCATCGTTGAGGCGTTATTGCGCACCCACAATTTAGATTCGCCATGACGCTGTTTCAATTTATGGAAAATGGTGACGTCCAGGTTCTGGCTGATGAAATAAGACACAAGACTGGCTAAGGTAACGCGGAAACCTGCAGAAAAAATGGTTTCAAACGAAGCCTGGTCTGCAAAAAATGGAGCAGAAGGCAAATGGATGGCAAAGAAAATAAATGCTAATGCGCAAAGCTGTGTGACGAAACCGGCGGTGACGGTCTGCCGTGCTGCTTCTTTGCCATATACTTCTGCAATGGTATCGGTGATTGGAAACGTAAAGACATAGACGATGACGGCGGCCGGCAATACAGCCCATTCACCGATGCTGAACAATTTGACTGCTAAAATATTCGATAAGATCAATAAGCCGACAAAGGCGCCGTTCAAATAAAGCAACATGTTCGGTGCCTCCTACCGGTTGGTGATCGTTTCAGGATTCATGTCATGATTCATCATCCGGTACGATGCCATTTCTTCGTATTTTGTTCCTGGCTTGCCGTAGTTGGTGTAGGGATCGATGGACAATCCGCCGCGCGGCGTGAATTTTCCCCATACTTCGATATAGCGGGGGTCCATCAATTTGATCAAATCATTCATGATGATGTTGACGACATCTTCGTGGAAATCTCCATGATTCCGGAAGCTGAATAGGTAAAGTTTCAATGATTTGCTTTCCACCAATGCTTTATCAGGGATGAAGCTCAAGTAAATGGTGGCGAAATCAGGCTGTCCCGTTTGGGGGCAAAGCGACGTGAATTCGGGACAATTAAACTTCACAAAATAATCGCGGGTATGCAGATTATCGATCGGTTCGAGAATATCCGGATCGTACTCAAATTTGTACTTGGTTTGTTGATTGCCGAGCAATGATAGATGCTCAAGTGTGTCTTCGTTTCTTCCTGCCATGAAAACGGCCTCCTTTTAGATGGCCGGCTTGAAAGAGGGCTATAAAAAACGGACAAAAGAAAAAGCCAAATCGCATGTGGATTTGGCTGAGTTTCGACAATCCATAGTTTTTTATAGAGGGTGAAATGCTATGAACCTCTCCCGTCGCCGGGTTATTTACTTATACTAACCTATCCTATAAGACTTGCTATTCGTTGTCAAACAGCTCTTTTTGGTAAAATAGCAGCAAGAAGACGGAGGCGAATGTGAAATGGGACACGATCATAACCATAATCATTTTGAAACAGCCAGGAGCGGCAACAAAAAAGCATTGATCCTGGCGCTCGGCATCACAGCGGGCATCATGCTGCTGGAATTTTTCGGCGGTCTTTTTACCAACAGCCTGGCGTTGATTGCCGACAGCGGCCATATGCTTTCGGATACGGTTTCGCTGGCGCTCAGCTTGTCCGCTATCTGGTTTGCCGGCAAAGCGGCTTCTGCGAAAAAAACCTATGGGTATTACCGCTTTGAAATCATTACAGCCTTTATCAATGGCGCGACTTTATTTGTCATTGCCGGTTTTATCATTTATGAAGCCATCGGGCGTTTTTTTGAACCACCGGAAGTACAGGGGGGCTGGATGCTGGTAATTGCGGCAGTAGGCCTTCTTGCCAATCTATTGAGCGCCTGGGTGCTGAACCGCAACGCAGATGTCCATGGCAACTTGAACATGAAGAGTGCTTATATGCACGTCATTGGAGACGCACTGGGCTCGGTAGGCGCGATGGTGGCTGGGATATTGATTCTTCTGTTTGACTGGACAGTGGCCGATCCCATTATTTCAGTAGTTGTTGCTTTATTGATTTTGCGGAGTGCCTGGGGCATCATCCGGAACAGCCTCCATATTTTGATGGAGGGAACGCCTCACACCATCGATGCCAAAGAAGTGAAGGCATTGCTTATTGAAATTGAAGGGGTTTTGGATGTCCATGATCTTCACGTTTGGACGATTACGTCGGGCCTGGATCTATTTACTTGCCATATTGATGTAGCGAAAGAAACTGACGAGCAGCAGGTCCTTCAGAAGGCATTGAAACTGGTCCATGATCATTGCGGAATCGAGCATGCCACTATTCAAATTGAAAAGGCGGAGTCAATGCATCATTCATTGAAAGTTTGAATCTTGTCGGCTGGCTGGTCTGAATAGCGGGTATTTGTAGTGATAGAAAATATGATTTTCTCGGCAATTTGCCTCATCTCACAGTGAGGCCCTTAGATGTTCATGGTACACTAGAGCTAAAATAGTGGGCAGAAAGGAGCGGTAAGGATGTCAGCAGGTTATGGCAATGAATTGCAGGCGCAAGCTTTGCAATGGGTACAGACACAGCTTGGAAGCACTGCAGAAATTATGGGCGTCAAGCCGCTGACAGGCGGAACTTCTTCCATATTGTTTGAACTGGCTGTCGAAGAAAACGGCGTTTCGCTTTCGTATGTATTGCGGCTTTTCCATAAAATAGATTGGTTGGAGAAAGAACCGGATTTAGCAAAACACGAAGCGGAAAGCCTTCAGTTTGCTGAACAAGCTGGCCATCCGGTCCCTCATTTAATTACTTACGATGAAACGGGCGAAAAAAGCGGATTGCCGGCAGTCTTGATGACGAAAGTGTCTGGTTCTGTCATATTGCAGCCGTCTAACGATGAAAAATGGCTGGATGGCCTGGCAGCTGCTTTAGCTGAAATCCATCAAACCAAGGCAGAGGGCTTTCCTTATGAATATTTTTCCTACAATAATGCATTTTTGCTGGAAAAACCGACCTGGTCCAAGATCCAGAACGATTGGATGCGTGCTTTTTATATTGTGGCAGAAAGCCGCCCTGAAGCTCAGGAATGTTTTATTCACCGGGATTTTCATCCCGCTAATGTACTGTGGGAAAACAAAGAAATCAGCGCTATCGTAGACTGGGTAAATGCTTGCCGGGGGCCGGCGGGAATTGATGTAGGCCATTGCCGTGTCAACTTGGCGCAGCTTTACGGAATTTCAGTCGCCAATGATTTTTTGGCGGCTTACCAGAGACATGCCGGGAATTCATTTACTTATGATCCGTATTGGGACCTTTTATCGCTGATTGATACATTAGATGGATCACCAGTTGTGTATCCCGGCTGGAAAGCCTTTGGCATGAAGGGCTTGTCCGATGAATTAGTCCGCCACCGTCTGGATGATTATTTAATGAGTCTTCTCGACCGTTTCGACGATTATTGAGCTGCAGAGCGGCAGCGACCAGTTTACTTCCAGGTTTGATTTCTCCGATAAAGGCAATATATAGGATAAGTGAGTTTTTTGAGGAGGAAATTGGATGAAGGATGAACAGCTGAAGCAATTAAAAAAACAATTGGAAGAACAAGTGGCATCGCTGGAAGAGCGCGTTGAACAAGATGAAGAGTTTGAGACAACGGAACTTTCGAATTATGACAATCATCCTGCAGATAACGCCACCGACCTGTATGACCAGGAACGTGGAATGGCGTTGACGCAGTTTAAAGAGGAAGAGCTGGAAGAAGCGAAAACGGCTTTGGCAGCAATTGAAGACGGCACGTATGGCAAGTGTTCGGTATGCGGCAAAGAAATACCATTTGAGCGGCTTGAAGCATTGCCGACCGCATTGACCTGTATCGATCATGCAGATCAGGAGGTCGATTTGGAAAGCCGTCCGCCGGAAGAAGATGTGCTGCAAGCTTCTACAGGACAGCCAGTCAAGAAAGAAGACGATGGCATCCGTGATTACCAGGACAGCTTTGAAGATGTAGAGGACTTTGGCTCCTCTGACACCCCGCAGGATCAGCCTGATGAAGATCCGCAGGATTTCTTTAAAGACGACAAATAAAATAACGTAAATTTGCCCCCTGCCTTTATTGCCAGGGGGTTTATTTCCCGGGAAATGAGCGATGAGGAGAATGGATATGGACAAATTAACTCAGCAATTCTATGAATTGGAATCCAGCCACCTGAAGCCGGAAGTAAGGGTTTCGACAGACAAGCTCGGCGAAATACTGGACGACGAATTTTATGAATTTGGCAGTTCAGGTGGACTGATTAAACGCTCGCATTACGATGAAGACCATCCCTTAAATCCGGATCCGATGGAAATAAAATCTTTTACCGTACATGAGCTGGGTCCGGCTGCTGTTTTGACTACGTATCAAATCCATAATCAAAAGACGGGAAAGTTGACCAACCGCAGTTCGGTCTGGAAAAAAAGAGAAAGTGGCTGGAAATTATTTTTCCATCAAGGAACGGTTTCGACAAACGAAGTGTTTCAATAAAGGAAAAAGAGGATATTTAGGTAACAGAACTATTTTTGGTGGAGGAGGAAATAGATATGGAACATGCCATTGTGTTATTTGATGGAGATTGCAACTTTTGTGATTCAAGCGTTCAGTTTATTATAAATCATGACCCGGCCGGCTATTATCAATTTGCTTCATTGCAAAGTGAAATTGGCCAGGAACTTTCCAAGAAGTACAAAGTGCCAGATGATGTGGATAGCGTAGTCTTGATAAAAGATGGTCAGGCTTACGTGAAATCCGAAGGTGCTTTAATGATTTCCAATCATTTGACCGGCCTTTGGAAATTGGCCTATTACCTGAAACCATTCCCGCGCGCAATCCGTGATGGGGCTTATGATATCGTAGCCAAAAACCGTTACAAGGTATTCGGCAAGTTGGACAGCTGCATGTTGCCGCCGCCTCATATCCGCAAGCGATTTTTAGATAAATAAGAAAAGCGGAAGCGCCCGTGTAGCTCTGCCGGGCATAAGACAGACCAGCAAAGTGGCGTGTTTTCAGCCGCACAGCACGAAAAGTGGAAGTGCCTATCCAGCTCTGACAGGTGTAAGACGCTCTGGCGAAGCAGCATGTTTTCAGCTGCATAGCCAGAGTGGTTTACATCCCGAAGAGCTAGGCACTGCAACTGGACACGGGTTGGCTTATGACCCAAAGAGCTGGTCGCTGGAGTCTGGACAATCAGAAAAGCGCAAGCGCCCGTGTAGCTCTGCCGGGCATAAGACAGACCAGCAGAGTGGCGTGTTTTCAGCCGCACAGCTGGGTTGGCTTATGACCCAAAGAGCTGGGCGCTGAAGTCTGGACAATAAGAAAAGCGCAAGCGCCCGTGAAGCTTTAAAGAGCATAATTAAAGATACCCCGAAGCGGAGGTACTGCGCTTCGGGGTATCTTTGGGTATACGGGAATAATGGGAACAATATTAATGGAAGTTGGATATCCGCCAATATTGGCTGGCAATCGGTCCGGCCATATAGGCAAGACCTTCACTTTCAGTTAAGTGAATTCCGATCCATTCGCCATCGTCGCTGTCCTTCAAATACACTTCGTGGTTTGGTGATTGGTCGTGGATTCCAATGATGTCATATGTGCCATCCCGGTAAAAGGCAGCGGATACTTCGTAATCGATATTCGGTGACGTGGTAATGGGATTGCCGACGCTGTGTTTTAAAGTGATGGACACTTTATGGCCCGTTTCCTCTATCTTTTCCAACTCGATTCCTTCAGCAGAGGCGACATCCGCTTTGCTGAACTTTTTACGCCAATTGTATCCAATCGTCGGACCGACGTCTTTATCGTAGGCAAATGATGACTCTTCTTCTTTCAAGTCCACCGTGAAATTGACCTGCGTCCGGTAATGAAGGGAGTCAGGATCAAAGTCTCGGCCATCTCCTTGGAAATATGGGAAAGGAGACAAGAGGTTCGGGTTTTTCAATATCAGGTCCGGCAGGAACGTATGATAGCGGAAGTGCCAAACCGGATAAGCTTTTGGTTTTTCTTTATCAGAAAGCAAATTATCCAATGGGGCGATTATTTTGGTCAGCCAGAAATCTTCCATCGCTGCTTTATCCCGTGAGGAATTCCAGTTTAATGCACCAAAGACTTTTGCCACTGTAAACTTTTCTTTCCTAAAACTTTCTTCTGACTTGGCTACTGGACGTTTGCCGCGGATCCAGTAAGTGAACTCCTGGTCCATCGGGACTTGCCGGTCCGTGTATTGGTTTTTTTCCACCGTTTCTAAAAATATGCCATTCTGATAGATGTCGAATTCAGTAATGCCTTCAATTTCTCCCCATGCTAAAGAAATCCGGTTTTCAGAAACAATCGCCGTCAAGACAATTTCTTCAAGACGGTTGATGCTGTCCTGTTTGCGGTTTTCTGTTCCGGTATGCAACTTGATTTTATCGGTCCATTTCCCTGAAGAATCCAGTCGTTCAATGGTGTAGGTGTACAATTCGCCTTTCTTTAATCCTTCGTCCTTGAACAAATTTTGAGTGCCGGTATAAACGACTTGATCTTCTTTCTTAACGCGGCAGACGTCCTCTGTTGCTGTCCATCTGAAATAAATCATGGTATCGGATTGTTCCAACACCAGAATATCCAATTCATTTGCCATATTCCCACCTCCACATGCTATTGTTATGCATATACCCGTTTTGAAACAAAGATGAACCCATGAGAAAGCGGCCAAGATATTTGTTACACAAATTAAATATATACAAATGGGGTTTAACTGTATAATTAAGGTAGGTATTCATACATATTTGAGATAAACTGGTTTTTGTTGGATAACTTCTGAAATCCTAATCGATATAAAAAATAAATAAAAGCATTCGTTTTCCTATAGTAATAGCTTTAGAATTTAGCTCACTGCACTAGATAGATTGAATAAAACGGATGGGGGAATGAAGGTGGAAAACACTCAAAAAGAGCGTAATTTTAGTAACTTCGATGAAGCGGCGGCATACATACTTCAGTTGTTAAGCAAGCAGATCGGAATTAATTCCTTATTTATCGCGAAGAATGACGGAATCACCAATCACATCATTAAAGCACTCAACAGCGATAAGGCCTTAATTGAAGAAGGCAGTTCCATGCCGCTCCCTCATTCCTTCTGCAGTTTGAGCATCAATCACGGCCCGAAGGCTTTAGTGATTGAGGATGTTTCTGAAAATGAGCTGACACGTTCTATGGGCATTGCGGCGAATTACGGACAAGGAACGTTTGTCGGTGTTCCGGTGTATTACAACGATGGTACTGTCTACGGAACAATATGTGGACTGGACGATCAGTATTACAAGCTCTCTGAAGAGCAGCTCTATACGTTTGAAATGATGTCGACATTATTGACCTATGTACTGGAACTGGAAAAAGCGAACCACCAAATTCAGACATTAACAGCTCCAATCGTCCCAGTAACAAAAGGAGTGGCGATTGTACCGGTAATCGGCGAAATTACAGCTCCGCGTGCGCAAGTCATCATCGAGCATGTACTTGAAAAATGCAGCCACGAACCGATGGACTATTTGATCATTGATGTGTCAGGGGTTCTGCAAATCAACACTGTCGTAGGGGAATACTTGCTGAAGCTCGTGAATATTCTTAAAATAATTGGCGTGACGCCAGTTATTACAGGCATTCAGCCGTTCATGGCAATAAAAGTTCCGCATTTTGCGGCGGCGCTGAAAGGCGTTTTGATCGAAGCTAATCTTGAATCGGCCTTAAAGCAGTTAGGATTTGTTTTGATAAAAGAATGTAAAGAAAAATCAGACCTTCGTTGAGGAGGTCTGATTTTTTGGAGATAAGTTGCGCAAGTTAACTTTCTTTGTCAAAAAATACATGTTTCAATTCCCAGGAATCGCCGATTTCGAGCAAGCCAAAGGAATATTGTTCTTGTCTGCGCTTATCGGTTGGAGAACCTGGGTTGAACAAAGTAATGCCTTCAACTTCACGCATGATCGGTGTATGCGAATGCCCGAAAACGATGATATCGACGTCATCATTAGCGAAGGTATCGAATGCCTGCTTCTCTGTAGGTTTGCGGTCACTGTCGCCATGAACGACGCCGATTTTTAAATCGCCGAAAGTGAAAATCTTTTTGCGGCCGAACTTGTCGAGAATATCCCATGGATCGACATTGCCGGTGACGCCATCGATGTCTGCATAGGCTGCCAGCTCGTGATAAACATCCATCGTTTGCCAATCGCCTGCATGGATAATAAAGTCAGCTTCCTGACAAGCATCCACCAGTTTTTGCGGCAACTTCTTGGCGCGGAATGGAACATGTGTATCTGACACAATAACGATTTTCTTCATCTGAACGCCTCCAGTCTATTTCTTTCTTTCACTTTACCAAATAAACTCTCCCGCGTCGAAACCCAACCGATAGCCAGCCAGGGTTAAAATTTCAGTAAATAGGGAAGTGAATACAATAAGCCGAATTCGAAATGCTGAAGACAAACGGAGGGATAACCATGAAAAAAAGTACGACAAAAAAGTTTTTTTATACTGGAGCAGCTATGGCCAGTAGTTTTCTTTTAATGACTGTCTACAAAAAGAACAAATCTAAAAAGATCTGGGTTTACGAAGATAACGATATGAGAAACAGTGCAACGGTAGACACTGAAGAAAGCGTCAATGCCGACACGGATGATGCAGAAATCGGATTGACCCAATTGGATTCTGCCTCTCGCTCTGAATGGCAGGCGAATGGATTTCCTCAAACGCATAAAGAGCTGGCAGAATTGGAAAGTAAATAACCGTGTGGCCCCAATGCAAGTGCTGGGGCCATTTTTTGATAGAGCTTTATAAAATCTAAAACTTAAGGAGGAAGAGGGGTATGGAGAACAAAAGGAAAGTCGTTTGTTACATCGCTGAAAGCCTTGATGGCTATATCGCGACAGAAGATGATTCTCTCGAGTGGCTGTTTAAATCGGAAGTGGAGGGTGGCGGAGATGCTGGATACGCTGAGTTCATGGAAAACATCGATACGGTCATTATGGGGCGCCGAACTTATGATTGGGTAATGGAAGCTGAAAACGGCAACTATCCTTATCAGGAATTAACCAGCTATGTCTTTACTTCTTCAACTCCTCAAGAAAATTCAAACGTGATATTTACAAACCAAGAGATCCCAAGCTTTTTGGAGGACCTTAGAAAAAAACCTGGAAAAGATATATGGGTAATTGGAGGCAGCAAGCTGCTCCATGAATTCATAAAAGAGGATTTGATTGACGAATGGATTATTTCAATTGCTCCTGTATTGATTGGAAAAGGCATTCCTTTATTTCAAACATTCGATTTTGAACTCCGTTTACTATTAAAAGAAGTAAAAATGTATGGCCAGTTTGCCCAATTGCATTATGAAAGAGCATGAGCATGGTTGAAAGGGCTGCAGCGAGCAGCCTTTTTTAGTTTCATTTTTTTATGTGTAAATACCTAATATTTAGAAAAGATAATGCCTCTTTTTTTATCAAACAACAATAAACTACTACTTTTGGCTATTCTTTCACTAAATAACAAGTAGTTACGAGGGATTGAATTCTTACTATTCCAATTATATACTATTAAAAGGAATCATTTGTTGATTCCTGGAATAGAAGGGAGAGAAAGCATGAAGAAGTTAAAAGTAGCAATATTCGCCTTATTCACGATTTTATTCTTAGGTTTTTCTCAAACCTCGGTAGAAGCACATTCTCCAGACCTGCATGAAGGAGTTTCCGGACAGGACGTAACAGAACTCCAGTCCACCTTGAAAAAGTTAGGCTACTTCCAGACAACTCCAACAGGTTATTATGGATCGATAACTAAAAATGCAGTTATTCAGTTTCAGCGTGATTTCAATGTTCCGGCTACAGGATTTACTGGATCATTAACACGGGCGAAACTTTCAGATGTTGATATGATGGCGCGTGTTGTACACGGAGAAGCGCGCGGTGAAAATTACACAGGACAAGTTGCGGTAGCGGCTGTTATATTGAACCGCATCGATTCTTCGTTATTTCCCAACAGTACATACAATGTGATTTTTCAGCGTAATGCATTCACTGCCGTAAACGACGGACAGTATGGATTAAAACCGAACTCGACAGCTTACCAGGCAGTAAAAGCGGCTGTTAAGGGCTGGGATCCTTCACTTGGAGCCACTTATTATTACAATCCGAGCGGTGTTACGGACACGTGGATTTTCTCGCGTACAACCATCACCAAAATCGGAAAACATGTTTTTGCAAAATAATTTCCAGCATCGCCCTGAAAAAACAGGGCGATTTTTTTATGGTGTAAGTATAAAAGAAAAAAAGCGTTATACTTAGAAAAGGAACATTGAGAGGTGGAAGAAGAATGACAAAAGAAAATGCACAGCAATTGCCGCCAAAAACCTGCACGATCGAAAAGCTGGTAACGAACAAACGGGATGTAGAAAAAGTCTTGTCAGGTACGAAGTCTGCTACTCGCCGAAATGGCCGTTATGCCGATATCGGTGAGACTACGGTATTGAATGATAAAAAGATTATGGTGGATGACGTATATCAGCAAACGCTTGGCGAATTGACAGATGAAATGATCATCCGGGAAGGCTATGCGACGGTCGAAGAATACAAGCAATCCATCTTGTCTTTCCATCCCGGAATGCCCTGGCTTCCGGAGATGACAGTTTGGGTTCATGAGTTCCATTTGGTAGAAGAGTAAGTATCCCATGTACACATTCGTTCTCTATGCCCATATTTTAAGTGCCGTTTTGTCGATCGGCCCATTTTTTGTTTTGCTTCCTTTAGTGAAACGAATGGAGGCGGCAAGCGGCAACGTATTAGACGCGCATATCATTACGTTTAAGTCAGCTACACGGCTTGTAAAACATGCCGGACACGTGCTCGTTGCTACAGGCATCCTGCTGATTTGGCAAGGGCCGTGGCAGTGGTCGACTTCATGGATTGTGTGCACGCTGGTGGTTATGGTCGCATCGATCTTTTTCCTAGCCCGTGCCTTTACACCGATTCTTCGCCAATTCGGCGGAGGTGCAGATCACACGTTGCTGGTTAAAAAATTAAACCGCTCGTTGTGGATTTATATTTTATTGTTATTATTAATGCTCTGGTTCATGGTCGGCAAGCCGATGTTTTGGTAACGAAAAGGACGACCCCGCTCATTTAAGAGCAGTGTCGTCCTTTTTGTCAGCCTTTGACAGCGCCTGCCGTCATACCGGCAACGAAATAACGCTGCAAGAAGACATAAGCGATGACCATCGGTGCTGAAGCGATAATGACGCCTGTAAAGAGCATCGGGTAGTTGGTTGAGTATTCGCCCTGGAACTCCAGCAAAGCAAGCGGCAGGGTCTTGTAGGCGTTATCGGTGATGAACAGCAACGGATAGAGCAAGTCGTTCCAGTGCATCACAAACAGGAAAATGGCTGTAGCTGATAAGGAAGGCAGCGACAACGGAATCGCCACTTTGGTGTAGATTTTCCAGTTGCCGGCACCGTCTATGGTAGAAGCTTCAAATAATTCCCTTGGCAAGGTCTTCATGAATCCAGTCAGAATAAAGACTGCAATCGGCAACGTGGTAGCGATATTGACGAGAATGAGCCCCAGCAAACTATTGGTCAGGCTGAGATCAAGCATCAGCGAATAGAGCGGAATCATACTCACTTGTGCCGGTACCATCATGCCGAGTGTGAACAAAATGAACAAAAAATTGCCGAGCCAATTATTGAGGCGGGTGATGCCATAGGCAATCATCGAAGCAAAGAACAGCGTCAAAGACACCGAAAACAAGGTGACGATTGTGCTGTTCATAAAATAGCCGGCCATCGTCTGTTCCTGGAAAATCGCTGCATAATTCTCAAACTGAAGGCCGGACTCGGGCAACCCAAGTGGATTTCTAAAAGTTTCCTGAATCGTCTTCAAAGAAGTCAAAACGACGATCAGCAAAGGAACCAGAATCAGCAGCGCATAGATGAGTAAAGAAAATCTACGGAAGAACAAGCTGTTGTCCTCCTTTCTTAAAGCTTAGAAGATAAAACATTTACGCAGAATTTAGAAAAAGTTTCTCGGGCCATAAGCCACTCTGTTTGTGCGGCTGAAAACATGCCATTTCGCTGGTCTGTCTTATGTCCGTCAGAGCTACACGGGCGCTTCCGCTTTTCTATGTCCAGACTCCGGCAGCCAGCCCCTCGAGTCGCTTCAGTCTTACCAGCAATGGCAAAGAACGCCATTACCGGTAAGACTTCCAGCGCTTGTCGGAGGCCCCCAGGATGCGGGTCAGCTAACCGTTGCGACAGGAAGTCGCATTCTTAGGTTAGCTTCTACTGACGGCTGCCTTCGCTTTTCTAGTAAGAAATCCTATCAGAACGCAATGCTTTAAATTGCAGGAACGTAATGATGGCGATGATGATCATGAAGATGACCGAGATCGCACTAGCGTAGCCGAATTGGTAACTTCTGAAGGCGATATCGAAAATGTAAGTAGCCACAATTTCAGTTGAATTATTAGGGCCGCCTCCGGTCATCGCAAAAACCAGGTCGAATGCTTTGAACGATTGGATGGTGGTGTAGGCCACAACAATCGTTGCAGAAGGAGCCAGCAACGGCCAAGTGACTTTGCGGAAAGTCTGCCATTTGGTGGCGCCTTCGATTTTTGCCACTTCGTAAAGTTCGTCCGGAATCGCCTGCAATCCTGCCACGAAAATGATGAGCATTTGCCCGGCGTGGAACCAAATTTGCGTAACTGCCAAGGAATAGATGGCGATATTTGAGTTGCCGAGCCAGTTTTGTGCTAGGAAATCAAGGCCGACGAGCTCCAGCGTCTGATTCAGGATGCCAAGGGAGGGGTCGTAGATGAACGACCAGATAAAGGCTACTGAAACGGACGACAGGATGGTCGGAAAGAAATACAGGGCACGCAAGAAAACCGTAGTCTTGTTATTTTTTAGGACAATCAAGGCGAATGCCAGTGCAACGAGCGTCTGGAAGACAACAACCACGAGCATGAATTTCAGGTTGTTTCCGATGGTTTTCCGGAAAATGGTATCTCCTGTAAAGGCGCGCTCGTAATTATCGATTCCGACAAATTGGAAGCTCGAGCTTAGGCCGTCCCAATCCGTAAACGAATAGAACAAGGCGCTGACTGTCGGATAAACAAAGAAAACTGCATATAGGAAAAGCCCGGGCAGAAAGAATAAGTAGATGGATTTAGAAATTTTCATCCCGTTATTCCCTGTTTTCGTCTACGAGTTGTTGTGCTTCTTCAGCAGCCGTCATCGGGTCTGCTCCACCCAGAACATTTTCGATCGAGCTGAGGACAGCCGCTTCGATTTGGGCATTGGTGATCAAGAAGCGCGGCTGGAATCGGGTTTTTCGTTCATCAATCCAATATGCAGTGTTTTTCAATACTTCAGATTCGTATTCAACATCGTTGACTGTCAGATGCTGGCCGGTTTCATTGGCATATTGGGAAGCAATTTCAGGCTGGCTTAAAAAATTGATAAACTCTTTTGCCTGTTCTTTTTTCTCCGATTTGCTGTTGACTGCCAACATGAAAGTTGCTGTATTGATGCCTTCATACACGGCTTCGCTTTCTTCCACAGTGATTGGCGCCATCAAGTCGAGCTGAAGGTCCGGGTTCAACCCAAGCAAGGCCGACATGTGATAAGAACCTGTAGCGAGCATAGCGGCTTCTTCATTGGCGACCATGGCCATCGCCGAATCCTGGCTGGTACCAAGTGCGTCCGCTTGAATATAGCCTTTTTGCTCAAGCAGCTGGAAATCTTCTAAAGTCTTGACCCACCATTCGTTGGTCAGGGATTCTTCACCGTTTTGAAGCTTTTCAAAAATATCTTCATCCGGTGCATTATTCATCATCATGCTGTTCATAAATTGGTTGGGGCCAATATCTGCTCCGGGAAACGCGATAGGTGTGATGTCGTTTTCCAAAAGAGTGTCGGCCATTTCCTGGAATTCAGTCCAGCTTTTCGGCACTTCCAAGCCAAGCTCTTCAAACATGCCTTTATTGTAAACCGGCATATTGAAAACCAGCTGATAAGGAAGGGCGAATTGGGTGCCGTCTTTTTGTCCAACGCTGATCAGTTCTTCATCGAAATTGGAGACGAACTCCTCATCGCTTAAATCTTCGAATAACCCTGCACTGGCAATAGCTTCAAATTGAGCGCCAGGGAAAGAGGTGAAGACGTCACCTGTTGAGCCGTCCTGTAATAGGCGCTGTCCCGTAGCCTGATATTGCTCGGATGGATAAATCGTCATCTCTACAGTAATATTAGGGTTTTCGTCTTCGAACTGGGCAATGATATCATCCAATACTGCTTTATCTTCGCCTCTCCAATGGATAAAGCTGATCTGGGTGCTGTCTTCGCCACTTTCATTGCTGGTATCGCTGGTGCTTTCACCTGCACATCCTGCAAGCAACAAACTTAAAGATAAAACTCCTGATGACAACAATGCATACTTTTTCATCGTCCGTTCTCCTCCCTCTATTGTGAAAGTTAAAATGCTTACTTCATTTATACCCCAATCTATCCTGTAAATACAGAATTATCTAATTAAGGGCTGTTTTTAGTTGACAAAACCGGCTGGATTGCATAAGATAGGCACAACCTTTTTTGTACGGATTGCGGTTGAAGGCGTCGGGAGCGACTCCGCCGAATTCCAGTTGAGCAGAGTATAGCAGAGCTAAATCGATGAATAAGAAAAGTAGCGCAGATCAACCTCTCAAAGAGAGCCAGTGGCAGGTGGAAACTGGCGGGGTATCTGAGTGAATGGGCTTATGAGTGATTCTTTGAACAAGCAGTAGAAGAATCCGTCTTCCCCACGTTATCGGGGTTCAAGTGAAAGCTGTGTCAGCTTTAACATGAGGTGGTACCGCGGTCAATCCGTCCTCTGCAAGGAACAATTCTGTTCCTGCAGAGGGCTTTTTTGTTTTCAATTAAGGTAAGCGCATTAAAAGTGTAAGCAGGGCAATCTCGCAGTCTAGAAGATTGCCTGCGCTTTTCAGAAAAGGAGACGAGCCGAGATGAGTAAAAAGATGAAGAAGAGAAAGATCAATGGAGATTCTTTGACGCCGATTGCGGTGTTTAACCGATTGGCAGGAGAACGCAAATGCCTGCTGGAAAGTTCATTGAAGACCAGTGTTACAGGACGTTATTCCTTTATTGGAGCAGATCCTTCAACCGGCTATATTGGCCACGGCCAAACTTTGAGGGAAATCGATTTTCACACAGGTGCCGAAACCATGCACCAAGGAAAGCCACTTGAGCTGATCAAAGGACTCATGCCCCGCTATGAAGCGGAAGTGGAGGGGCTGCCATTTACCGGTGGGGCTCTCGGCTATATTGGCTATGATGCCATTCAGGTATACGAACCGATCCAGGCGCCGAAAGAAGACAGCCTGCAAATGCCGGATATCCACTTGCAGGTCTATGAAACCATTGTGGTATTCGATCATGTAAAAAACGATGTGACCATTTTATCGTTTGAAGACAAGCTGGATGAAATTGAACAGCAATTGTCGGTGCCGGAACAATCGGCATCAACCGACCAGCAATCCCTGCAATTCAATTCCGGAACCACAGACGCCCAGTTCCGAGAACAAGTGGAACTGGCAAAAGACCATATCCGCAAAGGCGATGTTTTTCAGCTGGTCTTGTCACAGCGATTGTCAGCGAGCTATAAAGGCGATGCCTTTACGCTGTACCGTACATTGCGTAAGCAAAATCCATCTCCTTATCAATTCTTCATTGATTTCGACGGCTACGCCATAGTGGGAGCTTCGCCTGAGAGCCTATTGACGATCCGGGGCAGCCATATGGTGACCAACCCGATTGCCGGAACCCGTAAGCGCGGAAAAACGGCAGTTGAAGATGCCCGCTTGGCTGAGGAACTGGCTGGCGATGAGAAAGAACAGGCGGAACATAAAATGCTGGTGGACCTCAGCCGAAACGATGTGGGCCGGGTCGCGCAAATTGGATCTGTGGAAGTGCCGAAGTACATGGTTATCGAGAAATACCAGCATGTTATGCACCTGGTTTCAGAAGTGACAGGTGAACTTGACAGAAAAATGCATCCGCTCGATGCCTTGGTATCCTGTTTGCCGGCTGGGACAGTCTCAGGAGCTCCCAAAGTGCGGGCGATGCAATTGATTCAGGAATTTGAAGAAGAGCGCAGAGGGGTCTATGGAGGAGCAATTGGCTATTTTGGCTTTAATGGAAATTTAGATGTCGCATTGGCGATCCGCACTTTCGTGGTCAAGGATAATATGGTCCATGTCCAAGCGGGAGCGGGCATCGTCTTTGATTCGGATCCGCAGGCTGAATACGAGGAAACGCTCCATAAAGCGCGTTCACTGACGGAGGTGTTCGGATGATTCTCCTCATCGATCACTACGATTCATTTACTTATAATATTTATCAAGCTGTGGCTGCCATGGGAGTGGAAGTCGAAGTAGTGCGCTATGGTGTTTTGACACTTGATGAAATCAAAGCAAAAAATCCGGAAGCCATCATCTTATCGCCGGGGCCGGGCCATCCGCTGGAATTGCCGGAATCAATCGAATTGATTCAGCAGTTGCATCGCTCACTCCCGATTCTGGGTATTTGTTTGGGCCAGCAGCTGATTGGAGCGGCGTTTGGCGGAAAGGTTGTTCAGGCGCCTTTTATCCGCCATGGCAAAGTCTCACAAGTTTCACACAACCAGCAGGAATTGTTCAGATCCATGCCGTTGCCCTTGCCGGTCATGCGCTATCATTCGCTTGTATTGGAAAAGGAAAGTTTGGCAGGTTGCCTGGAGGTCCAATCACGCGCACTTGATGACGACACAATCATGGCCGTCAAGCATCGGGATTACCCGGTATTTGGGATCCAATTCCATCCCGAGTCCATCGGCACCCCGGATGGTGTGGAATTGATGAAGGAATTTGTTGCGCAGGTACGCCAAAAAGCAACCAGTAACCGATAGCATACAAAAACCCCCAAGCGCTGCAGCTTGGGGGTTCTGTTATGTCTTCATGAGCCACATTTATAAGCGGATCAATGGCATTGTGCAGCAGCGGAACGCACCGCCTGATTTGATGATTTCAGAAAAATCAACTTCAATCACATGAAATCCGCGTGCCGTCAATTGTTTGTTGACCTGGTGGTTCTGTGGTTGGCTGAAGACTTTGCGGTCACCGATGGACAATACATTGGTGCCAAGCGCAAATTGCTCTTGTTCGTTGACCCGAATCAACGTATAACGTTCAGCGAGCATCTGGACCGTAGCCATATCGAGTGCCTCCGGGAAAATTAGAGCTTCTGTCGGCGACAAAACATTGAATACGCAATCAAGGTGCAGGTACTTCTCGTTGAAAGAAATAGGAATGACTTCGAAGTCCGGCAACTCTAGCTGCAGGTCGCGGATGGCTTTTTTGGAAGTCCGGCTGCTGACGCCCACAAACACAGTATCCCGGTCGATGATGACATCGCCGCCTTCAATGCGGTGGCCCGCCAATTGCTTGAAGCTGATTTCATGTGCTTCCATCCATTTCTGGAGTTCCTGTTCTTCTCCTTGGCGGATTTCAGAAGCCATTTCACTGATAAAGACGGCAGAGCCCAAAGTGAATCCGATATCCCGTGTAAATACCTGTTCAGGATACTTTTCGGAAGGCTCGATCAAATCCGTGTGAATGCCTTGATCCTTTAATGCCTGAATAAATGCATTATGCTGATGGAGTGCTTTATCCACGTTGATGTTTTCGTCCTTGTAACGTTTTTGGACATCATTGATGACATCTTTTATTTCCATATAGCGCGGCGGACAAAGCAGGACGTGCCGGAGCGGATCGTATTCACTTTGGCATTGTGCAGATGAATTTTCGATTATAGATGATGACATATTGGCTCCTCCAAAAAACATAGTTGTTAATCTGTATTCCTGTTTACTGGAAAATCAAAACATTTTTGCTTTAGCGTTAGGCAAAATCGTGAGAAAATAAAAGTGGTGAGGAGAGGAAGGGGATCAAGTGATGAAAATCATTCAACAAGAAGTGGCCGAAGATCGTGACTTTATCCGAAAAAAAGTCATTGAACACAATAATGCAAGTCTGCCAAAGGAAAAAACTTTTCCATTCGAACAAATAAGCTTTATCGTTCGCGATGAGTCAGAAGAAATCATTGGTGGATTGACGGCTACCGGCTTTTGGCGCCATCTGCATATCGATTTCCTTTGGGTGGACCCGGAAGTAAGAGGGCAGCGAATCGCCGCACAGCTGATGGCTAAAGCGGAGGATTATGCGCGAAGCAAAGGGCATCGCTTGATGATTGTTGATACATTGAGCTTTCAAGCTCCGGAGTTTTATAGAAAACAGGGCTTCACGGAATTTGGGGCAGTCAACGATTTCCCCGAAGGCCATAGCCACTATTTTTTCGAAAAATGGCTGGTGGAACCAACTGCCTAACAGTATGCAAAGAAAAAAACGGAAGCCCAAGGGCCTCCGTTTTCCTTATTGTTCTTGATAAAATACTTTGTCTACATTGTATTTGGCTTTTTCAGTGTTGATCAAATACGTTTCGTAGATATCGCGTTCCATTGGATCTTCAACGATCGAAATGGTGATGCGGTATACTTCTTCACGGTGATTTTTCAATGGTGATACCGAATCTTCAAAATGTTTTTTCACGCGTTGGCGAAGTTTGCGGGCTTTTCCGACAAACAACAATTCTCCGCTATGATTGAAAAATTGGATGATGCCGCCTTTATCACGTGGAATCTCGTGCAGATCGATAAAGCCGTATAGCGGTTTGATGACGGCTTCGTCTCCTGTAATTTCCTGTTTGCGCTGTGTAATCGTCACATCAGCTTTTGGTGGTTGGATATTAATCATGCTTATCACGTCCTCTATTATCGTATTGCCTATTTTAACACAAAAAAGAGCGGAAATCCATCCGCTCTTTTTTATCTGCCATTCGGGTCTTTCTTTAAATAGTGTTTAATTGGTCGCTTGCAGACTGATCGCCTTGCAGCACTTCAAATACTTTGTTGTAGGTGTTGCGGCGATCTAGGACATCGACCAATACATGGGCGACATCTGCTCGTGGAATCGATCTTCCTTCCATAGAAGAAAAGCCTTCAAGAGACACTTCGATCTTCTCGGACTTTTCTTCATCTGACAGCGCTCCGGGACGGACGATCGTATAATCCAAGTTGGTTGTCTGCAGAAGCTCATCCGCTGTGCGTTTTGCGACAAGATATGGTTTCATCGATTCACCGCCGGCGTCAGGATCGTTCGAACCCATGGACCCCAACTGGACAAAACGTTTGACGCCTTTGTCCTGTGCATATTGAGCTGCTTTGACGGAACCCCATAAATCGATGGTCAAGGTTTTGTCAGCTCCTGTTGATGGGCCGGATCCTGCCGCGAAAATGACAGCATCCACGCCTTCGAAGGCATCGCTGAAGTCTTTTTCCAAATCTCCCAGCACTACCTTGGACGCACCAAGTTCCTTCAATTTATCTATTTGTTCTTCTTTACGGACCATAGCAGTCGCTTCGTGGTTTGACTCGGCTAATTCTTTGACAATGTTGCGGCCGACTTGACCGTTTGCTCCGATTACTAGTACGTTCATTCGATATCCACTCCTTTAATTGTCTCGACTCTTTTAAAGTTCCCTTATTGGAGTACATTAAACGTTTTTTCGTCATTGAACTGTCCAAAAGGGACCAGACAAGCTAGAATAGAAGAACGGAGGTGTTACAATGCAAATTACAGATTACGTATTTCACAAAATTAATGATCCTACAGGAATTATGGTGGGTGACCGCTACGAATTTTCGTTGAATGTTGAAGTGGATGAAGATGATGAACTATATACGGAAGGCGGTTTGGAACTGCGCGTCATTATTGCTGCAGAAGAAACCGGAGCCCGCATAGCACATTATAATTTTATCGATAAACAGACAAGAAGTGCATTGGAGTTCGGACTTGAAGACGAGGAAGAGGAAGAAATCCTCGCTTATTGTTCAGAAAAACTGGCATGACGAAAAAACATCCCACTCAATTTTGAGTGGGATGTTTTTGATTAGATTTTAACTTCAACTTCAGCAGTTTCTTTCAATTCTTCAATGCGGCTGAATACCGCTTCCTGAGTTTTTTGCTCTTTCAGGGACTGGCGGATTGTCGCTTCCATTTCTTTAAAAGCAGGAGCTTCTTGTTCAGAGGTCTCGACAAAGCCGTCATAAGCTTCTCTTACCTCCTCGTCAGTAACTTCAGCTGCTTCTACTTCTTTTGCAATATATTGTTCATACAGTAATTGTTCGCGAAGCTGGCCTTCCATATCGTCCAATGTGAATCCTGTTTGCTTCAAAGCATCACCCATCGCTTCTTCCGATTCAAACTGGCCTTTAAGGTCTTCCAAGCGTTCTTCAACTACTTTTTCATCAGCTTTATACCCTTTTTCTGCAGCATCCTGCAAGATCACTTTATTGCCCACCAATACAGCCAGTGCCTGCTCTTTTACAAGCTCGGCTGTTTCGCCCGATGTCCCGTGCCCTTGGGTTGCCAATGAAGTTTCCAGCTGGCGCGCCACACTGTTATAGACTTTTCCCAGGATTTCTTCTCCGTCGACAACAACCACAACTTCTTCTTTAGCTGGATATTCTATGGGAGATTCTCCTGGAGCCTCATCAGCCGTTTCCGGATTTTTGTTTTCTTCCGGTGCAGTTTCTTCTTTATCAGAACAGGCGCCCAATATCAGCAATAAAAGAACGGGAGCGAATGCGAATTTCATTTTCTTGAGCATGTTAAGTCTCCTTTTTCAACGTATTCTGTGTATCAGTAAACCATATTTCATTATATGGCACAAATAGTTAGTTAGCGGTGTTTAAATAATTCCGCAATTCTGTATAATGGAGAAGAGCAGCTGCCATCCCAGCGATGCGTTATAATAGCTGCAATGAAAAATCATGTACTTAAAACCCGCTAGCTACTTTAAAGTGAACCGAAAAGTGGCCAGATTTGGACATCTGGATAGTTTGTTCGGTTGATATGAAAGTGGATGGTGGTATAATTATGGGAATATATAAATAATGATGCATAACTTACATCTTTTGGAGGAATCCCCGATGACCAAATCAACTACTATTAAAGCACGTAAAACTTTAGACAAAATCCAGCCGTACTCGCCTGGAAAGCCTATTTGGGAAGTACAGAAAGAATTAGGATTGGATCGTGTCATTAAATTGGCTTCCAATGAAAATCCGCTCGGCCCTTCTCCAAAAGCAGTAGCTGCCATCCAACAGGGATTGGCGGAATTGAATCGCTATCCTGATGCGGATGCCAGCGATTTGAAAAAGGCTATTGCCAAGGAGTTCCAAGTAAATCCTCAGCAAGTCATCCCGACAAATGGAGCAGACGAATTGATCACCTTGATTTCGGAAGCATTTCTTGAAGCAGGCGATGAAGTGATCGTTCCTTCGCCATCTTTCAGCGAATACGATTTTGGGGCACACATTATGGGTGCAACCGTGATGCCGGTGGAATTTTCGAAAGGCTTCGAGTTCGATGTGGATGCAATGATTGCAGCTGTGACGGATAAGACCAAAATCATCTATGTTTGCACACCGAATAACCCGACAGGCACGTATATGTCCAAAGCAGATCTGGATAAATTGGTGGAAGCGATTGATGATGTATTAGTGGTCATTGATGCGGCTTACAGCCATTTTGCAGATGCTGTAGATTACACGAACGGCATCGAATACATAAATGCGGGCTACCCGGTGCTGACCCTGCAAACTTTCTCGAAAATTTATGGCATTGCCGGAGTGCGTGTCGGATTCGGGATTGCTTCCGAATCCATCATCCAGTCGATTTTAAAAGTGAAAGAGCCGTTTAACGTCAACACATTGGCTCAAATTGCAGCAACTGCTGCCATTGAAGACACGGAACATGTAACGACTTCACAGAATGCCAATAAAGCTGGCCGTGAACAATTGTACAAAGCCTTCAATGAATTAGGATTGCCGTATATCGAAAGCATGGCCAACTTTGTATTGGTGCAAATCGGTGAAAACGGTGAAAAACTCTACAAAGAGCTGATGGCGAAAGGTGTTATTGTCCGCCACGGAAAAATTTGGGGACTGCCTGATTACGTAAGGGTTTCTGTTGGAACGCAGGAAGAAAACCAATTCTTTATCGATACCTTAACAAGCTTAGTCGCTAAACAAGCTTAAAAAGGGGCTGTCCCATAAGTCTCTAAAATAAAACAGCCGGAGAGAAAGGCTTTCTCTCCGGCTGTTTTTTTGATGGGGGAATACGTTTTCTCAGAGCAGTTGGCTGATGAGAATGGAGGCGGCGACTCCAGCGGCAGAAGCCGTGCCCGCGGAACGCGTCCGCCGCAATGGACATCAGCCGGGTCTTTTGGGACAGCCCCTGTTTGTGGACAAACTCTAAATGATGGAAACGCGTGTTTAAGGAAGAGGATAAACGGGAATTTTTGGAGAAAATGACAGTAAGGGATGGATGCTATGCTTTATGATTGCGCAATAATAGGAGGGGGTCCTGCGGGGCTGAATGCAGCATTGGTACTAGGGAGATCCAGAAGAAAGACTTTGCTTTTTGATGATGACAACGGACGCAATCTGGTGACTCGGGAGTCGCACGGCTTTATTACACGGGATGGAATTGAGCCGGAAGAATTCAAGCGCCTTGGCCGAAAAGACATTGCCAAATACGATTGCGTTGAAATCAAAGAGCAGCGCATAGTGAGCGTTAACCGAATAACCGAAACCCATTATGAATTGGTTACAGAGAATGGAGATATATTTCACAGCATCAAGATCATCATTGCAGCCGGTTTGAAAGAAGAGCAGCCGAATATACCGGATATAGAGAAATTTTATGGCACCAGTTTATTCAGCTGCCCGTACTGCGATGGATGGGAACTGCGCGATCAGCCGCTTGCCGTGATTGCGGATAAGCAAGTATTCGAATTGGCTAAAAAAATTTATACCTGGAGCCGGGACCTGATCGTCTTTACAAATGGAGAAGGGCGATTGGAAGAAGAAGACAAGCAAAAATTGCTTCGGAAAGGAATAAAAGTAGTGGAAGACATCATTGATGGACTGGAAGGCGATAATGGACAGTTACGCAGCGTCAGGCTTGAAGACGGTACATTGATTGATCGAGTGGGGGGATTTGTCACACCTTTATGGAGCCATGCTACTCCGTTTGCAAAAGACTTGGGCTGCAAGTTAAGTGAACATGGCGGCATCTTAACGGATGACTATGGGCGCACAAATGTCTGGAACGTTTACGCAGCAGGCGATGCATCCTTAATCGTTCCTTCCCAGCTGGTGATTGCAGCGGGCGAAGGAAGTGCAGCTGCTATTGGCGTGAATGGGGATTTAGTGAACGAATACTTCGACACAGAGTAACAAGTTTAAGAGATCTTTATGAACTTTTGGAATGCTAAGTACTGGAGAATAAAAAGAGCCAGTGCAGTCAGGCACAAGTTCATGTAATACCATAGGCCGTTCCCAAAGAAATCCAATGGTGACGCAGTTGTTGGGCGCTGCATCAAGTAAAGGTAGTTGGAGTCGGTTAAAGGGTTGATATAAAACCCGATAAATGCTGCATAAACAAGAAGCAGTGCATAGACGGAAAAGACGGAGCGTAAGTGAATGGCAGTGGGATTGGATAATGCCAGAAACAGGCAAGCCCAAGGAATAGCGGTATGGTGGACAAAGAACTTCCAGAAGCGGAAATGTTGATAGTCATAAGGCAGTTCAGGGGTGATCAATGCTAAAAAGGCTGGAAGGATGCCAAGATAAAATGAGAGCTGTATCCATAAAGGCCGCATGGTCAACAAACCGATCATGGCTGTGATGGAAGCGATCCCGCACAAATGCAAAGGCATTTGTCCGCTGAAACTCCAGACGCCATTGGTGATTGCCCAATAATGGTAAGAGAATTCAGATGCCAAAAGAAGGGCCAGCAATACCCACCGCAGTGATTGAAACAGCCGTTTTTTTTCTCTTAACAAGGCTCTGGCAGAAACGAGTGTAACCAGCCCAATAGCAGCAATCGCTAATGCCAGCAGGTGGCTCAGGGAAAACGGTACAAAAGAATAGACGGATGTCGCGCCAAACCAAGTTTCCATAGTAGCCCTCCTGGATAGAGAAATTATTTTGCGAATAGTTTAGCATGCTGCTGGCCAACTGGTCCATTTTCTTAAGGACAAATAACCGTATGTTTTGCTTAAAACCCTCTCTATACGATAAACTTCAAGAAAAGGATCTGTAGGAGGAATGCCGGCTTGGACCAAACAAATTTATTGTCGTCCATCACTTACATCGACACGGAGCGCTCTATTGAGGCTGGCGAAATGAAAATCATCGAAACTGAATGCAATATCCATTTGTACGAAGATATACTGGTGACTTCTGCGACGAAATTTCAAGTTTCGAATGTATGGGACATTTCCTATAAATCATTTTCTGCTGAGACCAACTTACTGTATCTGCATACGCATCGGGGGGTCCTGACTTATAAAGTCTATACAGACCCGGATAAATTCGTGAAGACGTTTAAAAAACTGAAAAACGAGAATTACTAAAGAAGACAGGTTTTTCCTGTCTTCTTTTTCAACCTCAGAATGCTGAACAAAAGTATGGCTAGTTCTAGAGGAAGGGAGAAAAGAAAATGGAGGACACGATTAACATTGCGGATCAGTGGACGGATAAAGTAAATCAAAGAGACATTAATGGCGTACTGGACGTCTCAGATCCCCATATCGAATTGATTGGCCCAAGAGGCATCGCAGAAGGGCATGACATTTTGCGGCAATGGATCACGGAGTCCGGCATCAAGCTGGAAACTCAAGGGCATTATGCCAAAGGAAACGAAGTAATCTCCGTTCAGAGAGCGACCTGGGAAAACCAGAATGGCCACGTTACAATTTACACGTTCATGGAAATCAAAAACGGTAAAGTGCATCGTCTGGGCAGATACGACACCCTTGATGATGCATTGGGGCAATGCCAGTTGAATGAAGAAGATAAAATTAACTAATGGAAAGGACGGGGAATTTCCCCGTCCTTATTTAATATAAAATTCTTGCTAAAAAAATGGCGAAGGAAAGGGCATGGGAGCTAATTGGCAGATAAGGAATGCTGATTTACAAGCTGTCGGAAATGATCTGTCTGCTTAAAATTTGGCGGCAGCCAACGGAATTGATTTTTAAGTTTTCGGACTATTAAATAAAATTTTCTGAAAAACCATTGATTTTTCAAAAAAATTGAATTATACTTTCCTCAAACCACTTACTAAACCGGTTTAGTGCGAGGAGATACAATGAAAAAAATAACAATGCAAGACGTAGCTTTAAAAGCGGGAGTGTCTAAAAGCACTGTTTCCCAGTATATAAATAATCGTTTTGAGTTTATGGGGGCGTCGACAAAACTACGAGTTGAAGCCGCTATCAAAGACTTAGGTTATATTCCAAATCAGGTAGCGAAAAGTTTGAAACAGAAAAAAACCGGAACTATCGGAGTGATCGTAGCAAACATTCTGCACACGTTCTCAACTGAAATTATTCGCGCCATTGAAGACGAATGCGAAAGGAATGGATTTCACCTTTTCGTCTGTAATGCCGACGATCAGCCGGAAAAGGAACGGGCTTATATCGACATGCTGGTGGCAAAGCAAGTGGACGGCTTGATTATTTTTCCGACCAACGGCAATTACGATTATTACAAGCAATTAAAAAATGCAGAGTTCCCCATTGTCTTCGTCGACAGAATGATCAACGAAGCGATTTTTCCGACCTTGTTGCTCGATAATGAAAGCGCTTCAAGAATCGCTGTAGACCAATTGGTCAAAAAAGGGAAGAAGAAAGTAGGTTTGGTTTCCACTTCCATCACACAACATGTAACACCGCGGATTGAACGCATCAACGGGTACAAAAAAGCGATGGCAGAGTACGGACTCGAAATTGAAGAAGACTGGATTATCGCACAAGATAAACAGGAAATCGGCAATCGGCTCCAGCATTTGTGGGATTCCGCTAATCGGCCTGAAGCATTTTTTGCGACTAACGATTTGGCTTTGATTGAATTGCTGAAATTCATCAAGAAAAATGGACTGTCTATTCCAGCGGATATCGGTGTGATTGCTATCGATGATTCACCGTTTCTGGCAATTGCAACGCCGCCGATTTCTGTTATCAGGCAGCCGACTTTTGAAATTGGGCAAGATGCTGCACACACCCTTCTCGAATTGATTGGCAGCAAAGATTTTAAAGAAGAATATGAAGAGCGGCGTTATCTTCCAATTTTGGTTGAAAGAGAATCTGTATAAATTAAGGGAGGTGAGAGTTTGCCTAAAGAATTTGGCGTATTAACAATTGGGGATGCCATGATTACCATGAATCCTTCTAGCACAGGGCCGATGAAATACGTAACACAGTTTGAACGCAAGGTCGGCGGTGCTGAAATGAACTTTGCAATTGGCTGTGCGCGATTGGGGCTTAACAGCAAGTGGATCAGCAGGTTAGGCAAAGATGAATTCGGCCGGGTGATTTATAATTTTGCTCGCGGCGAAGGCGTTGATGTTTCGTCAGTGGATTTTGTAGAAGGCATACCGACATCAGTGAACTTTAAAGAAATTCATGCTGATGGATCGGGGAAAACATTTTATTACAGAGACCCTTCTCCCATTTCGTTTCTTTCAGAAGAAGACATCACGGAAGAATTATTCGAAGGCATCCACGTAGTTCATTTAACGGGGGTTTACTTAGCTCTCAGAGAACAGAATATGGCAATAGCCCAAAAAATTCTGGCTATCGCGAAACGAAAAGATATCCTCGTTTCTTTTGATCCCAATATCCGTTTGAAACTATGGACCATCGAGAAAGCGCGTGAAGCTTACGAAACCATTTTCTCGGACGTGGATATCCTGCTGACAGGACTGGATGAAATCCAGATGATTTCGGGGAAAGAAACGCTAGAAGAGTTAGTCGGGTATGCAGAGCGCTTTAAGATCCGGGATTTTGTCATTAAAGACGGAGATAAAGGATCGATGCTCTACAGAGAAGGGCGATGGATTAAAGCACCTGGATTTTCTGTAACACCTGTCGATACGGTAGGAGCAGGAGATGGCTTTGATGCAGGTTATATATACGGAACGCTGAATCAGTTCGACGAAGAATCCTTATTGCGCTTTGCCAATGGAGTTGGAGCTCTCGTCACTACAGTCACTGGAGATAATGAAGGCTTGCCGTATTTGGAGGAAGTCGAAAACTTAATCGGCAATATAAAATCCGTAGAACGATAGGAGGAAGTCCATGGCAACTGTAACGGTGGCTTTTACAGAAGTCCAACAGTTAATCGGAGAAAAACTTGTAAGTGCAGGCGTCAGTGAAGAACAAGCTGCCAAAATTGCTGCCATTCTTATCCACGCGGATTTGCGTGGCGTGAATTCGCATGGGGCATTGCGAACAGAACATTACATGAAACGGCTCAAGGCCGGCGGAATTAATCCAACACCCGATATTTCATTCAACAAGACTGGTCCAGTGACGGGTGTGGTTAATGGAGACGATGGTTTTGGGCATGTTGTGGCAGATATCGCCATGGACCATGCCATCGAGATGGCGAAAGAAAACGGAGTGGGCATGGTGACAGCCATGAACAGCAGCCATTGCGGAGCGCTCAGCTATTTTGTTCAAGAGGCGACTGAACAGCAGCTGATTGGCATCGCAATGACGCATACCGATAAAATTGTCGTCCCATTCGGAGGAAGAGAATCTTTCCTCGGAACGAACCCAATTGCATACGGTGTTCCCGCCAAAACTGAGAAACCATTCATTTTGGATATGGCCACATCAAATGTTGCTTTAGGGAAGATTCTTCAGCACAAAGAGGAAGGCAAGGCTATTCCGGAAGGCTGGGGAGTGGATAAAAATGGAGCAACGGTGACCGATCCTGCTGAAGTGGTTTCTTTGATGCCATTCGGGGGTCCGAAAGGCTCTGGTTTATCGATGATTGTAGATATTTTTTCTGGTCTGCTGGCAGGCATGGCATTTGGCCCTCATATTAATCCGATGTATGAAGAGTTGGAAAAGAAACGGAAATTGGGCCACTATTTCTGTGCAATCAATCCTTCTTTCTTTACAGATTCCGAAATCTTTTTGGAGCAGATGGATAAAATGATCCAAGAGATTCGAGAAGTTCCGGCTGCTGAAGGTTTCAGCCGTGTCCTGGTTCCGGGAGAAATTGAACAGGAAAACGAAGAGCGTAATCGGAAACAGGGAGTTCAGATTGCGGCAACTACTTATGAGTATTTGAAAAACCAATAAAAAACAAAGGGGAGAATAGAAATGAAAAAGAAATGGTTAACAGGTGTATTTGCATCGGTACTGGTATTGGGAGCTTGTGGATCAAATGATGGGGCAGAAGAAGGCGGCGGTTCAGGTTCAGGAGATACAATCGAGTGGCGATTCGGCCATTTAGCTGATGAAAATCATATTTGGCATCAAACAGCTTTGAAATTTGAAGAATTGGTTGAAGCAAATTCAGATGGCCAAATGGAAATCACTATTTATCCCAATAACTCACTTGGCGGCGAAACGGATACTATCAACTCTATCCAGGCAGGAACAGCCGACATGGTTATTTCAGGGGAAACCCTCCAAAACTGGGCTCCTAATGCCGCATTGATGGCAGTTCCTTACGCGTTCCGCGATCTGGATCATGTGAAGTCAGTGGTTGAAGGGGACATCGGTGAACAAATCAAACAAGAAATCAGTGATGAAGCAGGATTGACGGCTCTTTACTACCATACACGCGCTCCACGTAATTTAACATCAAACGAGCCAATTACTTCTCCTGATGACTTGAGCGGATTCAGCATGCGTGTGCCAAACGTTCCTTTGTTCCTGGATGTATGGCAGGCTGCTGGCGCTTCTCCTCAAGTAATGGATTTCAATGAAGTCTTTACAGGCTTGCAGCAAGGGGTAATCGATGGCCAGGAAAACCCGGTTGATTTGATTCAAAGTGGTGGATTGGCTGAAGTACAGGATTACGTAAACCGCACTGAACATGTCTATTCTTGGATCTACATCCTAGTAGGCAACGAGCAGTATAATGCATTGTCTGATGACTTGAAAAAAGTGGTTCAAGATGCTGCTGCAGAAGCTCAGGCTATGGGTGAAGAATTGTATGAAACTGAAATTTCGACAATTGAGCAGGAATTGACAGATGCCGGCATGGAATTTGTTGATGTCGATCAGGATGCTTTCCGCGAAGCCATGACACCGGCTGTCGAAGCTTCATTGTCTCCGGAGCAATTGGAATTGTACGAACAGATCCTTGCAGTTGAATAATATATAAGCATGGCATGTTTGGCTATAATGGCCGAATATGCCTTTCCATTAGGGAAGGAATGAATTCAGATGACAAATTTCCGGAAATTAATTGACGCCACACTCGCCTTTTTGACAGTGCTCAGCTTTGCTGGCGTTATCATTATTGTCACCATCCAGATTATTTCACGTTTTGCACCGTTTTCCTTCATCTGGACCGAAGAGCTGACGCGCTACCTTTTCTTATACGGCATTGCTTTCGGTGCCCCCTTGGCTTTAATGAGAAATGAATTTATCAATGTGGATATGATTCTCAACAGAATGCCCGATAACTTTCGGAGATACTACGAAATCATCATATATTTGGCCATCATCTTATTAAGTCTGGTAATGGTCGTTCAAGGATATAGTTTTACATTGTTAGGGGATAATCAACGATCGGCAACTATGCCTTTTCAAATGTCAGTTGTGCATGCTTCTCTATTGATCATGAGTGTATTCCTGGTGTTTTATGCAGTTTTGAAAATTATCGATTTGATCAAAAATAAACAGGATTACAGCCAGAACTTTGGAGAGGATGATTTCTAATGGCTACTTTACTTTTTGTATCCTTCATCGCATTAATTTTTCTGGGAGTTCCAGTGGCTTTTAGTCTTGGACTGGCTTCCTTTATCTATCTGATGTTGGCAGGTATCCCTCTCAACATCATTCCTCAACGGATGTTTGGAGGGCTCAACTCATTTGTTCTGCTTTGTATTCCAGGATTTATCCTGGCAGGCAACTTAATGAATGCGGGCGGCATAACCAATCGGATCATCAAGTTCGCCAACGACCTTTTTGGGCATATCCGTGGCGGTTTGGGACTTGCCAACGTCGGGGCTTCAATGGGCTTTGCAGGGATCTCGGGAACAGCACTTGCGGATACCGCAAGTATCGGTTCTATTCTAATACCTGCGATGAAAAAAGAAGGATACGGAGCAGGATTTTCCGCTGCTGTAACAGCTTCTTCTTCTACTGTGGGCCCTATTATTCCGCCTTCTTTGCCTATGATCATCGTAGGTACATTAGCTTCTCTATCCATTGGCGATCTATTTTTAGCTGGTGCACTTCCGGGCATTCTATTGGGGCTGGGGTTAATGATTCCAACGTATATTATTTCAGTAAAGCGGAACTATCCGAAAGGTGACCGTCAATCTATTAAAACCATTTGGAAAAGCTTCACTGGTGCTTTTTGGGCATTGCTGATGACATTCATCATTCTTTACGGAATTTTAGGCGGTTTCTTTACGCCGACAGAAGCTTCAATTATTGCTGTTCTTTATGCCTTTGTCATTGGTATTTTTGTCTATAAAGAATTGCCGATTAAAAAAATACCGGAAATTATGCTTTCTTCCATGACGGCGACAGCATCCATCATGTTGCTTGTCGGATTTGCCAACTTGTTTGGCTGGATTATGGTGCGCGAACAGATTCCACAGCTGGTCGCGGAATCGATTCTTGGCATTTCAACGAATGCCATCATCGTTATTTTATTGATTAATTTGCTGTTGCTTTTTGTAGGTACGTTTATGGAAACAATTGCGGCATTGGTCATCCTATTCCCTGTGTTATTGCCGGTCGCACTGACAGTCGGAATGGATCCAATCCAATTTGGTGTCATGATGGTATTGAACTTGGTAATTGGCTTGGTGACGCCACCTGTAGGCGTCTGTCTCTTCGTCGCTTCCCAGATCGGGAAGGTATCCATTGGGAAAACAGCAAGGGAATTGGTGCCTTTCCTCGGAGTCAGTTTAGTCGTGCTTATGCTGGTCGCTTTTGTACCGCAAATTACATTGTTCTTACCAAGTCTATTTGAATAGGTGGTTGTTAAAATGAAAGCAGTACAAGTTCCAGAAGCTCATAACATGCAAATTATCGATCAGGAAACCCCGAAAATTCAGAACAGCGACGAGGTATTGGTTAAAGTGAAACGCGTAGGAATTTGCGGCTCTGATATGCATATTTACCATGGAACAAACCCTTTGGCCACCTACCCCCGTGTCGTTGGACATGAAGTGGCCGGCGAAGTGGTCAAAGTGGGAAGTTCTGTGGAAACGCTGGAAATTGGAGATCACGTAGTCATAGAGCCGATCAATTACTGCGGTGAATGTTACGCTTGCCGAAAAGGCCGTCCGAATGTTTGTGAAAAATTATCGGTTTTTGGTGTTCATGAAGATGGAGGCATGCGCGAATTTATAGTGTTGCCTGAAAAGCAGCTCCATGCCGTCGATAAAGAGTTGGCCTGGGATGAAACGGTCCTGGCAGAGCCCTATACAATCGGCGCGCAAGCGGTATGGCGTGGAGGGGTTGAAAAAGGGGATACGGTTCTGATTCAGGGCTGTGGGCCTATCGGCATCTGTATTTTGAAATTGGCTAAAGTCGCAGGAGCCACAGTTTACATGACAGATCTGAGTGAAGAACGAATGGCTTTTGCGAAGGAAAGCGGTGCTGACGAAGTCATCAATGCGGGCACTGAATCCGTCAAAGAGCGCGTACTTGAGCTTACGTCGAACGAGGGGGCCAATGTCGTCATCGATGCGGTATGCCTGCCTGCTACTGTTGAACTTAGCATCGACCTTGTTTCGCCTGCAGGCAATGTCGTTATTCTGGGGTTTGATGAGCGGCCATCGGCAATTCCGCAATTGCCGATTACCAAAAAGGAAATCACCATTGTCGGTTCAAGACTGCAAACGAATCAGTTTGGAAAAGTGGTAAGCCTCTTGAACAGTGGAAAACTAACGTCGGGTGGTTTAATTACGCATAAGTTCTCATTGGACGAGGTACAGGAAGCATTTACATTTGTTGAAAATAATCCGGACAAAGTGAGAAAAGCATTAATTGTCTTTGAATGAGGAGAGTTGCAGATGATTCCAAAAATGGAAGTATATCAACAAATACTGGATGCTAAAATCGTTGCTGTAATACGCGGCAAGGACGCAGAGGAAGCGATAGCTGTGGCTGAAGCTGCAGTGGCTGGTGGCTTAACGGCCATCGAATTGACCTACACGACACCGAATGTTTCACGGGTCTTCGAAAAACTGGCGGGTTCGCAGGCGCTTATTGGCGCAGGAACGGTTCTTGATGCAGAGACCGCTCGCCATGCGTTGCTGCACGGTGCTGAATTTGTCGTCAGTCCAAGCTTTAATTCGGAAATTGCCAAAGTCTGCAATCGCTACAATGTGCCGTATTTGCCGGGTTGCATGACGATCAAAGAGATGGTCGAGGCGACTGAGTGGGGCTGTGACATCCTGAAGCTGTTTCCAGCCAACGGATTCGAACCTTCCTTTATTGGTTCGGTCAACGGACCATTGCCGAAAGTGCGCATCATGCCAACAGGCGGCATCAATATTAAGAACATGAACGCCTGGCTGGATGCCGGAGCTGTAGCAGTCGGCATCGGTACTGATTTAACGAAAGCGCACCGTTCATCTGGAGAACAAGGCGTTACTCAATTGGTTGAGGACTATCTCAAAGAATTGGCTTAAAGAAGGAGGGCTCTTATGAATATCACATTTCGCTGGTATGGCCGCGGCAATGATAGCGTGCAATTAGAACAAATCAAGCAGATTCCAGGAACCAAAGGAATTGTTTGGGCGCTTCACCACAAGCCGGCTGGAGAAGTTTGGACAAAGGAAGAAATCGATTCAGAAGTTGAGTATATTAAATCTTATGGTTTCCATGCTGACGTGGTAGAAAGTGTCAATGTCCATGAATCCATTAAATTGGGCAATGAAGAGCGCGATCAGTATATTGAAAACTACAAAGAGACAATCCGCAATTTAGGGGAAGCCGGCGTCAAAGTAATCTGTTATAACTTCATGCCGATATTCGACTGGACACGTACTTCTTTGTACCATCCCCTTCCGGATGGTTCCACTGCCTTATTCTTTGAAAAGGAGAAGATTGAATCCCTAGAGCCTGCGGAACTGATTGAAACGGTAGCGTCTGCTTCTGATTTGACACTCCCTGGATGGGAACCGGAGAAGATGGCGCGCATTCAGGAACTTTTTGCGGCATACGAAGGCATGGATGAAGAACAGCTATGGGGAAATCTTACTTATTTCCTTCAGGCCATTTTGCCGACCGCAGAAGCGAGTGGTATCCAAATGGCGATCCATCCGGACGATCCACCTTGGTCCATATTCGGTTTGCCGCGCATCATGACAGGCGAAGAGAGCTGGGAGCGTCTAATTTCAATCTCGAATTCGCCATCCAACGGCATTACGTTCTGCACAGGTTCGATGGGAGCTAACCCCGAAAACGATATGGTGGATCTGGCTTCAAAATATGCCAAGCATTCACCGTTTGCCCATCTGCGCAATGTGAAGATTTTCGAGAACGGGGACTTTATCGAAACCTCCCATTATACACAGGACGGTTCAATCGACTTGAACGGTGTAGTCCGTGAATTTTCAAAACAAAACTATTCGGGGTATGCCCGTCCGGACCACGGCCGCCATATCTGGAATGAAGAATGCAGGCCTGGATACGGGTTATATGACCGGGCACTGGGAATCATGTATCTTCTAGGGCTATGGGATGCACATCAATCAAAATAAGGGAGGATACTATGTTTTCAACTCATGAAAATATTGCAGGACGAACAGCTGTCATCACCGGTGGGAGTGGCGTTCTTTGTTCGGAAATGGCGCGACAACTTGCCTTTCAAAAAGTGAATGTAGCCATCCTGAACCGCACAGCTGAAAAAGGACAAGGCGTGGCAGATGAAATCAAAAGTGCAGGCGGCCAGGCGATCGCAGTAGCAGCCGATGTATTGGATAGAGACTCTTTAGAAAAAGCCAAAGCACAGATTCTTGAAGCCTTCGGACGGATTGATATTCTGATCAATGGAGCAGGAGGCAATCACCCCGATGCTATTACCGATGTTGAAATCCATGAAGAAGATGCGACAGGAAAATCCTTTTTCGAATTGGGAGAAGACGGTTTTTCGCGCGTCTTCGCCAGCAACTTCACCGGCTCATTCTTAGCCAGCCAAGTATTCGGCAAGGAATTGCTGAAGCAAGATGCACCGGTTATTTTGAACATTTCTTCTATGAGTGCTTACTCGCCGATGACAAAAGTTCCGGCCTATAGTGCGGCAAAAGCAGCCATCAATAATTTCACCATGTGGATGGCTGTCCATTTTGCAGAAGAGAATTTGCGTGTCAACGCTATTGCGCCTGGGTTTTTCCTGACAGCACAGAACAAAGACCTGCTCACCAATGCGGATGGTTCGCTGACACCCCGTTCCGGGAAAATCATGGCCAGCACGCCGATGAAACGTTTCGGCAAACCGGAAGATTTGGTCGGAACGATGCTGTGGCTTTTAGATGAAAACTACTCCGGCTTTGTCACAGGGATTACCGTGCCTGTAGACGGCGGGTTCCTGGCTTATTCAGGTGTATAAAACAAAAAACCACATTCTCAGGAATGTGGTTTTTTTCATTGATAAACAGATTCAATATTCATAGGAAGTGCGATTATGGCTGCTGAGGCCTTCATTTAATTTCGCTATTGATCAAATCGCCCAATTCATCCCAGTTTTCCACACGCGGCAAATCGAGGTGGCGGTTATAGGACTGGTCTTTGACGATCGCCTTTACCGGATCGTTCGTCAAGGTATCCAAAACTGCCGGCTTGTCATCGAAGTAATAATCCAGATTCAGTTCTTTGATGATGCCCGCTTTTTCCGAATCCTTCATGCCGCAGAAGAAGTTTTCCCGGCTGACAGGGAATCCCTGGTTAATCAGCCAGCTGAATGTGTTTTCTGTATGCTCCGGCGGCCGTGACGTAATGTAGAAAATGTCATGTCCTTCCGACTCGAGTTGCTTCAAGAGTTCAAGCGCACCGGGGTAAAGAGGGCAGTCCGTGAAATAAAGGAAGTCCAAGGACTGATTCCACATTTTCTTTCCTTCTTCATCGCTTAAGCCGAACGCCTCATGAATTTCCACTCGGTTCAAGGCATGGAAAATATCGATATCCACTTTTTGGCCCAGTTGCTCCTGGTAATAGTGAAACGCGTATTCACGCAAATTGATCAAAGTATCGTCTACATCAAAGCCGAATCTCATACATTGCTGCCTCGCTTTTCGGGATAGCCCGTAAATTTAAAGTCCTTGCCGATTTTGGTGAATTCCCCATTACGAAGATCAATGGCATCTTTCATCCATTCAATGCCTGTTCCTTCAATGAAAGTTGGCGCGATTTTGCCGCCGACAAGTTTAGGGGCAAAGTAAAAGACTACTTTGTCAATCAGCCCATTTTCAAGGAACGCCGCATTGATAGTGCCGCCGCCTTCAATAAAGAGTGAAGAAATTCCTTTTTCGCCGAGTACACGGACGACATCCGATACATCCACTTGGGTATCGCTGCTGGTTTCGTAAATGGAAATGCCAAGAGCTTCCAACGCTTTGCGTTTGTCGGCATCGTACTGTTTACTTGTGAAAATCCAAGTATCCGCAATGCCATCCGTAACAAGCTTCGAGTCCAGTGGAATGCGAAGTGTCGAATCAAGGACGACACGGAGCGGATTTCGACCGTTTGGAATGCGTGCCGTCAATTCCGGATCGTCTTCGACTACGGTTCCGACGCCGACCAATATCGCCATATGCTGGCTGCGCAGAAGATGGACATCTAACCGCGCTTCCTCGGATGTGATCCATTTGCTGTCGAGGGAATGGGTCGCGATTTTGCCATCCAGTGTTGAAGCGGCTTTCAAGGTCACAAAAGGAGTCTTTTCAACAATAAATTTATTGAACACTTCATTCATTTCTCGGGCTTCCTGCTCGCGGACGCCAACAATCACTTCAATGCCGGCTTCTTCCAGCATGCGGACACCGTTGCCGGAAACAATCGGATTTGGATCGGGTGTGGCCACGATGGCTTTTTTGATGCCCGCATCGATGATGGCTTGGGCACAGGGGCCCGTCCGTCCGAAATGTGAGCATGGCTCAAGCGTTACATAAATCGTTGCACCACGGCTCAAATCGCCTGCCATGCGAAGGGCATGGACTTCCGCATGGGGCTCACCGGCTTTCAGGTGAGTGCCAATGCCGACAACACGGTTGTTATTGACGATGACAGAGCCGACCAACGGATTGGGATCTGTCTGGCCTTTCATGTTCTTCGCATTGTAGAGTGCGAGATCCATATAAAATTCATGGCTTGACATGGACAATATCCTCCCCGTCTTTAAGATGGCCGGAGCGGTTGATTTTGGTCTGCAGGTAGTTGGCGTTGTATTCGGATTCGTCTCCCCACAGAGAGGTTCTTGAAGCGATTTGAAGACCGGCTTTTTCAATGGCCGCCACTTTTTTCGGATTATTGGTCATCAACGTAACCGGCTTGGTACGCAATGCTTGCAGCACGGCGATGGCATCTCCGTAATTTCTGGAATCATCCACGTAGCCTAAGCGTTCATTGGCTTCAACAGTATCGTAGCCATTTTCCTGCAATACGTATGCCATCGCTTTGCTGAACAAACCGATGCCGCGTCCTTCGTGGTTTGCCAAATAAAACAATGCGCCAGTGCCGTGGTCTGTAATGCGTTTCATGGATTGTTTCAATTGGTAGCCGCAATCACAGCGTTTGCTGCCAAAAATGTCACCTGTATGGCAGATGGAGTGCATGCGGATCAAGGCTTCTGCATCATTTTCAAAATCTCCATAAACAAGAACGCTTGATTGCTGATATTCTGCAAGATTTGCTGAGCTCAACTTTTCGATGATGCTCTCGTAATCTTCAGTCACTTCTTCAAGGCTCAACCAACAATACCAGTTGAATACGAACGTCTCATCATATAAGTTCACCGGCAGCCGAATTGGTCCAACTAAATAGACGGCACCTTCTTCTGTTTTAATCATTTGGATTTTTTCTTTTAATATCGCAAATACTTTTGGATCTAATTTCGTGTCTGTCATCCTGTTTCCCCCTATATGAACCTTATCTCTATGATATCTTACTACATCATGTTACTAAAAGTAAGTAATAAGCACTTTATTGTTTCTAAATAATAATTATTATCATTTGAAAATAACTAATTCCCATTACAATTGATATTTATTCTCAATTAAATAATAATATTCTCATTTGATTTGATTATCTGATGGCGCTGTGGTATATTATCTACATTATAATAATTCTAAATAAGAAATCAGGAGGAATGAACATGTTATCAGAAAAATTGACGAATGCATTGAATGATCAATTCAATAATGAATTACAGGCAGCACATGCTTATACCGCAATGGCGGCGTATTTCTCCAAAAAAGGCTATCACGGATTTGCCAATTTCTATTTGATCCAATCAAGAGAAGAGCATTACCACGCCATGAAATTCTATCATTACTTGGTGACAATGGATGAAAAGCCGGTTTTGCAAGCTTTGACTGAACCCAAAAATCATTTTGTCAGCGCATTGGACGTACTGGAAAGTTCATTGTCACAGGAAAAATCGGTGACCAGCAATATTTATGCATTGGTTACATTGGCCGATGAGTTGCAGGAACATGCCACACTTTCCTTCCTGGACTGGTTCATCGAAGAGCAAATGGAGGAAGAAAAATCCTTCCGCGACATCATTGCAAGAGTAAGAGCCATTGAAGAAGGCGGAGAGTACTTCCTGAAAATGGACGACGAATTTGCCCAGAGAAAACTGGAAGATTAATAAAGCGAGCAGCACATAGCAAAATATGTGCTGTTTTTCTGCTCGAAAGGATGTGAGGTTCGTGTCTGTAACCTACAAACCGGCTATACATTTTAATCACGTGGATTTTTCATTTGGGAAAAATCAAATTTTAAAAGGCATTACCGGCTCGTTCCCAGAAGGCAAGATTACGACGCTCGTAGGCCCTTCGGGAGCCGGTAAAACAACATTGTTGAAGTTATGCAATGGTTTATTGTCTCCTGCTGCTGGAGAAGTCTACATTAAAGACCGGCCCATTGAAGACTATGAGCCTGTTGAGCTGCGCCGAATGGTCGGCATTGCACTTCAAAGCGCTCCAATGGTTGGCGGCAGCGTCTATAAAAATTTAGGCCTGCCACTGGAGCTGCAGGGAAAGTCTTTATCCAAAGCCGAAGCGGTTGAATTGCTGCATGATGTCGGGCTGGAAGAGGAACTGCTGGAGCGGAAAGTCAAAGACTTATCCGGTGGCCAGCGCCAAAAGGTCTCTATTGCCCGGACATTGGTCAACAAACCAGAGGTTTTGCTGCTCGACGAAATCACTTCTTCTTTGGACCGCACTTCTTTGAAAGAAATTGAGGAATTGATCGTCAAAATCAACCGGAAATACGGGACGACTATTATTTGGATCACCCATAACCTTCAGCAAGCCCTGGAAATCGGTGATTTCACATGGGTGATGATGGACGGCGAAGTGGTGGAAACGGGAGAAAGCGACTTGCTCAATGACCCGTCCAATGACAAGGTCAGACGGTTTGTCAGGGGGGAAGCGGGATGAGCTATTTAACGTTATCAATCACTTTGATTTTTGTGGTCATTCCGCTCTTATTGTCCAAAACCTTGAAACTGGGGCTGGAACGGGACACAATCATCGCCACGCTGCGTTCGATCGTGCAATTGCTGGCAGTCGGTTATGTATTGAAATTTGTTTTTGATTCGGAGAGCCTGATCTATATTTTCCTGATGGTCGCTTTGATGATTGTGGCGGCTACCCATAATGCCCAGAAAAAAGGGGCGGCGATTCAAGGGATCACTTCGAAAGTAGCTGTCACCTTGGTGTTTGTAGAAGTGTTGACGCAAGGCATTTTGCTGGGCTTCAATATTACGCCTGCCACCGCGCAATACATCATTCCGATCAGCGGCATGGTCATCGGGAATTCAATGGTGCTGTCGATTCTCTTCCTCAACCGTTTCACGGCTGAAGTCGAGTCGCATCAAGATGAAACCGAGCTGATCCTGTCGCTTGGAGGGACGCCTAAACAAGCCATCCATACACAATTGATCAATTCGATAAAAGCCAGTATGATCCCAACCATCGAAAGCCAGAAAACAGTTGGGCTTGTACAGCTGCCGGGAATGATGAGCGGGCAGATCATCGCTGGGGCGGATCCGATCCAAGCGGTCCAGTTTCAGCTGCTGATCATGTTCCTGTTGCTGACAACAGCCGCTGTCACCAGTGTTATGCTGGGCTTCCTGTCCTATCCGACTTTGTTCAATCAACGGATGCAATTAATGAGTAAAGACCTTAGCTAGTATAAAGACAAATTCGGATTCTCCGAATTTGTCTTTTTTGCTTTAAATCTGCAATTGTATTTTTAGATTCAGTAAGGATAAAAAACGTCGACTTCAAAAGTTCCGGAACCTGGCAGGCTTTCAACTAAGTTTGAACCGAAAAGCCCAGCTGGCGTATAAGATCCTCCTTCGACCTTTTTCTCCTGCAAACGCTGGACGATTTCTAATGAACCATAAACAGTCAGATCGTAAACATTCGCTGTTTGGATCCGAGCGACTTTGATGACGCCTTTCCGGTTTTTGGCTTCTCCCCAAATATAAGCGGGGGAATTGGCGCGTAAATCGCTATCCGGGCCTTTGACCCGTTTATCCACTTGTTTTTCGAGCTTCTCTTTCACCCAATCCGTGGCCAATAACGGACCTGCGGCGCCCATCAAACGGGCGCTGTATAGTTGCGCCTTTGGCATAGGGATCCAAGCGGAAATGTTCGGGATGCCAGTAGTATAAAAAGCTGTGGAAACATCTCCCCAAGGAATTCCCATCGCAGAGCGTGAACCGCGTCCGAAATCGATGATCCGGCGCTGTTTGCCAATCGGAACCGCCTCCAGCAAACCATTTTTTCTGTGCATGCTGCCGGATCCCAAACCTTGGATCATGGTTTTGAAGGTACCAGGTGAGATCCCGGAATCCGAATCGAACCCGAGTGACAATTCCGTTGCGTCCGGCATTTCTTCCTTCAACTTTAAGGCGATGCAATCTGTCGGTACGACGTCAAAGCCGACTCCTGAACAAAGAACAATCCCTTTTTCTTTCGCCCGTTCATGTTGGGAGTGGGTATGTTCGAATACAGAAACTTCACCGGTAATGTCCAAGTAATCCGTTTCGGCTGACAGGCAGGCCTCAATCATAAGTGCACTGGTTATTTCAAAAGGGCCGGCACAATGGAGAACCAAGTCGATTTCCTTCAAATGGTCTGCTGCCTGGTCGTTTAAGGGGAATGCTTGAAATTCCAAAGATAATTCTTCTGCTAAGGGACGGATCTTCTCGGCGTTGCGGCCACTAAGCACCGGTGACATTCCTCTTCTGACAGCTTCCCGGGCAATCAGTTCTCCGGTATAACCATTTGCTCCATATATCATCCATTTGTTCATTCTATTTGCTCCTCGTTATACGTCTTTCTAATGGTATTCTGTAAAAATGATCGAAACCCTTTGTTTGGATTCACATGGTCAAGAAAGTTGCAGTATTTCTCTTTATCTAAATAAAAGCTTCTTTTCTTACTGGTAATTTCCATTCGTTCTTATTAACATATTTTTACTAATCAATCATTGACTCTAAAAACGATAGATGCTTTAATTGTTTATAGATTCAGAAAAAATAAAAAATTAAAGGGGTGGAGAATGTGGAGAAAGTCATCACAAGCACGGAGAAACAGCGTGAAAGTGAAAATGAGAATCAGGTGCATGAGAGACCTGACGGGCATATACCGGATTTTCAGCAGATTGAAAACTCAGCAGGTTTCAGGGATTTGATGCGCAGAAAGAAACGTTTTTTGATTCCGACGACTATTTTATTTTTAGGACTTTATCTATTATTTAATATTGTGATTTCTTACACGAATTGGTTAGACGCCACTTTTATCGGGGACATCACTTGGGCATGGGTGTTTGCGTTCAGTCTATTTGCTATGACTTGGATACTTGTAACCGTTTACATGAAGCGTGCAGAGAAATTCGATGAAATGGCTAAAGATACACTGAAGGAATTTGATTATGACGAGGAGGAAACTCGATGAATGCTACGGTTATAGCCATTTTTGTTTTTATAGTTGGGATTACCCTTGTCATTACTTATTATGCAGCAAAACGGACAAACTCCGCGAGTGATTTTTATACTGCGGGAGGCGGTTTAACCGGCTGGCAGAATGGGTTGGCTATTGCGGGAGATTATTTATCAGCCGCCTCTTTTCTTGGGATTGCAGGGGCGATAGCTTTGTTCGGATTTGATGGCTTTCTTTTCTCCATCGGCTACCTTGTCGCTTATTTGGTAGTACTGTTCATCGTTGCTGAACCATTGCGCAACTTAGGGAAATACACTCTCGCTGACATGATCAATGCCCGTTTTAATGCGAAAAAAGTTCGTGGGGCAGCGGCGTTAAGCTCTATCACCATCGTTATTTTTTACATGATTGCACAGCTGGTGGGTGCAGGTGCATTGATTCAGCTGCTGTTTGGCATAGATTACATTTGGGCGGTTCTGCTTGTCGGAGTTATGATGACCATCTATGTTTTGTTCGGTGGGATGACTGCTACAAGTTGGGTGCAAATCATCAAAGCTGTTCTGTTGATGGTCGGTACAGTCATTTTATCTTTCCTTGTATTAAAGAATTTCAATTTCAATATACTGGAAATGTTTGCGCAAATGAAAACGGCTACGCCTCACGGAGAAGCCTATTTAAGTCCGGGAGTTAGATACAAAATTCCTTTGGATACCATTTCGTTGATGCTGGCTCTAGTATTGGGTACTGCAGGACTGCCGCATATCCTTATGCGCTTCTTTACTGTAAAAGATGCAAAAACTGCACGAAGCTCGGTCATGTGGGCTACATGGATCGTCGGAATTTTCTACGTTATGACGATTTTCCTTGGTTTCGGCGCAGCCGCTTTCGTTGGATCTGATTTAATTACTTCCACAAATCCGGCCGGTAACATGGCGGCACCGTTATTGGCTCAAGCATTAGGTGGAGACATACTGATGTCATTCATTTCGGCAGTCGCATTTGCAACGATTCTCGCTGTAGTAGCGGGGTTGGTTTTGACAGGTGCTTCAGCTTTTGCCCATGATATTTACGGCCAAATCATCAAAAAAGGCCAAGCGACTGAGCGCCAGCAAATGTTGGCGGCACGCTATGCGTCTCTTGGGGTTTCGGCGTTCTCGATTCTTTTGGCAATCTTTGCCCAAAGCTTGAACGTAGCGTTCCTGGTATCACTGGCATTCTGTATTGCTGCCAGCGCGAATCTGCCGGTTATCGTCTACACGATCTTCTGGAAACGCTTCAATACAACGGGAGCGATATCGGCGATTCTGACAGGCTTAATTTCAGCGTTAGTGCTGGTATCGCTCAGCCCGAGCGTAATGAGTCCGGAAGTCGGCGCCGCAATTTTAGTGGGCGACCCGATCTTCCCATTGACGAATCCGGCTCTGTTATCTGTGCCGCTTGGTTTCATCGGCGGATGGGTTGGAACGATGCTATCGAAAGAAAAAGACCTCAAGAAATATTCTGAAGTCAATGTCCGTGCCAATACAGGTGGATTTAGACAATTATAAGATGGATAAATGGAAAACCGATGCCTTTTGGGTGTCGGTTTTTTCATTGAAATAATAAAGGATTTAACAGTCTTTCGACGAATAGAAGGAGTATGAAAATAATTGGAAATTATAAGGAGTGAATTCAATGGCGAAGCTTCACTTAATTCCATATCGTGTAGAAGAAATAATGGAACAAGCACCCCAGATTCCGGAAGGCGTCCGGATGATCCAGGCACCGGAAGTATGGGCGGATGCAGAACGGGGAAAAGGAAACATCGTAGCGATTCTTGACACGGGTTGCCAGCCGGATCATCCTGACCTCAAGGATCGCATCGTAGGGGGGAGAAACTTCACCCCTGACTTTGGAGGGGATGTTGCTAATTTCGACGATAACAACGGCCATGGCACACATGTCGCGGGGACAGTTGCTGCTTCTTTCAGGCCAGAAGGAGGAATCGCCGGTGTTGCTCCGGAAGCCCACCTGCTCATTTTAAAAGTTTTGTCAGGAGAAGGCGGCGGAGAATACCAGGGGATTATTGATGGTATCCATTTCGCGATAGATTGGAAAGGTCCAGACGGAGAAACGGTAAGCGTCATTTCCATGTCTCTAGGCGGCCCAGAGGATGTTGAAGAGCTCCATGCAGCGATTAAGCGTGCAGTGGATGCGGGGATTCCAGTGGTCTGTGCGGCAGGAAACGAAGGAGACGACAGTTCCGATACGGATGAATTTGCTTATCCCGGCGCATACGGTGAAGTGATTCAGGTTGGGGCAGTAGACTTTGACCGCCGAATTGCGAACTTCAGCAACACGAATGACGAAATCGACTTGGTGGCTCCAGGCGTTGATATCTACTCAACATTTCCGGGAGGAAAACACGCCAGCTTGTCTGGTACATCCATGGCGACGCCCCATGTCTCGGGCGCTTTGGTGCTGGTCAAAAATATTGCAGAAAAAGAGTTCGCCCGTGAATTGACAGAAGCTGAGCTTTACGCCCAATTAGTGCGCCGCACTGTGCCGCTCGGCTATCCAAAAACGGCAGAAGGCAACGGTTTGCTGGCGTTGGATATTATAAATAAGTTTGAACAATTATTAAAGCTGGTCAACACTTCTTATAGTACCGGTGTTGAAAGAAAAGAGAGAAGGTAGAACAAAAAGCCATTCCGGCTACAACAAACGGAATGGCTTTACTTTTTTGACCAAAAAGTAAAGCCTATTCTTTGACGTCCAGTCTCCAAAGCAGTATTTTTTCTTAAATTTTAGAAAAAACTGATTTGATAATTTTCTTTTGAACTTATATACTGGTAACCAATCCTTTTCGGTAGGCGAAATAGTGGGAAGGAAATCAACGAGTCGAAAGGAAATGAACCGTTTATGAGTGTTCCCGAAAATCAGCAAGAAGCTAAAAACAAGAAAAAAAGAAAGTTTGAAATGCCTGATACATACGTCATCTTGTTTATTGTGTTATTGATCGCTGTGGCAGCCACTTATATTGTGCCGGCGGGAACTTTTGAACGAGAACTGGTAGATGAAGTAGAACGGGTCGTACCGAATACATATGCACAAACTGACAGCAATCCTACAGGTTTCATGGACATTTTCCTTGCTTTGCAGGAAGGGATGGTACAATCGGGCGGATTGATTTTCCTGGTCCTGTTTGCCGGTGGGGCATTCGAAGTGGTGGAGCGTTCTGGAGCGATCAAAGGAGGCATCCTGCGCGCAGTCAATAAAACCAAAGGAAAAGAGTTCCTGCTCATTGCTTTGGTCTCCATCCTGTTTGCTCTTGGTGGAGCAGTCGGAGCGGTAGCAAACTCGATTATTCCGTTTGTGGCAATTGGGGTCATCATTGCAAGAGCTTTAAAGCTGGATGCCATTGTTGCCGTGGCCATTACGTTTGGGGCAACATTTGCTGGATTCAATGTCGGATTTTTGAATCCTTATACAGTGGGTATTGCTCAGTCTATTGCGGATGTGCCGTTGTTTTCCGGCATGGGGTTGCGCGTAATCGCTTTTGTGGTGATTGTCGGTGTGACGATTTTGTACACGTGGAGCTACGCAAAGAAAGTATTGGCAGATCCATCGAGAAGCCTGATTGGTGTGCTGGATGAAGGCAAAGAAGGGGAATCTCCACTGGATGCTCCATTTACCGGACGGCACAAGCTGATTTTGTCATTTGTCGGACTCTGCCTGGCGTTCTTTGTTTATGCGACCATTGAATTTCAATGGACCATTGACCATATGGCCGCATTCTTTATCATAATCGGCATTGGTGCAGGCATCATTGCCGGAATGGATTACAATAAATTAACTTTGACCTTCTTGGAGGGCTGCAAAAATTTGGTGTATGGGGCATTGATTATCGGGGTAGCCCGGGCAATCTTGATTGTTATGGAAAATGCGTTGATTTTGGATACTTTTGTCCAAGCACTCTCGGTCCCTTTAGAAGGACTGACGCCGGTCTTTGCGGCGTTGGGGATGTTCGTCGCCAATGGTGCTTTGAACTTCTTGGTCCCTTCGGGAAGTGGACAAGCCATGATTGTTATGCCGATTCTGACGCCATTGTCGGATATGATCGGCGTTACAAGGCAAGTTGCTGTTCAGGCCTATCAGTTTGGTGATGGATTCACCAACAGTATATTTCCAACATCCGGACCTTTGATGGCCAGCCTCGCTGTAGCAGGCGTACCCTGGATCAAATGGGCGAAGTGGATGCTGCCTTTATTGTTGATGTGGACAGTCATTGCCGTTATTATGCTGACAATCGGCGTGCTGATTAATTGGGGACCGATTTAAAGGCCGGGTTCTATAGGTCAGATACTTTCTTTGAATTAAAGATGAATATTTATTTGAAAATTCAAATTAAAATACTTATACTTTTATTTATCTACTTTTTGTCTATATTTATAATTAATTGATTTCCAGAATGTAGAGGAAAGGCAGAAAACAAACGAGGAGGAAACATCATGAAGAAGAAATCACATCGCCCATTTTATATGTTGCTGATTTTGGTTTTATTGCTGGCTGCCTGTTCTGGAAACTCCGAATCAGGAGAGACGGAAAATAGTGGGGGAGAAATGACTGAGGAAGACAAGCAGGGCGGCACATTGATTTATGGCCGTGGAGCTGACTCGGTTGGACTGGATCCGATTAACGTGACGGACGGGGAATCCATTCGGGTCACCCACAATGTTTTCGAAACCTTATTGGAATACGATCATAATTTGGAGCTGCAGCCGAAGCTTGCAACCGAGTACAGTTCTAGTGAAGACGGATTGACTTGGACATTCCAGTTGCGGGAAGGCGTTAAATTTCATGATGGAACTGATTTCAATGCCGATGCAGTAGTCTTCAACTTTGAACGGTGGATGGACACTGAAAACCCGTACCATCAAGGAGATTTTCCTTACTACCCGTTTCTTTATGGCGGATTTAAAGGAGATGAAAATCACCTGATTGAGCATGTAGTCGCTACAGGAGAACATGAGCTTGAAATCAAATTGAAGCGCAAAACAGCTCCGTTCCTCAGTTATTTAGCTATATCCATGTTCGGGATTGCGAGTCCGGCCGCTATTGAGCAATACGGTGCTGAATTGAATGAGCACCCAGTGGGTACAGGGCCATTTATGTTTGAAGAATGGAGCCGCAACAGCACCATTACATTGGCAAAAAACCCGGATTACTGGATGGAAGGGAAACCTTATTTGGACAAACTCATCTACCAGGTGATTCCCGAAAATTCGGCGCGCTTGAACGCGCTGCAGACCGGCGAAATCGATGTACTTGATGGAATGAATGCCGGAGACACCAATGTCGTGGAAGAAACGCAGGGGCTCGAACTACAGAAACGTCCAAGCTTCAATATCGGTTACATGGCGTTCAATATGGAAAAAGAGCCGTTTGATGATCCATTGGTGCGAAAAGCGATTAATATGGCCATCAATAAAGAGGAAATTGTCGATGCTTTCTATAATGGAATGGCAGATCCGGCAACGAGTCCATTGCCGCCTTCGTTATGGAGCTACGATGATACCTTGGAGAAATACGATTACAATGTCGAGGAAGCGAAAAAGCTCTTGGCTGAAGCCGGCTATGAAAATGGTTTTGAGACGGAATTGTATACCATGAGCAATCCGCGCCCTTATTTGCCCGAACCGATGAAAATTGCTGAAGCAATTCAGTCAGATCTGGCCGAAATCGGCATTACAGCCGAGATTGTATCGACGGAGTGGGCAACTTATTTGGATGACACGAAGAGTGGAAAGCATACCATGGCTATGTATGGCTGGACTGGCGTTATGGCTGATCCGGATAACTTCCTCTATCCAAACTTGAGTAAGACTAACGCAGAAGTGCCGGCGCAGAATATCGCTTTTTATAAGAGTGATGAGTTCACTTCCTTGATCACGGAAGCCAGAGAAACCCTGGACCAGGATAAACGCACAGAACTTTACAAGGAAGCGCAGCAATTGTTCCAAGAAGATGCACCGTGGGTAATGCTTGCCTATACGACTCCGCCGCTTGCACAAAGCGATTATGTGGAAGACTACAAACCGCATCCCATGAGCAATGACTTGATGACTGATGTATATTTATCAAACCAATAGTTTGGAGTGGATGATTGTTGTATGAATTACTGAAAGGTTTATGTGAACTGATCGGGCCAAGCGGCTTTGAACAGGATGTACAGCGTTTCATCAAAAATGAAATTCAAGACAAAGTAGACGTGCTGGAAATCGATGCGCTCGGCAATCTGATTGCCACAGTAAAAGGGACGGATCCGGAAATGCCGTCGATCCTATTGGCAGCACATGCGGATGAAATCGGGTTTATCGTCAAAAAAATCGAGCCGAACGGAACATTGCGTTTTGAACTGCTGGGTGGATTCGATAACCGCGTCTTGCTTGCTCAGCCAGTTGCTATTAAAGGAACGGACGGCTATATAGAAGGTGTGATCGGAACTTTGGCTGTTCATTACGTGAAATGGGATGATCCAAAGCGGATCGCGTCTCATCGGGATATGTATATCGATGTCGGGGCAGCTTCTGCTGAGGAAGTTCTGGAAATGGGTATCAAAGTGGGGCAGCCAATCAGTTATGGCAGCGGCCTGAAGTTGGCGGGAGATAAAAAACGCAATCGGGTAGTCGGAAAAGCGCTGGACGACCGAGCAGGATGTGCGGTGTTGATCGAACTGATTAACCGGCTTCAAGCAAATCCCGAGAAACTCTATGGCGATATCTACTGCGTCTTTACTGTGCAAGAAGAAGTGGGGTTAAGAGGGGCTTCTGTACTATCGCCGAACAAGAAACCGGACTTTGCACTGGCGATTGATACGACGCCCACCAGTGATACGTATGATGTATTGATGACAGGAACCAGAGTTCTTGGGCAGGGCCCGTGCATAAAAATTGCAGACAAGTCATTGATTTCGCATCCGCTGGTCACCGGACTTTTGGAAAAAGTAGCAGGAGAGCAAGATATTCCTTATCAACAGGAAATTTTCATGGGGATCGGGACTGATGCGGGAGCCATTCATATGACTTCTACTGGAGTTTCATCAGGAGTCGTATCGATTCCTTCACGTTATACCCACACCCCGATTGAAGTTGTTGATTTAGACGATCTTGAGAATACCGTGCGTTTAGTAGAAGCATTTGTACTTTCGTCAAAAGAGTTAGTTGGAAAGAATTTTTTAGATACATGAATAGCGTGGCCGGGTGTCTTACTAAGACATCCGGCTTTTTACTGAGTAGAATTATTTTACATTACCTCAAAAATCATATTGTTCGTAAAAGTAGGTGAGGATCAGCGAACGTTCGTAAAGTGATTTGACATGTTTACGAACGTTCTTTTTGGTCATTTTCAGCCCTTTTCAAATCGTTCGTAAAAGTGTACTTTTACGAACGGTTACTTGTCTCGTGAAATTAAAATATCAATCATAAACCAGCTAATCTATAGGAGTGATGATAATTTATAAATAAATTGGTATCTTACTTAATAAATAGTTCGAAAAAACCAATAATTGTAAATGGTCTTAATGATATAATTAAATTACTACATAGAGAGGTGTGATTCATATGAAAAACTCAAAAATATATAAGGTGATTGAAAAGTAGATTGATTTAATCTTCTTTTCAGTAATAAGAATAAAAAAATGAAAAGAGGACACGTATGTATAAAGATGAAGAATTAGCAATTCGCCCTGTGAATGAGACAGACCTGCCCGTACTTTGGGAATTAATCTACAAAGAAGATGCGCCAGAATGGAAAAAATGGGATGCTCCCTATTTCCCTCATAAATCTAAGCCTTACGAAAAATTTCTCGAAACGGCACCAACGTTGGTGGATAAAGAGAGTTTTTGGGTTATTACAAGCAACGATATAGTATGTGGGATTGTCTCCTATTACTTTGAAGATGAACAATCTAACTGGTTAGAGGTAGGAATTGTCATTCATGAAGGCCATAACTGGAATAAAGGGATAGGAACTCGTTCTCTGAAACTCTGGCTTAATCATATTTTTAACTCATTACCAGCTGTAAGGGTAGGATTGACTACTTGGTCCGGCAATGAAAGAATGATTCGAGTTGGAGAGAAATTAGGGATGCAACTAGAAGCTCGCATTAGAAAAGTACGTTTTTACGAAAATAAATATTATGATTCTATTCGTATGGGAATTTTAAGAGAAGAATGGGAATCATTGAATTCTACTGTGAAAATTTAAAAATGAAAAAGGACTGCCAGTGAATTAAACCTCCAATAATGGACACTTAAAAAGTGACCCTATTGGAGGTTTTTCCAATAGCATTTGATAAGACCTTATCACTTTTACTGAAAGAGCAGCTCGAGGGGGATGTAGTGCAAGTTCCGCATCGAATGTTTTCCGTCATTTGCGAAAAGCAGTAATTAATATTTCTAATGATTAGTTTACATATCCCGAATTATCGGAAGTCTCCTAATTAAAGAGAAAGAAGATGTTATTAACTCAGCATCTTCTTTCTCTTCTTAATGGCTCTTATAATTTGTAATTCGTAAAAATTCGAATGACAAATACGGAACTGCGATTTCGATCTAGGTCCTTTTTCTCGTCAAGTTCATTTAGAAAGTTGTTTAACTTTAGGAGCTCTTCCTATTTGGCTATTAGAATTCCTGCTACTTCTGATAGCCTACCGCAGAGATTTTATTCAAAACACACCAATTACGATTAAATAGATACCGAATAATATAAAAAGCGAACCGCTTATGATCAAAAACAATTTTAATAGCCAGAAATTTACGATTGGTGGAAGGAATAGTGTATTTTGAAATCCGCTAAAATCATCTGTCTCAAGAAATCTTTTTTTCTTTATGTAGACTATTCCTGCTACTAAACAAGCAACCCCCAGGAGTAGGGTTATTATACCCGAACCATATTGATCGGAATTCAAAGAAATTCCTCCCTTATCATTTTTTCAGCCTCTAACTTCCGGTAACTTGTGATATGTAAACTGGTTCATTTACTTTTAAAAGAGGCTTATGCTCTTTTCTCTTTTTTTGATTGATAAGTAGATGTTGCCAATTGTATTTTGATCAAATCCTCTGCAGAAAATTCAAAATGGACACAGTTATTTTGTGTAAGTTCTCCTCATCTTATCTATGGATTAATCTCTTCAATAAAAAATTCTTCCGTTGTAAAATCCTTTTTAATTTCCTCAATTAATTCTTCGTTTCGATCTAGAAAATTAAGGTCGGAGGATATTGTGTCCTCTTCTAACTCTTGAGGGAAAAACCAGAGAATGACATCTTCGACATCGTCTTTAGAAATATAGTCTGTCAATGGATAAACTGCTAACGGGTCTTCGTATTCTGGATACCATGAACCTGCTAAGTATTTGACCTCTTCATTTTTAACGAGGCCGTAAGTGTATTCCGAATTTTCCGGTGCGTGTAGAAATGCAATTGTATGGTTTAGATTTACATCAAACACATTCAGGTTGGTAGGAAAAATTTCGAAGTCTGTGTAAAATATGTTAAACAAGAAGCGCCGCTCGGTGGTCATGAGTGCAACGGAAAGCGCCCCATTTTCATCTATCAGGATTACATGTTCCTCGTGTACCATAGGAATAAGTGTAGCATCTGTTGATTGTTGCAGTTCTTCGAATGCGCCCTCTGGAGTGGTGTGATACCCAGTTACAAGAAAGATAACAAGGATTATTACAACAACCACGCTAATCCATAAAAGAGTTTTTTTCATTTTCCGCCTCCTCAATTCAAATAATTAACAGTAAAAAAGTATAGGATTCTTCTCTCTATTTATAGGATAGAGAAGTAAATTCGAAGTTTTTCACATTATTTCCCCAATCTATCGTTTGTATACCGGTAGTTATTCCATCTGGATTCTTATACCCAATCTTTAGATCGTCTTTTTTAGCCCCTGCTAATCTCCATTCTACACCTACAACGAAATGATATTTCAAACCCGTAGTGTCAGAATTATAGTCAAACCTAATTCCGACCGGATGTCTGTTATTTAAAGCATTTCTATATTTCAAACTATTGTTATAAGAACTTAAGTGTGGGTCTTTGACTTCTGTATAACTCCATGTTGATGTTGCAGTTTCATTTATATGTTTTATCATCCCGTTGGATAATTGCCGTAATGTTGATCCTGCAAGTCCAGCCCCCATGTCACTACGCATGTTGTTTATAAGTTTACCTACTTTTTGATCATAAGAGGTTCCAGAAAAATAAGTTTCATCTCGAATATTAAATTTACGGACATCGTGGTAATAGTCCATTATCATGGCAGCTGTTGTGGGTCCGCATGCCGATTTTGGAAAGTTTACATATGGCCCTCGTTGATAAAATCTTTCTACCAATAACGTTTGACTATAAGAGGTTGCTGCAGATGTCACTACACCTGAAACTATTTCTCCGGTTATTGGATCTATTATTGTATCTTCGTAACTGTCTTCGACTATTATTTCTTCTGGAGTACTATCTTCTTCTACTGTTTCATCAAAAGCACTTTGCTCATCAGCTATTGAAAACGAAGAAGCTGGCTCAAGGGGAGTTTCACTTAATAATTCATCCCAAAATTCATTTCTTTCATTGTCCTTATCAAAAGGTTCCAAAGCGCCCCGTTCTAAATCCTCAGATTCAGCTGTGACATCTTCTAATAACATTTGTATTTCTGCTTCATCTTCACTCAACGTATCGACTAAAGTCTGTTTTTCTGTAATTGCATTTCTACTCTGAGCACTTAAGTTATTACCTGCTTTAATCTCAATAATTAATTTTTCTTTTTTTATTTTAGTTTCTTTCTGTACAGCTTTAAATTCTTTTTTTTGTTGATTAAACAATTCGACTTGTTGTTTTTTACTATCTTGAAACCATGCTTTCAACTCTTCAGTATTATTTAAGAAAACCACAGCACCAGGTCCTAAATAATAAGCTTTTTTATCTCCTTTTTCTTTAAAATCGGTTGGGAAATTGCCTTCCTCGCTATACTCATTAATTGGATTTAAAGAGTCAACAGCCGTTACTATATAATAACCATCATCGTTTTTTACTGTGAAGTAGTAAGCGACAAGAGTATCATCAACATCATACAAAAATTCTTGTAGAATAAGCTCTTGATCAGCGTGTTTTAATCCATTATCTCTGATATATTTTTCTAAAGCTGAAGTAGCAATTTCAGGACTGATAATTTCTCCGCCTGAACTTACTTGTTTATTTATAGAAACTGGCGACGATGTAGGAACTGTGGCATACGAAGATTGAGAAAATGTGAATATAGAAATAAATACTAACCCCATTGCTAATGACTTTTTCAATAAAGAACTTCCATTCTAACTAAATTTTGGTTTTAATATAGTCTAATGGTATTGGTTCAAATAGTATACATAAATTAAAAATAATTTTTATTTATAAATTTATGATGTTTTTTTGACTTTTAATGTACTTTAATCTAATTAATTTGATGATTGAGATGTAATATAGATTTTATAAAACGAGAGTTAGATCAAACGGGTAAATAATTATAGAAACTGATTAACAAAGGCTACACCTTTGAGAAGGTGGCAACTTCTTTTAGAGTTATATATAAATTGTAAATAAAAAAAGAGGGGCGAGTGTTCGATGACTCCTAGCGAAGTAAGTACCAAATTAAATATCCAACCCTCTACATTACGAAAGTATTCGGCTTTACTTGAACAGGAAGGAATTCAATTCAAACGAACACATAAAAATGCCCGTCTCTACACAGATAGCGAGTGCATAGCGATTGAAGGCATCATAGAGACAGTACATAGCGGTAAGAAATCGCTTGAAGAGGCTGTCATAGAAGCCTCTAGTGGTTTAAAAAAGAGCGTCTCCGTAGCGCCACGCGAGCGCGATAGCGACGACATAGCAGCTGCTACGTTAAATGAAGTCAAAGAGCTGAAAACCCAGTTGCAGCAACAAGAAGAGCGCCAAAAAGAACGGGATATTATGTTTGTGGAAGTCCTGGAGAAAATGCAGCAAAAGATCGATCGGATGGAAGAACAACAGAAGCAGTTACTTACACCAGTACCGGAAGAATCCGAGTTAGATGCGCCAGAATCGTCCTCACAGGAGCCAGAAAGTGAAACTCAAACGGTAACACACAAAAAAGACACACGAAGTTTATGGGCCAGAATCTGGAACAAATAAAGGGTACTGTTTTAGCGGAATTGAATGTAACTTAAGTGCAGTTAAGTTACATTCAAAATACTTATAGGGGGGAGAAAATGGGGAAGCTACTAGCATATATGTTTATAGGCTTGATATTCCTAACTACAGGAATTTATGTATCCACTTTTTTAACTACAACATGGATTATAGTTGGCGTACTTCTTGCAGTACTGGGAGGAATATTAATGGGCAGTAGCTCTTTGTTTTTACCTAAGTACGTTAAAAAATAAGTGTCATAGAGATCTTTTACTGAATCTGAATGTAACTTAATGTGAATTAAGTTACATTCAAATTAAGAGAAAACAAATGTTAAACAGTTAGTCTATATTTGATTTTTTTGCGTTACCTGATTTCTTGTTTGTATATAAGACATAAACAGCATTTAGAATGAACAATACTATTGCGGATATTAAAAAGCCAAGTATTCCAGGTATATTAGGTCCCGTTATTAAGAAGAAAATAGTAGCTAAAACAAATGCAGTAAAGCCAGCCATACTCATTTTCCATCGGGAATTATCTAGTCTTGACATACCAACGCTCCACCTTTCTCATACAAAGAATAGTTATCTCAAAAATTACTAGTTCTGAAACCTTAAGTTCGACTAGCTTAGGACAATTATCTTTTTTAGAAAGACAATTATTGTCTTTAGTATAACTGAAATAAAGAATATTTTTTAAGAATTCTGAATGTAACATAAGTGTAATTAAGTTACATTCATTTTATTGATTACAAAGGCTTTTATTCTTCTTTTTGTCTATCACTCTATTCACTTGCCGGCTCAATTACCTTTCCGTTTTCATCGTAAAGCGTAAAGGTAAGAAAAGTCTCTTTTAAATCTTCAGGGAGTTTTTTGTATACCAAAAACGTTGCATCTTCAGGAATAGGTGAAGTGAAACTGAAGTCCTCATCGGCAAATTCAGATTTCGCCGTAATGTGATCGATTCGCAAATCCGGATTTTTTCCGGCCAGAATACCATATACGCCTTGATTCGTTTTAAGGTCACGGTATTTGACAATATTCGTTCCTGCACCTGATTCTACAATTTTGAATTGTCCATTCCACCCTTTAAGCAAGTGTGCATACCCCACATATTTATCTGCTGTCTCAAAAAGCACAACGTACGATGTAGTATGGTCGATCTGTGTCATTTCCAGGATTTTAATTTCAATTTCCTCTTCGCTTCCTCTACTTTCCCATGTCGTCAAATCAGCATGGATAGACGCTCGACTGTCTTTAACAGAATACTGATTAACATAAAATACTGTATAACCAACACCAATTACTAGAATACATAAAAGAGCAAACAACAATTTCTTCTTCATTTTTTACCTCCATCAGACTTTGTAGGATACCCGTCCATTCTTGCACTTTTTTCGTTCGTACTGGTCATATTAGAAATCACCTTCGTCAGTACTAATTATACCAATCATTTCCAATGGAAAAGTTATTTTAAACTGGCTATTCATAATTTTTTCTTGATTTTGAATGTAACTTATTATCAAGTAAGTTACATTCAAAACCTTTATTTCAGTGATCTTCGAAGAGCGAGAGATAAGAATGGATTTGCTAGAAAAAATGATACATTCAAAAGGCTATTCTCTATGGTTATAAAATCGTGTTTTTGAAAGAATCTAAGTTTACATATCGTAAAGTTATCAGAAGGGAAGGAACTCGTTTAAGGTTTCTTCCCTTGTTGCTTGGAGAAGTGTACTTTTACGAACGGCCATATTCTCTGGAGGTTTGTTGCAGGTTTTTAAAGTAGCGGGTATTAATATGAACTGATGTTTTTATAACCGTTTGAAGGGAGAGCTAGATATGATGAAAAATAACAAAAAACAGTATTTCGAATATTATGCAAATGGTAAGGTAATATTATAGGTAGCGGAGGTGTTTTCCTGCTTCTATCCAGTGAAAAAATAAGGAAGTACTCCCATTCTATTTTCAACCTAAGGAGTTCTTTTGATTATTCAGCAAAAGTAAGTGGAGGGAGGTCGCAATATGTGGTTTAAGATATTACTGTTCCTATTTATCGTGTACGCAGTGAACGCCATCATCAAATTCGCTCTCAAGAAGTGGCTGAAGGTCGAGCCGCGGAAGAAGAAGTTCTTTTCGAATAATTATATAAATGAAACTCACTTGAAAGTGGACTGGTTTGTGCGGGGGATCCTGTTGATTGCAGGGATGGCAACGTTGTTTTATGTCATTGCCGAAGAGAATTCAATTGTTTATATGCTCGTCTATCTCATTGTATTTATCATTCTGACTTATGCAGTGGAAGCGTACTTTGAGTGGAAAGCTTCCAAGCACCCGAAGCAATCCCTTTTCATGTTGAGCGAAATGTTTGTCTGGCTCGTTGCGGTTGCCTTGCTGATCCAGTCAAGTTCATTCTTTTTAGGAATCATTGAGGGGGTCGTGACTGAAAAAGCGGAAGCAAGTTTTACTGTGGAAAGGGTGTCAACTGGCTTTTGGGGCGATTCATCTGTTGAGGACGTGCATTTGACGGATGCCACGGTTTTCAAAGGAAAAGTGGAGGCGTATGAAGAATTGAAGGAGGGAGATTTGGTGCGTGTGATGCCGTTCGATCTGCCCGCTGACTTTTCGTATTCTCTTGCTGCGGAAGTAACGGTGGAGTGACAAGGGAAGCGCAAACCGCATGGGAAGCTGAAGCATTTGGTAGTGGAATTCTCCACTTAGTTGGCGATACTGTCCGGAACCGGCAAAATTCATGGTTTTTGCTTATTTACAGCCTTTTCATTATTATCGTGGTATTAAAAACTGAATAATAGAGAAATGCCTTTCCGATTATTAGCGGAAAGGCATTTCTCTATTTTTTTGACGAGCATTGAAATGGCTTAGCAGAAAAAAATTGACTGCGTAACCTTTATTATATCAAGTAGTGCTTTCCAAGCTTTGTAAGAGTTCATCTAAAATGAATGAGGTTTACATATCATGACGTTATCGGAAGTTCTTTAAAAACAAATACAAGAAAGGAAAAGGGAAGCCAACTTATCAGCTTTTCCTCTTCCTTTCATATAAAATCACTTATGGTTTAATGCTTGGTTGATAAATTGGTATAGCTCGCCATCTATTTCATATTGCAGTTCGTTACCGGGGTTTTCGGCGTGGAAATGTTCGGCTTGCTTGCGGAAAGTCCTATCGTCTTCGGAAAAGGCATTCACGATGTCATTCCATTTTTTCGTTAAACCTTGTACTTTTTCATCGGAAGGAGAAGCGCCTTTTTCTTTTTCCAAACGAATTTCCTTGATAAGACCGTTAAATTCTTGCTCTGCCTGCTTTAAAAGTTGTTTGTCGGCATTTTCATATCGGCTTTCCATGGTAGCCAATTGCTGCTTCGAAAAGTATTTTTCCTTATTCATTTTCAGCGCCTCCATTAATTTAGTAAGTTCTGGAATCGACATGGTCCGATTGCTGCGCGCAGCCGATAACGCATTTTCCAGCTCTGCTACTAGTTTTTGCTGAACCTCTATCTCTTTTTTGACGCGGGAAATTTGGGTTTGCAAAATCTCTGCAACGGTTTGTTCCTCCGGATTAGACAACAGAAGTTGTATTTCTTCTAACGACATGCCCATCTGCTTTAAGGACAAAATTGGCTGAAGACGGACCAAATCTGCTTTCGTGTAAAGCCGATGCCCTGACTCCGTATACTGAGAAGGTGAAAATAAACAGATTTGATCGTAATAGCGTAAAGTTCGAATCGTTAAACCCGCCAATTCGGCAACTTCTCCGACTTTCCAATGTTCCTTCATTCGCTTAGCCTCCATTTAACAACATTTCTATTCACCAACTAAAACCGAGAAATTCGAAGTTAGAAGAGTTGCTGCATCTCCTTTTGCTCAAACGTGTAGGTTTTCCCGCAAATATGGCAAAAAGCTTCAATGTCTTCCTTTCGTTCAATGCTCCGTTTGATTTCCTCTTCACTCAATGAATAAAGCATGCCATAGAACATTTCTTTACTGCATCCGCAGAAAAATTGACTGGAGCTATGGCCAATAATTTTTGCATCCCCAAACAACTGGGTTAACGCTTCTTCGCTGTCACTCGCTTCTTCAGCGTTTAGTTTACTGAAAATATCCGGATTGGCTTTCACAATCATTTTCACTTCTGAAAGCAGTTGTGGTGGTGCACCGGGAAGCAGTTGTGCATATAGTGCATGGCTGGAAAGAAGGGAACCTCCCTTATCCAACTGAATGTCGGAATAAAGATAGGTCGGCGTCTGATCACTCTGCACAAAATAGTTGGCGATATCATCCGTGATATGTTGATTTGGCATATCGGTAATGCTGGTGAATTGATTCATCTCAGAACCCTTTATGACACGGATCATCCCAGAAGGTCCAATCAAATCTTGCATCGACTTTTCTTCTATATTAGAAGAACTCAAAAGTTCCTCGTTCAGGTATCCTCTGACATTTCCATTGGCTTCGGCTTCCGCAAAAATCTTATGGAGAGGATTGCTCAACGTTACCTGGAGGCTCATTCGCTGGTTCCCTTTGAGCGTACCAGAGAGTATGCTCATTGCTGATATCGTTTTGCCTAACAGTAGTTTAAGCGGTTTAGGAAGTTCCTGGTTTAAGGCATAGATATCGCGAAGCAACTGGGAATTATCAATAAAATATAGACGAATCTGTTCTTCTTTAATTAATGCCTTAACAATGGCATTTTGCACAACGATTCCCCCCTTTTGCAAAAGTAAGCTAGCTTTACTATAAAACATTACCCTACGTAAGGTTCAAGGGGAGAATGAAATTTTCACGATATTTATTTTTAGTTAACATGTGAGGGATTATCGGAAGTAGAGCACAACACTTATAATCAGCCCTCTTTGGAGCAAGACTTTGATGGGGTTCTTTTTTACGTAGCGCTCACCGCAGCAAGACGGTAGATAACACCCCAAAAAGATAGCTAACTGATTCAACTTGCAAACATCTCCCATAAAATAATCGAGTATGGTAGAATTTCATCATATGTTTATAAATTATCTGGCATTTTTATAGAAGGATGCGAGAAAGAGCAGGTGCGGAAATGATTGTCGGAATAGATGCAGGCGGTACGTTGATCAAAGTGGCGTATACCGAAAAAGGGAAAGTCCATTTTGAAAAATATCCGATTGCTGAAATGGAACAGGTTGCCGGCTGGGTAAATGGTCTTGGCGACTGTCAGGTTTGTGTGACAGGAGGGAAATCGGGTGTTCTGGTTTCCTTGCTCGATCAGCCAGCACAGGAAATGGTGGAATTTGAAGCGACACACCTTGGTGTACAAGTATTGCTTAAAGAGATGGACCTTCTGGAGGATGCTTATCTGGTGACGAATGTGGGAACCGGAACTTCCATCCATTGCATTCAGGACAATGTCCAGGAGCGCTTAGGCGGTACCGGAGTCGGTGGCGGAACATTGATTGGCTTGAGCCATCTATTGACGGGTGTTACCCGTTACGATGAGATTGTGGCGTTGGCGAGCCAGGGATCCCGTGACCGGATCGATTTGAAGGTCAAGCATATCTACGAAGGCAAGGAGCCTCCGATTTCGGGTGAATTGACGGCCAGTAATTTTGGGCAAGACTTATTTTCGATTTCAAGTGATCTGACAAAAGAAGAGTTGTTGGCCACGGTCATCGGGTTGGTTGGCGAAACGGTCAGTACGGTGAGCGTTCAAGCAGCACGGCAATGCAGAAGCTCAACCATTGTGTATATCGGTTCTTCTTTCATCGACAACCCATTATTAAAAGAAGTGGTGAAAAGTTATACGATTCTGCGCGGCTCTGTTCCCGTGTTTCCCGATAATGGAGAGTTCTCAGGAGCGATGGGCGCCATGTCTGTTTTAAACAAAAAGACTGTATAACTTCTCTGTAAAAAGACGTCTTCTGTCCAGCCATTGTGATGGCAGGATGGAAGACGCCTTTTTTAATGGAAAGAAGAGTTGATATTACGTTTTTGCAGTTTCAAGTTTCCAAAGCTGCAGCCCGCTCCAGGCAAAGACCAGGGAAGCAATATAAAAAATGCTGGCAATCGTCAGAAAATCGACGAGGTAGCCTGTGGCGATGACGGCAATGGCCGCGGCGACCGATGTCCAGACATGGTAGTTTCCGATTTGTGTCCCAGCGATTTCTTTTGTCACATAGCGTGCCAAAACCGTTTTTTCAGAGTTTTTCTGAACAGCTCCCAAGACGCCCATAAGTATTTGCAGCATGTATACATGCCAAACCTCTGAGGCCAGCGGAAAGAACAGCAACAAAATCGCCATTCCCCAGGAGTAGATGGAAAGCAGGGTTTTGTCTCCGACCCGGTCTGCATATTTTCCAATCAGCGGGTAGCACAGGGCAGCGGTCAAAGCGAACAGGCCGTATGCCCAGCCAAACTGGGCATAGCTGTCGCCGACGTTCCGGATCAACAGAATATAAAACGGGAATATCATGCTGGAGGCCATGCCGATGGTGCCTTGGTAGTAAATGAAACGTTTGTAGTTCATGGGCGATACTCCTCGTAAAATAAATTCATGAAGCGATGGTCCGGATCAAAACGGTCCTTCAGTTCGAAAAATTCTCCAGTTCTCGGATAAGCTTTCTCCATTTGTTTTTTTGTGGGATAACCGAAATAAGGCAAGTAATAACTGCCGTCATGCGCAAGTGTAGCATCGATCATTTCGCGCACAACTTCCTGCGTCTTTTCCACACTTTCTGCATCGGTTCCCTGATTGATCAACAGCACAAGCGAAAACATGTCCTCTTTGGCGTAGGACAGGACCGCATTGTCATTTTGTTCAACATAACGGATGGTGACATTCAATAAATTGAAATCGGGGTGAGCTTCAAGCACAGCTTTCAAAGCAGGGATATATTCTTCAAATTGCCCGATCGGAACAAAGTATTCCTGAAGAATTTCGGTTTTTCGGCTATTGTCGTACTCCATAAATTCTGAATCTGATCGCATGGCATTGTTTCGGGAAACCAGATTGCCATCGATTTTTTCTGTGTAGATTTTTTGGGTTTCCCAAAAGCTGTTTTTGCCGGCATCGTTAATGCGCGAAAGGCCAAGGAAAAACTTCGGCACAGCGATGAGGTTTTCAGTCTTCAACTTTTGGTAGTCAGCCAGCTGCTTCTGGTCTTGTGCAGACTTGTAAGTGATGGTGTACATCTCTTCCATAAAAGTTTCGGGTGAAATGGAAATGCGGGCCAAGTGCATGGCGGCCTCTGGGTCATCTTTTACTTGCTGTTTGAAATAAGAAGGATAATCACTGTAAGACATGCTGTTTGTTTCGATTTCATACAACTCATCGTCCGTAAGCTGGAGCGTGACATCCAAGATGATGCCGAACAAGCCATAGCCGCCGATGACAGCAGCAAACAACTCCCTGTTTTCTGTGGGACTTAACTGAAGAATTTTTCCATCCGCATTCATGAAACGCATCGAGGACACCGTATCCGATAGACCCCCATTGCGGATGTCCAGTCCATGGGCGTTGACGCTCAGCGAACCGCCAACCGTGAAGATATTCTGTGATTGGCTGACTTTCAGCGATAAACCATGTGGGTTGATGGCTTCCTGAATGTCCGCCCATGTCGCACCGCTTTGGACTGTCACTGTTTTTGCTTGCAGGTCGACTTCCAAGATTTGATTGTATGGCTTCATATCGATCATGATGCCGTTCGGGTACACCGTCTGTCCGCCTTGGCTATGCTGCATGCCTGCGATGGAGAGGATATCTTCGTTTTTCTTGGCTTCTGTAACGATTTCCTGAAGCTCCGCCTTGCTCATGCCTGCCTTCACGGTTTTAATGTCGACGGGCAAAAGCCGCTGATGCAGTTCGTCAGCGGGGCCATTTGATTGTACCGAATAAAGGTAAATGGACAAGCTGAAGATGCACAGGTAGAGAAGGGCCATCCAAACTGTTTTCATCATACCGCCATCCCTCCCAAGGTGCTTTATTCATTAGACCGCAACAATACGGAATGGTTCCCAAGTTACGTAAATAATAGGTGAAGACGGGCAGGGTTACAAGCGTTTTTTGCGGATTCGAACTAAAAAAAGAGATGCCACAGTCTGGGGCATCTCTGAACCTGTTTCTTATTCGCTGATGATGGTCAGTTTTTCGCGGATATCGGTACGCTCCTGCTTTGCGGGAACATGGGCAGGGTAGCCGATCATCATCGTAGCGATGATTTTCTCGCCGGGCTTCACGCCGATGGCTTCGCGGAACACGGGGTTGTAGATCCAGTCGTTGGAGCGCCAGATCATGCCGATGCCGCGTTCCCATGCAGCCAGCTGAAAGTTTTGCAGCATGGAAGAAACTGCGCCGTAGTCTTCATCCCATCTTCTTTGTCTCGGATCTTCAGGCATGACGACAACCAGGTGCAACGGAATGCTGCGGAAGTAATCGGCTTTATTCAGCGCTTTGGACGGGATTTCTCCATCCGGTGTGCGCATGGCTTCAAGAAACGCCTGGACGAATTTTTCTTTTCCGCCGTCTGTATACAGCAGAAAACGCCAAGGTTCATTGACTTTATGGTTCGGTGCCCATTTAGCCACGTTCAAAAGCTCGATGATCTCTTCGACATTGACAGCATCAACCTTGAATTTCTTGATTGAGCGTCTTTCCATTATATTCTGATCAATAGCGTTCATCATTGTAAGTCTCTCCTTTTCGCAATGTACATGCGGGTATCTATCTTCATCCTACCATGTACAGGCCAGAAAAGCGTATCAAAACAGACAAAAAGAACAAGGCTGACAGCCCAGAATATTGGTAGAATAGAAGCATAAGCAAGGAGTGGATTAAGTTGAAAAAAGCTGTAGTCATCGGGGGAGGCATCACCGGCCTTTCCGCCATGTATTATTTACAGAAGCTGAACCAGCAGGAAAACCTTGATCTTGAGCTGGTGCTGATTGAACGGGAGCCGCAATTAGGCGGCAAGATCAAGACGGTAGCAGACGATGAATTTATTATGGAAGTTGGAGCGGATTCCATCGTGGCACGCCATGCCAGCGTCATGCCGCTGATTGAAGACCTTGGGCTTAAGGAACGGGTTGTCTACAACGGCACAGGAATTTCTTATTTATATGCCAATAATGTGCTGCATGCCATTCCAAAGGATACGGTATTTGGCATTCCTATGAGTAAAGAAGCGCTCTTCAGTTCGACGCTTGTTTCTGAAGAAGGAAAACAAGAGGCGTTGAAGGACTTGGACAGTGCCAACAACAGCTTTACACGGGACAGCTCAATTGGAGAGTTTCTTGAAGCGTTTCTTGGCAAGGAATTGGTCGAAAACCAAATTGCACCTGTTTTATCAGGGGTCTATTCGGGGAATCTACACGAATTGACCCTGGCTTCGACATTGCCGTATCTGGTTGATTACAAAAATAAATACGGCAGCATCATTAAGGGGTTTGAAGCGAACAAAGAGTTTTTCCAAGGGGCGGTGAATAAGAAGTTCATTTCTTTTGATCAAGGGATGCAGGTTCTGATCGATGGCTTGGAGAACAAATTGGAAGATGTCCGTATTCTGAAAGGGACTGGAACCCGATCGGTTAAGAAAGACGGAGAACGTTACTTGGTTGAGCTCGAAGACGGAGAAGCGATAGAGGCGGATTATGTGATTTTAGCGACGCCCCATCAAGTGGCCCAGAAGCTTTTAGGAATAAAAGAGTTGGATAATGAATTCGACCAATTCCTGAATTCGTCATTGATCAGTGTCTACATGGGGTTTGATATTCCAGACAAGCAGTTGCCGGAAGATGGGACCGGTTTTATCGTCTCACAAGAAAGCGATCTGCATTGCAATGCCTGCACATGGACCAGCCGGAAGTGGAGCCATACGTCGAAGAGCCATAAATTGCTGGTTCGGCTATTCTACAAGAGCTCGCATCCCAGCTATGGCATGCTGAAGGATTTGTCTGAAGACGAACTGGTCAAAGTGGCAAGAGAAGATGTCCGAAAAAGCTTGGGAATCGAGGAAATACCTATGGCTGTTGAAGTGACGGGTTGGAAAGATCTCATGCCTAACTACCATATGGGCCATAAAACAGCGATCAGTGCGTTGGAGCTGAAAATGGAGAGCTCAGTCCCTAACGTGAAACTGGCGGGTTCTTCTTATTTTGGCGTAGGCATTGGTGCTTGTATCCAAAACGGTGCTGATTTGGCAAAAATCATTGCCAATCAATTAGTTGATGTAGAGAACGAGTAGGAAAAGAGACCTTAGCGGGTCTCTTTTTTGATGGCTAACAAAAAATTAATAGCTGAATTTTTATCTCTAAAATCAAAAAAGCCGTTTATCCCTAAAAAGGACAAACGGCTAATTGAGAATATCGGTAGATTTTTATCAATTAATTACTTTGTTTCAGTAAGATCGGGAACTGAAAGACCAAGGCCTTCAGCTACGCGTTTACCGAATTCAGCATCTGCTTTGTACAAATGGCTGATTTGGCGAAGCTTGATGTCTTCTTTGTCGACAGCGCTTAAGCCGCCAACGAATGTTGCCACAAGACGTTCTTGCTCTTCTGGGCTTTGCAGGCGGTAAAGGTCGCCTGGTTGTGTGTAATAGTCTTCTTTGAAATATGGCACTGAATCCGTAACGCCGGTTACTTCAAGTGGAGCTGGTTTAGCAGCTGCAGTTTCAGTTGGTCCGCCGTAGCTGTTTGGCTCGTAATAAACAGAACCGCCTCCGTTATTGCCGAAGTTCATTTGGCCATCGCGTTGGTAGTTGTTGACTTGGTTTTTCGCTGCGTTGATCGGCAGCATCTGGTGGTTAGCGCCTACGCGGTAACGGTGTGCATCATGGTATGCGAACAAACGGCCTTGAAGCATTTTATCCGGTGATACGTCGATGCCAGGAACCAATGTACCTGGAGAGAAAGTGGCTTGCTCGACTTCAGCAAAATAGTTCTCTGGGTTGCGGTTAAGCACCATGCGGCCAACTTCAACCAACGGATAGTCTTTGTGAGACCATGTTTTCGTTACATCGAATGGGTCGAAGCGATACGTGTTCGCATCTTCCAAAGGCATAACTTGTACATACATTTTCCAAGCTGGGAAGTCGCCTTCTTCAATTGCATTGAAAAGGTCTTCAGTGTGGAAATCAGGATTTTCGCCAGCAATTTTGTCAGCTACTTCCTGCGTGATGTTTTGGATGCCTTGCTCAGTCAAGATGTGGTATTTGATCCAAACAGATTCGCCTTCAGCGTTTGTCCATTTGAATGTATGGCTGCCAAAACCATGCATGTGGCGAAGTGTTGCAGGAATTCCGCGGTCGCCCATCAAGTAAGTGACTTGGTGCAACGATTCTGGTGATAATGACCAGAAATCCCACACTGCGTTAGGGTTTTTCAAGTGCGTGCGTGGATCACGTTTTTGGGTATGGATAAAATCAGGGAATTTAATTGCGTCCTGAATGAAGAAGATTGGCGTGTTGTTGCCGACTAGGTCATAGTTTCCTTCTTCTGTATAGAATTTCAACGAGAAGCCACGTGGATCGCGGACAGTGTCAGCAGAACCGAGTTCGCCGGCAACTGTTGAGAAACGAGCGAATAGTTCAGTTTTCTTGCCGACTTCCGATAGGAAAGCAGCTTTCGTATATTTAGATACATCATTAGTGACTTCGAAATAACCATGAGCACCTGCGCCTTTAGCATGTACTACACGCTCAGGAACACGTTCTCTGTTGAAGTGTGCAAGTTTTTCGAGAAGATGAACATCTTGCAATAGGACTGGACCGCGTTGTCCGGCTGTCTGTGAATTTTGGTTGTCTCCGACTGGGGCACCCCAGCTGGTTGTTAAACCTGTTTTGTTTGTACTCATGAATCGAACACCTCATTCTCTTTTTTTGTGTTAAGCACTACAAACTTAATGATACCATTTTTCAAATGAAAATCAATCCTAAGTAATAATGATTATAATTAATGGAATACTCTTTATGTCAAACTATTGACTTGAATCCAAAAAAGAATGAAAGAAGAGCAGCACCGGTTTGACCGATGCTGCTCTTTTCCATCTTAATTTGCGCTTGCGCTTTTCTTGTTACTTCATGACATTCAAACGCTGGTAGCTGTCGAAATGTTTGCCCCAGTAGCTGTCATTCATGCTGGTGATTTGCACTTTAGCGCCTCCAGCATGAAGGAAGCTGTTGTTGCCGATATAGATGCCGACATGGGAAATCCCCGCACGATACGTATTTTTAAAGAATACAAGGTCGCCGACTTGCGGTGAACTTACAGTGGAAGAGATGGCATCAAGTCCGGTTGTGTTGGTGCGTGGCACTGTAATGCCAGCTTGGTTGTATACATAATAGATGAAGCCGCTGCAATCAAATCCGCCTGGAGCGGCACCGCCCCATTTATAAGGAGTGCCTAGGAAAGAGTTGGCGATTGAGACGACTGATGAAACTTTTCCGGAAGTCGAAGGTGCTGCTACAGGATTAGATACGGTCACAGGCTGCTTGCTTACGGAGGTGCCGTCGACTTTCAATGTTTGGCCAACACGGATCGTGCTTGTTTTCAAACCATTTGAGCTCATCAATTGAGAAACTGACATGCCGTAACGTTTCGCGATGTTCGTTAATGTATCGCCGCTCACTACGCGGTAGGTGCTGGTTTTAGAGACAGCAGGAGCAGCGGCTGGTGCTTTGACGACTGTTGCGGGTGCAGTTGCTTGTGCTTTTCCGCTGACTGTCAGTTTCTGTCCAGGTCGGATGTTGCTGCCTGACAGTTTGTTCAATTGCTGAATGGAGCTGACGCTGGTGCTGTGGATGCGTGCTATGTGTGATAAAGTGTCTCCTGCTTTTACTGTATATGTACTGGCAGAACTGGCTGATGTTTTAGGAGCGCTGGTCTTTGTTGGAGTGGCTGCCGGAGCTGAAACTGCTGCGACTTTGAGTGACTGCTTCGGATAAATTGAATTGGATGATAGCTTATTCCAAGTCAACAATTGGTTCACTGAAATGTTATTGCTTGAAGCGATCTTCCATAGCGTATCTCCTGGCTTCACTGTGTAAGTACTGGCTTCTGTATCGGAAGTCCCGATTGCAAATGTTAGTGCAGTTGCTGCAAATAATGTAAAAATAATCTTTCTCATTCCCTAACCCCTTTTTCTCTATCTATTTATAGATAATTCAATCTATTATCTCTGAGTTACTTAATTCTATATAATTAGTTCTCCATAGGCAATAAGTTTTAATATTACATTTGTGTTACAAAGATAAAGGTAGCAGAATTCCGGTTTGAAAATATTTTTTAATTGATTTTGCCAACAGGTGATTGACCAACGACTTCTATTACTAACTATCGGCATTTTTTATGGAAAGTTAATGGCTAATGTTAAAAAATTATCTTTTACTTTCTGAAGTGAAAGGGAAAGTGACTGTTCGCCTTTGAAGATTTCAATCGCTCATAAACGAAATATCTCTAAGATGTAGGCCTTTTATAAAAATAGGGACTAATCTCATACAAAAGATGAGTCTTTGAATTGTTGCAATATTACTTTTTTTCTGACATCATAAAATTAAATCGTTAAGACAACGCTTTCATAAAAGGAGGAGGAAAAAGAAATGTATGCGACGCTTGGCAAAATCTTTGATCAGACGGTAAGCCAATACCCGGATAAAGAAGCACTGGTTGATATAAGAAGAGGGCAAAGATGGACCTATTCGCAATGGGATGAAGAAGTCCATCGGTTAGCGAATGCGCTGACGACAGCAGGAATCAGCAAAGGCGATCGGGTTTCAAGCTTTTTGTTCAACAACAGTGAATTGCCTACCGCATTGTTTGCTTGTGCAAAAATTGGGGCGATCTTCAATCCGATTAATTTCCGCTTAAAGGCCGAAGAGCTGGCGTACATTTTAAACGATGCTACTCCTGAAGTTGTTTTGTTTGAGAGAGCGTTAAAAGAAACAGTTGCAGGGGTGGCGGCCCAGTTTCCAAGTATCCAATTCTGGTATATAGATGAGGATGTGCCGGATTATGCAGTCAACTACCGTGAACGGATCAACGCTGCGTCAACGGCAGATCCGACTGTAGAAGTGGATGAAATGGATACGTACGCCATCATGTACACCAGTGGAACGACGGGGAGGCCGAAAGGTGTAATCCATCGCCATCGTGATATGGCTGAACAAAGCATGACATGCATTGCGATGCTGAAATACACCAAAAATGACGTAGGTCTTGTTATTGCGCCGATGTTCCATTGTGCAGAATTGCATTGTTGCATCATTCCACGGGTTCAGGCCGGTGCATCCAGCATCATCATGCATCAATTCAATCCTCAAGCCGCAGTGGACACAATTGAAAAAGAGAAAATTACAGTCATGTTTGCAGTCCCGACCATGTGGAGTATGATGTCCGACATCGAAGAAGCGGATTTGAAAGTTAAAACATTGGAGCGGGGATTGTACGGCGCGGCTCCAATGGCACCAGTCCTGGTTAAACGCGTCAAGGAAGTGCTTGGAATCGATTTGATCCAGGCGTATGGCCAAACGGAAATGGGACCGGCCATCACGTTCCTTGCTGAGGATGAGCAGCTGACCAAAGCAGGATCAGCAGGCAAACCTGCCTTTAACCATGAAATTCGAATTGTACGGCCAAACGAGAAGGGCCCTGCGGAACCGGATGAAAGATTGGGTGCATTCGAAGTGGGGGAAATCATCGTTCGGGGGCCAAGCATGATGGCGGGTTATTTCCATCGGCCGCAGGCGACATCCCGTGTATTGTATAAAGGCTGGTATCACACCAGTGATTTAGGATATCTGGATGAAGATGGCTATTTGTTCGTAGCGGATCGTGTGGATGACATGATCATCAGCGGGGGAGAAAACATTTACCCGCGTGAAGTGGAAGATGTGCTGCATGAGCATGAGCTGATTCAGGATGTAGCGGTGCTGGGAATTCCGGATGAAAAATGGGGCGAAGCGGTCATGGCGTTTGTGGTCGTAAAAGATTCTTCGTTGACGGAACAGCATTTGGAAGAATTCTGCCTCAACAACGATAAGCTTGCGCGCTTTAAGCGGCCGAGAACCTACCGCTTTGTCGATGAATTGCCCCGCAATGCCAGCGGCAAAATACAAAAGTTTTTATTGCGGGAACTGTACGCGAAAAGTAATGTATAAGAAAATGGCCTCTCAGCCAATTACTGAGGGGCTTTTAAATGAAAAAAGGGAGTGTTGTTTATGCAGATGAAACCAGTGGAAGAAACGATTGCAGGCGTATTGGGGATTGAATTCGGGGATATTACTCCAGACAGAGTAACAGCGACTATGCCTGTGCATGCAGCTACTCATCAACCGTTTGGTCAGTTGCACGGTGGAGCCTCGGTTGTATTGGCGGAATCGGTTGCCAGTGTCGGGACCTGGCATTTAATCGACCAGGAACATGAAATTGCAGTCGGTCTGGAAATCAATGCCAACCACCTGCGCGGCAAGCAAGAAGGCATTGTGACCGCCATCGGTACACCTTTACATAAAGGCAGAACAACCATGGTCTGGGACATCAAGATTGTAGATGAAGAGGAAAAGCTTATTTGCGTTTCGCGGTGCACGGTGGCGATAGTCAAAAAGAAAAAGTAACGAACAGTTTCCATTACGGCCAATCTATTGGCCGTAATGGATTTTTTATGGAAAAGAAAAATTGTTGTTAACAAAAACAAATTGTTGTTGTATACTGAATTTTAAGAAAATAATAGCGCTTACATTTTTCAACTGCCTTTTTTCCAAAAGGTTTTTTTAAAACAGTTAACATACCGTCCGTTCAGTATTTACATACCGTCCGTATAGTATGGTGAAGGAGGAATAAAAATGGCGGATTCATTATTTGATTTGACAGGGAGAACGGCGTTGATTACAGGAGGGGGAAGTGGTCTTGGGCGGAACATAGCAGAAATTTTTGCGGAGTATGGAGCGAATATAGCCGTTTGCTCCCGCAAAATAGCTAATTGCCAAGAAACCGTTGATCAGCTGGAAAGCCGCTATGGCGTTAAAGCACACGCTTATGAATGCAATGTCGGCAGCGAAGAACAAGTGAAAGCTGTAGTGCAGTCGGTGTTGTCTGATTTCGGCAGCATCGACATCCTGGTCAATAACAGCGGGGCGACATGGGGGGAAGAAACAGAAAAAATGCCATTGGATGCATGGGAAAAAGTAATGAATGTCAATGTTACTGGGACTTTCCTTATGTCCAAGGAAGTGGGCGGACACATGATTCGCAGTGGATACGGAAAAATCATCAATATCGGTTCGGTCGCCGGTTTAAAAGCGGAACCGACGGAAGTGCTGAATGCCATCGGATACAGTACGAGCAAAGCGGCTGTCCATCATTTCACCAAAGATTTGGCGCGCAAATGGGCAGGCCACGGATTGTATGTCAACGCTATTGCCCCCGGTTTTTTTGAAACAAAAATGACAAAGCACGTCATTGCACAGCATGCAGAAACAATTGTTCATAAAAATCCAATGAAAAAATTGGGGGACACCAGATCGCTTCAAGGCGCCGCACTTTTCCTGGCAGGCGCCGCCAGTGATTACATCACTGGCCAAGTGATTGCAGTGGACGGCGGAAGTTCATTATAAAAATTCCGGCTGAAAGTTGAAAGAGCATCAAGTTCAAAAGGAGGAAAAGCATGGATAGACCTTGGTTAAAGCATGTAGCAGAAGGCAATCCGAAAAGCATTGAGATACCGGATATTTCATTGGTGGAATTGTTCAGGCAGTCGGCAGAGGAATACGCGGACCATACAGCGGTCACTTTTTTCGATAAGACTTACAGCTATCGGGAACTGGAGGAGGCGATTATTTATTTTACGAAAAAACTGGCTGGAATAGGTATTCGGAAAAATGACCGTGTGGCCATCATGCTGCCGAATTGTCCGCAATATCCCATCAGTTTTTATGCCGCACTATCTTGTGGAGCTACCATCGTCCAGTTGAATCCAATGTTCCAACCAGCAGAACTTCTTCACATTCTCAATGATTCGGAGACAAAAGCCTTAATTATACTGGATCGGTTAATGCCTTTGTTCGACAGCATAAAAGATCAGACTTCGGTCCAGCATATACTGGCTGTGGGCCTCGACGGTGATGCCGCAGAATCTGCGCCAATTGGCGGTATGACTCGCCTGACGATGGATCCCAAAGAAGATGTAGCGGTCATTCAGTATACAGGCGGCACAACCGGGCTCCCGAAAGGTGCCATGCTGACGCATCGCAACATCGTCGCCAATACCCTGCAAAGTGCTGCTACTTCTGAAGTAACAACCAAAAAAGGGAGAGAGAAAGTGCTGACTATTTCGCCTTTGTTTCATGTTTACGGCATGACCAGCGGCATGAGCGTCACTTTCTATAACGGAGGCAACATGATTCTGGTGCCGAAATTTGATGTTGGCCAAGTAGTGGAGCTGATTGAAAAAGAAAAGCCGACTGCATTTCCAGGAGTGCCTACCATGTACATCGCATTGCTGGATTATCATCGATCGAGAAAATTCGATTTGAGTTGTTTGGAATCCTGCAGCAGCGGATCAGCTCCTTTGCCGCTGGAAGTACTTGACCGTTTCAATGCAATCAGCGGCACCACTGTGGCGGAAGGCTACGGTTTATCCGAGGCATCGCCTGTAACCCACAGGAATCCTGTTCGAAGCTTACAAAAAAATGGCAGCATCGGCATTCCGTTGCCGAATACCGATTCACGGATTGTCGATATCGCGACCGGGCAAGAGACCTTGCCGGTCGGCCAAGTAGGTGAATTGGTTGTGCGGGGCCCGCAAGTGATGAAAGGCTATTGGAACAGGCCGGAAGAAACCGCTGTGACGATTCGGGAAGATTGGCTGTACACGGGAGATCTCGCGAAAATGGATGAAGACGGGTTCTTTTACATCGTGGGCCGGAAAAAAGAAATGATTTTGGCGAGTGGATTTAACGTCTATCCAATCGAAGTGGAAAACGTCCTTTATCGCCATCCCGCCATACGGGAAGCAGCTGTTTTCGGAGTTCCGGATGCGTATCGTGGAGAAACCGTTCGAGCGGTTGTCGTCTTGAACGAAGAAGTGACAGAAGAAGAGCTGATCGCCTATTGCCGCACCCAGTTATCGGCTTATAAAGTGCCGGAAGCGATTATCGTTGTGGAAGAACTGCCTAAAACGGCTGTCGGGAAAATACTGAAACGTGCATTGCAAAAACAGTACGCCGATTTATAAAAAATCAGGAAACGGGGAGATCAACATGCATTTACGTTTATCAGAAGAACAGGAAATGATTCAAAAAACAATACGCCGATTTGTGGAAAAAGAATTGATTCCACTGGAAAACGAAGTCCTGAAAAATGAAAGGGAAGGGCGTCCGAGCCTGGAACCGGAAAAAATGAAAGAACTTCAGAAAAAAGCCAAGGACTTCGGCTTTTGGGGCATCAATACTCCAGAGGAATACGGTGGGTCGAATCTTGGACAAATGATGCTGGCCATCGTTTTGATGGAAGTTTCCAAAACCTTTGTGCCGTTCACATTTGGAGGTTCGGCTGACAATATCCTGTATTACGGCAATGAAGAACAAAAGAAAAAGTACTTGATCCCGACCATCAATGGAGAAAAGAAATCCTGCTTTGCCATGACGGAACCGGAAGCGGGATCTGATACGCAAAACTTGAAAATGACGGCTGTCAAAGACGGAAATGAATGGGTCTTAAACGGGGAGAAAACCTTTATCACAGGCGGAAATGAAGCTGATTTCGTCATGGTGATCGCTATTACGGATAAAGAGCTGCACCAGCAAACAGGGCGTTCCGGTGTTACTTGCTTTATCGTCGACCGGGACATGGGCTGGAAATCCGAATACATCGATACGATGGGCGAATGGGGACCTGCCGGATTGGTCTTCGACAACGTCCGTGTACCAGAAGAAAACGTCTTGGGTGAAATCAACGGCGGCTACAATTTGGGGCTTGAATGGATTGGTTTTGCGCGTTGGGTAGTTGGAGCGCGGGCAGTTGGGATGAGTGAACGGTTGTTGCAGATGGCGATCGATTATTCGAAAGACCGTAAAACCTTCGGCAAACCGATTGCGGAACGCCAGGCGATCCAATGGCCGATTGCTGATTCAGCAGTGGAAATTGAAGCGGCAAAATGGCTGGTGTTAAATGCTGCCTTCACGTTGGACCAAGGCGAAGATAATCGTCATTTGGCGTCGATGGCAAAATTGTATGGCGCAAACATGGGCAATCGGGTCGTGGATCGGGTTCTTCAAATCCATGGTGGCATGGGCTATACGCGTGAATTGCCGATTGAACGTTGGTATCGTGAGGCGCGGCTATGGAGAATTTACGATGGAACAGATGAAATCCAACGCATGATCATTTCAAGAAACTTATTGAAGGGCCACGTGAAAGTGGGCCAATCGGTTTAAACGAATGGAAGAAAAGGGAGGCATATCAATGGGAAATTCATTTGAAGGAAAAACAGCTTTTGTTACAGGGGGGAGCCGAGGGATCGGCCGCCAGATTGCCGAACGATTTGCCAGTGAAGGCGCCAATGTAGCGATCATCGATGTGAACGAGGAAGCGCTCCAGACAGCTCAAGAAGAAATGGCTGGCAAAGGTTATTCCATTTATACGAGAAATGCCAGCGTGACGGATAAAGAGCAGATAGAGCAGGCAATGAAAGAAGTGTTTGAGCGATTTGGTTCGATTGATGTACTCGTTAATAACGCAGGCGTCATCCGAGATAATATGCTGTTTAAAATGACGGACGAGGATTGGCTGACGGTTACAGATGTCCATTTGAAAGGCGCATTTTATGCGACACGGGCTGCGCAGCAATACATGACCCAAAACAAATATGGCCGGATCATCAATATTTCGTCGACATCGGCGTTAGGCAATCGCGGGCAAGCCAATTACGCCACAGCTAAAGCGGGACTTCAGGGCTTTACAAAAACATTGGCAATCGAACTTGGTAAATACGGCATTACAGCCAATGCAGTAGCTCCTGGTTTTATTGAGACGGATATGACAAAAGCGACGGCTGAACGCATCGGCGTACCTTTTGAAGAATTAGTCAAAGCGAGTGTATCCGCTATTCCGGTCGGCCGCAGCGGCAAGCCTGAAGATATTGCAAACGCTGTCGCCTTTTTTGCAGATGAACGTTCTTCATTTGTCAGCGGACAAGTTTTATACGTAGCGGGTGGACCGAAAAACTAAATGGGGAGGCGCAGCTATGCTGAAAGAAAGCATTGGGAAATGTTCAGACAAAGTGAAAAACACGATTGAAAGAGGGGCGGTCCGGAAGTTTGCAGAAGCGATCGGCGACCCTGCTCCCATTTTTATCGATGAGCAGGCAGGTGCCGCTTCGCGCTACAAACAAAACATTGCACCTCCTACATTTCCGGTGACCTTTGATGCCGGGAAAATCGAGGGATTAGATCTTCCTTCCAAAGGATTGATCCATGGAGAGCAAATATACCATTATGAAAGGCCGTTGCTTGTTGGAGAAGATGTCTATTGCTGGATGGAAGTAAAAGATTATTACGAGAAAAGCGGCAATTTCGGCGAGATGGGATTTTTGGTCGTCGTAAAAAAAGGGCAAAGCCCAGACGGTGAACTATTGTTTACGGAAGAACGCATCGTCATCATCAACGAAGCGGCCAGAAAGGGGATGGCGGTATGAACCGGATAGTGGATTTACAGCAAGGTGACCGTTTGCCACTTATTCAATTGGATCCAGTATCGCGTTTGGATTTAATCAAATACGCGGGAGCATCCGGTGATTTTAACCCCATCCATACCATCGACGCAGAAGCTGAAGCGGCAGGATTACCAGGCATCATCGCGCATGGCATGTGGACCATGGGGAATCTGGCGAAAATTTTTACGCCTCATCTGGAAGAAGGGTTTATCCAACATTGCGCCATTCGTTTTAAAGGTATGGTCTTCCTGGGGGATGTCATTACGTTGAAAGCGACTGTTGTTGAAAAGCAGGACAAGCAAGTGACATTTGAAGTTCAAGCAGCCAATCAAAGCGACAAAGATGTACTGAAAGGTGAACTCGTTTTTGCATTCTAAGCACCTGTTTATTTGAGAAAAGGGAGGCGGACATTCGTGAAAAGAGATGCAGTGATCGTATCGGCGGCACGAACAGCAATCGGAAGGCAAGGCGGTGCTTTGTCATCCCTTCCTGCTCACGTTTTTGGAGCGGAAGTAATTAAAGCGGCAGTAGACCGGGCAGGGATCGACACAGCTGTGATAGACGATGTCATCATGGGCAATGTCTTGGCCGGCGGCGATCGTCTGTTTTGATTACCGGAAACACCAGACTGAAAAGGTTCAGCCTGTGCTCCGTGAGATGCTTGGAAGTTTTCTGATTGGATGGGGGTAAAAAATGCTATAATACGACAGAGCTTTTAAGACTAAGAAAGGCAGTGGGCTGCGTGAAAAGTGAACTAATCAAACAAAGCATCAATCTTTTTGTGGAGAAAGGATTCAGTGCCACTTCCATACAAGATATCGTTGATACAATCGGGGTAACAAAAGGTTCTTTCTACTATCATTTCAAAAGCAAGGAAGCACTTTTGATGGATATCCATTCGCATTATATTGATGATCTGTTAAGAAGGCAGAGGGCCATTCTGGATACTGAGAAAAGCCATAAGGATAAGTTGATGGCCATTGTTGAACTCATTATTGTCGATATTGAAAAACAAGGGGCAGTAGGCCGTGTGTATTTCCGTGAAATTCGCCATTTGAAAGAAGAAAATGCAGCCATCATCCGGGAAAAACGGGCTGATTTCCGCAACAATATCGAAGTGTTGCTGAAAGAAGGCATTGAAGCGAATGAATTCAGAAAAGAGCTGCAGCCTAAAATCATTACATTTGCCATTTTGGGCATCACGAATTGGAGCTACCAATGGTTCAATGTCGAAGGCAGTTTGACCGTAAAAGAACTTTCTGCGATGTACACGGATTTTATCCTGCATGGCATTCAATCTCCTGATGCGTCCAACTAAGAGCGTTTCCTAACTTCAATCATTGGAGTTGGGGAGGTGCTTTTTTTTATTGCCATTATTAGTTTCCAGCTCCAGCAAAAACCGCTTGAAATCAAGTCCGCCTCTGTAACCGCCGATGGTGCCATTTTTGCTGATGACCCGGTGGCATGGCACCGTGATGAGCAAAGGGTTTGCACCGATGGCGGAGGCCACTGCCCGCACAGCTGAAGGCTTGCCGATCTGTTCGGCAATTTCGGAGTACGTAACGGTTTGGCCGTAGGGAATCTTGTGGAGTGCTTCCCAGACTTGTTGCTGAAAAGTTGTTCCTGCTGCATCGGCAGACAAAGAAAATTCCTGTTGGGACCCATCCAGGTAAGCTGTTAATTCTTGTTTAGAGTCCGACAGCAAACTGTCGTTTTGTTCCAGGCTTGCCGATGGAAAATGCTTATGGATATAAACCGATAACTCGCTGAAACTGTCACCGGGTGAGCCGATGTAACACAAACCGTTTTCAGTTTTGGCGATGTGCAGTTGCCATTGGCCATGTTCGAAAATAGACCAATAAATGCGGGAACCAGTTGTACGCATGCGCTTCTCATCCTTTCTGATAGTTGAAGAGTTTTCCTGGGTAGGATGGTTGTGTATCTGTGCTGTTACTTCTTACTTTCTTCAAAATAAGGTTTTAGTACAGGAAAAGCAAGCGGATAAAATAGTGGATGAAGAACAGTTTTAATCATTGCGATACGGGAATAAAGGGACTAGCAAAAGAAAGGGAGGGATTACGATGGCAAGAGATAAAAATTTGGAAGAACTGAAGGAAAAACAGTTGGAAAAGGAACAAAGAGAACAGGAGAAAGAGATGGAAATGACAGACAGCGGACGGATCCCCAATCTGGAAGACGACACGGAAGAGCGTACAGAAGAGAAAGAACAATAGCAGCTGACTTGATTTCCCGCATCCTGGTTTCGACCGGGGAGCGGGTTTTTCATGGGAAGGCGTGTTACTATAGACATTATCAAAAAACAAAGAGAGAGTGGTCTATATGTTCAACTCCTTAATTGAATTAATGGAAGCGAAAGATTTGAAAGACAAGCGTTCAATTCCATGGAATCAAATATGCCAAGAAGAGCGATTATCCGAACGATTTATTAAAGAAAACGTGGACCAAGTGAATTGGAAGCTGATTTCAACCCATCAGGAATTGTCTGAAACGTTCATCCGTAAGTATAGAAACCGTCTGTTTTGGGATGAGATCATCAAAGTTCAAAAGCTTTCCGAAGCCTTTATCGAGAAATTTGCAGATGAAAAGAAATGGCGTCCCATTGCAAAAGAAGAGCTGAGCAAAAAGCAGCAAAAGACATTCGAAAAAGAAGGGCAGCCATTCGATTCAACAGAATATTGGAAGTTTGTCTCGATGAAGCAGCAGTTGGCCAACTCCAAAGGGTTGTCGCCTGCGTTTATTGAAAAGCACCAAGACAAATTAGATTGGACAGAGTTGTGCCGCCATCAGTATTTACCGATGCCGCTGATCCATCGCCATGCCCGCAAAGTGAATTGGACACTGGTGACGCGCCATCAAGTTTTATCCGAACGTTTTATCGAGAAGTACAGCAATGACGTCGAATGGGAAACCATCACTTTTCATCAATCGCTATCCGAACGCTTCATCAACCGCCACCAAGCGAAAATGAGTTTTATTTCAGCGGAAGAAAGGCGTTCTGAAGCCTTTTTATATACCCATTTCAACAAGTTGGATGCGGCGTCGATTCTGGAACATCAACAATTACAGAATGTAAAAAAGTATGATCCTTTGGACGTCTATGTGCTGACTAAAAACAGCGAAAAGAAGTATATTTTGAAGTTTCACGATCTTACGGAAAGTTTAGAACCGGTCCGGAAAGCCGATGAAGAGGAACTTTACGAGCACTTGGAAGAACACGATTTATTGGCAACTGCAGGAGAAGATTTTCCTGAACTGTTGATCGTCGGTGACCTGCGGTTCTGATAAGGGTTAGTCCTTTACGGAAATTGCTGATGATCAGGAAAAATCGAAAACTGATTGATGTAAATAACCGCCTCTCTGCCAGATGGAGAGACGGTTATTTTTTGTTTTTGCGGAAAACAGGTTATACTGAATAAAAAATTGAAAGTTGGGATTCTATACATGGCGTTTACTGATTTATCAATTGCGAGCGAAGCGACGATCCAGCCAATTTTGGAAATTGCAGAACAGGCGGGGATCTCTAAAAAAGCCTTGGAATTATACGGAAACTATAAAGCGAAAATAAACGTGGATCAATTGCCGCCAGTCCAAAAAATGGGACAAGTGGTGCTGGTGACAGCAATTAGCCCAACACCTGCAGGAGAAGGGAAGTCTACTGTAACTGTAGGGTTAGCGGATGCCTTCAAGCAATTGAATGAATCAGTGGCTGTTGCGTTGCGTGAACCCTCTTTGGGACCGGTAATGGGTGTTAAAGGCGGAGCTACTGGCGGCGGGTTTGCGCAAGTACTGCCAATGGAAGACATCAATCTGCATTTCACAGGAGATATCCATGCCATTACATCAGCGAATAATGCATTGGCAGCCTTGATCGACAATCACTTGCACCAAGGAAATGTCTTGAAAATCGACCCGCGCCGCATCACCTGGAAGCGTGCGCTGGACATCAATGACCGAGCTTTGCGGCAAGTGACCATCGGCCTTGGTGGGCCTGGACAAGGAGTGCCAAGGCAAGACGGTTTTGATATTACGGTAGCTTCGGAAATTATGGCGGTGCTTTGTTTGGCGGGTTCATTGGCGGACTTGAAAGAACGGTTGGCACAAATGGTCATCGGCTATACGTACGACAGAGATCCTATAACGGTAAGAGACCTTGGAGCGGAAGGGGCTTTAACGCTCTTGCTGAAAGAGGCTTTTAAGCCGAACTTGGTGCAGACAATTGAAGGTACACCTGCTATTATCCACGGCGGTCCGTTTGCGAACATCGCCCATGGCTGCAACTCACTGATTGCCACGAATACGGCAAGAAGAGTGGCTGATATTGTCGTCACAGAAGCGGGGTTCGGTGCAGATTTGGGTGCGGAGAAGTTCATGCACATCAAATCAAGAAAAGGCGGTTTCCATCCGGATGCGGTGGTCATTGTGGCGACTGTGCGTGCGCTTAAAATGCATGGAGGCGTTGCGAAAACTCTATTGGCTGAAGAAGATGCGGAAGCAGTCAAACGAGGCATGGTCAATTTAGCAAAGCATGTGGATACGATCCGGCAATTCGGTATCGAGCCGGTTGTAGCATTGAACCGCTTTTCTGGGGACAGCGAAGCGGAATTGGCTGCAGTGCTCGATTGGGCAGAAGCAGAAGGTGTGGCAGTTGCCATGACAGAAGTCTGGGAAAAAGGCGGAGCTGGAGGCATTGCCTTGGCGAGGCTGGTTAAAGAGGAACTGGAGCGTCCGACAGATTTCCATCACTTGTATCAGGAAGACGATTCGATCGAAGAAAAACTTCGGACGATTGTCCAGAAAGTTTACGGTGGAGCGGATATTCAATTATCGGATTTGGCACAAAAGCAACTGGTTGAATTGAAGAAATACGGCTGGGATTCCTTGCCGATCTGTATGGCGAAAACCCAGTACTCGTTATCGGATCAGCCTAAACTGCTGGGGCGGCCAGAAGGATTCACCATCACGATCCGGGAAATCATTCCGAAGCTTGGAGCGGGATTCTTGGTCTGTCTAACGGGTGACATTATGACGATGCCAGGTCTGCCAAAACAACCGGCTGCTTTGAATATGGATGTTACTTCTGACGGCAAGGCTGTCGGTTTATTTTAAAGAAAAGGGCTCGCAGCTTATATGCGAGTCCTTTTTTGGTTTTTAAAAAATTGAAATCCTACTCGCTTTAATTTAACTTAATAATCAGAAAAAATAACGCCATTATGGGAAATGAATGGTAGAATATAGGTGTCAAAGCATCATCAGTAAGGGGAGGAAATTATGCCAGGGACCATTGTTGAAAGTATTTACGGAAAGCTGCGAGGCCAGCAACAGGGCAATGTCATTGTTTGGAAAGGCATCCCCTATGCGAAGCCGCCTACCGGCAACCGTCGCTTTCGGGCACCTCAGCCGCCGGAGCCGTGGTCGGAAGTGCGCGAAGCCCTTCTATTCGGACCATCAGCTATACAAGCCAGCAATGGCATCATGGAGTTTTTAGGAAATCGAGCAGACAACACCAGTGAAGATTGCTTGTACTTGAATGTTTGGTCGCCAGCAGCTGATAACCATCGCCGTCCGGTTATGGTATGGATCCATGGCGGGGCTTTTACTACTGGTGCCGGATCCAGCAAAACCTATGACGGCAGTTCTTTCGCAACTGAAGGAGACGTTGTCGTTGTCACTTTCAACTACCGTCTGGGTGCTCTTGGATTTTTGCATTTAGGGGGCATCGGAGGTGCTGACTTTTCGGGTTCCTGCAATTGTGGCATCTTGGATCAACTGGCTGCACTTCAATGGGTTCAGGACAATATTGAAAAGTTCGGTGGAGATCCGGACCGGGTAACGGTTTTCGGGGAATCTGCCGGTGCGATGAGCATAGGGGTCCTAATGGCGATTCCCAAGGCAAAAGGGCTGTTCCAACAGGCAATCCTGCAAAGTGGGGCAGCAGCAAATGTCCTCAGTTCTTCCATTGCGGAAAAAGTCAGCAGCCGTCTTTTGGCTGCATTGAACATCGGGCATGGAGAAGTAGACAAAATCAGGGAGATTCCAGCGCAGCAATTAGTGGATACGGCTGCTTTGCTTCCGGCGATGAGCCTGGTTCCAGTTATAGAAGGCGATTTGCTTCCAGTACACCCTGAGCAGGCACTTGCCAAAGGGATAGCTAAAGATATGCCGGTACTGATTGGCACAAATAAAGATGAATACCGGCTCTTCAGCTTTTTTGACCCTCGTTGGAAACAAGGGGATCAAGAGGAAATCATTTGGCCTTAACTGGTTGGGAATTTCACAGTATTTGCTAAATGGAGAAGAATTGAACCAAAACATTTACGATAAGCTGATGACGATGAGCCTATTTACATTTCCCGCGCTGGAGCTTGCAGAACTGCAGGCTAAGCAGGGTGCTCCTGTTTGGATGTATCGTTTCGACTGGGAGACGCCGGTTTTTGGAGGAGAGCTGAAAGCTTGCCATAGCCTGGAGCTTCCGTTTGTCTGGAACACATTATCTAAAGAAGGCACCGAGCGGTTGACCGGGAACTCGGAGGAACGGCACAAACTGGCGGAAGAAATACACCATTCCTGGATCAGATTTGCCAGAAGCGGCAATCCCAATGCGCCGAAACTGCCGGAGTGGAGGGCTTATAATTTGGAACACCGCCCCGTCATGATTTTTAATCGGGAGAATGTGCTCGTCCATGATCCGAACAGCGAAGAACGAAAGAAATGGAAAAATCTCATGGTTCATCTGGAAAAGTCCCGTTAACAGCAGAAACGGATGAACGGGAGGGACGAATATGAAAAATGAAATCAGGGTCACAGATTTTATTGAACAAGGAACAGCGATCTACATAAAGGCTGAAGTTTACGATCATCAACAAAACCAATGGTACGAAGAAGAACTGAGGTTTTTGGATGAGTTGCTGTATGGCGATTTGGTTCATCCCAGAAAGTCGCCTTTAACAGAACAATGCCGTTTGGAAACTATTGCCTATTTAAAACAGTATTTTGGACGCGCTACCGATTGAACTGACAAATTCCATCTGTGGATCTTGCAGAGCCATGTCCCGCCTTTTTGTGCAAGCGAGTTCTTTTGGTGAATCTAGTTATGGTCAAAACAGGTTCTTGAAAGGGAGAGGTCCGTATGAAATTCCAATCAACGCGCCAGCAACAGACAGCTTTAAGTTTGACTGTTTACAACGATGGATTCGCCTTAGTCAAAGAGACACGAATGATTCCAGGAAACCATGAATTGGAGGAAGTTCAGTTTATGGATATCGCTTCACGGATTGAGGCGGATTCCGTCTTGGTTGATGGGCTTCACGTACTCGAACAAAGTTATGACTGCGATTTGATCAGTAAGGAAAAACTCCTGGAGAAATACATTGATGAAGTGTTGACTGTCAGGAATGCGGAGTTGGGGGAAGAGATGCAAATCCGGCTTCTCAGTGTGACAGGCAGTATTATTGGGAAACGGGTCGATACAAAGGAAATCGTAATTGACCCTGTTGGCCAATTGATTCTTCCGGCGCTGCCGGAGGGGTTATTGACAAAACCGACTCTGGTTTGGAAAATAGCGCCTATTGAAACAGACACAGAAGCGAGAATTTCTTATTTGACTCAAGGCTTGGAATGGCGAGCAAATTATGTGGCGGAAATCCGCGATTCTAAGCTGGTTTTTTCAGGCTGGATTCAACTTTCCAACAATAGCGGGATGGATTTTTTCGATAGCCGGCTAAAATTGGCTTCCGGAAAGGTGAACCGATTTGCAGATGCCTATCCACTGAATGAGTCAATCAGACTGTTTGCCAAAGCAGAGGAACCTGATTCGGCATTTGAAGAACATGGCTTTGCCGATTATCATGCTTACAGCATGGAACGGGCAATAACCATCATAAGGGAACAGACCAAACAAATCAGTTTCCTGAAAGTGGGGAATGCAGCATTTCGTAAGCTTTACAAAGTGGAAACTGGAAGCAAACAAGTAAAAGTCATTCTTGAATTTGATAATACGGAAGCCAATAACTTGGGCATGCCCTTGCCTAAGGGATTGCTCAAAGTATATGAACAAGACCAGGACGGTGAAATGGAGTTTATCGGAGAAAATGCGATTAACCATGTGGCAGCCGAACAGAAACTATCCTTGGTGATTGGAGATGCGTTTGATCTCATCAGTAAAAACTGGGAGAAAAAGCGCGACAGACGCGGACATTTTGACTATGTCACGCATGTTTATAAAATAAAGAACCAAAAGGCGGAGAATGTTCGGATCGATGTCAGCCATCGAATACCTGAGCGGATTTGGCAGATGGAATCATCTACACATGATTACGAAGTAAAGCAGTCAAATGAACTTGAATTCCGAGTCCGCATCCCTTCGGGGAAAACGGCCGAAGTGGAATTCACATATAAAGTGGATCGGACCGATGAGCGTCTTAAGCAAAGTCATGAAAAGTGAGAAGCATCCTCTTATTGGAAGCTGATAAAATTAATTTCCTTTTAATGGTGATGTTTTAGCTGAGGTTTGATAAAATTATTTTAAGCATCATCATTTTATGGACAAAGGGGAATTGGTAAGATGTTTAAAAAAATGGCTTCTGAAGCACTTGGATTATCGGATATTGGGAAAATAATTGACCCGCAGGATTTTGACAAAACGGATTCTGATGATTATGTCATGACTGAAGATGGAGAGAAAATCTATTTTCTGATCAAAACAAAAGCGGATGAATATTGCTTCACTAATTTGGCCATCATCCATGTCGATGGAGAAAGTGCGATGTCTTCAAAACGTACGTTGAGACGCTATCCATATTCTCAGTACAGCATTTCAAATGTTGTTCTTGAAACTGCGGGCAAGATCGATTTAGATGTTGAACTTGCGTTTACTGTAGGGTCGATTCCTTTTAAGATTGATGTCCAAAAACAGCAGGCGGAGCGTTTGACAGACCTGTATAAATCGCTTTTAAGAATCGCTGAACATACCCATGAAAATGCAATCATCATCAATATGGCCAACGACAGCCTGGAAAAAGCGGTGACGGTTCTGCAGAATTCAAGATCGGGTGATGTGGCATTAAGCGATCAGTATTCGAAGCTGACCGATTTTGGTTTTACCTGGATGACATCTGTCCGCAACCAATACCATGTCAAAGACTTTGGCGATGTATTTGAAAAGTACATCAACAATTGAAATGAAAAAGATGGATGCCGAATGGGTGCCATCTTTTTTTAGTATGGTCCTGCAACAGTGAAACTGAAAAATACGGACAGGAAATTAGAGTGACAGTCTAGAGAGCTGCCTGACAATGAAGGAGGAAGCCAATGTATAAAACGATATTGACGCCAAGGGTTTCAGAGACGGATGGTGTGGGCCATATCAACAATACAACCTTGCCGGTATGGTTTGAAGCAGCCAGAAATCCCTTATTCGATTTGTTCACACCCGACCATGATTTTGCGAAGTGGAAAATGGTCATCGTCAAGACTGTCTTGGAATTCACGGGACAAATCTATTTTGGCAAAGACGTGGCAGTGAATGTATGGGTCAAGAAAATCGGCAACAGCAGCCTGGAATTATACGAAGAACTTTACCAGGAAGGAAATCTTTGCGCACGGAACACGGCCGTTTATGTGAATTATGATTTGGACAGCCAGAAATCTGAAAAGATTCCAGAAGCGATCCGCCAGGAATTGGCTAAACACCTTTGGGAAGAAAAAGATAAATAATATTTTGTCTGAATAAACGGAATACTTATTTAACAGAAGCATCTCTTGAAAAGTGGAAACAGCGTGCTATAATAAGACCATTCAAATACGATTCACTCATATAATCGCGGGGATATGGCCCGCAAGTTTCTACCGGTTTGCCGTAAACGAACTGACTATGAGAAGCAACGAAGCACAGGAAATGCGTCTTTTTGGCGTTTATTTCTTTTTGTTTCCTTTCGAATTTTAAGCTCGAAGGACATTGCTCCACTCATGGTTATGGATGGATGCACGTTCTGAGGGCTTTTTTTCTTGCCTTCAGCCGTGACAGAAGAGGAGCTGACAGCATGAAGAAATTACAGGATAAAATCATATCGGACGGCAAAGTCTTGTCGGAATCGGTATTAAAAGTAGATTCATTTTTAAATCACCAAATTGACCCGCCGTTGATGCAGGCAATTGGAGAAGAATTCGCTTCACGCTTTAAAGAAGACGGCATTACAAAAATCCTGACACTGGAATCTTCAGGGATTGCTCCAGCGATGATGACTGGACTGGTCTTAGGCGTACCGGCGGTATTTGCCAGAAAACGCAAGTCGTTGACATTGGTTGACCACATGTACACTGCAAGTGTCCATTCATTTACGAAAAATGAAACCAATGATATTTCCGTATCAAAAGACTTTTTGAAAAAAGAGGATGTCGTGCTGGTCATGGATGATTTCCTAGCTAACGGGCAAGCGGCGCTGGGCTTATTGGACATCGTTGAACAAGCGGGCGCCAAACTGGCAGGCATTGGCATCGTCATCGAGAAAGGGTTCCAGCCAGGCGGCAAGTTGCTGCGTGAACGCGGCATCCGTATTGAAACCTTAGCGAATATTTCATCTTTGGAAAATGGCAGCGTGTCCTTTTATGAGGAGGCAAACATTCAATGAAGAAAGCTTTAGGAGAAACGGCTTTAGGATTCCAGCATGTATTGGCTATGTACGCAGGAGCCGTATTGGTTCCATTAATCGTGGGAGAAGCTCTTGGTCTGACGCCAGAGCAATTAACGTACCTGGTCGCAATTGATATTCTTCTTTGTGGAGTCGCGACCATTCTTCAAATCGTGAGCAACCGGTTCTTCGGTATCGGGCTTCCTGTTGTGCTTGGCTGCACATTTACTGCCGTTGGGCCGATGATTGCAATCGGTGGCCAATATGGCATTTCCGCCATTTACGGGGCGATTCTTGTTTCCGGAGTGTTTGTTGTGTTGATCAGCGGATTTTTCGGCAGCCTCGTGCGCTTCTTCCCACCAGTTGTTACAGGAACCGTCGTTACCATTATCGGTATTACGCTCATTCCAGTAGCCATCAATAACATGGGTGGAGGACAGGGAGCTAGTGACTTTGGTTCTCTTGCCAACATCGGTCTGGCTTTCGGAACGTTATTGTTCATTGTCATCATGTACCGTTTTTCTACAGGTTTTCTCAGAGCGATCTCTATTCTGTTGGGGTTAATTGTCGGCACTGTAGCTGCTGCTTTTCTTGGCAAGGTGGATGTTTCTCCTATCGCTGATGCTTCGTACTTTCACATGGTTGAGCCTTTCTATTTCGGAACGCCGACGTTTGAATGGCCAGCCATCCTGACGATGATTCTGGTGGCCATGGTGTCATTGGTCGAATCGACCGGCGTTTACTTTGCACTTGGTGATATCACGAAAAAGAAACTCAAGGAAAAGGATTTGGCAAAAGGATACCGCGCAGAAGGGTTAGCCATTGTACTTGGAGGAATATTCAACTCCTTCCCGTACACAGCATTTTCACAAAACGTGGGGCTGATTCAGATGTCGGGCGTCAAATCACGAAAAATCATTTTGATTACAGGAATCATGCTGATTACGCTTGGATTTGTTCCGAAAATCGCAGCGGTCACGACAATCATCCCGCCGTCAGTTCTTGGCGGCGCCATGATTGCGATGTTCGGCATGGTTATCGCGCAAGGCATTAAAATGCTCAGCACCATTATCACGGATTCACAAGAAAACTCCATGATCATCGCCTGTTCTGTCGGAATCGGCCTGGGAGTTACAGTAGTTCCTGAATTGTTTGTCCAGTTGCCTTCAAGCGTTCAGATTTTGACAAGCAATGGGATCGTAGCCGGCAGTGTTACAGCTATTGTCTTGAACATCCTGTTCAATATGCTTCCTTCTAAAAAGCGACAGCGTGCAACTGCTCCTGTGGTGAAAGAAAGCGCAATGAATCAAGGGTGAAAATAAAAATGAGCAAACCGCTTAATTGCGGTTTGCTCATTTTTTATTTGCTGTGCACAGAAAGAAATTGAAGGGTTTTCTTAAATGTGTCTTGTGCATCTTCCGTATTTAAATCGTATTGATATTCGTGCTTCAGGTTTTTCTGGGTTCCTTCAAAAAAGACGGAGCTGAATTGAACTTGATTGTTTTTCAAAACTTCAACCAGTTCAATGGACTGGGAAACGAATGGGTCTGCATCGCCGACTGTTATGAAAACCGGTGGGTATTCAGGGCTGATATGCTGGACTGTGGAAAGTTCATCGATTTTGGGAGAAGATTCAAAAGGTTCAGCCCCTGTATAAGCTGTCAAAAAATAATCGATATTTGGAAAAGCAGTGGCTCGTACAGTGTCTAAATTGTATAGGCCACACAATAGCAATGCTCCTTGCAGTTGGCTATTGGCAATGGCTGGTTGGATGGCCATGGTTTCAGCTAACTCAACATTTGATACCAGCGCTGCCACCTGGCTGGCAATTTGCGCCCCTGCAGAATCGCCTCCTACAAAGACCCGTTCCATGTCACCGCCATATTCAGCAGCGTGAAGCTGCAAATAAGCAAGAGCCTGGTTGGCCTGCAGCACAGGGCCTGGATAAAGGGCTTCTGGTGCTAATGCATAATCGATATTCGCTACTACATAACCGGCATCTGCTAATGCCAGCGCATAATCCTGGCGGCTGTCTTTGGATCCGCCGACATACCCGCCACCGTGAATCCATAAAATGACCGGCATGGATGCAGTAGCGTTTTCAGGGTGATAGATATCCAAAAAGCTATTGTCTGAATCACTGTACGCCAAGTTTTTGACGATCTTAACCCGCTCAGTGATTTCATTGATATCAGGAGGAGGGCTGAAAACAGCAGAACCCGAAAGTTGAAGGGATGCTGAAGCATCGGAAGAAGCATTAATTTCCTCAAAAATGATGACGGCAAACATAAGCGCGACCAGAGAGGCAGAAGCGATCCAATTTTTTTGAGTCCAAGTTCTGGGTTTAGCTCTCACACGATTCATCCTTTAAAGTGAATTTTCATTGATGGTGTCAAGGTGATAATCGATCCGTCAAGAATAAATTTGGTGTTCTATTGCCTGCTATATTGTCCAGCGTCTTTATATAATAGCTATGCTAACACGAATAAAGACAGGGACCAAAGAATTAAGTTCATCAAAAAGAAATATATTTGTAATGTTTAAAAGACGGGTATGTAATACAAAAAGGGTATTCAATCGGGTAAGGCTTTTTTAGGCTTTCGAAAGGAGTGAGCGGATGTTTGGATTAGCCGATTTAATATCGTTGATCATTTCTGCATTTATTATTTTACCAATTGTTGTTTTTTTGAGAGAATCGGGTTATTTAGTGATGAGTTTGATATTGGGAGTAAAGAATCCAAGAATGACGATTGGGTCAGGACCGCGTATCGTTAAGATTGGAATGTTTGATATCCGGAGATACTACCATTTATACAGTTGGTTTTCTTACGACTCACTGAAAAGACAAGGAAAGTTTGCCTATGTATCGTTGTATGCAGGCCCAATTTTAGTGAATATGATTGTAGCCTTAATCATAAATGCCCTGTTGGCAAATGGCATAATTGAAGAGTATGCGACGTTTTGGGACCGCTTTGTCTTTTACGCCTTTTATTATGTAGTATTTGATATTGTGCCGATGAAAACTGCAAACGGTATGCCGAATAACGGACTGATTATTTATGAAATGTTCCGATACGGCAGAAGAACCGACTTTAATAACGAGCCATTCCTACCGTCTACTTCTGAAGTAGAAGAAGATTACCAAGAGGATATGGAAAAAATAGAAGAAGTTAAAGAACAGCAAAAAGAACAAATTGAAGAAGAACAGAAAAAGTCGAATATTTCTCCGGCTGAAGAAAAACAGATCAAAGAAGAAATTGAAGGAGACAAAAGAGAAACTCAGGAATATTTGGAGAAAGTTAAAGATAATAAGCAAAAAGATCTGGAGAAGCATGAAGACAATCTGCCGAAATAATTTTGCTGTGTCTTATCGCTCTAAGAAATCAGAAGAGATATCTTTAGTTCGAGATAATGAAGTGATAAGATAAGTACGTAGATATAAAGTAAGACGAAGGAGTGCAGCAGAATGTCAAAACAAACAATGGGAATTCACCATATTACAGCAATTGTTGGAGATCCACAGGAAAACGTAGATTTTTATGCAGGAGTATTGGGATTGCGGCTGGTAAAGAAAACAGTAAACTTTGACGATCCGGACACCTATCATTTGTACTTTGGAGATGAAACGGCGAAACCCGGCACCATCATCACCTTCTTTCCGTGGGGAAATGCCTATAAAGGGAAAATCGGTGATGGCCAAGTAGGCGTGACAAGCTATGCAGTTCCATCTGGCGCTTTAGTGTTTTGGCAAAAGAGACTGGAAAAATTCAAAGTTCCGTTTTTAATAGAAACCCGTTTTGGAGAACAGTATATAAGTTTTGATGATCCACATGGCCTGCATCTGGAGCTGGTTGAACGGCAGGATGGAGAACCGAACACGTGGGAAATCGGCGAAGTGACGAAAGATGTGGCCATTAAAGGATTTGGCGGAGCCACACTGTATACAGCCAATGCAGAGAAAACGGCTGAATTGCTGGAGACGGTCATGGGCCTTGAAAAAATCGGCGAAGAAGATGATTTAATGCGCTTCCGCGCTGCAAGTGACCTTGGCAACCTGATTGATGTAAAATTGTCCCGAGTCGGTACAGGGCAGATGGGTGTTGGGACGGTTCACCATATTGCATGGCGGGCACAAGATGATGCAGACCAATTGGAGTGGAAAGAGCAAGTGGAAGCCTATGGACTCGGCGTAACTCCGGTCCAGGACCGAAATTATTTTAATGCCGTTTATTTCCGCGAATACGGAGATCTTCTATTTGAAATTGCGACCGATCCACCAGGATTCGCGATTGATGAATCACCTGAAGCACTCGGCGAAGCTTTAATGCTGCCAGAGCAATATGAAAGCCAAAGAAAAAATCTTCAGCGGAACCTGCCGCCAATTCAAGTAAAAAACGTGGATTAAAGAAACATGGAAGTGGCCAAAGAGAAAAGTAGCAAGTGGCCATCATATAGAAATAACAGAAAGCACCTTCAGAAAACCTGGAGGTGCTTTCTGTTATTTGGAAACGAAACTTTTCAATGCCAAGTTGATATTTTGAGGGCGTTCAGCCAGCCGTCTCATGTAATAAGCGTACCAGTCTTGGCCAAAAGGGACATAGGTAGTGAAAGAATAACCTTCTTTTGCCAGGTCTTTTTGCATTTCTGTCCGAAAGCCATAAAGCATCTGGAATTCAAAGCTGTTCAAAGGAATGTTCTTTTCTTTTACAAAAGCTTTAACTTCTTCGATAATATGATGGTCATGCGTCGCAATGGATGTATATCCCGAAGATTGAAGGTGAATTTTAATCAGTTTCAGGTAGTTGTCATCAATTTCTTTTTTGTCTTGCAAAGAGACTTCTTCGCTTTCTTTATAAGCCCCTTTTACGAGACGGAGACGGACATTCTGCAGATTTTCAATGTCCTTTTCGGATCGGTATAAATAAGCTTGGATGACAGTCCCGACATTGTCGTAATCCTTCAGCAAGGCTTCGAGAATATCGAGTGTTTGCTGAAGATGGGCGTAGTCCTCCATATCCAAGTTGATGAAAATATCATAGCGGGCAGCAGCTGCCACGATTTCCTGAATATTTTTCAAGCAAAAAGCGAAATCGACGTCGAGGCCGATTTGTGTTAATTTAACAGACATATGAGCGTTCACACCGTAGACTTGAATGGCTTCCAACGTTTCCAGGATGGCCTCTTTAGCTTGAATCGCTTCCTCTTTGGTCCTTACGAATTCACCGAGATTATCGATAGTGGCACCGATTCCATTGGCATTTAGTTCCTTTACCGACTGCATCATACTGTTGATGTCAGTTCCCGCAACAACTTTGCCGGCACCCAATTTCAAGCCCCATTTTTTAGCACCGCTGTTTAACGCCTGATTTTTGGATAACGCAATGAAAAAGCTTCTTGTTACTCCCACTCCTAATTCCTCCAATACTGTTATAACACTATGTCGATAGGCCAAACTCTTAGAACAGGGAAACGCTTTGCTCAATGAAATACAATCGGTTTTCCGGAAGGAATTGCTGTATAATTCATTGTTATCTCAGAGCATATCACATATTTACTGAAAACAAAAAATATTGGGAAGGCGTAGGGTGCACCCTTTTGCACTTCCCGCCTTAAAATAAAAACAGGGTAAAAAAAGCCGAGAGGAGGATCTGAAGTGAATCGGTTTGCCGTTAAAGGATTTATATTTACAGTTTCTATCTACGCTTTATTGCATTTTATTACATACTTTTATGAAAACGCGGCTTTAAGCCTGCTGCTTTCTGCTGTCGGCGTCTTGGTCTTATTGTCGGCATTGCTGCTATTGCCTTTCAAGAAAATTCAATTGCAATTGTTTCTGATGTTGATGGCGTTGCTCGTATTGTATGCGACGAGCAATTCTTTTGGAGCCGATTTGATTCAGGCATTGCAGCAAATGAGGAGCCTGATCGGATTGCTGCTGATTGTGCCGATGATCAGTTGGGTTCTGAAAGAAGAGCCGTATATAGAAGAAATCATGAGTTTCGCACATAATTTCCTGAACAAAAGCCAGAAATTCTATTTTGGACTCATGGCGATGACACAAGTCATCTCCCATTTTCTTCTGTTTGGTTCAGTTCCGATGATGTATCGTTTTATCGATACCTTTTTGAAGGAACACAAAGACGAAGCCTGGGAAAATTTCAAAGGAACCGCAATCCTGCGAGGCTTTGGGCTTTCGACCTTATGGGTCATCAGCATTCCGAGTTTCATTTTTGCTGTGGAGGCGCTGGAAGCGACGCTATGGAAATCGATGGCACTCGGATTCGTCTTTGCCTTGGCAGGTACTTTCTTGTCGGTCATCTTTTCGTATTACCAGGAAAAGAAATACGGAGTGGACTTTTCTTTGGTTCTGAAGCAGGAGATCGATAAGGCTCTGAAGAATTCACGGAATCAAGGGAAGTGGAACAAGGATGTTGCGGAATTCGTTTTCCTTTTCGTTTCTTTGTTTGGCACCATTTTCCTTGTCCATGAACTAACCGGATTGGAATTTTTGTTGACTATTCCGTTGGTGATTCTGGGATGGACCTTATTTTATTTTCTATTTAAGAAAAAATCCTCTAATCTTGTGGTGGAAACCCGATACTATTTTTCGGCGGGCATTGCTAAACAAGCTCAGCAATTCAGTATTTTAATCGCGGCGGGTTTACTGATTTATGCCTTAAATCAATCAAATGTCGGTGATTATGTCATCAGCGGCATGAATTTATTGACAGACGTTGTTCCGGTACTGAATATCCTTTTCCTGGTCCCATTCATTGTCATTTTACTGGGCTTTATCGGGTTGGGGCCCTTGCCGGTTATTGTATTGGTGACAGGAGTCTTAGAAGCAATTCCATTTCCGTATCCGCCTGAATTGGTGGTGTTGGCTGTAACTTCCGGAAGCGTCATTTCTATCATCTTGTCGCCCTTCGTTATGCCGGTGATTATTTTGAGCAGCATCAATGGATTGAGCGGAATTCAGAACGGCCTCCGATTCAATTTGAAGTTCGCAATAGCTTTTTATATTATGGTCCAATTGTTCATCCAGACGCTCATTCATTTATGAAGGATTTTGACAAGCTAATCAGAGTGGAAATTGAAAGCTAATAATCGATGGCGTATAATCGAAATAACTGAAAATTGAAATGAAAGAGGGGATAACGGAATGAGTGTCCAATAAAAAACCGCCATACAAGGATGGCGGTTTTGAGTTTCACTGTGGTTGAGGTGCATGGATTTCCCAGGACAACTTCAAGGCATCTGCTAAATAATCGGCAGCTTCTTCAGCTTTGAAATTGTCTACTTGGAATTTAGAGTGGTTTAACGAATAAATGGTTTGCCGCTCAAGAAACAGCGTTTCAATCTCTTCAAGAGAACGTTCTTTTAACAATGGCCGGTTGTCAATGAGAATGTGGACACGGTCTTTCCACGACTCCCAAGAAATATCGAGAAATAGGACGATACAGTTGGCCATACAAATATCCTGAATTTCTTTTTGCAGAAACGCACCGCCGCCAACAGAAATGATATTCAATGGCTGCTGACTGTATTTCACAATCAATTCTTTTTCTTTGGCGCGAAATGCCTGCTCTCCGTAAACTTCGAATATTTGCGGAATCGGCATAGCGAATTCCTTTTCAATCTCTGCATCGATGTCTACAAAACTGCGATAAAGCTTTTGGGCAAGTAATTTTCCGACAGTTGTTTTTCCAACTCCCATAAAACCGATGCACACAATGCTTTTTTCACGGATGGATAAACCGAAATTTCTCATTGGCAACCCTCTTTCTCATGTTATGGACTGATCAGGTTTCATAGCTTACTTTACCTCATCTGCACCGGAAATTCACGGGAATTTGAAATTATGTAACTTTGGTTGGGAAGTTTCTTTTTAGAGGTGCTTTTCTTCAGGGTGTTCAGCAGTTGTATAATTTACTTTAGAAAGTCGAGGAGGAATTTGATGGCAACCAGCTACCTGCTGACAGGATCGTATTCATCAGAACAAGAACCAGGCATTAAACTATGGGAATTCGAAGACGGTACCGGCGAAATGATAGAATTGGTGGGCGTACCGGGTATTGAACGACCTTCTTTTATCGCTGTCCATCCCAACGGCACAAGCTTTGTTGCAACAAGTGAAGTGGGGAATGGCGAGTTGGTGAGCTACTGGATCCATCCAGTTTCAAGAAAAATAATGGAAATCAACCGGCAATCTTCCAATGGAGACCATCCGGCGCATGTCACCATCGATGAAACCGGAAGATGGCTATTGTCCGTTACATACTCAGGCGCTACTGTAAATGTTCATCCGCTCCACTCCGACGGAGCAATCGGGGAACTGGCGCATTCGGTAAAGCATGAAGGCTCTGGCCCGAATAGGGAACGTCAGGATGCAGCCCATCCGCATTCCGTCATACAGATGCCTGGGAAAAATTTATTTTTGGTATCCGATTTAGGGACGGACACCATCTCTACTTATAAAATGGATTCCAGTAATGGGGAATTGACGTTTCAATACAAGGTCCAAACAGAACCGGGTGCCGGTCCCCGCCATTTATGCTTCCACCCTACAAAGCCGCTGGTCTATTCATTAAATGAAATAAATTCCACCCTTATGGTCTATCGAATCAGTCAGGAAGGGCAATTGGAATTTTTGCAACTGCTGCCGTTATTGCCTGACAGCTACAAAGAGCCGAACACCAGCGCAGAAGTTGCTGTTTCCAGTAATGGCCGTTTTGTCTATGCATCGAACCGAGGCCACGACAGCATAGCTTCATTTGCCATTCAAGACAACGGAACTCTGGAGAACTTGGGGTTAACCGGATCAGGAGGTGAAGGACCGAGGCACTTCGCTGTCATTCCCGGCAACAACTGGATGGTGGTGGCCAATGAAAACTCCCATACACTTGCAGCTTTGAAAATGGGACATTCAGGCGCACCGTGTACAGTTGAACAAATTGTCCAAACCACTGCTCCAGTGTGTGTCAAAGTGATCAAGTAAAAGAAAAACAGACAGAGAAAATTCTCTGTCTGTTTTTTTTCTTACCAATCTTTCGATTCTTTTTCCATGACGCCTAATTCTTTCATCAAGCGGATAAATCCACTGTCCCGATTGCCTTCGAAAGCTTCTTCTGTGCAGGAAGAATGCGGTGGATACTCCAGCTCCTGAGCTTTTGCGAGCGTCGATTCTTCCAGGAAGTTGGTGGCATCAGCCTCTTCAAAGCAGGAAGGGGCAATGTAGGTACGGAACGAATGCTCCAGGATGACGCGGCTTTCAGGTGCCGGAACGTTTTCTCTTGGCATGAAAAAGAGCAACAGCAAAACAGCAGCGGCAAGGAGCAGCACAACTATCCAGATTTTTCTTCGCTTCATTTTTTATTCCTCCGTCAGCAGGATTTCCGCATCCGACAAAATTTCTTCAACTGGCGGATTTAATCCATCATACGATTTCATGATGACGCCTTCCTGATTCACCAAGTAGAAGTATGTGCCATGAATGACTTGGTCATCATTTTCAGGTTTCCGGGCCAAAGTCTGGAAATTATCCACAGCAAATTCATCGATTTCCTGTGGGCTGTAGCCTGTCAACAAGTTCCAACTGGATAAGTCGGCCCCGTAATTCTCAGCATAAGATTTTAAAGTTTCCGGCTGGTCGAACGTTGGATCCACGCTGAATGAAACAATCTGTACATCCAACCCTTCAGCTTCCAATTGTCCCTGCAAATCAGTCATATTCGCCATCATCGGGAGACAGACGGTGGTGCAGTTGGTGAAAACAAAATCAGCAAGCCAGACTTCGCCTTTCAGGTCGGCCGATCCAAATTCTTCGTTATTGTGATTAGTGAACGTAAAATCTTCTATTTCCCATTCAAGGGGGTCTTCAATCCCCTGGTTGCATGCAGCTAAAAACAGGGTAAGCAGCAAAGCGAGTAAAAGTCCTCTATATTTTGGCACGAATCTTAGCCTCTCTTTCAATAAACAGATATCCTCCTAAGCCTAGTGGATATTCTTCCTTCAAACAAGGGTATATGGGAAAAGAAATGTGTAAACATTTCGAACAGAAGGGTCGAAAGCTATTTCAATTTAACGAAATATTTGAATAATTATCATTCTTAACAAGGGATTTACATGGCTTATGTAGAATTAAAAGAGACGCGGAACTGTAAAAATTTTGGAGGTGTGAAGATGAATGAGCTGCAAAGTCTGCTTACGCAGGAAAAGCTGGAAGCTTTCCATGCTGGTCTCATGCAAGATGCCTACCTGTACTTTGGGGCACATGCCAATGGGGAGGGGACACGGTTCGTTCTTTGGGTCCCGAATGTTTCCCATGTGGCGGTAGCCTGTACAAATCCTGAAAATATGGAGGAAGCAGTTTATCAAATGGAACAGCATCCCCAGGATGCAACAGTTTGGCAAGTACACATTCCCCATAAAATGATCGGTTATTCATATGAATATATTATTGAAATGTCGAATGGGGTGTTGTTTCGGAAATCTGATCCTTATGCTCAGGCCAGCGAACTGAGACCCAATACTAAATCAGTAATCGCTCCGGTATCCAAACACAGCTGGTCAAAAACGGTTTTACAACGAAAAAAAATCCAAAATAAAGATCATCGTGAAAAACCGATGGCGATTTATGAATTACATATCGGAACTTGGAAACGTACTGCCCAAGGCGGGTTTCTGAATTACCGGGAATTGGCTTCGGAACTGATTCCGTATATTTTAGAAATGGGCTTTACCCATATAGAAATTCTGCCGATAACAGAGCATCCCTTGGATGAATCCTGGGGATATCAGACAACCGGTTATTTTGCGCCAACCAGCCGATATGGAACTGCAGATGATTTGAAATACTTTATCGCCAAATGCGCTGAAAATAAAATCGGACTCATCTTGGATTGGATACCCGGACATTTTTGTGTCGATGAGCATGCACTTGCTCTTTTCAACGGAGGTCCCTTATACGAAGAAGAACGGTTGGAACGGCGCGCCAATCCGGACTGGGGGACATTGAATTTCGATGTCCAAAAAGGAGAAGTCGTCAGTTTTCTGCTATCAAGCGCCCATTACTGGATGAATGAATTTAAATTTGATGGATTCCGAATGGATGCACTGGTGTGTCTGCTGTTTATCCCCAACAGAGAAGAACGGCCCCATAATCCCGAAGGAACTGATTTTCTCCGGAAACTGACGAATAGTTTAAAGGAATTCTATCCGGAAGCGCTGTTGATTGCAGAAGATGCCTGGCATTACCCAAAAGTGACGCATGATGTCTCAGAAGGCGGCGTCGGCTTTCATTATAAATGGAATTTCGGCTGGATGCGCGACACATTGGATTACATGGAAACGCAGCCTTCCAAACGTTCCGAAGTCCATCAAAAGATGAATTTTTCCTTGGTATATCAATACGAAGAACGTTATCTTTTGGCACTTTCCCATGATGAAGTGGTGAATGGCCAAGGCTCTTTATTGAACAAACTTCCCGGGACACTGGATGAACGTTTTCTGCAGTTGCGGCTGTTGCTCGGTTTTTGGATTGCCCATCCGGGAAAGAAATTGCTGTTCATGGGCCAGGAGTTCGGCCACTTCGAGGAATGGGAATTTAAACCCGAATTGGATTGGCCATCACTGGAAACCGAAGAGCATAGAAAAATGGCGGAGTTTACAAAAAATCTTCTGGCTTTCTATAAAACCGAAAAAGCATTTTTTGAATTGGATGACCATCCGGATGGCTTCACCTGGATAGATGCAGATAATCATGAACAAAGCGTGGCTGCTTTTATTCGCAGAGGATATCTGCCACAGGATGAGTGCATCGTTGTCTGTAACTTCTCTGACCGCCATTATGAAAAGTTTAAATTGGGGGTTCCGGAAAGCGCAGAATACGAAGGGATTTTTTCAAGCGGATATGAGTATCAAAAAGCAGCAATTAAAGCGGCGGATATCCCATATGATGATTTGCCGTATTCAGTGGAGATGGATTTGCCTGCATTCACCATGACTGTATGGAAACAAAAAAAGATGGGAGTGGAGCAAGATGAACGATAAAGTAATCGCAATGCTGTTGGCCGGTGGACAAGGAAGCCGGTTAAAGTCCTTAACTTATACGATAGCCAAGCCCGCGCTTCCATTTGGCGGGAAATATCGGATCATCGATTTTCCGTTATCCAATTGCACGAATTCGGGAATTGAGACGGTTGGCGTGTTAACGCAATACCAACCACACGTACTGCATCAATATATCGGCTTGGGAACACCCTGGGACTTGGACCGTCGGAGCGGCGGAGTAACCATGCTTCCGCCTTATGCAGAAATCGATGGCATTAAATGGTACGCAGGAACAGCGAGTGCCATTTACCAGAACATCAGTTTTTTAAAGTCCTGTGACCCGGCATATGTGCTGATTTTATCAGGGGACCATATTTACAAAATGGACTACGAGGCTTTAATTGACTACCACAAAGAGCATCAGGCGGATGTCACGATTTCCGTGTTGGAAGTGCCGTGGGAAGAAGCCAGCCGTTTTGGAGTCGTCAACGTTGATGATGGAATGAATATTGAGGAATTTGATGAAAAACCGGAAAATCCGAAAAGCAATTTGGCTTCGATGGGGGTCTACGTCTTTAATTGGAACGTCCTGGAGGAATACTTGAAATTGGATAACGCAGATGAAGAATCGAGCCATGACTTCGGCAAAGATATCTTGCCAGCTATGCTCGATAAAAAGCAAAAGATGGTGGCTTATCCTTTTAAAGGTTATTGGAAAGATGTGGGGACGGTTGAAAGCCTTTGGGAAGCGAACATGGACTTGCTCGATTTGAATGCAGGATTGAATCTTCATGACCCGGGCTGGCGTATTTATTCTTCGAATCCGCAGCTGCCTCCACAAGTCATCAATGAAACAGGCAATGTCCAAGAATCCATGGTAAATGAAGGGTGCGTCATTTCCGGGGAAGTGTTCAAGTCCGTCATCTTTCAGAATGTGACAATTGAAGAAGGAGCCTCCGTATCGGAAAGTGTGGTCATGAGCGGGGCTACAATCCGTAAAGACGCAAAACTTAGCCGGGTCATTGTACCGCCGAAGTTAGATGTGCCTGAAGGGTTTGAACTTCTCCAGCAAAAAGAAGGAGAAGTGGTCTTGTTGACACAAGAACAGATGGATGAATGGAAGGAGCGTGTCGGAAAATGAAGTTATTGGCTGTAATTGATACGTCTGTAAAAAAAGAAGGGCTGCAGGATTTAACAATACACCGGGCCGTTTCATCCATTCCTTTTGCCGGACGTTACCGGTTAATTGACTTTCCATTATCAAATCTTGTCAATTCAGGGGTCACTACAGTTGGCGTCTTTCCATCCTATCCGTTTGCTTCTTTGCTGGACCATATTGGTGTGGGTAAGAGCTGGGATTTAGATAGAAGAAAAAACGGACTGTTTTTCCTGCCGATTACTCAGCGGGATGGAGGGTTATCCACTGTTGGAGCTTTTGCGGGTCTGGAAGAGCATATGCAGTTTTTTACAAAAAGTATTCAGCCCCATGTAATCGTCAGTAATGGTTTTGTCATCAATCAACTGGACGTTAAAGATATGCTGGACAACCACATCCAATCGGGTGCAGATATTACGGAAGCTGTGATTGATGGGGTTTCGTTAAAAAAATATATTTTATCCAAAGATCTGTTGGTTGAATTAATCCAGACCCACCGCGAAAAAAACGTCGTGAGTGTGGAAGATGTTGTGAATTTGAAGAAGAGCCCCTATACATTCAATCAATATGAATACGAAGGGTATTATGCCATCATTGATTCCGTCCAAAGTTATTTCCAGGCATCATTGGCATTGCTGGATGAAGAAAACAGAAAGCAGCTGTTTCTTCCAGACCGTCCGATCTATACCAAGGTGAAGGATGAGCCTCCAACACGGTATATTGCGGGATCCAAAGTTAGGCGGGCACTGATTGCGAACGGAAGCACCATCATGGGTGAAGTGGCGGACAGCATCATCAGCCGTGGCGTGTACATCAAGAAAAACGCACGTTTAGAAAAATGCATCATCATGCAGAAATGCGTGATTGAAGAAAATTGTAATCTGTCTTATGTTATTGCGGATAAAGATGTCTATATCGGTGAAGGGGTTGAGCTGCATGGAACCGCTGAGCAGCCAATTGTTTTGCGTAAAGGGGAGACGGTCACCAAGGAGGATTTACGATGAAAATCATTATGGCAGCAGCAGAATGCGCACCTTTCGCAAAAGCTGGTGGACTGGCGGATGTGATGGGAGCATTGCCGAAAGAACTCAGCAGATTAGGCCATGAAATCATGGTCGTCATCCCCAAATACAGTTTGATTGCCGAAGAATACACCGCAGAATTCGTTTTGAAGGAATCGGTTGAATTCAGTTTCAAGGGGCATCAAAAGACTTTTGGCGTTTTTCAATATAATCAGGCCGGAGTGGAATTTCTGTTCGTGGAAAATGATAGCTACTTCAAAAGAGATCAGATTTATGGACAGCCAGACGATGCCGAGCGCTATGCTTTTTTCAACCGGGCCGTACTGGAAATCGTTCAGCGCGAACAGCAGCCGCCGGATGTGGTTCATGTCCATGACTGGCATACCGCTGCCATTCCATTTTTGCTGAAGGAAGATCCACGGTACGCGTCCGTCCAAGCAGCAAAAACTGTTTTGACGATCCATAATCTGCAATTTCAAGGGAAGTTCTCCAAACAGACATTCCTGGAGAACTTTGAGATGGAGGAGCATTATTATGACGAAGGGATTGTGTCTTGGAAAGGTAACTTTAATGCCTTGAAAACGGGCATTTCCTATGTAGACAAAGTGACGACAGTCAGCCCTACTTACCGAAATGAAATCTTGACGGAGTTTTACGGCGAGAAGCTCCATACTTTGTTGCAGGAAAAAGAGCAGGACTTGATCGGTATATTGAATGGCATCGATACCGGGGTCTACAACCCTGCAACGGATCTGGCCATTGAACGGGAGTTTGACGTCATGAACTTGGAAGAGAAGCAAGTCAACAAACGGGCAGTACAATTGAAGGCGGGCCTTCCGGAACGTGGAGATGTACCTTTGTTGACCATGATCTCCAGGTTGGCAGGGCAAAAAGGGATTGATGTTCTGCAAGAGGTGCTTCCTGCTTTATTAGAGGAACAAGAAGTTCAATTTGTATTGCTGGGTTCAGGTGAAGAGAAGTATGAACAGTTTTTCAAGAAACTGGCGGCTGATTTTCCCACTAAAGTTTATGTCCATGTCGGTTTTGATGAAGCGTTCGCCCATTTGTTGTATGCCGGGGCCGACATCTTTTTGATGCCTTCTCATTTTGAACCTTGTGGCTTGAGCCAGTTGATATCGATGCGTTATGGAACTGTTCCTGTGGCCAACAAAACCGGGGGGTTGAAAGATACGGTTATTGAATACGATGAAAGCTTGAAGAGCGGAAATGGGTTCTTAAGCGACTTTCAACAGGATGAGCTCTATGATGTAGCCTTGAACCGCTGCCTATCTTTTTATCAGCAGCCAGAGCATTGGGAAGCCATCAAAAAAAATGGGATGGAAGGCGATTATTCCTGGTCGCGATCTGCGGCGGAATACGCTAAACTTTACGAAAGGCTAATCTAAAGGGGCGTGCCAATTATGTTTTCTTCCAAAGAAGAGTTTAAACAAAGCTTTGTCACTCGCATGGAACACAAGGGACTGGAAAAGACTTCGGAACTGGCCTACGAAACACTTTGGGAAATGATGCAGGAGTGGATACAGGAACGGTGGAACCGGACTAGCCAATTGTACAAAGAGAATGGCGAAAAGCAGCTGTATTATTTCTCTATTGAATTTCTGATCGGACGAGTCTTAGGGCAAAACCTCATTAATGCCGATCATTACAATCTGGTCAAAGAAGGGTTGGAGGAACTCGGTTTTCAACTGTCCGAATTGGAAGAACTTGAGACGGAACCCGGACTTGGAAATGGCGGGTTGGGAAGGCTGGCTGCCTGCTTCATGGATTCCTTGGCTTCACTTGAACTGCCGGGACATGGGTATGGACTGCGCTATAAAGGCGGTTTATTTACCCAGCACTTTGTTGATGGCTACCAAACTGAGCAGCCCACTCAGTGGATACAGGAAGAAAACAATGTCGACATTCGGCGCGAGGAATTGGCAGTGGACATCCCTTATTATGGAGATCCCCAATTAGTCATGGGACTGGATGGCTTAAAAGTGAAAGTGGAGGATGCGGAATGGGTCAAGGCCGTGCCTTATGACCTTCCTGTAGTTGGGGCAAATGGAGGCACCGTCAATACACTTCGTCTATGGCAGGCGGAAGTGTCGGATCGGCCATTTCCTGGGAATAAAGATTACGCAGTCTATCAAAGCGAAACGGCTAAAATCACTGACCGGCTGTATCCCGAGGATTCTTTGGATGCTGGAAAGATTCTTCGCCTCAAGCAGCAGTATTTTCTTTGCAGTGCATCGCTCCAAAACATTTTGAACTATCGCAATTTTGCTGTAGAGACACTTCCGGACAATGTCGCCATCCAAATCAATGATACCCATCCGGCACTGGCCATTCCGGAATTGATGCGTCTTCTGGTTGACGAGCATGCCTTGAGTTGGGAAGAGGCCTGGGGTATTACGACACGCACTATTTCCTATACCAATCATACAATTCTGGAAGAAGCCATGGAGAAATGGGACAGCCGATTGATTCAATCTTTGCTGCCCCGAATTTACTCCATCATCGAAGAAATTGACCGGCGCTTCAAAGAAAGCTTAGAACAGCAGACAATGGATGAAGAATCCTTCCATAAACTTTCCATCATCGAAAACGGAATCATTAAAATGGCAGTGCTGGCGGTAGTGGGAAGCTATAAAGTGAATGGCGTGGCAAAATTGCATACGGAAATTTTGAAGAAGCGTGAAATGAAAGAGCTGAATGAGCAATTCCCCGACAAGTTCCATAACAAAACCAATGGCATTACACATCGCCGGTGGTTGCTCAAAGCGAACCGGGAGTTGTCCGGATTGATTTCGGAAACGATTGGGACGCAATGGATCAAAGAGCCTGAGCGATTGAAAGAATTACATTATTTTGCTCAAAATCATTCTTTTCTTCAAGAATTCCAAGCAATCAAAAGCTTGAAAAAAGACCATTTGATCCATCATCTCCAACGCGATCAGAATGTCATTGTGGATCCGGATTCTATTTTTGATATTCACATCAAACGATTCCATGGCTATAAACGCCAATTGATGAATATACTTCATATCCAGATGCTGTATGACCGGATCAAACGGGATTCAACTTATCGTCCCTATCCGCGCACCTTCTTTTTTGGAGGAAAAGCGGCGCCAAGTTATCATTTTGCAAAGCAAGTCATCAAGATGATCAATACAGTTGCTGCGAAAGTAAACAGTGATCCTTTGGTGAGGAAACACCTCCATATCGTTTTTGTTGAGAACTACAACGTCACGCAAGCGGAATACCTGATACCGGCAGCGGATGTCAGCGAACAAATATCGACAGCGTCTAAAGAAGCTTCGGGTACAGGAAATATGAAGCTCATGATGAACGGTGCCTTGACCATTGGTACCTTTGATGGTGCGAATGTCGAAATATTCGATCAGGTCGGCAAAGAAAATGCTTTTGTCTTCGGAATGCGTGCAGAACAGGTGATGGAATATGAAAAAGAACAATCCTACAATCCGAAAGACATCATCGAAGCCGATCCGGAAATAGCCCAATTGATGGAAGAGTTGGTTAAAGGGGAATGGACAGAAGGAAAAACGAATGTTGACTTTATTGTAGAGCAGCTGTTGGAAGACAGGGATCCATATTTCGTATTAAAGGACATCCGCAGCTATTCCAAAGCGCATGAGCAATTATTGGAGGTTTATGCCCAACCGGAAAAATGGGCGGAAATGTGCGTCAAGAACATTGCGGCATCGGGTATTTTCTCGAGCGACCGCACCATCCAGCAGTATTCAGATGATGTTTGGCATTTAACGAAGATCCCCAGTGTGCATTAGAACATGAAAGGGTGGAACTATGGAAGATAAAGGGTTTGATAATACCGATTTAAAAGATTATAAAGCCAGTGGAGCGCTGGCTGGAAAAGTGGCGATTGTCACGGGGGCAAGCAGCGGCATCGGTCAGGCTGTGGCAATTGCTTATGCCAAAGAAGGCGCAAAAGTGGTCATCGGTTACCTTGGTGACGACGAAGGCGCTCAAAAAACAATCGATTTGATTGAGGGCTATGGAGGAAAAGCCAAAGCGCTAAGTGGCGATTTAGGGAAGTCGGAGAATTGTGACCGGTTGGTCCAATTCACATTAGCGGAATTTGGCCAAGTGGATATTCTGGTCAATAATGCCGGGTATCAGTATCCTCAGACATCTCCGCTTGATATCACAGATGAACAAATGCTGAAGACTTTTGAAATCAAGGCGTTCGCGATGTTTTATCTGACACGGGCGGCTCTTCCTCATTTGAAGAAAGGTTCACGCATCATCAACACGGCTTCGATCAATGCTTATCGGGGACATTCGGATTTGATTGATTATGCAGGGGCCAATGGTGCGATGGTGGCGATGACACGCTCACTGGCTCGCCGGCTGGTACGCGAGGAAATTGCAGTGAATGGCATTGCCCCGGGACCGATTTGGACGCCATTGATCACCAAAACTTTCGGTGGCTTGAATCCCGATGTCGGTGAAGATTTTGGTGAGGACGTTCCGGCAGGGCGTCCGGGACAGCCTTATGAGCTGGTAAAAGCTTATGTATTTTTGGCCGATCCCCAAAATTCCTATATGACAGGCCAGTTTCTTCATATGAATGGCGGAGACTATATGTCTACTTAAATCAAAGCATGCAGGGCAAGGGAATCTCTTGCCCTGCTTTTTCATTTCTGTTTGCATATGGTAAAATTCACTGAAGAAAGAGGAGTGAGTTTTTGAAAAAGATGATATGGTCTTTACTGGCAGTTGTTGTTTTGGTCTTGTTGGCAGCTTGTGTTGAGGTTTCTGAAAAACCAAAAGAAGAACGCGAACCTGCAGAAGCGAATCAGGAAAGTGAACCGGCAAAAGTGGAAGAGTCTAAAGACATTGAATATTCAGATGGGAATAAGAAACCTGTGGGAGAAGAAGTGGCTTTAGAGGGGTTGACCGTGCATTATATCAATGTTGGACAAGGGGATTCCACATTGTTGGAATTTGATGGGTTTTCAATGTTGATTGATGCAGGAAATTGGAATTCCAAAGAAGCTGTGGATTACTTGAAGCAACAGGAAATCAAAGACATTGATATCGTGGTCGGAACGCATCCCGATGCTGACCATATTGGCCAATTGGCTCAGGTGATTGGGGAGTTTGAGATCGGGGAAGTATGGATGTCCGGCAACACAAGCAGTTCCAATACATTCCTTAACGTGCTGCAAGCCATTGAAGCTAGCGGATCGGATTATGTGGAACCGAGAAGCGGTGATGTATTTGATGTGGGATCCATGAAAATTGAAGTGCTCTATCCAGATGAAATTACCGGTTCGGCGAATGAAGAATCGGTTTCCTTGAAAATGACTTACGGCGATGTCCGATTTGTTTTCACAGGAGATGCAGGAATCAAGCAAGAGCAGGAAATGATCGATAGCGGCATGGATCTCGATGCGGAAATCCTGCACCTGGGACATCATGGATCCAATACATCGACAAGTTCTGCCTTTTTGGAAGCGGTAACGCCTGAAGTGGCGATTTACAGTGCTGGTGACGATAATTCCTACGGGCATCCGCATGCAGAGGTGATTGCGGCGGTGGAAAATGCTGGAGCTAAAGTTTATGGAACAGACGTCAATGGGACTATTCTTGTTAAAACAGATGGAAAGTCCTATAACGTGGAGATCCAACAGGAAGGCGTGCCGACTGAAGGCGAGAACCGCTGCATTGATTTGAATGTCGCATCTTCCGCAGAACTACAGGGAATTTCCGGAATCGGAAAAACTTATGCGCAGGCGATTATCGACCAGCGGCCTTTTGAGAGCGTCGAAGAACTGCTGGACATTAAAGGGATTGGCCAAGGAACGCTGAGTGCTATTCAAGAGCAGGGCTTGGCATGCGTAGGAGGGTGATGGGATGAAAGGGATTTTGGATCGAATTGAAGACGGCAGACATGCGGTCATTTTGGTTGAAGAAGAAGGGGTCGAACTGGTCTTGCCTGCCAATCGCCTTCCTGAAGGAAGCCAAGTCAATTCCTGGTTTACCATCGATGCGGAAAATGGACAATTAGCTGTCACGTTGGATGAAGAAACATCCATCGCCAAGACTGGACAAGCTGAAGAACTGATGACAAGGCTCCGAACGAAGAAAAAAAGAAGCCGCTTCAAGCGGAATTAAAAAGAAGCCCATAACCTGGATCAGGTTATGGGCTTCTTCTCATGTTTAGACCTGTTCAATCAATTCCAAATAATAATCGGCTACTTGCCCGGGTTTGTATAAATCAGTGATGGACGTTGAATAATTGGCGATGGATGCATCAAACTCCAATTTTTGCTCAGGAACACGAATTCGGAAATTCATTTCATAGAGCAGTACAGCGATGTCATGATATTCTTCGCTGGTCACTTTGAAATCAAAGCTGATTTTTCTTTTTTGCTGTTGGGAACTGGTATCTTCGACTGTTTCTTCTTTAAAGTTGTATGCGTTGATTTGTGTATCATTGATCCAAACGGTGGTTTCCATACTTTATTTCACCTCTGATTTTGATGGTTGAGTAAAACTTTTGATTGCTTGTACAGCCAATTGGCCCTTGACCATATCCTCCATTGGCGGATTGTAAAGCCCTGCACGGACGTTTAGGTAATGGCGGTGCATTGGATTGTCTTCTGAAAGGGCGCGGGACCCGACGATTTTCATCGCTTTGTCCACGATGCCCATGGCTGCCTGGGTAACAGCAATTTTCGTGATATTCAAAGCTTCGTCCATCTCACTCTTATTGCGGGCAAGAGCATAACGTTCTGCCGTGCCATATAAAAGATGGCGGGCAGTCGCTAGTTCCAGTTCCATTTCACCGATGGTTTGCTGAATGGCAGATGTTTCTGCAATGGGTTTGCCGAGAGACGCAGGTATGTAATTGGCTGCGAATTCAACTGCGTAGGCTCTTGCTGCAGCGGCGATTCCAATATAGCAAGCTGGAATATGCAGCAGCCAACCTTTAGCAGGGGCAATGCCCATGGGTTTCAAGATATAGGTTTTGGGAATCCGGACATCGTTGAGGACCAGTGTGTGGCTTGCTGTGCCCCGCATCGCCAGCATGTCCCAGGTTTCATCAATCGATACTCCCTCGGCGTGGCGAGGAATGATGACAGTAATGACTTCGTCATTTTCTGCAGCAGCTGTCACGAAAATGTAATCGAGTGCAGGTGCCATGGAAGTATAGGTTTTTTCTCCGTTAATAATATAATGGTCTCCGTCGGAAACAGCGGAAGTGCGCGGCAAAGCGCCACGGGCGGGGCTCCCGGCATTCGCTTCTGTAGCGGCTGTGTTGATGAGCGCGCCGTTTGCGATTTCAGCCATCAGCCATTCTGCTGACTCTGTGTGCCAATGGCGATTTTCTGCATATTCCAGAACGATTCCGACATGCCAGCCGATGGAAAGAGCGGTCGCTCCTGAACCTTCCGCTATGGCTTCCTGTGCCAGTACGTATTCGTATAATTCAAATCCCTGGCCGCCGAATTCCTTCGGCAAGGTCAATGTATGATAATCCATGTTCTTCAGGTCTTTGATGTTTTCAAAAGGGAAGGAGCCGCGTGCATCCAGTTCCGGCTCACGCGCCTGGAAAACGGGCTGAAGGGCACGGAGTTGATCGACTAATGTTTGCTGTTCAGGTGTTTTGATAAATTGATTCATAAAAAAGACTCCTTCTTCTTTTGTTATCGGGCTGCGGCGCCCAGTTGCATCGGGTGCCTCCGCATTTCTTTGTCCAGACTCCAGCGGCCAGATTCTCGGGATCATAAGTCAACCCAGCTGTGCGGCAAAGAACGCCACCCTACTGATCTGCCTTATGCCTGTCGAATCTAGACGGCCGCTTCCGCTTTTCTTTGTCCAGTTGCGGCGCCCAGCTCCTCGGGGTCTTAAGTCAGCCCAGCCCAGCGGCACAGATACGCCGCAAGACTGATTTGCCTTAAGCCTGTCGGAGCTCCATGAACGCCTCCACATTTCCTTTATTTACCGTACCATAAAAAAGCCGCCAAAGCTGTATTGCAGGCTTTGGCGGTCTGGGTGTTATGGGCGGTTCAATTTTTTATGTGGTTTTCGGATGTCAGCAACGATTAAGACTACAACGAGGACCAGTCCAAGATAACCGACAATCGGATAAAACAGTCGGACGAGCTCAGTGAACCCGACAAAACTTAAGATATAAGCGACAATCCCAACGATGATAACGAAAATACGGAATTTTGCTGTACCCATCACGACAAAACGCGCTGAGAATGAAAACAGCATACTGACTGCCGTATTGTAAATCATCCCGAAGAGAATAAATGACATAAAGACACCGAGAACCGGTGAAATGTCATCTGCGATTTGCAGCAATGGCATTTCTGCGCTGCCGACTACGTCCACTTTGGAGAAAATCGCCAAATGGCTCAGGATAATCAACGCTCCGAGAATAAGGCCGCCGATCAACCCGCCGCGTGCTGCGATTTTTTCGTCCTTTTCTGTTCCACCCATGACGATAGCCATCGAAGCGCCAACGGCAATATTAAATGACACATAATTGATGGCGGATCGGAACCAGTTCGGCAATGCTGAAACTTGTTCTTTGGCAATATCATCCAGTGATGCAAAGCTGGCATCCATTGTCAGCAAACTGTATGCAGACAAACCGACGACAGCAATAATTAGAAATGGCGTGATGCTGCCGATAATGGCAATGACTTTTTTGACATTCAACATAATGGTCAAAACGACCAGAACGGCCATAACAGTGCTTCCTAACGGAGCCGGCAATCCAAATTGCTGGGAGAAAATAGAGCCTGCCCCTGCAATCATGACAACGCCTACACCAAACAAAGTCAGAATGATGATGTAATCGATGATCGTCCCGATAATTCTTCCACTGACGCCAAAAATGGCTTCTTTATGCGATGTGGTTTTCATTCGGCTGCCGAGTCTTGTTAAACTCATACCTAAATATGCAAATAATGCTGTTGAGAGGATGGCGGCAACAGTCCCCATATAGCCGAAGCTTGTAAAATACTGAAGAATTTCCTGTCCGGAAGCAAATCCGGCCCCCACAATGATGCCGACAAAGGCACTCCCCATTTTTAAACTTTTCATGCTGCTCCCCCTTGGTGCAAACTATCGCGCTAGTAAGTTTTTTAAAAATTAAAAATCCCTATCTAAATATAGCAAAAAAAGCGTTTACACTCAATGGAAAATAAGGTGCATATGTATAGTTCACTCTATATACCTAGAAATGGATTTGGGTAAAAATAACATAGGAGAATAATAAAAAATTAGAATTTTTTATTGGTTAAAAAATCTCAACAGAAAAGCATCACCGAATTAATCGGTGATGCTTAGGGGTATGCTTTATTCTACGCTTTTATTCGCGACAATAACCAATTTTCCTTTATCAAGTTCTTCTTCGTATTGTTCTGCTTCCTGATCGGATAATCCGGCAGCTGCCAATTTAGCGCGAAGTTCATCGCCACGTGAACTCGTCATGTTTTTCATGCTGTCCAGGAAGCCTTGTTCTTTCAAACCGACTTCTTCTGTATCCAATGCTTTAGTAATGTCTTTCGTGCGTTTCTTATCATGTGCGAAAATGTAGATGTCATCAAGTGTATAACCTTGCGTTTCTAGTTTTTCGATTTCCTTTTTGGCTTGCAATGCGTTTTCGACTGTCATTTTTAAAGTCAATGTAATCCCTCCAAGTAATTTCTATCTTATTACCATGCATACCACGATGAGCAGCAGGTTAAACAAGAGGATCTGTTGGCAATCGGGTATACTGTAGAAAATCAGAAACAGGGAGTGATTTTTTTGAACATTATACCGATTGGCATTTGGGGTGGCTACCCCAATAAAAATGAGGCGACTTCTTCGTTTTTAATCGAACAAGATGGGTTCCGTTGTTTAGTGGATTGCGGAAGCGGAGTTTTGGCAGCTGTTCAAAACTACACAAAGTTAAGTGATTTGGATGCGGTGATCATCAGCCATTACCATCCGGACCATGTGGCGGATATTGGTGTACTGCAACATGCTGCGATGGTGGGGATGCAGTTGAAGGAATGGGAAACGCCTTTGCTGATTTATGCCCATGACAGAGAACCGGCAGAATTCGAGAAACTGTCATATAAAGGCGTTACAGAAGGGCGGGCCATACAAGAAGCGGAAACCTTGGAGCTGGGTCCATGGCAAGTATCGTTCTGTGAAACGATCCATCCGGTGTATTGTTTAGCCCTGAAATTCACTTCTAATGGCAGGAGTGTCGTATTTACGGCAGATACCAGCTGGAAAGAAGAGTTGATCGGGTTTTCAGAAGGGGCGGATCTTTTGGTTGCCGAATCCAACCTTTATGAAAAATACTTGGGCATCATCCAAGGGCATCTCAGCGGCAGCCAAGCAGGAGAATTGGCTGAACGCGCCGGTGCCAAACGCTTGCTGTTGACCCACTTACCGCAATATGGAGAACTCAATGAAATTTTGGACGCGGCAAAGTCCAGTTATTCAGGCAAAGTGGAGTTCGCAGCAATAGGCGAACGCTATGAAATTTAAACGGCCGGACATCTCTGCATGATTCAGCTGAAAGCAGGCAGATAGTTTGTATACCAGATATTTTCCTTTTATCCTTAAAGCATATGAAAGATGAAAGGAAGTTAAAAAATGCCACAACCGATAGATTCATTTCCGATTTCCGTTCTGGATTTGGTTCCAGTCCGTGAAGGAGGAACGACGAAAGACGCATTGGATGAAATGGTTGCAATCGCTCAGCACGCAGAGAAGTTAGGTTACAACCGTTTCTGGTTATCTGAGCATCATAATACAGCTACACTTGCCAGCTCTGCTACGGCAATTTTGATTTCCAAAGTTCTTGAACATACGGATTCCATTCAGGTGGGATCGGGCGGCATTATGTTGCCAAACCATACACCACTAGTGGTCGCGGAACAATTCGGCACCTTGGAAACCATGCATCCAGGCCGCTTGAACTTGGGCCTTGGGCGCGCTCCGGGTACGGATATGCAGACAGCGCATGCGCTCCGCAGAACAACACAGGAAACGGCATTTGCTTTTCCGCAGGACGTGGTTGAATTACAGAATTACTTGAAGCCGCTTGATAGTCAGGGGCCGGTTCAGGCGCATCCTGGTGTGGGAACGGCAGTGCCGGTTTATATCCTCGGCTCAAGCACCTCAAGTGCCCAATTGGCCGCAAGTCTTGGCCTGCCTTATGTATTTGCTGCACATTTTGCGCCGCAGCAGCTTGAACAGGCCCTGCAGATTTACCGCAACGGCTTCAAACCTTCTGAATACTTGGCGGAACCATATGTAATGGTCTGTGTAAACGTCGTTGCTGCCGACTCCAATGCAGAAGCGGAGAAATTGGCGACATCCAGTGATCAGTTCTATTTGAACGTTGTGAGAGGCAGCAAGAACTTGCTTCAGCCGCCTTTGGATACGATGGACGGCCAATGGAGTTACCGTGAAGAAATGATGGTGCGTGGCATGTCACAATACACCTTCAAAGGCGATGAACAGACAATCAGCGAACAGCTGGGGAAATTTGTAGCTCAATTGCAGGTTGACGAAGTGATTGCAGTGTCCTATATCTACGATCAGGAAAAAAGAAAACGTTCATTTGAAGTGCTAAAGCAAGCAGCAAATCGTTTCAATGTGACGACTGCCTAATATTTACTTGAACTGTTCCACGGCAGTTGCTCTTCATGATTCACTGGTTTCAGACCAGAACGAAGCTGTTCGTTTGTATGTAGATCATAGAGACTGGAGGAGAAGTAAATGAAAATAGGGATAATTGGTGCGACAGGAAAAGCGGGTAATTTAATTTTAAAAGAAGCGTTAAAAAGGGGCCATGAAGTAACGGCCATCGTCCGAAATTCACAAAAGGTCGAGAACCCGGATGTTCCGGTATTTGAGAAGGATGTTTTCAGTTTAACCGCAGAAGATTTGGCGCCTTTTGATGTGATCGTCAATGCATTTGGCGTACCGCCTGAAAAAGCAGAACAGCATATCGAAGCCGGCAGAATTCTGATTGACGCACTCAAAGAAGCTCCTGATACTCGTCTGATTGTAGTCGGAGGTGCTGGCAGCTTGTTTGTTGATGAAGCACGGACCACTCGTTTGGCTGAAACTCCAGAGTTTCCTGAAGCGTTCAAATCGATTGCCAATAGCCAAGCGCAAAACTTGTCTGATTTAGAAGCCTCGGAAGGAATCCAATGGACATTCTTGAGTCCTGCGGCATTCTTTGATCCGGAAGGCCGCCGAACAGGGCGCTACCAAAAAGGTGACGATGGTTTTATTGTCAACAGCAAAGGAAAAAGCTATATCAGCTATGCAGATTATGCACTGGCGTTAGTCGATGAAATCGAGAGCGGCGAACATAAAAACAGACGATTTACCGTGGTTTCGGAAAATCCTTAATCGTTTTGGAGAAAAGCCGATTTCACTGGAAGTCGGCTTTTCTAGTAGATCTGCATTAGCGTAACTTGCCATGAAATGTTCACGTTCCTTGAGAAAACAGAACCCTCAATCATGTATAATGAAATGAAACTTGAGGTTTAAAGGTGGGAATCAACACAATGGATTTTTTATATTTTCCTGAAGACAAATCAGAATACATCCCTGGAATTATTTCAGTCGTGATCATATTCATTTTATCCGTGCTGATTGTGCGGTTATTGGTTAAAGCTTCGCGCAAGCAAGTGAAGCAATTAGAAGAACAAGGTTATCCGGTTGTCTACAAGGACGGTTTTGACGCGGAGAAACCAAACGAAGACCGTATCGATCCGCAAGAAAAAGTCTACAAAGTGAATAAAGAAAAAGCAGCTCGCGAGAAACCGAAGTCCTGACAACCGTCAGGGCTTTTTTTGATCTTTTCAATAGGTGTATACTGAATGCAAACAAGGCACTGAAGAAGTGGGGACGACGATTATGAAAAATATTTTTGGCGGTGTGCAATGGGCGGTCTTCTTGATTGCATCTTCCATTGCAGCGCCGATAGCAATTGCCAGCATCTTTGGCATGGACACGGCAGATACTGCACTGTTTGTGCAGCGGACCATGTTTGTGCTTGGCATCGCCTGCTTGGTGCAGGCATCCATCGGACACCGCATGCCGATCAATGAAGGGCCCGCTGGTTTATGGTGGGGCATCTTCATTGTTTATGCCGGCTTGGTCGGCATCATGTATGGCACCATGGAAGAATCCCTGCAGGCATTGCAAAGCGGATTATTGTATAGCGGCGTCTTGTTCATCGTGTTCGCTTATACCGGTTTGGTCGATAAATTGAAGATCCTGTTTACACCAACCATCACATTTGTGTACTTGCTGCTGTTGGTTCTCCAAATCAGCGAATCGATTTTAACGGGTTTATTGGGCATCGTCTCAGAAGGTGATCCGGTGGATGGTGTAATCCTGGTGGGGGGAATTGCGGTTATTTTGCTGACATTCTTTTTCATGGGCCACAAACGGGCTTGGGTCAGCCGCTATTCCATTCTGTTTGCGATTGCTGCAGGCTGGCTGATTTTCTGGATTCTTGGCAAAGCGCCGGAAGCGGAAGGTGCGGCGGGTGCTTTGGTTTCGTTGCCGGAAATGCTGGTCTTTGGACCTTTGCTCTGGGACAGCGGAATGTTCGTTACGGCTCTGTTTTTGACTCTTCTGCTGATTGCCAATATGATGGCGTCTGTCCGAGTAATGGAAAGCGTTTTGAAAAATTCCTTCTCGATTGAAGCACCAGACCGCATCAAACAGGCTTCGACAGCTTCTGGCATCAATCACATTATTGCGGGCCTGTTTTCCTCCATCGGCCCTGTGCCGATTTCGGGAGCGGCAGGATTTGTCAGCGCCACCCGGACACCAGGTCTGAAGCCGTTCGTCTTCGGTGGGATCATCGTTGTGCTGATCAGTTTTTTTCCTGCGCTCATGGCTATTTTAGCTTCTTTGCCGGCACCGGTTGCCTATGCAGTCATTTTTGCAGTATTCACCAAAATGGTGGAAATGGCGTTCACGGAATTGGAAAATGAAAAGAATCGCCAGCATTCTTATAAAGTGGCGGCATTTGGGTTGATGAGCGGCGTCGGCATCATGTTTGTTCCGCCTGAAAGCATGGCGAACCTGCCTTCGGTTTTGGCTGCCACTTTATCGAACGGCTTGATTACCGGTACTATCATCGCCATCTTTGTGGAACAGCTTTTGTTGTGGCGCAATAGAAAATCGTGAGATGTTTTGTACTCCAATGAAAAGCGACGCTTAACAGAAGTATCCCGACAATTTAAAAAGCCGTACGCATTAGGCGCACGGCTTTTTAAATTTATTCTTTTTCGATCTCTTCAGTCAAACGCTCCAATTCATCCACCAGTTCGCCGATATAGGCAATGGTATCACGCAATGGCTGTTCGGTTGTGATATCGACTCCCGCCATTTGTGCGAGCTCTACAGGTGTTTTAGTGCCCCCGGCTTTCAGGACCTCAAGCCATTCTTCGACAGCTGGCTGGCCCTCATTCAGGATCCGTTTGGATACTTGAGTCGAAATGGTCAATCCGGCGCTGTACGTGTACGGATACAAGCCCATGTAATAATGCGGCTGGCGCATCCACGTCAATTCAGCGCCATCTGTGATATCGACGGCATCTCCCCAGAATTTCTCCAGGACGCCGCGTTTGATGTCATTCAGGATTCCAGCATTGACGCTTTGTCCGGCATCAATCCGCTCGTATACTTTGCGCTGGTAAGCTGCTTCAAGCAGATGGGTAACGAAGTTGTGGTAATAAGTTCTAGCCACAATCGAAGAAATCACCCAGCGTTTGAATTTCGGATCTTCCGAGCTTTTCAGCAGGTGGTTGGCTACCAGCATTTCATTCATCGTAGAAGGAGCCTCGATAAAGTAAAGGGATGGACGTGCATTAAGAACGTTCTGTTCACGGTTTGCATTATAGAAATGTCCAGCATGCCCAAGCTCATGAGCCAGTACAAAAACTTCGTTCATACGGCCGGTCCACGAAATCAAAATATACGGATGATTGCCATACGGGCTGGAACAGAAAGCGCCGGTCGATTTGCCTTTGTTTTGCGCAAAGTCAATCCATCTTTCCGAATACGACCGATCGACCATTTCAATATAATCAGTCCCCATAATGGAAAGAGCGTCGTCGATATACTGTTTGGACTCTTCCACTGTAATTTCCGGTTCGTAGCTTGGATCCAGGGAAATCTTCAGATCGGCGAATGTCATGCGATCCAGTCCATGAGCTTTCTGCAGGAGCTTGGCGTACTTTTGCATATGCGGCGCCAGTTCCTCGGTGATCAAGTCAATTTGCCGATTGTATAGGGAACGGTCCACTTCCTGGTTAAAGAGAAGATAATCGAAAATGCTGTCATAGCCGCGCAGGTCTGCGGTTGTTTTTTCCATCTGCAATTGCATATCGTAAGTTTTGGCAGTTGTGTGCTGGTAATCCTTCAGTTTGTTCGAGAACGCTTCAAATGCGGCGCGGCGAAGCTCTGTATTAGGTTCCGCTTCCCAGTCTCCTTCAAAGGATACATAGCTGAGCGGATAGGCTTGGCCATTTACTTCAAAATCCTCAAAGCTCATGTCGACCATTTTAGTAGTGTTGTAAAGGCCATAAGGCGCACTGAAAGTAGAGGAATAAGCGGCAAGGCTTTTTTCCACTTCCGGATGCAGCTGATGGGGTTTTCGGCGCAGCAATTTCTTCAAAAATACGTGAAATTCTTCAGACTCCTGCATCGCCTGTTCCAACGTTTCTTTCGGCAGCTCGAGAAGCTCGCTGTTGATGAAAGACAGCTTGCTGCTAATTTTGGCAGCGGCTGCGCCGAATTTGCTGGACTGCAGCTGAACCTCATTATTGGTTTGGTCTGTGCTGATCGTTAAACTGGCGTAAGTGCTCAGTGGCACTAACTTTTCCAAGAAAGCCATGTAATCCGTCAAAACCTGAATGGCAGAAGGGGCATCTACAATAGTGCCTTGTGCTTTTTGACTGAGAGCTGCTGCATCTTGCTCTAAACTTTCCAAGGCTTGATCAAATTCTTCAGAACTTGAAAATAAACTCGATAAATCCCAAGTCTCTTCAACCGGGACAGCTGAACGTGCAGGTAAACTTTTAACCATGTGATCTCTCCTCTATGTATTACGGAATTCGAACTAATTATCAGTATAGAGGCTGGGTAAGAAAAAGTAAAAATATTCTTCAGAATTTAATAAAAATTTTAGAAAAACAGGTTTATATTTATGGAGAAGGTGGGTACTATAACAATACAAGGCGGAATCACCGTCGGAAGAATACGACTGGATTCGATCCAGAATCGCCTTCAGACGAGAAACTGCACAGCCTTGGCGGGAAATTTGCTTTACTGACGATATTCACTCTTGTCAGGGACCATTGTTATTCGGGTTTCTATCCGGAAAGTGTTTCAAACAGTAAGCCGTAAGTTTTTTGTGGAAGTGCAATTGAAAGCCTGACTGCAGAACCAAAAAATTCACTGAGATGTATATGTGAACCTTATTGCCCTATCGGCAAGTGACAGTCAGCGCAACTAAACTGCAATGACGAGAGTTTCGTATTCGTCAGAGATGTACAGTTTGTAGGAAGAATTTAATAAAATTTTCCGCGTGCAAAAAATCCCTCAGGATTTTCGAGGGATGGAAAAAGGAAAAGCATGATCTGATGAAAAGGATCATGCTTTTTCCTTTGTCTGATGAAAAGCGTTAATGTCTCTGGATTACATACTTCAATGAAATGAGGAAAAAAACATGGAAAAACAGTTAGTAAATGCGATACAGGATGAATATGCAGAAGAATTTGCCTGGTGTTACGGCTGCGGCCGCCTCAATAAAGAAGGGCACCAGTTCCGCACCGCATGGGACGGCGAAGAAACAGTCACTTTGTATGAACCAAAGCAAGCGCATACAGCGATTCCCGGTTTCGTATACGGTGGATTGATCGCTTCGCTGGTGGATTGCCACGGGACAGGTTCGGCTTCATTGGCACTTCACCGGAAAAATGGTTTTGAGCCGGGGAGCGGGGAAGAACCCCCGCGTTTTGTTACAGCTAGTTTGCATGTGGATTACTTGAAGCCGACGCCTCATGGAGTTGTCTTGAAGGCAGTGGGCACTGTGGAAGAGATTCATCCCAAAAAGTTTAAAGTGGCAGTGAAAGTATATGCAGATGAAGCGCTATGTGCGACAGGAGAAGTCGCAGCAGTTGTCATGCCTGCTTCTTTCGCTAAATGATGGAAGGGTCCTTTCAAGGGAAGAAGATAAAGTCTAGTTTACTGGTAAGAATATCTTGGATTATTGTATACTGATTTTATTCTAGAAGATTGAATTTTGTGAGCAGCACCATAAGGAAAAGCGTTTAAAGCGCTTCACATCTGGGAGGATACGGCATGTCTGAGAAAATTTACGTTATACATGAAAACGAAGAATGGACTAACCATCTTTTTAAACGGCTCGATGAATTGGGGCTCCCTTATGAAGATTGGTTTATTAACGAAACCTTGGTTGATTTGAATGAAACACCGCCGGAAGGCGTATTTTACAGTCGTATGAGCGCTTCTTCGCACACTAGAGGGCATCGTTTTGCGCCTGAAATGACTGAATCTGTGCTGGCTTGGCTGGAACATCATGGCCGTACGGTTTTTAACGGCAGCCGTGCCCTGCGACTTGAAGTCAGCAAAGTCAACCAATACATGGCATTGAATGCAGCGGGAATCCGGACGCCGAAAACGATTGCGGCAAACGGCAAAGAGCAGATTTTGAAAGCTGCTGAAAAAATGGCTGTCCCGTCATTCATCACCAAACATAATCGGGCGGGCAAAGGATTGGGTGTGCGTTTGTTCCATTCACTTGAAGCGTTGAAGGAATATGTTGATGGCCCTGAATTTGAACCGTCCATTGATGGAATTACCTTGATCCAGGAGTATATTCAGGCACCACAACCTTTTATCACGCGCTGTGAATTTGTCGGCGGAAAATTTGTCTACGCAGTTCAAGTGGATACTTCAGAAGGATTTGAGCTATGCCCAGCAGATGCCTGCCGCATCGACGACTTGTTCTGTCCGGTAGGAGAAGAAGCTGAAGAAAAACCGAAGTTCCAAGTGATTAATGGGTTTGATGATCCGATCTTGAAAAAATACGAAGCGTTCCTGAGCAGCAACGGAATTGATGTGGCCGGTATTGAATTTATCCGCAACGCTGAAGGGGAAATCTTTACGTATGATGTCAACACCAATACGAATTACAATGCCGATGCAGAAGCAGTGGCTGGAAAATTTGGCATGCTCGAGCTTGCTGAATTTCTTGGGCGAGCATTAAAAGACATGAAACTGCCTGTCTAACAAAGAATGGCGGCTGTCGATTCATTAGAGAAAGCCGCCTCTTTTGTTTACAAAGGGCTGAGCAAGGGGAAAATTCAGTTAAGGAAAATCACAAAGGGGTGTTTGATGGTGGTGGAAGAGAGAAAAGAAGAAGAATTGGCAGAACGTCCAGAGCCTGTAGAAGCCGAAGAAGCGGAAGACGCTGAACCGGTCGAAGATGATTCGAAGTTCGATAAAATCTACAGCAATGTAGCATCCAACCGGTATGAGAACTTGCGCACGAGCTATATTGAAAACAAAGCCAAAGAACTGCGGAAACGCAAAAAATAAAAGATCGAGTGCTTGCGCACTTCGATCTTTTATTTTTTAGGGAGCTTGTCAATTTCTTCAGAAACGACAAAAGCCAGATCATCATTTCCAAACACCTGCAGGACATCGAGCAACGTTTCGTGGTCGATTTCCAGTTCTTCTGTACCTGCTTGCTCGATGGCAGCAGACAGAACGGGGCTTTGCAATTGTCCGGGATAGGCACGCTGGTATAGTTCAGCGGCGTCCAATTGATGGTTCATGCACCATTGAACAAAAAGTTGGACCATCACTTCTTCATCCTGCTGGTATTTTTTTATAATGTATTCATCTCTATTTTCGTTGTCCATGTATAGGAACCTCCATCACTAATCGTTTTGTGATAGTAGCATACCAAACAATTCAAGTGCTTGCATGGACTTCTACCCATTTTTCCTCTAGAATGAAGCCATGGCAATGACAGTATCGGAGGGCAAATTATGAAATTACTTCAAGTAAGAAAAGGACAATTCGTCTATTACCAAAATGAATTGCACAAAGTGTATTCTGTAAAACCGTTGGCTAAAAAGTCGGTGCTGATGTTCCGCATCAAGGATATGGAGCAAGTCGCCAGCAAGGCTGAAGAAGTCACGTTCTACAAACCGAAACATATGGATTCTTTCCTATTTTTTGGTGCTAGGTACACGTTGCATGAAGACCGTCCGGCAGAAGAAGGCGGCTATATCTTAATCACTAAACCGGATCCTGATTATATGGATCATTACTCATTGAATGAATTCGAAAAAGTGGAATCTGTTGAAGGCAAGAATGTCATCACCACTCGCCAAAACACAGTGAAATCGAGAGAATTTCTCGTTATGGTGTCTGGAGAAGAACAGGACAGCAACGATATCGTCTACTTGGATAAGTCAAAAGTTTCAGCTGAACAGCTGGAGCAGGACTCTCAGCTAGAGGAAGTGTTGCGTGAAAAGAATGCGGTCCGTCCGTCTATCGGGGATGTTTATTTGAACCTCGATAACACTGGGACAGCAATGGTAGTAGCAATTGCCGGAGAAGAAGTGACACTTGGAACCGGGGAACGCATTACGTTCCATGAATTGTATAAAGCAGATAACTGGAGTTATCTATACAATATCAACGATGGCGAATTCAGATAAAAATCAACAAAAGGCGATCCTCCAAGGATCGCCTTTTTTTGGATTAATCTTTAAAAATAGAACCGATTTCCAAAATTTCTTCTGTGCTCAATTGGACGTCGAGTGCACTTAAGTTCGATAATACCTGATCGGCACGTTTAGCACCGGGAATCACGCCATCAATTTCGGGGCGTGCCAAATACCAGGCCAAGACGATGTGTGCTGTTTCCGTACCTTTGGCTTCTGCAATGTTCTTTAGTTTTCGTACCTTCTCCAAGTTGCGCTCAAATTCTTCTCCTTGAAGATGGGGCATGTTTGTCCGCAAATCATCAAAAGTTTTATTTTTATCGTATTTCCCCGCCAACAAGCCGGCCGCAAAAGGGAAGTAAGGAACGTAGGAAATTCCATGTTCTTTTACATAAGGGAAATAATCTTCTTCAGCCTGACGCTTCAAGAGATTGTACTCGCCTTGAAAAACATCTACGTAACCGTCTTTATTGGCATCCTTTAATTGATCCATGGAGAAATTGGAAACGCCGATCGAACGGATTTTTCCTTCTTCCTTCAAGCGCTGCAATGCACCGACTGCTTCTGCTTTCGGTGTTTGCTCATCGGGAGAATGGATGTAGAACAAGTCGATATAATCAGTTTGAAGGCGTTTCAGGCTATCTTCCACTGACTGTTTCAAAAATGCCGGTGAGTTATCAGTGACATGCTCCTCACCTTGGCGACGCTGAGCTCCTTTAGTGGCCACCACCAGCTCATGGCGAGCCCCGGATTCCTGCAGCACTTCACCCAATAATTCTTCTGATCGGCCATAGCCGTAAGCATATGCCGTATCGATGAAATTCAATCCGTTATCGATGCCGGCGTGAACCAGTTCTTTGCCGGTATCTTCGTTTAAATCTGGATAAAGATTATGTCCGCCCACCGCATTGATGCCAAGGCCGATGGGATTGATGTATAAACCCGTCTTTCCAAGTTGCGTCTTTTCCGTCATGAATAGTCCAGCTCCTTTAAGTAAGTCTGTTTTTATCATAACATTCTAAAATTTTCGGGCGAAAGATAACGCTCAGAAAAGACGATTCAGCTAAAGAGGGCGGAGTGCATGGGTGGAATCAATAAAGACGAAGGCGTCATAGCGCTGCGACATTTTTGAAGGGACGTAATTGCCATAGGCTTCATGTTCCGGGTTATAGACGACGCCAATTGCACGGTGGCCAACCCAACGATCAAAAAGAGCGAAATTCTCCGAATGAAACAATAGGAATTTATTGAAGGCGCCGGTTCGGTGCAGAACATCTTCCCACGTATTGGGGGTGGCAGGTGGGACTGTCATTTCTTCGGCCGGATCTCCCCAAGAAGGGGCGGCAATGACCGTTCCGGAGTGCGTTCCGAAGCCGACTGCATAAACATCCTCTAAGCGGTTTTGTTCACGCAGAATCTGCCCTACATTGGTCATTCCCTCATTTCTCATATCCGTGGCACTGGCATCGCCGATGTGGGTATTGTGTTCCCAAATGATGATTTTTGCCTCTCTGCCATGATAATCCCGAACTTCGTTGATCGCCTCCACCATATGTTCATCGCGAATGTTCCAAGAAATTTCACCACTCTGAACCATTGCCCGGTAATAGTCTTCTGCATTTTTTAGCACCATGGCATTGATCTTTAAATTCAAATCGCCTTCATATTCATCTTTGTACAGGTCTTCGTTCGAGCGGATGGAGGCTAGCAATTTTGTAACTTCCTCCACGCAGGTCTTGGAAAAGCCCGCAGCAGCCACTGCGTAATCTTCCGGTTCGCGATTAAATGGTTCAAAGCAGGAAAATGCTTTCTTGGCCAATTCAGCATCTCCGCCGGACGGATTAATGTCGGTTAAATAGCGAATCACTTCTTCCATCGATTCCCAAAGACTGTATACATCAATGCCATAAAAACCAACTTTTTGGGAAGTTGCTTGATTGTACTCTCTCAGCCAACTGACAAAATCAGCGATTTCTTTATTGGCCCACATCCAGGTCGGCCATCTGGTAAAAGCCGCAAGCAGTTCATCCGGTTTTTTCCCGTTCCCTTCAAAGTCTTTGATGTAGCGGTTTACCTGTTGGCAGGAAGGCCAATCACCTTCAACGGCAATCAGCGAAAAGCCTTTTTCCAAAATTAATCTTTTGGTCAACGCTGCCCGCCAGGTATAAAATTCGGATGTTCCGTGTGTTGCTTCTCCCAGAAGAACAAATTTCGCATCACCGATCGCTTCTAATAGTGGCGTCAATTCTTCAACTGAGCGGAAGGGTTGTGCGCACATTTGCACGGCTTCCTCAAGCGATGTCTTCATCTGTTCCACCCCTTTTTACTGTTCATGTTCCCCTTGTTAAAGCTCTCAAACAAAGGCAAAAGAAAAAGCATCCGCTTTTGCGGATGCTCTCTCATTTAGCCAATACGTCTTGGAATTCAGGTGTTTTTTCAATGACACTGTGTGCAAATGGACATTGAGGGTCGATTGTTTTGTTTTCGCTGCGTGCGAACTCAACGACCTGTGAAACTAATTTTTTGCCGATTCCTTGGCCCTCCAGTTTGGGGGATACCTCGGTATGGTCGACGGTCAATACGTCCCCATTTTCTACATAACTCAGGTAAGCCAGTTCTTCGGAATTCTCCACAGCCGAGAATTTATTGTTTTCATGTTTGAAATCCACTGATGTTGCCTCCTTTAGTTTGTATGATGCGTTCTTTTTTTGTATTCCCTCTATAATATAGAATATTCAATCCCAATGAAGAAATTATATTGCGGGAAAAATAAATATACAGATTTACTCCTTGTATAAACAGGGTATGGATTCTCATGAAGAGGTGATAAGGAATGAAAAAGTCACAGTTAGCAGAAACAGCCATTGACCGAATTGAAAAGGTATTTGGCAGACATCAAGGGTACCGAAGAGCCCATGCCAGAGGGAAAAGTTACCGAGCCCGTTTTACAGCGACAGGTTCCGCCAGTGAGTTGACAACAGCATCGCATCTGCAAAAAGGGGAAAGCAGAGCTTTTGTTCGTTTTTCGCATTTCTCTCCAGACCCGACATGGGCAGATGCAATGTCTCCAGTCAAAGGAATGGCCGTCCAATTCGAATTGGCGAACGGAGAGGCGACCAATATCGTGGGTGTCACGTCTCCCATTTTCTTTGCAAAAACACCCGAAATTTTCACAGAAATGCTGGGTGTCGCAAAATCGTTCAAGAAAGGCAAGCCCAGCATAACGGAACTGGCAGGCTTGCTGAAAGATTATCCGGAAAGTGGAGCGATGCTCAACAACATCCGCAAAATGCAGGCACCGGCCAGTTTTGCGACCGGCCAGTATAACTCGGTCCATGCTTTTTATTTTATTGATCTAAAAGGCCAGCGCCGACCTGTTAAATACTTGTGGGAACCAGAAGAAGCAGTGGAAACCCTGTCGCCGCTCGATGCCGTTAAATTGCCAGTCGGTTCTTTTGAAGCGGATATTGAGGACCGGATTGCAAAAGGCCCAGTGAATTTCCGTCTGGATGTCATTTTGGGGCAACCGGAAGATCCTACAGACGATCCGACAAAAGAATGGCCGGACGACCGGGAAAAGCTGACGATCGGTTATTTGGCGATCGTGGAAGAGGCGCCGGAAGCGGACGAGATTGTTTTTGATCCGACGCTTGTTACGGAAGGCATTGCATGTTCAGAAGACCGTATTCTAAACTTCCGCCACGACGCGTACAGAATTTCCCACCAACGAAGAATGTCCGAGCAGTAAAAAACGCACAGCCCAATTTTAAGGGCTGTGCGTTTTAAGTCATTTTCTACTTTTAGGTGCTTGCGCTTTTCTTATTGTCCAGACTCCAGCAGCCAGCCTCTCGAGTCGCTTCAGCCTTACCAGCAATGGCAAAGACCGCCATTACCGGTAAGGCTTCCAGCGCTTGTCGAGGCTAAACGGCTGCTTGCGCTTTTCTTAATAAAGCTTTCCTTGCCGGTAAATCACAGTGGATAGCCTCATAACAGCATGGATGAAACAATTTTGGCGGAGGTTAAATGGATCGCCATAGTATTGCGGCAGTATCATGTCCATTGTTTCCTGCATTTTTTCGATCAATAACCGGTAAACTTCTTTTTCTGTATAGAACTGCGTTTCACGGCCCTGCAACCATTCGAAATAGGAAACAATGACTCCGCCGGCATTTGCCAAGATGTCAGGGATGACGACAACGCCTTGTTCACTCAAGTATTCATCGGCTTCGGCTGTCGTTGGTGCGTTCGCGCCTTCAATGATGATCCGCGCCTTTACATCTTTCACATTGTCTTCACGAATTTGGTTTTCCAGTGCCGCCAATAGCAGGACATCGACAGGCAAGGTGACCAGGATCTCGCGTTCTTTTATTTCCGCTTTGATGCTGGCACTTTGCAACTGCTCTTCTGTTGCTGGCAAATCTCCACGGTTGGTTTTGGTAAATTCGATCAAAGCGGGAATATCCAGTCCGTCTTCGTTATACAAGGTTACGTTGCGGTCACTGACAGCAACGATTTTGTGGTCGATCAACTCACATTTATAAGCCTCTAGAGCAGCTACGGAACCAACATTCCCAAAGCCTTGGACAGCCATCTTCAATGGGCGGTCGTAGAGCTCCAAAGTCGTCTTGGCAAAAGGGTTATCACTGGTGGACAGCAGCTGTTCGTTGGCTTTCACGTAATCGTGAAGAAGGTAGCGGAATGTGAAATAAACGCCTTTTCCGGTTGCTTCCCGTCTTCCAAGCGACCCGCCGTTTACAACGCTTTTACCGGTGAAACTTCCAAGGTACGGGGTACCGTGATGGACTTTTTTGTATTCTGCCATCATCCAGTCCATTTCCCTCTCGCCAGAACCCATGTCAGGCGCGGGGATGTCTTTATCCGGACCAATAACATCTGAGAAATAGCGGACGTATTTTCTGGAAATGAGATTCAGTTCTTTTTCCGAGTATTCGCGGGGGTTAAGGACAATGCCGCCCTTGCCGCCGCCGAACGGCACTTTGTGGAGTGCGTTTTTCAAAGTCATCAGAAATGCCAGGTTGATGACTTCTTCTTCATTGACGCTTTCGTGAAAACGGATGCCGCCTTTATAAGGGCCCATTGCATCGTTGTGCTGTGCACGGAAAGCGGGAATCCGAACGACACTCCCGTCATCCAAAGGGACCCTCAGGAAGGCTTTATGTATTTTGTCAGGTGTAGAAAGAATGGCGCTCAGTGAAGCGAAAGCCTGCTTGCGGTCCGCCAAATCAGGCAGGAATGAATCGTTTTCAAGCAAAGCATCCAATGATTCCTGAATAATTTTTTTGGTTTCTGTCTGCATATCCGGAACACCTCCAAGTGTAATGTCTACTTAATCTATACCCAGTCCTTCTCTATTTAATCAATAAGAAAAGCCGTCTTCGGAAATATCCCGAAGACGGCAGTTGTTTACTTTTTGTTTTTAATCAATTGCAATTCCAGATTCAGTGCTTTAAACAGCGCAAAGACCATGAGGATCATCACGAATGAGAAAGGCAATGCCGCGATAATAATGGTGTTCTGCACAGCCGTCAAGCCTCCCACGGACAGCAGGATGGCTGCCACCATTGACTGGGCAATTCCCCAGAGGATCTTGATTTGGTTGCTTGGCACCAAAGAGCCGTGTGTTGACTGCATCCCCAATACGAAAGTAGCGGAGTCAGCAGATGTAATGAAGAATGTTGTAACGAGCAGAATGGCAATGAGCGACATGATAAAGCCGAGCGGCATCTCGTTAAACATCGCAAACAATGTCTGTTCTGTAGGGAAAGCTGTTAAATCGATCCCGCTTTTTTGAAAATTGATTGCTGTCGATCCGAAAGTAGCGTACCAGATTCCCGCAAAGGCGCTTGGTGCAAGTACTACGCCAACCAGGAATTCACGGATGGTGCGGCCTTTGGAAATGCGGGCGATAAACATACTGACAAATGGTGCCCATGAAATCCACCATGCCCAGTAGAAGATGGTCCATCCATCCAGCCAGCTGCGATTTTCTGCATCAAGTGGAGCGGATTGGAAACTCAGGCTGATTAAATTTTGGAGATACTCTCCGAAAGTTTCAGTGAACATATTCAAAATTAGTAGAGTAGGGCCTAATATTAGGACCAGTATCAACAAAATAACTGCTAAAACCATATTGGTATTAGACAGGTATTTGATTCCTTTGTTCAGTCCCGACCATGCAGAAGCGATGAACAAAATAGTCACGGCACCAATGATCAGCATTTGTACCCAATATTCTTGAGGTGCGCCGAACAGATAAGCAATGCCGCCATTAATTTGAGCAGCGCCAAAGCCGAGTGAAGTTGCTACGCCAAAGACTGTAGCAAAAACAGCGAGTACGTCAACGAGTGTTCCCAAGGGACCATTCATCTTATCGCCAAAAATCGGCTTCAATGTTGATGAAATTAATGCAGGTTCGCCTTTTCTGAATTGGAAAAAGGCTAAAGAAAGAGCGACCATTCCATACATCGTCCAGATATGGATGCCCCAGTGGTAATAAGAGCGCTGCAAAGCTTCCTTAAATGCAGCGTCAGATCCGATTTCTGCCGTTGCAGGTTGAATGGCAAAATGGGATAGCGGCTCTGAAGCGCCATAGAAGACGAGGCCGATGCCCATCCCCGCAGAGAATAACATGGAGATCCAACTGAAAGTCGAAAACTCAGGGCGATCAGAATCTTTGCCAAGCCGGATTTTTCCATAGGGGCTGACGATAATGATGGCAACGAGGATTAGCAGAATGGCCATAATCATTAAATAATACCAGCCAAATGCTGTATTGATATAGTTACGGATGTTTCCCGTGGCAGTTTCAAAGATTTCAGGCGCAATAACGCCGAAAGCGACAGTTAAGATAACCAACGCAAATGTGATGTAAAAGACTTTCGAAGCTTTCTTCATAGTTCCTCCTGAAGTAATTTTTTTAACATAGTTGTTAAGGTTACCTAAAAGCTTACTTATAGTCAACCTAATAAAAGAAAGGAGGGATATTAATTGTCCCATTCCTTCATTTGTTCTTCTTCTGCCACAACTCGCAGGTCATCACCGGAAATCGTCAAAACTTGATAATCAGTTGTTTCCGCATAACGCTCCGCTTCTTTCTTGATGAATTTGGGGGAACCATCAGTTTCTTCATCATAGACTATGAGGATGCCATCGGAATTGCGCAGGAAGAACTTGTTCTTTTCGATGAATTGCCAAGGTGCTTCATAAGGTTTACTGGTCAGGCTGCGGTGAAAATCAGCCTGTTCGATAATCATGCGATAATTTTCCTGCTTGGTTTCATTCCATCTTCCTTCCTGGTCGAGAAAAGGTGTAAGCACAGCGTATTTCAATTCCGGAAATTCTTCCTTCATCTCCAGCACAACTTCAGCAGCCCAGGTTTCAACACCCAGCTGTCCGCTCAAAATTATCCATTCCAATCCTTCATCAAGCAAAGCACGAAAACGATTTTCCAATGCTTTTTTAATGAAAAAGACACCTGGATTCTTTTCGTCAAATATGCCCAGTTCATGTTGCTTATAGCCGGTGACCACCAATCGTTTCAACAATTTGTCCACTCCTCTTGAGGTTTTGCCATCTTACTCTATAGTATAGGCGGCAGAGCGTAAACTCGCATTAATTTCTCCGCATAACGGATGGATTTTTAAATCTGATTATTCAATTTAAAAAGAACGTTTATGATAAGATACAGGAAAAATAGAACGGATTTATTAGTGAACCAAAGGAGTGGATTAAATGGTAAGCCTTGCAGATGTGAAGAAAGCACAGAAAGAAATCCAAGAGACAATCCATCGAACACCGATCTTGACGTCTTCGCTTCTGGATGAACGCTGCGGAATGGAAGTCTTTTTAAAAGCGGAACATCTGCAGAAGACGGGCTCCTTTAAAATAAGGGGAGCCACGAATGCGGTAAAACAAGCAGCAGCAGCTGGAGCACGTTTCATCACAGCAGCGTCTTCAGGCAATCATGGCCAGGCTATTGCTTATATCGCCGGTCGAATGGGCATCCCTGCGATCATTATTGTGCCTGAAGATGCCAATCGCGCCAAAGTGGAAGCGATTAAAGCATACGGGGCCAAGGTTGAGTATTGCGGATTGACTTCCGCTGAACGAATACCGAGAGCCGAGCAATTGGCAGAAAGAAATAATGGGGTCTATATCCCACCTTATGATCACCCCGCGGTCATTGCCGGCCAGGGAACCGTTGCCTTGGAGATTCTTGAACAGGTGCCGGAAGCGGACACCATCGTTGTGCCGGTTGGAGGGGGCGGCTTGATCAGCGGAATTTTATCGGCAGTAAAAAATAGTAAACCCAGCATCCGTATTATCGGAGTCGAACCTGAGACAGCCAATGATACGTTTCTCTCTCTTCAAAAAGGGGAAATCACAGCCATTTCCGGAACTTCAACCATCGCGGACGGATTGCGCACTTCACAGCCTGGTGATTTGACCTTTCCGGTTTTGAAAGAGCATCTCGACGACTTGGTCTTGGTTTCTGAAACTGAAATTAAAGAGGCATTCCGTTTCTTGTTGGAACGCACCAAACAACTAGTAGAACCTTCAGGCGCGACGGCTTTGGCTGCAGTCATGGCAGGTAAGAATGAAATGGAAATTAAAAAGGCCGTTGTCGTTTTAACAGGAGGGAACATCGACCTTCTTAAGATTTCTCATGTACTAGAAAATTGAGGTTTAGATGAACGTCACGCGGGAAAAGTGCCAACAACAGGATGGAAACCAATTGATGAAAGGAGTGGGAGTCATGAGCAAAGAAAAAGAGCCACATGAAAAATTGGCGGATAAAGAACTGGATTTGAAGGCCGCTCAGGAAGTGCATTACAATGACGATTTTAAGAAAGCAGACAATGTTGCCAAGGCGGAAAATCAACAAAACGAAAGCAAGTCCGAAAAATCTGATGACAAGTGATTGAAAAGCTGATTATTACTTAAAGTAATAATCGGCTTTTTTGTATTGAATCGTTTCTTGCAAAAAGAAGTTGAAAGCGGTAACATTAATTTAAGAATTCTGAACATACTAACTAGTTAGTATGTATGTTTTATCAATAGACAGGGGGATGGAAGATGAACGTAATGGATTTATTCAAATTGGAAGGCAAAACGGCAATTGTAACAGGAGGTGGCCGTGGCCTTGGTGCCATGATGGCTGAAGCGTTTGCAGAAGCGGGAGCGAATGTCGTCGTGTGTTCACGAAAAGTGGAGGCCTGCCAGGAAACGGCGGAAAAATTGGATAAAATGGGCGCCGGAACGCTTGCGCTGGCATGTGATGTCACGAATGAAGACGATGTGAAGAATGTTGTTCAGCAAACGCTTGAAAAGTTCGGCTCTATTGATATTCTGGTCAATAATTCCGGAGCTACGTGGGGAGCGCCGGTTGTCGATATGCCGCTGGATGCCTGGCAAAAAGTGATGGATGTCAATGTAACAGGAACATTCCTCATGAGCCGTGAAGCAGGAAAGGCGATGATTGAACAAAAGAGCGGAAAGATCATCAATATTTCATCAGTTGCCGGATTAGGGGGAATCAATCCGACGCTGATGGATACGATAGGCTATAACACCAGCAAAGGTGCGGTCATCACTTTTACGAAAGATTTGGCTGCCAAATGGGGGCAGCATAACATTAACGTCAATGCGATCGCTCCTGGTTTCTTTCCGACCAAAATGTCGAAAGTGGTGATGGAAAAAGGACAGGAGGGCTTGCTTGCCCAAACGCCATTGAATCGTTTCGGTACGGAAGAGGATTTGAAAGGAGCCGCTTTATTCCTGGCATCCAAAGCTTCTGATTATATAACTGGTGATGTCGTTATCGTCGATGGCGGCATGCACGCACTGTAAATTATGGGAAAACGAATGGCGGGGTATGACCATGAAAGCGGAAATCAAACAGAAAAGCATTCTCCTGTTTGAGGAAAAGGGTTTCAGTGAAACTTCCATACAGGATATCGTCGAGGCGTTAGGTGTCACGAAAGGGACTTTCTATTATTACTTCTCAAGCAAAGAACAACTGTTGATGGATATTCATTTAGGCTATATCGACGATCTGCTGAACCGCCAGGAGAAAATCCAGCAAAAGCAAATCAGCAATCGTGAAAAACTGACGCAGCTCATCGCTTTATTGATTACCGACATCGCGAAACATGGACCAAGCGGGAAAGTATTTTTTAGGGAAATGCGCCATCTGGGCGAAGAGAATGCCTTCCAAGTGAAGGGCAAACGTGAAAAATTTCGTAAAAACCTGGAAAAAATCATAATGGACGGTATCGTTCAAAAAGAATTCCGGCAGGGACTTGATCCTGATATCATCGCATTTGCCATTTTAGGTGTCGCTAATTGGAGCTACCAATGGTTCAATCCCTCAGGTGGGATTACAGCGGATCGGTTGGCGGACATATACAGTGATCTGATTCTTAACGGCATCGTTTGAAGATAAAGGAGGAAATGCAATGGCACATGAAATTCCGGTAAAAGTGCGGTTTAGTGAAACTGACGCCTTAGGGCATATCAGCAATATCAGCTATTTTATCTATCTGGAAGAAGCGCGGACTGAATTTTTCGCTGAACTGGGTTTTGGGCGCGACATCAAGAATTGGAAGATCATTCTTGCTTCAGCTTCCTGTGACTTTGTCAGTCAGGGCTATTACAACCAAAAGTTGGTCGTCCGGACAGAAGTCAGCAAAATCGGCAACTCAAGTTTTCAGGTGGTACACGAAATCAATGATGCAGAAAGTGGGGAACTGATTGCAAGAGGACAGGCAAGCGGTGTCCATTTCAATTTCGAAACACAAAAAAGCGAGCCTTTACCCGAAGCAAACCGCCAACAACTGGAAAAGCATTTAATCAAGGAGGCAAGCCATCATGGAAACTAAGACCACAGGATATAAAGGGGCATCCTTCCTTTATCAACCGTCGCAAGATTTTTTCACACCGGAAGATTTCACGGATGAGCATCAATTGATTGCCAAAACAGCAAGGCTTTTTCTTGAAAAGGAAGTATGGCCAAACAATGAAGCCATCGAAAACCAGGATTTCGATTTGGTTAAGGGGCTGTTTGCTAAAGCGGGAGAGCTTGGGCTGCTTGGCCATAGCATTCCAGAAGCATACGGTGGCCTTGGACTGGATAAAATCAGCAAAGGGCTGGTCGGCGAGTCGCTGGGCTCAGCTGGAGGATACGGCGTAGCGCATTCCAATCATACATGCATTGCGACGTTGCCAATCACTTATTTTGGCACGCGAGAGCAAAAAGAGAAATATTTGCCGAAGCTGGCTTCGGGTGAATTTATCGGTGCTTATTGCCTGACGGAGCCGGGAGCAGGGTCCGACGCGCTTTCTGCCAAAACTACTGCCAAGCTCAATGAAGCCGGAACCCATTACCTATTGAACGGAACAAAGATGTTCATCACCAATGCCGCTTTTTCCGATACATTCATTGTTTACGCAAAAGTTGATGGGACAGCCTTTACGGCGTTCATCGTTGAAAAAGACCACCCAGGCCTATCGCTTGGGCAGGAAGAACAGAAGATGGGCATTAAAGGTTCTTCCACGCGATCCGTCATTTTTGAAGATTGCGAAGTGCCGGTGGAGAATTTGCTTGGGGAAATAGGCAAAGGCCATATCATTGCCTTAAATGTCTTGAATTTGGGACGCTACAACCTGGGATCTGCCTGCATGGGTGCAGCAAAATATGGATTGGAGCTAGCATTGAAATATACCAGCGAACGCCGTCAATTCGGCAAAGCGATTGCGGAATTTACGGCTACTCAAGAAAAATTGGCCAATATGGCTCTTCGCATCTACGCCTCTGAATCTCTTCAATACCGGACTGCGGGGTATTTGGAAGATGCGCTGGGTGGGCTTTATGAATCGGACGATTACGACTTTATTGCTAAACAGCTGATGGAGTATGCAGTTGAATGTGCGGTCTGCAAAGTGCATGGCTCGGAAACGCTCGACTTTGTAGCTGATGAGGCACTGCAGCTACATGGCGGTTACGGTTTTATTAAAGAATATAAAGTGGAGCAAATGTACCGTGATTCACGGATCAACCGGATCTTTGAAGGCACAAATGAAGTCAATCGGTTGCTGATTCCAGGGAATTTGTTGAAGCAGGCGGCTAAAGGTAAGCTGCCATTGCCGCAATTGACAGCATCTGCTATTGAAGAAATGAAATCTCCAAAAGCCGTAACAAACTCGCCTATTTCCCGGGAAATAGAAGCCGTCCAGGCAATCCGCCGCATCTTTCTGTTTTGTACTGGCATGGCCTATGAAACATACGGAAACAGTCTCGGTGAAGAGCAGGAAGTGCTGATGGCATTGGCGGATATCGCTATTGCTTTATACGCTCTCGAATCTGCGGTGATGAGAACGGAGAAAGCAATGGCAACAGAAAGCGAACAGCAGCATGCGCTGAAAATGTTGATGATCCAGGCTTTGGCGAGCGATACACTTATGGAAGTGGAAATGGCGGCCCGTAAAATGATCCAGGCAATTTCTGATGAAAATCAATTGGCGCGCAATACAGCCGCAGTGATAAACGAACTGAACCGTCTGCAGCACGGGGGCATGGATAAAGTGAAGCGGCAGATTGCTAAGGATTTATTAGAAGCGGAACACTATATTTGCTAGGGGGAATTATTGATGAAGGTTATTAAATTTGAAGAATACGGTGGACCTGATGTCTTGCAGTTCGTGGAAGCTGAAAAGCCGGATCCATCTGCTACAGAAGTCATTATTGAAGTGAAAGCAATCGGCGTCAATTATGCAGATACAGCGAGGCGTGAAGGGAAATATGTCGTCCCGACGGAACTGCCGTATATTCCAGGGTCGGAAGTGGCTGGCGTAATCGTCGAAGTGGGGGGAAACGTCGAAAAGTTTAAAACGGGCGATCGTGTTGTTGCGCTCATCGGTTCTGCAGGCTACGCCGAATATGCAGCTGTCGACCAAAGTGTGCTGACAGAAGTGCCGGAAGGCGTCGACTTTGATCAGGCTGTGGCGCTGCCGCTGCAGGGATTAAGTGCTTATCATATTTTAAAAACCATGGGCCGTCTGGAACCAGGGGAGACAGTATTGATTCACGCTGCTGCAGGTGGTGTCGGCGCCATCGCCGTCCAATTAGCCAAGATTTTTGGGGCTGGAAAAATTATCGCAACAGCGAGTACGGAAGAAAAACTATTTCATGCGCAGAAAATGGGTGCTACCCACCTGGTCAACTACACGGAAGAAGGATGGGTAGAAAAAGTGAAGAGCCTTACTGACGGTAAAGGCGTAGACTTGGCGCTGGAAATGGTCGGCGGTGAAGTCTTCAATAAAACGGTGAAATGCTTAGCTCCATTCGGCAGGCTTGTCATATTCGGTGCAGCCAGCGGAGAACAGGCGTCATTCAACCCTGGTCAATTGATGCGCAAAAACCAGTCAGTCATCGGCTTTTTTCTGCCACAGATTATGCGTTACCCGGAATTATTCCAGCGAAGCTTCAGTGAATTATTGACTTATATGAAGAGTGGAGAGTTGATTTTGACGATCGGCGGTACGTATCCATTGGAAGAAGCAGCGAAGGCTCATCATTCGTTGCAGGGGCGAAAAACCATCGGGAAGCTGGTTTTGAAGCCGTGACGCAGCATGTATCAAATAATGGCTTTGAAACTGCGGCGATGCTGGAAAAATTGGGAGTTGAAGCGATCCGGATTGATTTGCCTTTTCGTTTAAATCACGTCAACTGCTTCTTGGCCGAAACTGGGCAGGGGTGGACAGTCATTGATGCTGGATTAAACAATGACTATACGAGAGCTTTATGGGAACGCAAGCTGCAAGGCAAACAGGTCACTGATATATTGGTGACCCATTATCATCCGGACCATTTCGGCTATGCAGGTGGATTGCAGGAAAAGACGGGAGCAAAAGTTCGAATGACCCAGACGGATGCGGCAGCAGGAATGGCGTCGTGGGCAGATCCTTTTTTGGAAACCATTCCTGAAAACTACAGAGCGTCGGGAATTCCTGAAAGCCAGGCAGTGCAGATGGCAAAGAATACGGAAGAATTCAAGCCTTTGGTATCGCCTTTGCCGAAAATCGAACAGTATTTAGCAGAAGGGGACCTTGTGCAGATCGGCCACAATGAATACCGGGTGATCTCTACGCCAGGCCATTCCGACGGCATGATTTGCTTCTATAATGAAGAGCACCGGACATTGTTTTCAGCAGACCACATTCTGCCTAAAATAACACCCAATATTTCGTATTGGTTTCATGGAGAAAAGGATCCTCTAGCGTCATACTTAGCGTCTTTGAAAAAAGTTAGGAAATTGGATGCGGGATTCGTCATTCCGTCTCATGGAAGCCCATTTTATGATGCCAATCAGCGAATCGATGAACTGTTGAGGCACCATGACGAGCGGCTTGAAGAAACGCTGGAGGCAATCACTGCGCCGAAAACCATCTTCAAAGCATGTGAAACATTGTTCCGGCGGCCTTTGAACGTTCATGAAATGCGTTTTGCTGTGGGAGAAACACTGGCACATCTGGAACACTTGAGGCACAAAAAGGAATGTAGACGCGAAATGACAAATGGCATTTGGCTATATGAAAAAGTATAGAAGAGGAGTGCAGTCATGAAAATCCTGATTGTAGGTGCAGGAGCGATTGGTGGATACTTTGGCGGACGATTGCTCGAAAAAGGGGAAGACGTCACTTTTCTGGTGAGGGAAGGAAGAAAAGAGAAGCTGCAGCAAACTGGCTTGAATATCCAAAGCAAACACGGGGATCTGCAGCTTTCTCCTAAACTGATCACAAAAAAAGAACAAAGTGCGCCTTTTGATGTGGTGTTGCTGTCCACCAAATCCTATCAGCTGAAAAACGCGATAGAAGATGTAAAGGCGTTTGTCGACAGCAATACCATGATTCTGCCTTTGTTGAATGGGATCGCTCATTTGCCTCCGTTGGTCGAAGCTTTTGGAGAAGAACGCGTCATCGGAGGCTTATGCTTTGTCGAAACAACATTAGCGGAAGATGGCACCATTGTCCAGACAAGTCCCACTCATCAATTGATCTACGGTGAACGGACAGGGGACGATACGCAACGTATACAAAGATTGGAACAGGCTTTCTGTGGAACCAAGGCGGATTTCATCAGGAGCGATAACATCGAACAGGAAATGTGGCATAAGTATTTGTTTATCACAGCCATGTCGGGCATCACTTCCATGATGGAATCGCCTATTGGGCCGATACGGGAACTTGAATCGGGACAGCGTACAATCCAGACATTGCTGGAAGAGCTTGCAGCTATTATGGAAAAGATGGAAGCTCCTATCCAACGGGGAATTGCGGATATGCAATTAAAGCGGATCAACAGCATGTCGGCAGAGATGAAATCTTCCATGCAGCGGGATATCGAAAAAATGCAGGCTACGGAAGCTGAACATCTGCAGGGCTACTTGCTCGCGCGGGCTAAAGAATTAGAAATGCAGGTTCCTGTTCTTGAAATCATCTATACGAAATTAAAGTTATATGAGCAAAAATTGACTAAAGATGCTTAAGCTCCTTGTCTATTAAAGGCAAGAAGCGTTGTATAAAATGACTCTGCCATTCAAGTTGGTTTAAGCGAAATGATTATTGTCAGAACATTTACAATATTATCGCACTCCTCTATGATTGGTGTACAAGCAATTTGGAAAGCTTGCAAAAAAATAGGAAAAGGGGTTGGAAATGTGAATGCCATTGCGTTGGCCGCTATTGGAATTTTCATATTTATTCTGGGGTACCGCTTTTATTCTAAATTTGTAGCAGAAAAGATTTTCAGGCTTGATCCGAATTATGTAACACCGGCCCATCGCTTTAAAGATGGAGTCGATTTCGTACCTACCAATAAGTTTGTATTATGGGGACATCATTTTACTTCCGTTGCGGGAGCTGCTCCAATTTTAGGGCCAGCTATAGCTGTCTATTGGGGCTGGTTGCCGGCAGTATTATGGGTAGTTCTCGGAACGGTTTTTGCTGCCGGTGTCCATGATTTCGGCACACTGGTTTTGTCGGTCCGGAACAAAGGGCAATCAGTCGGGACGCTCGCGCATCGTTTGATCGGCCAGCGCGGAAAGGTTTTGTTTCTGTTCATCATTCTGATTCTGGTTTTGATGGTCAATGCTGTATTTGCCTGGGTAATCGCTAACTTGTTTATTTCTTACCCCGCCAGTGTTATACCGGTTTTCATCCAGATTCCATTAGCAATTTGGATCGGTCATGCTGTTTATAAAAAGAACAAGAAAATGCTAGTCCCATCACTTATCGCTTTGGCAGTCATGTACATAACTGCTGTAGTTGCCAGCCAAGTGAGCTTTTTGCAAATCGACCTGGTGCAATATATGGGTGGAGAAGATGGAGCCGGATTATTTGGGTTAGGTTCAATTTCAACAGCCTTCTTTATCTGGATCATCATCTTGATGGTCTACGTCTACATCGCTTCCACTTTGCCCGTCTGGAAATTGCTGCAGCCGCGTGACTTTATCAACTCGCATCAATTGATTGTCGGACTAGGCATCCTGTATTTGGGGTTACTGTTCACCAACCCGGACATAACTGCACCAATTACCAATCCGGATGCTGATATTTCCTGGTTCCCATTGTTGTTCATTACGATTGCCTGTGGTGCGATATCCGGTTTCCATGGACTTGTGTCTTCCGGTACTTCATCTAAACAGCTCGATAAAGAAACCGATGCCCGTTTTGTCGGTTATTTAGGCGCTGTGGGTGAAGGGGTCTTAGCGCTGATTTCCATCATTGCCGTTATTACCTTGTTCCCGGACAAAGAGACGTTCTTTGCGACTTATAGCAGCTTCCAGGCTTCTAACGGAGCCGGGTTAGGTGCTTTTATCGAAGGGGCCACCAATTTAGCTCAAGGCCTGCTGATTCCTGCGGAAGTGGCGTCAACCATTGTTTCCATCATCGTGGTGTCATTTGCAGCTACAACGTTGGACACGTCAGTCCGCTTAATGCGCTACATCATTTCAGAGCTGGGTGTCGAATACAAAATTCCATCTCTTGAGAAAAAGCATGTCGCGACTACTATCGCAGTTGGAGCAAGTGCTGCACTGGTCCTGCTTCCGGAAGGCCCGAATGGTTTCGGTTCAGGCGGCTACTTGTTATGGCCGTTATTCGGTACCGCCAACCAGCTGCTTGCCGGCATCAGTTTGCTGCTGATTTCCATCTGGCTCCGAAAACTTGGTCGAAATTACATGGTGACGATCATTCCGATGATCTTCCTGATGTTTATGACGCTATGGGCCATGTTCCAGCAGGTCTTCCTGCAATGGGCTTGGTATGCGGACCAGCCAAGTACGCTGCTGTTCGTATTTGGTGCGATCATCTTCGTCTTTACACTTTGGATTATCTTGACGGCAATTCAAGCGTTGCTTAAGAAAACAGACCCTGACTTTTCAGGTGACGAATAAAGAGCGGTTTCAGTTAATGGAGAGTCTGCCTCAATGACTGGACAAAATAGGACGATGGCCAAGGGATCATGCAATTTGTGGTCCCTTCCATTTATATTAAGGAAGAGGTGCTGTTATGTTGGTGTTCGATAAACTGAAGCAGTTGATTGCTTATTATGAAGCCGTCCTTGAATTGCCGCATCGTACTGAAATTGCACGTGAACTTCGGGATGAGGACGACTTGTTTCTGTTGATGCTCTACTCGGAGATGCTTGGAATTCCCAACCCTGTTTATTACTACACATTGGAGTTGTATCCTTACATGATTGAAGAGTTTCATGACTGGCATCTGCGGATGGGGATGGATAAATCACCGTTAACCGGTATTCGTTGCTGTTAGTTTCATTAGGAATGAGGGAATGGAATGGATGTACTGTCAAAAAGCATCATTTTTGTAGGAGGAAAAGGCGGCGTTGGAAAATCGACATCAGCTGCGGCCATAGCCTGGAAGTCAGCGGAAGATGGCAATAAAACCTTATTGATTTCGACAGACCCAGCACATAATGTGGGAGATATTTTCAACCAGAAAATCGGCGGCAAAACGAAAGCGATCGCCGATAACCTGTATGCTCTTGAAATCGATCCGGAAATTGAAACGGATAATTATATCAAAACGGTGAAAGCCAATATCAAAGGTACGGTCCATTCCAGTATGATGGAAGAAGTGAACCGCCAATTGGATACCGCCAAAGCGTCCCCGGGTGCAGACGAAGCAGCCCTGTTCGATAAGTTGATCCACATCATCTTGGAAGAACGCCAAAACTTCGATAAACTGGTATTTGATACAGCTCCGACTGGCCATACGATCCGGCTGTTGACGCTGCCTGAACTGATGGGGGTCTGGATTGAAGGGCTATTGGAAAAACGGCGAAAAACCAATGAAAATTACACACAGCTATTGAATGACGGCGAACCGAGAGAAGATCCCATCTACGATGTGCTGAGAGAACGGCAGGAACGGTTTTCAAAAGCACGGGATCTTCTGCTGGATGAACAAGTAACAGGGTTTATCTTTGTATTGAATCCAGAACGGCTCCCGATATTGGAAACTAAAAAAGCGCTGGATCTTCTGCATAACTATCACCTGCATGTCAAAACACTCATCATCAATAAAATATTGCCGGAAGAAGCAGATGGTGAATTTTTATTGGAACGGAAAAAGCACGAGAAGAAATACTTGCAGTTGATCGCAGAGACATTTCCGAAACAAAAGCTGGTCCGTGTCCCGTTATTTTCGCAGGACATTGTCAACAAGACGCAGCTGGAGCTATTCAGTGAATATTTTAAGGAAGGGTGACTGGAGTGAGAGCATTCGTAATCGAATCCGGTGAACTGAAAGTGAAAGATATGGAAGAACCTAAAGCGAAACCCGGTGAAGTCGTGGTGTCTTTAAGAGCTGCCGGCATTAACCGTAGAGATTTGGGCTTGCCCAAGCGATACGGGGATAAGCCTGATGCCCTCATCATCGGCTCAGATGGAGCAGGCATAATCGAATCTGTAGGTGAAGGTGTAACCGACTTTGCTTACGGGGATGAGGTGATTATCAATCCTGCTTTGCGTTGGCATGCCAATAGCGATGCACCGCCTCCGGAATTTGATATTTTGGGCATGCCGGACCATGGAACATTTGCCGAGAAAATTGCCATATCTGCTGGGCAGGTGGAAAAGAAACCCCGTTACATGAGTTGGGAAGAAGCAAGCAGTCTGGCTTTGCCGGCCTTGACGGGCTACCGTGCCTTGTTTACAAAAGGACGATTGAAAAAAGGGGATACCTTGTTTATTCCGGGCGCCGGCAGTGGAGTCGCAACATTTTTGATTCAATTCGCCAAAAGTGTGGGGGCGCGAGTAATTGTTACGTCACGAAGCGAAGAAAAATGCCGGCATGCCAAAGACATTGGTGCTGATTTGGCCATTGCGACAGACAGCGACTGGCCGGAAGAATTAGCGGGTGAAACTGTGGATCTCGTTATCGACAGTGTAGGAGCAGCCACTTTCAACCGTTCACTCGATGTTTTGAAAAAAGGTGGCCGAATCGTCATATTCGGTGCGACGACTGAAGACAATGTCGATTTCAATTTGCGGAAATTCTTCTATGGGCAATACCAGCTGTTCGGTTCAACGATGGGAAGCCGTGAAGAACTGCGGGCCATGCTGTCGCACATGGAGTCGAATCAGCTCCGGCCTGTCATCGATAAAGTATTTCCTTTGGAACAGGCACAGGAAGCGTTTGATCATTTAGCTTCCGGCAGCCAGTTTGGAAAAGTCGTTTTGCGCATTCGTGAATAAAAATTTGAAACTTTTCAGTCAGCCAGCCGTATAGTAAGTATAAGAAAGATTTGACTGGAGGTTTATGTGATGGAAAACACAGGTTTGAAAATACTCGTCCACGCCAGTGCGTTTTTTGCTCCGTTTCTTGTCCCGGTAATTGTTTTTCTGATTTCTGCTGACAAAGAAGTGAAGAAGCTGTCTATTCAGGCATTGCTTTTTCAATTAGTCTTGGGTGTACTGATTTTTATTTCTAGCTTGTTGATCGTTTTCCTTGTCGGCATCCCGATGTTGATTGTCTTCGGGCTGATGGGCATCATCATTCCGATAATGGGGATTATCAGAGCTCTGAACAATGAACAGTTCGACTATCCGATTGTCGGAAGCTGGTACCAATAAAAAAAGCCCTTTGGGGCTTTTTTTATTGGTCTATTCAGCTTAACAATCAGTGGAGGATGAAGAATCCCCGCTGATCGAAATTTCTTCTTACATACAAAAAACAGCCACTGCTCCCTTGGATTTTTAGGGAGAAAGTGGCTGTTTTTATGCTGCTTTAACGGTCAGTGGGGGATTAAGTCCCTACTGATTAAAGTTTCTTTTTATTCGAGGATATAGGCTAGAGCTTTAATCGCCTGGTCGCAGGTTTCGACTGTGGCGTTTGCTTTTCGTGACAATTCTTTTAATGGATGATGCAGCTTCTCTGGACGGATAATGATGACCGGCTTGCCTGAAGCAAGTGCTGTGCTGGCATCCATCGCCGTATTCCATTGCTTGTACTGCTCGCCGAAAAGAGCGATGACCAAATCTGCTTTGTGCATCAGCACGCCTGTGCGCAAATTGTTGAAGCTTGAAGCGGCATGGTCTTTAGCGACGGCATCATGCTGTGGACCAAGAATGTCTTCACCAATGTCATCTGAGCGGCCATGATTTTCCATAGGCCCCACAAAGTCGATCGGCAAATCTAAAGCTGCTGATTTTTTCTTGATTTCTTCACGCCAGGTGCTGTGGATTTCTCCGGCAAGATAAACAGTTAATCTCATCATTTCACCCTCCAAAAGCCATTTCCTCCAGTGTATCATAGTAAGATAGAAGGGTTAAATGATCTGGCGCTCTTTCTGCGTAACGGGCATCAGTGAAAGCACATTATCCATTTTAAATGTGCGTTTCTTGTGGCGAAGAAAGCAGTAGGCCTGGAATGAGTTTCCACTGACTTTTAAAATTTTGACGCGGCGTTTGCTGATGCTGCCATCATTGGCCATATACATCATATCGACAAGCTGCTGGTATTTAAATGCTTTTAGGATTTGTGCTTTCATGATTAACCCTCCCTATAATAAGAACGTTTGTTCTTATTATAGAACATGCATTCGATAAAAACAAGTAGACAGTATCGTGTATAATGGAACGAACATATATTCTTTTAACGTGAAGAAAGGAGCAATACGATGAAGTTTTTTCATACTGCCGACTGGCATTTAGGCAAGCTTGTGCAGGGAATCTATATGACAGAAGAACAGCAATTTGTGCTGGCGCAATTTATAGATGCAATAAAAGAGGAACAGCCCGACGCGGTCATTATTGCAGGAGACTTGTATGACCGTGCAGTACCGCCGACCGATGCGGTCAATTTATTGGACGAAGTGCTGGCGAAAATCGTCTTGGAGTTGAAGACACCGGTATTGGCGGTAGCCGGAAACCACGATAGCCCAGGGAGATTGAATTTCGGCAGCCGGGTGATGAAGATGAACGGAATCCATATCGCTGGCCATGTCCATAAAGAACATCAGGCTGTTATTTTGAACGATGAGTTCGGGGAAGTCCATTTTCATTTGGTGCCCTATACGGATCCATCGATGGTTCGCTATGCATTTGAAGATGATGCGATCCGCAGCCACAATGATGCGATGAAAGCCATTACTGAAAACATAAAATCTTTATACGATCCGCAGGCTCGCCATGTTTTTGTCGGCCATGCTTTTGTGACGCCTCATGGGGAGCAGGAAGAGAACACCAGTGACTCTGAACGTCCGCTGTCGATTGGAGGGGCGGAACACGTTGATGCCCACCATTTCAAAGGGTTTCATTACACAGCACTTGGCCATTTGCACAAAGCCCATTATGTGTTGAATGAAACCATCCGTTACTCGGGATCTCCTTTAAAATATTCAATTTCAGAAGAACATCACCAAAAGGGTTTTCACATTATTGAAATGGATGCGGCAGGAGAAGTATCTGTAAGCAAGCGGCTGTTTTCGCCGAGGCGCAATATGCGTACCGTCGAAGGAACGATAGAGGAAATTCTGCGCCATGAAATCAGCGATGATTTTGTTTTCGTGACTTTATTGGATGAGGCACCTGTGTTGTTTCCAATGGAAAAAGTCCGCTCTGTTTATCCGAATGCCATGCATGTGGAGCGGAAAAAGTTTTCAGGAAGCATGCTGCAAAGCGAAGCTGTTTCGCGCAGGAAAATGGATTCATTGTCTTTATTCCATGCTTTTTATGAAGAAGTGAAAGGCGAAAAAGCGGATGTTGAAACCACGGCCATTTTTAAGGATGTACTTCAGGAATTCCTGCATGAAGAACCGGCCGGCAAAGAAGAGGTGAAGTCATGAAACCCTTAAAACTGAAAATGACCGCATTCGGTCCTTATAAAAATACTGAAGAAATTGATTTTGCCGATTTGCAGGGAAACCAGCTGTTCGTCATTTCAGGCAGCACCGGTTCAGGAAAGACGACCATCTTTGATGGTATCTGCTTTGCCCTGTACGGTTCGGCAAGCGGATCCGACCGCAGTGAGTCGCGCATACTGAGAAGTGATTTTGCGGATGATGCCAGCCATACCTGTGTTGAAATGGAATTCGAAATACACGGCAAAGTCTACCGCATTTTGCGCCAGATGGGCCATGTGAAAAAAGGGAATAAAAGCGCAACCGGGGAACGCTATGAGTTTTTTGAACGCACGGAAGAAGGAGAAAAACCTTGTGTCGAACGGCAGATCGTTTCGGAGATCAACCGCCGCGTTGAAGAGGTTATTGGACTGACACAAAATCAATTCAGCCAAATCGTCATGCTTCCGCAAGGTGAATTCCGTAAATTGCTGACGTCGGAGACAGACAACAAAGAAGAGATTCTGCGCAAGATCTTTAAGACGGAACCGTATAAGCTGATCAGCGAACGCCTCAAGCAGAAGAAAGATGCAGCAGCAAAAACGTTTGAACGTGAACAGCAGGAGCTGAATATTTACATCCAGCGAATCGCGACATCATTGCCGCATCGCGATTCGGAGCTTTTCGAAGTGTTGGGCCGTGAGCATATGAATATCAATCAAGTGCTTGCCGGATTGGAAAATGAGGCCGCTTATTACAGACAGAAGATCAGCCTGGACGAACAAAAGTATCAGGCCGTCTATCAACTGCATGCCGACAAAATGAGCGCTTATCATGAGTCGAAGAAGTGGAACGACCGTTTTGGCGAGCTGGAAGTGAAAAAAGATCAGCTTGACCGTCTTGAACAGCAGCAAACACACTATGCAGAAAAAGAAAAAACGCTTCAATTGGCGGAACGCGCCAGCTATATTACGGGCATCGAAAACCTGTTCCATGAGTTGCGCACGAATGAACACGAGAAAAAGGAGTTGCTGAAGACTGCAACCCGGAAAAAAATGCAGGCGGAGCAAGCAAAACTCTCGGCTGAGCAGGCATTTAATGAACAGCAGGAACTTCAGGGAGAACGGGAAAAACTGCGTGAACAAGTTCTTTATTTCGAAAAGTTGTTGCCCGCCATTAAGGAATTAGCCCATAAAAAAGAAAAGTTGGCCCTTCTGGAGAAAGAAGCGGAGCAATCGGAAATTCACCTTAAACAGGCCGAAAAAGAGTTCAACGCCCAAAAAGAAGAGAAGCAGAAGTTGGATGGACAGATTGCTGAACTGGAAATTTTTTTGGAAGCAGCTGATGAAACGCAGCAGGAGCTGGCCAGCGTCACAGAAAAGCACAGAGTGGCTGCAGAATACGTTTTATTGAAACAGCAACGCCGAAAACAGGAAGCTGTCCAGGAAGCGAAGAAGAGGGATTTTGAACAGGCAAATACGGCTTATCGTGGACTGGAAGCTCAGTGGTTTGCCAACCAGGCCCATATTCTTGCAGACCAATTGCATGATGGGGAAGCCTGCCCTGTCTGTGGAAGCCTGGATCATCCGGGAACGGAGTTGAAGCCAGGGCAGACAGTATCAAAAGAACAAGTCGAATCGGCAAAGTCCGCCTTTGATCAAGTGGATGGTGATTACCGGAATGCGTCTGCTCAGCTCTTTGCTTTGGATGAACAGCTGAAGAAACAGAGCAAGCATTTGGCCAGCCTGGAAGTGGATGCGGAACAGGCAGAAGTACACCTGCGCCACCTTGAAGAGGAGAAAGATCAGTTAACAGAGCTGATTACAGAACAGCAGGCAAGAAAACAGGAGTTGCGGAAATGCAAAGAACAAGTGGCTGTCTGTATCCGGAAAATAGAGCAATTGGAACAGAACAGACGCGGGTTGGAGGAGGAAGTGCAGAAGCGTTCATCTTCCTTCCAGGCAGCAAAAGCCGTGTTCGAAAATGAATTGGCTGCCGTTCCTGAAAATCTGCGGGAGTTGCCTGTTCTGAAACAACAGCTCGAGCAAGCTTCTGCTAAAAAACAGCAGCTGGAGCAGGGCTGGATCAATGTCCAGGAGCAGTTCCAAACATCAAAGGAGCAATTGGCAAGTGCAGTGGTTTCCGTGCAGCATGCCAAAGCGACAGCGGAAGAAATAGCAGAAAAGAGAGAAAAAGCGCAACAGCAATTTGAAGAGGCTTTGATAAAATCGGCATTCGATTCTGAAGAATCCTACCAGCAGGCGAAATTGGCAGATGCGGCATTTGCAGCCTTGAAAAAAGATATTGTAGAGTTTAATCAGGCTCGCCATACTTTATTGCAGCAGGTCAGTGAACTGGAGGGACTGTTGGCAGGCCAAAGACTGAAAGACTTGAGCCAGGCCGAAGCAGAGTTATCGGAATTGAAAGAAGCCTACGAGCAGGCACTTGTGGAACGCAACCGCTCACAGGATTTTGAAAGAGCCGGATTGGGGCTGATTGCCAACATTCAAGGAGTGATTGAAAAAGCCGTAGAAGCTGAGCAGGCTTTAAACCGGATTGCGGACCTTCATGACATGATCCGGGGCCAGAATGGCTTGAAGATTTCGTTTGAGCGCTACTTGCAAATTGAATATTTGGAGCAGATTATCCTGTCAGCCAATGAACGGCTGAAGAATCTCTCCAATGGCCAGTTCCATTTGATCCGCAGCGACCGGCAGGAAGCACGCGGCAAACAAAGCGGGTTGGGCTTGGATGTCTATGATGCCTATACAGGACAGACACGTGACGTGAAAACCATGTCGGGTGGAGAAAAATTCAATGCTTCGCTGTGCCTGGCACTCGGGATGGCAGATGTCATTCAGAGCTTCCAAGGCAACGTCTCGATTGATACGATGTTCATTGATGAAGGATTCGGTTCACTGGATGAAGAGTCACTCAATAAATCAATCGAAACTTTGATTGATCTGCAGAAATCAGGTCGCATGATCGGTGTCATTTCACATGTGCAGGAATTGAAGGCAGCAATTCCCGCCATACTGGAAGTTGAAAAATCAAAAGAAGGCTATAGCCGGACGAAGTTTCTCCTCAAATAAATCCAAGTTCCGGAATCAGACGTTTAGAGCCCCCCTGAAAAGTGAATGGTAAGAGTAATCGGTAAATTACGGAAGGTGATACAGTGGATACGGCGCTTTATTTTTTCTTCACTGCCGCTTACATTCTCTTGGTGATATGGGGGTTCAAGCAGCAGCGGACCTGGAGCTTTACAGCATTTTTATACTTGGTGCTGTTCGGTTTGATATATGACAATGGCATCATTGCAATCGGCAAGTCCATTGGAGAAGGAACGTTTCTGGAAACAGTAAACCTCATGCGTTTTTGGAGCCATGCTTTCTTTACGCCGTTATTGGTGTTGTTCTGCTGGGGAGCCATAAATCAGGCTGGTGTCCGATGGGCAAAGAAAAACATCGTTTTTTACGGATTTCTGTTGTATACAGCGGCGTTGATGGTCATTGAACTGGTTCTCGAAACCTGGGGCCTCGAAATTATTCCAGAGCAGCAGTATGGCGTATTGCGCTATGTATCCGCAGAGACTTCATCCGGACCGCCGATAATGGTTCTCCTGGTGACAGTTGTCCTGGTTCTTACAGGAATTGTGCTTTGGAAAGAAAACGGCTGGAAATGGATGTTGATAGGTGCAGCAACTATGGGGATCGGCAGTGCTGTGCCGATTGAAGTTGAAAGTTCAGCAGCCACCAACGCTTTTGAGCTGTTCTTATTATTTACGCTAGTTTGGACAAAAAACCGTGTAGAAAAAACCAATGAAAACCAAAGGGGTTCAGAAAATGAAGCATTTCAGTTTTAAAGCACGGCTTATTTACTTTGGTGCAATCGCTCTGATCAGTTTGGCTTTTTTTACTTTGCAGCTGATAGCGGTAATGGAAGGCGGCGATGGCATAGGGTCCATTATTTTGATGGTCCTGTGGGCGCTTATGGCTTTATTTGGCTTGGCAGGCATCGTTTTTGCCGTGAAAAATCGGAACCGTCAGAAAAACTGACGGTTTTTCTTTGTCCAAAAAAGACGGAATTGCACAGGAATTCAGCAAATATTATGGGCTCTGTGATATATGGTAAAGTTGTAGAATAACGAAGCAATACGGGAGGTAACAGAATGACGAAGAAGTTGAGTCCACAGCAAGTCATCGAGTTGATTGAGTCGAAAGCAGACCTGATCGTTCCGATCGCCAATGGGGAACCGATTCGGTTATTGGATATATTGGAAGAAAATGCAGCGCAATTGGATGGAGTGAAAATTCATCAGATGCTGGCTTTGCGGTCACGTTCATACATTCAAGGTGATATAGAGCAATTGCGGCATGTGTCTTATTTCTTGAGCGGTGCTACACGGAAAGTCTATCAGCAGGCGAAGATGGAACTGGTGCCAAACAATTTCCATGAAGTGCCGCGTATGCTTCAAAAAGTTACCAAGATGTCGATGGTGCTGACAGTGGCTTCGCCGATGGATAAACATGGGTATTTCACGCTGGGAACGCAGGCTGATTACATCGCCGAATTTATTGGAAAAGTGCCATTCATTTTAGAAGTGAACGATCACATGCCCCGGACATATGGCCGCAACCAAATTCATATCAGCCAGATAGCGGGATATGTCGAGCATCATGCGCCTCTGTCAGAGGAGAAAGTTCCGGAAGTCAGCGATAAGGACCTGCTGATTGCTTCGACGATCATTCAGGACATTCAAGATGGGGATACTTTGCAGATTGGCATCGGCGCTGTTCCAAACGCTGTCATCAGCATGCTGAAAGACCATCGCCATTTAGGCATTCATACGGAAATGCTGCCGGACGGCGTAGCGAAGCTCGTAGCTGCAGGCGCTGTGGATGGTTCACGGAAATACACCTACCCTGGTAAGATTGTCGCCACTTTCGCTTTTGGTTCTAAAAATCTGTATGACTTTATCGATGACAATCCGGCTGTTGAATTCCTGCCGGTCAGCGTGGTCAATGATCCGCGCGAGATTGCTAAAGAAAAGAACATCGTCTCTATCAATGCGACAACCGAAGTGGATCTGTTCGGCCAATGTGCATCCGAGACAGTCGGCGGCAAGTACTATTCCTCCAGCGGCGGCCAAATTGACTTTGCCCGCGGTGTGCGCTTTGCTGAAAATGGCAAAGGTTATATCTGTATGGCATCAACGGCAAAAAATGATACCATATCACGGATTAATCTGCAGCTGACGCCGGGTTCTGTAGTGACTACAGGGAAAAACGACGTGGACAATATCGTTACCGAATATGGAGTAGCCCGTCTGCATGGAGTTTCCATTTCAGAACGCGTCAAGCGTCTGGCAGCCATCGCACATCCGAAATTCCGTGAAGAATTATTGTTCGACGCAAAGAAACACGGCATTTTGATTTGACTGCACTGAGAACCATTTCCTCTACAACAGGAAATGGTTTTTCTTTTGGAAACCTAAATACTTTTCTTTACAGAAAAAGAAAAGGAGTATAAACTTACCTAGGTAACTAAATGCGAGGGTGAGATTATTGAATAAATTATTATTCCACGAAATTCATCAAAAATCACGGCTATCGATCAAAGAAGTGAATGATGCTCTAAAGGAGTTCGGTCTTTACAGCTCACAATGGTCGATTCTGTTCTGTCTGAAGCAATTCGGTTCAATGACTCAAAAAGAAATCTGGAAATATTTGAATGTGGAAGCTCCTACTGTGACAAGAACGATTGTCCGTCTGGAAGAAAGCGGCTGGATAAATCGAAGAGAAGGAACTGATAAACGCGAGAAGATTGTTCAACTTTCTTCTTCTGCTGAACAAAAGGTACCGGAAATAGAAAAACGGATTCGGCGTGTGGAAGAAAATTTATTGTCAAAGCTTTCCGATGAAGAACAGGATCAGTTGATTCATCTATTGAAAAAAATAGGGTTAGAGAGTACTGAAGAAAAGGATGTAAAGAATGGCTGAAAAAAGACCAATTTGGACAAAAAGTTTTATCAATATATCAGTTAGTACCTTTTTTATTTTTGTGGTATTTTATGCATTGCTGACATTTACCCCCTTATATGTGCTGAATGATTTGGGAGGTACAGCTACAGAAGGGGGATTAGCTGTTTCCGTCTTCTTGCTGTCTGCCATTATCATGCGGTTTTTTGCCGGCATGATTCTGGAGAAATTCGGAAAGAAGAACATACTGATTTTTTCTCTATTTTTCTTTACCGTCAGTACGGTATTGTATGTATTTATCGGAAGTTTTACGGTGCTGTTGCTGCTGCGCTTTTTCCAGGGCATCTGGTTCAGTTTGCTGACAACGGTAGCCGGTGCTATTGCTGCTGATATTATTCCCCCGGAGCGGCGCGGCGAAGGTTTGGGCTATTATGGAATCGCCATGAATCTAGCGGTCGTAGCTGGCCCATTCCTCGCATTGTCTTTACAGCCTTATGTATCGTCACAGGCCATTTTCGTCATTCTTTCCGTTATTATGATCATCGGCTTCTTTTGTGCTTTAGCGGTCCAAGTGGACGAAGGTTCTTTTGTCAAAGAACAAAAACACAAATTGACAATCAGCGATTTTCTGGAGAAAAAATCGATGCCGATTGCGACCGTCGGCTTTTTCATCTCGTTCGCGTATGCCAGTATCCTGACGTTCATTTCGGTTTATGCGGAATCGCTTGGACTGATCAAGGCAGCCAGTTTTTTCTTTGTCGTTTATGCCATTGCCATGCTGCTTGTCCGGCCTTTCAGCGGAAGGATATTTGACACCATGGGCCCAGGCGTTGTTATTATCCCATCCATCATCATCTTTGGAATAGGGCTTATCTCGTTGAGCTTTACTGCGTCTTCGTGGATGCTGTTGTTGTCAGGTGCGTTAGTGGGCCTTGGCTACGGAACCTTGCTGCCAAGCTTTCAAACTCTGGCCATACAGGCTGCAGATAAACATCGCAGCGGTTACGCTACCGGAACTTTTTTCGCTTTTTATGACAGTGGAATTGCCATTGGATCGGTTTCGCTTGGCTTGCTTGCAGGATTTGCGGGCTATTCCAATCTGTACTTGATGCTGGGGGTTTTTGTGATCCTCGTTGTTTTTTATTACAGTTGGATCATGTCTAAAGACCGCAGCTCAGCCCAGCAATAAAAAACAATCTAAAAAGGATCCGCAA